>CALWNN010000022.1 GCA_944382845.1 uncultured Clostridia bacterium
GCAAGCTGCAGATAGGAGCTTTGCTCCTCATGGGTTCAGTATTGAATTCCTAAAAACCCCACTGAAAAACTGAATGGAACCCTGCCTCCTATGGGAGGCAGGTCATCCAACAGGAGGCAGATCATCCCATAGGAGGCGGACCCGCCTAATATGAGGCAGACCTGCCGAATATTAGGCAGGGGGACATCGGCAACTTGATTATAGTTTCTCGTATAGGCTTTTACGTTATCGCCCGGATTCATGTTCCTGCATAACTTATAAGCGGGCACAAAAATATCCGCTACCACAAAGTGGTGACGGATATTTCCACGTATGGACTTAAGATCTGAACTTTTTTGTACGTTCTTTACCGACAGTGTTGCCGTAACTCCACCCAGCACAAACATTACACTTCGATAAAAAAGGCGAAGAAGCATCTACGGTTTTAACCTTAAATCTTTCGGCTTAAAAAGCACAAAAAAAGCCCGCAAATACGGACTTTTCGGAGTGGACATCTATTTCATTGTCCAAGTATGGTGCGGTAAATGGGACTTGAACCCATACGTCAAAGACACACGCCCCTCAAACGTGCCTGTCTGCCTATTCCAGCACTACCGCAAAATAATTTGATTTTCTTTGTCGTTTGACGACTTTAATATTATAGCATTAAATTTTGTAGTTGTCAACTTGTTAAAATAGCTAAAATTCAGCAGTGTAGTTCCTTTGATTGTTGTTATATTGCATAAATTCGTGGTTGCTATTGAAAATAAGGATTATTTGTATTATAATTAAATTAAGTATTCGGCCTTATCAGGAGGAATTTTTATGAAAAATCGATTCATGCATTTTTACGCTGATTTCACCAGTTTTGCACCAAAAACAATTATCTTTCTGTTAATTGCAGGGCTTACCTTTATTTTTTCGTCCGACAAATCTGCCAAATCAAAAAATGTCAGCAAACAATCCCGCAAAAAAAGCAATGGTTTTCTTTCAAAGACAAGGCGGAATTACAACTATGCCGATTCAATAATTACCGCATTTTATCTGCATGATCTTAAAAAGAAAGCTGAAAAGCAGGACGAAAGCTTTCCCGTAAAGCTTGAAAACGCCGAAATAATTGACCTTTAAGAGGACTTATTATGAAAAAATATCTTACGGATTACAGAAATTACATAAAACACTGTCTTGAAAAAGATAATGCCGATTGGAAAAAGCTTCTCGAAATGCACAAGGACAAGATATTATTTTTCCAGCACGAGCGCATTGTTCATCTGCTCGTTACAATTTTGTTTGCACTTATGACGCTTATGACGGTAATCGCCTTTGTTATCACAAGAATAATTGGCTTTGCACCGCTGATATTATGCTTTCTTGTGCTTATGGTGCCATATATAAAACATTACTACTTTCTGGAGAACCAGACACAGGAATTATACAAGGATTACGACAAGATTTTAAGCAAGCTGGAAGGAAAAAGCGACAATGAGTTATAGCAAGGAAAAATGGAAGGGCGGAACGCTTCTTGCGCCTGTCCCCCCTGCCCTTGTGACTTGCAGGGACAATGGAAATGACAATGTTCTTACAATTGCGTGGACAGGGATAATCAACACTATCCCTCCAAAGACATACATTTCGGTGCGTCCCGAAAGATACTCTTATGATCTTATCAGGAACAGTGGCGTCTTTGCAATAAATCTTACTACCGAAGCTCTTGTGAAAGCCTGTGATTTCTGCGGAGTACGAAGTGGCGCAAAAGTTGACAAATTCAAAGAAACCGGACTTTGCGCAAGCGACGCTTTCTCAATTGACGCACCCATATTGGACGATAGTCCTGTTACCCTTGAATGCATGGTCACTGACGTTATTGAACTTGGAAGCCACCATATGTTTTTAGCGGACATAGTTTCTGTCGATGTTGCAAAAGAGCTTATCGATCCAAGCGGCAGACTTGCCTTGGAAAAATCAGGACTTTTAGCCTACTGCCACGGGGAGTATTACTCTTTGGGCAAGCGTCTTGGCTCTTTCGGCTTCTCGGTACGAAAAAAGAAAAAGAAACGCCGAAAATAATGTGATACAAAAACCCGCACTGATAATGGCAATTTAAAATCTGAACAAAGCCGATTAAATATGCTTAAAATCGACCGGGACGATTGCAACTGTCGCAGGAAACGTTGCTCAGAGGGTCAAGTTAGAATTACCTGACTAACGACCTCCAATGAAATTCCAAATGAAACGGTGGAAAGCTATATGGAAAAAATAAAATACGATATCGTTGAACATGCACCGGAGGACATCGTTACAGAGCGTGAAAACGTGGATTATCCCACATTTATGCGCTATACATACTATTCTCAGACCGCAGAACGTGAAACCCCTGTAAATGTGTTGCTCCCCAAAAATTATTCAGAAGATAAGGAATATCCCGTTCTTTATATTCTTCACGGCTACTATAGCGACGAAAACTGGATGGCAAGTGATCAGGTTCACCTTTCAACAATGCTTAACAATCTTATTGACAAAGGCGAGGCTGAAGAAATGATAATTGTTTTGCCTTACATTTTCTGCAATAAGGATATGCCCTACTGCACAGAAATGGATCTTGTAAATTCACTTAGCTACGACAATTTTATAAACGATCTCAGAACCGACCTTATTCCCTTTATAGAAAGCAAATTTTCAGTGGCAAAGGGAAGAGGAAACACCGCAATAACAGGCTTTTCCATGGGCGGAAGAGAGTCCTTGTTCATAGGATTTTCCATGCCGGATACCTTTGGCTATATAGGAGCCGTCTGCCCGGCGCCGGGCCTTGTACCCGTATCAGGGTCAGCCATGCACCCGGGGCAGATGCAGGAATGTGAAATGACTTTTACCGACAATCCGCCTTACGTTTTAATGATAAGCGCATCACAGATTGACGGAGTTGTGGGAAGCTTTCCAAACTCCTATCATGATATTCTGACAAAAAACGGAGTCCCTCACTTATGGCATCAGATGTCCTTGACAGGTCACGACCACACAAGCGTAATCCCGCATTTGTATAATTTTCTGAGAATAATATTCAAGCAATAGTCCGCAATAAAAATATAAATCAACCGCTCTTTGAACTTAGTTTCAGAGAGCGGTTATTTTATATAACTTGTAATAATTTTAAATTATGTTTAATGCCTCAATTTGATATCTTTGCATAGTAGCATATCACATGTCGGCGTTTATTTGTTTGAGAGTCAAATCCTTTTATATCGCAACCGTTTCCGCTCATAAGAGTACAAACAACAGCTCCCTTTGTAAGGCATCTGAACACCTGCGACCCGTCGCACACAACGGATATCTCGCTGTCGGTAATTGAAATGCCTCCTTTTTTTCCAAGGGCTATCTCCTCTCCCCCTGCTCGTTCAACTGCGGAAGAAATGGATTTTCCGTGGTATTTCATTATTTCCTTATACGGAGTTTCCTCCTTTTTCTTCTTTGAAAACAGTCCCATTAAGTTCTCCTCAGTATAAATCCTTGGCAAATTCTCCAAGTTTAGAATTTATCATTGAAACAGGAAATCCCACAACGTTAAAGAAATCCCCCCTTATTCCGGTTACAAAAAGACAGCCTTGTCCCTGAATGGCATATGCTCCCGCCTTATCAGACGGTTCACCGCTTTTAACATACTCGTCTATTTCGTGTTCTTTTATATCACGGAATGTTACCTCAGTTTCACAACCAAAAGTCATCTCTTTTTCTTTAAAAGCAACGCATACTCCGCTTATAACCCTATGAGTTTTCCCCGAAAGAAGCCTTAACATTCTCTTTGCGTCCTCATCGTTTTCAGGCTTTCCGAGTATCTCATCATTTACAGCCACAACAGTGTCGCAACCGATAACTACCGATCTTTCGTTATCTTTCGCTACCCATTCGCATTTGATCTTAGCAAGATAAACCGCCGTTTCAAAAGCTTTGTCGGTAAAACCATTGCGAATTTCATCGGGTATGAACTCGTCGACCTTGGAAGGAACAACAGAAAATTTATGGCATAAATACGCCATAAGCTCCTGCCTCCTTGGGGAAGCAGAAGCCAATATCACGTCTTTTCCTTTAAGAAATTCGTTCATCACAACAAATCCTCAGGTTTATAATCAGGAGTAATAACAATATCCGGATTTTCGGTTATTTCTTTTTTGAACTGTTCCTGCCATTCAAGAGGAGTATAATCGCTTACCGACACGGAAACATGATTTTCAGTGCATCCAATCGCCTCAATAAGAGCTTCTTTTACCTTCTCGGCAGCAAGCTTTTTCTGTTCATCGGTTCTTCCTTTAAGCATTTTTATAGTAATATGCGGCATATTATTCCTCCTTAATCAAGCTTTGTTCCACATTGCGAGCAGAATTTAGTCCCTGCTTCTTCCTTATTCCCGCAGTTTGTACAGAACACAAAGCCGCCGCTTTTCGGCTCTTCCTTAAGGCTTGTGCCGCACTCGGTGCAGAAAGCCGAATCCTCCGGGACAAAGCTTCCGCAATTGGGGCAAGCCTTTCCCGAAACCTCAGCAGTTGCCTGAGGTTCATTTATTTTCTCAACAGGAGCAATGTCGTCTGCATCAAATTCTTGTGCGGGAACAAAATCCGGAACAACATCTTCCTCCGATTTATCAAACTCCGGAACTATCTCCGACTCAGGCTCAACCACCGGTTCGGGTTCAACCACAGGTTCAGATTCAATCAAAGGTTCGGGCTCAACCACCGGTTCAGATTCAATCAAAGGTTCAGGTTCAATTACAGGTTCGGGCTTGATTATAACTTCCTCGGGGACAACAGGCTCCGGCTGGGGTACAGGTTCGGCAGAAGCAGGAACCGCAACAGGCTGAGCAGGAACAGGCGATTCGATATCAGGTTGTCTTGTTCCGCATTTAGCGCAGAATTTTGCGCCCTCTTCAAGAACTGAGCCGCACTTTACACAGTTAGGAACAACTACGGACTGCTTTGCGCCGCAAATCGGGCAGAAAACGCTTCCGTTGTCAATAGGCTCGCCGCAGCTTTCGCACTTTTTAAGTCCCTTTATTTCGTTTATCTTATCCTTATTTGCTTCAATTTCTTCCAGAATTTTTCTGATTTCTGCGGACAAAGCGTTAAGCTCGCCAATCTGACCGTTTTCGCCGAATTTTTCAAAGTAAAACTTACCCATCTCAGCGTACTTTGACTCAATCTCGTTTTTCTGCTGGTTAATGGTGCTGTTTAACTTCTGCACCTCGGTTAACTCCTTGGCCTTGCTTGCAGTGCCACTGACGCCGTTAGAAATTGTTTTTCCTATTTTGTTGAAAAAGTCCATAATATACCTCCTGACAAATTATTTAAATCGTAGCAAAGCGTTGATAATTACATCTCTTTCAGAGCTAAACATCTCTTTCAGAGCAAACATCTCTTTCAGAGCTGTGCTTAATCACGTTGCGACGAAAAGCAACCCGTCGCTGACTGCAGCAAGCTGCAAATGGGAGCTTTGCTCCTCAGGGTTTCAGTGGGAGATTAAGACCCCACTGAAAAACTGAATGGAACCCTGCCGTTTAGGCAGGGGACATCGGCGACTTGGTTATTTCAAAATTAATTCTTCAAAATACGGCAGGCTCGTCACCCAGCTTGTAAAAGCCGACGACCATTCCGAAAGCTTATGATCCTTCCGTTGAAAATACATATTTACCGCATTTTCATAGTTCATGGAAATAGTTCTTGTCTGAAGCCAGCCTTCCGGAAGCCATCTTATAAGCTCTTTCCAGTATTTTTTATCCTTTGTTTCAAGATAGGCAACACGGAGCTTTTCCATGACGTCAATTATATTTTCATTTACGATGGTTTCGATGCTTTTTCCTCCCACGTCAAGCTCCTTACAATAATCGTCTGTTTCAAAACAGTCGGGAGTTATAGGCGTTGTTGCAAGCTTATGCATGGTGCTTGTTGAATTTGAGGTTGTACCCACCTTATATGTATCAAATTCCTTCCACCAGTATATAGGCGCAGTTATATCCACAGAAATAAATATCTGTCTTAAATATTTTCTGTGTTCTGTTCCGCCCTTGATAAGGCGTTTAGCAAGATCCATGTCATTAGGACCGAGAATATAATTTCCGTTTTCGTCATATTTACTGTCTGATCTTGCCCAGGAATTAAGTGGATTTCTCATTCCGCGGATTGCGTGTTCAAATCCCCACACCTGAGTATTTTCAAATTTCATAAACTATCCGCCTTTCAATTGATGAACTTTTATATACACTTTAATTATAAAATATTTTCATCACTTTTTCAAGAGCAAATAAAACCTTTGTCATTCTCCACAATAAATCATTATAAGATTTAGTTATAACCACAAAAAAGAACGCCCATATAAAGCCATTAAGGCGCTGAGCGTTCTTTGTTTTTTATTATTTGAAGAATCTCTGACCGTCTACTTCAAGACAGAATGTAAGGGATTCAAACCAGTTAGCGGTACTCTGTGAGCAATATCTCTTTGAATAGAAATAGATTGCGCCGTTTGAGTTATCCTCGCCTGCAAGAGCACGCTTTACACAATCCTTTGTGGAACTTGTAGGCGTTCTGCTCTTGTTATAATAGTTTTTTATTGCAGTAAACTGACCCTTTGCAGTAAGAACACCCGTAAGGGTATTTGCAAATTTAGAACTCTGAACTCTATTGATAATAACGTTCGCAACAGCAAGCTTTGCCTTATCTGAACAGCCTCCCGCTTCGCCTTCAACAACATAGTAGAACATCTGAAGTTCTTCATCGGTATAGCTGATAACAGGTTTGCTTGACGCAGCCGTATCCTCAGCGTTCTGTGCAGGCGCATTGGTTGCTGTATCTGCCGGCTTAGCGGTAGTAGTTGTTGTCTGTGCAGGTTTTTTAGTGGTAAGATAATCATCTATGAGATAGCCTGTCTTATCACCCACAGTTACCTTATACCAGCCATTGCTGCACTTATGTGTAGCAGTAATTGCGGTACCTTTTTTAAGAGTAGTTATCTTATCGTAATTTGTTCCCGCACCCTTTCTGAGGTTTACATTATCAGTAAGGTAGAAAACTGTTTCATCGATCTTCTCTGTGGTATATTCTGTCTTCTTTGCGGTAGTCGTAACAGGAGCGGCAGTAGTGGTCTTTTCAGGTGTGGTTGTAGTTGCCGATGTAGTAGTTTTTGCCGTTGTAGTTGTTGTTTCTTCCGCAGTGGTTGTCGTCTTTTCAGTTGTCGTTTCCTCAGGTGTTGTTTTTTCCTGCGGTGCTGTTGTTACTGATGTTGTGACTGAACCTGAAGTTTCTTCATCATCGATAATGTCATTTTCATTAATTCCTGCCATCCACCAGCTCATTGTAGCCGGAACTGCAGGATCGCTGTCCTCAGCCTCCATTTCGCTTAATGCGACAAAGCTTTCGCTTTCATTTTCAGCCTTGGTTTCAACTCCACCGTTTACAAGTCCCATAAGACCCACAACGCCTGCTGTGAACACACATACAGCTCCTGCTGTAAGCATCATTCCAAGTCTTTTAGCGTTTATCCTATGTACCGTGGTTTCCGTTTCTTCAGCCTTTTCTTTTTCTTCTGCTTCCGAAACATCTCCGGTTTCAGACTTGCCCGATTCCATTTCGGAATCAATTGCTTTCCTGATCTCTGCAAGCTCGATCTCTCTTGTTATCTCTTCTACGATCTCATCAGCAGTTTCAGTACAAGCGTCCTTCAAAGGATTACTCCTCAGATCAGTCGTCAGCATGATTTCGTCGATCTCCTGGTCGGTAACAGTTACCTTAACCGTTTCAGGAACAGCCGGCATATCTGCCTTTAACTTCTCATTTTTGCTCATAATTCACTTAACCTTTCCGCAAAACGCTTAAGCGATGGCGTTTCGCTCTTTGCAAGACCTCTCCAAGCCCCTGCAAAGCTTTATATATTAACTCTGCCTCACGGCAATGTTTGCAAAATTATCAGTACCACCAGCCGTCGTATTTCTTTTTATTCCCCTCGGCATTTATCCATACCCGCGGGAAGTAGATATCCTCGTCAGCTTTTTCTTTATATGATTCAACGAGTTTATCTATGTCGTCTGATGGTTTTACTCTTCTTGCGGTTATGACCCATCTGAGTCTTCCGCTTCCCGCTTCATTCGTGCAGGTAGAAAGAGTTATATAGTCGTCGTCCTCGTTACATTCAATATCACTTGAATACCAACTTCTTTTTTCTATTTCCGATATAAAAGTTTCAAAAGAATGTTCGTCGTCAAAGTTGCGGTATCTCCAATAGTCAAACAGATTTCCGTTATCCTGATCCTCTTCAATGCTCGCAACGTAGCAGCCAATTATTATGAATTTCTGGTTTCTCGTATAAAGCGTATCAAAGGAAATAATGGGATTCTGTTTTAAAAATTCAACTCCCGACTTGTATTCCGCAAGTCTTGTAAACATATTTCCCAGACGCCTCATGTGATGACCGTAAAGCACAATATTGTCTGCATGTTCGGTAGCCGACTGAATTTTTATTCTCCAGTCCGCATAAATCGTTCCCGATTCATTCCAGTTTCCGTCGAAGTTGTGGTGAAGATACCAGTCCTCTGTTTCGCCGTTTGAAAGCTCATACTGCTTTTCTGTCTGCATAACGGGATAATTTATTATCATATTCCCGTCCTCATCTAAAAAAGTAGGTATCTTTATCCAGCCTATAACATCGCTGTTTTCAGCCAAAAGCTGATCCCACTGTTCTCCTACAGACGTCCCGTTCTCTCCATCGTCGCCTGTTATTATCTCCCCCGTCTGTTCATCTTTTTCGGGAGGAACATAAACAACATCGTCATCAGGGAAAACAGGTGCAAGATCTGCTATTTGTTCCTGCCTTTCAACCTCTTTTGTGTCCACCTTGTAATAACCAAGCACGCCCTGCACCGAGATACAGAAGCACACAACAGACGCTGCAAAAACAAATTTTCTGATTATCTCTCCCGCTCTGTCGCCCTTCCACGGAATGAAGTATTTCAAAACCCTGACAAAGAAATTTTCATCCTTCTTCGGAGCTTTGCTTCCCGAAAGCTCACTTGCCATTGACATATCATCCCTCCGCTTCATTTTGTCCACACATTTTTTCAACCATTTCAAGGGCTTTAAGCACCGTAAGCTGCCTTACCTTTTCTCGTGTCAGATTCTTTTCCTCTTTATAAAGTGCAAGATCTCTTACATCAACGATTTCTTTTCCGTTTTCGTTTTTAATAACACACACAAAAACGGTTCCAACAGGCTTTTTCTCTGTGCCGCCTCCCGGACCTGCTATTCCGGTAACAGCAACCCCTATTTGTGAACCTGATCTGCTGACAGCACCTTTTGCCATCAGCCGAGCGGTTTGTTCCGATACAGCTCCATATTCTTCAAGGATCTCTTCGGGCACACCCAGAAGCTTCGTCTTTATACGGTTTGAATAAGAGACTATTCCCATCTCAAAAACCTCCGACGCTCCCGGAACCGACGTTATCTTTTCGCAAAGCATTCCGCCGGTACAGCTTTCGGCGCAAGCTATAGTTACGCCCTGCTGATATAATAATTTTACTACATTCTTTGTTACAAAGTCAATAGTTTCTGTAACCAAATTGTCATTTTTAGTGTTCTGCAACAAAATCACCTCCTGATTTTTGAGCAATCTGCACATGATTTTGGCTGAAATATTGTATGAAATGTTAACACAAAGCTTTTGTTTAACCTTTTCTGATGTAAAACCCTGTAAATTACTTGTAACTTTTTATATAAGAAAATTAAACTCTGCCGCATTATTAAACCAAATCAGCAAGCGTCAATATTATAAATTCTTGTTTCGTGAACAGCCTTGTCAACAAGCTCTGAAAAATCATATTTTTCCTCTTCTGCTTCAACGTTTTCCAGAATCGGTTTTGTTTTGGGGTGCTTAGGTGTAAACACGGTGCAGCAGTCCTCATAAGGTTCGATTGAAGTTTCAAAAGTGCCTATCTTTCTTGATATCTCAATTATCTCCTTTTTATCCATACCGATAACCGGTCTGAAAACAGGCATTTTGCATACTGCGTCGGTACATACCATAGCCGCCATAGTCTGGCTTGCCACCTGAGCGATGCTTTCACCCGTCACAAGCGCCGATATGTCATTTTCACCGCACAGCCTCTGAGCCACCCTCATCATTAACCGTCTCATAATGATTGTAAAGTATTCCTCACTGCAATTTTCCCTTATCTTTTCCTGAATTTCCGTGAACGGAACACAAAAAAATTTGATCTGTCCGCAGTATCTTGCCATAATGGAAGCCAGTTTTTCAACCTTCATTCTTGCTCTTTCGGAAGTATACGGCGGAGATTCAAAGTGAACGGCGCAAAGATGAACTCCTCTTTTGGCCATCATGTATCCTGCAACAGGTGAATCTATTCCTCCCGAAAGAAGAAGCATAGCCCTGCCGGAGCTTCCTACAGGCATTCCTCCTGCACCGTCAACCTTAACAGCGTGGATATACGCTCCCTTTTCTCTTATTTCAACAGTAACTGTCACATTTGGATTTTTAACATCAACTGTAAGATGCGGAAACCTTTCCAGAATAATTTCACCCAGTCGGCTACATATTTCAGGCGACTTCATGGGAAAACGCTTATCCGCTCTTTTAGCCTCGACCTTGAATGTGTCGGCATCTTCCAGCGCTTCCGAAACATATTCAATTCCCTTTTCGGCTATTTTCCCAAAATCCTTTTCAACTTCCACCGCTCGGCAAAGCTTTGCTATTCCAAAGATTTTTTCCATGGCCTCCATAACAAGATCCATGTCGATATTCTCGTCCTCCGGCTGTATGTAAAGAGTTGACTGGGCGCGAAAATATTCAAACTGCCCGAATTTTTTGAGCCGTCTTTTTACATTCTTAACAAGCATATCCTCAAAAGTGTGCTTGTTTAATCCCTTGAGGGCGATTTCTCCGTATTTAGCAAGAATTATTTCTCTCATGTTTCATACCCTTTCATTGCATCTTTATTTCTTAATTTTAGCAAGATTATTCTGAGCCTTTTTGATTTCTGTAACAAGTGCGTCAATATCCTCTTTTGTGTTAAACTCACAAAAGCTTACACGTATAGTTGAATCAAGATATTTTCCGGGAATCCTGAAGCTTTCAAGTACCGATGACCTTTTGCCTTTTGAACAGGCCGAACCGCTTGAAACATAAATTTCTCTTGCTTCAAGATAGTGAAGAAGTGTTTCCGCCTTAATATTTTCTACCCCCACGCTTACTATGTAAGGAGACGAGTTTTCTTTACTGTTAAGTTTAATACCTTTACAACTTTCGAGTTTTTCAGCAAGGTATTTCTTCAATTCAAGCGCCTGCTTATAACGCTCATCAATTGTCAAGGATAATTCCTTTACAGTAGCTCCAAAACCTGAAATAAGAGGTACGCATTCGGTGCCGCTTCTGAAATTCTTTTCCTGACCTCCGCCTATTATATAAGGAGCAATGCGTACTCCTTTTTTTACATACAAAGCTCCGACGCCTTTTGAGGCATGGACTTTATGACCGCTTAAAGAAATACAGTCTGCGTAAAGGCTTTTAACTTTAAATGGAATTTTCAGAAATCCCTGTACTCCGTCGCAGTGGGTTATACATTCGGGATACTTTTTCTTTATACGTTTAAAGGCTTCTGAAACGGGAAGAATATATCCTGTTTCGTTATTCACAAGCATACATGAAACCAGAAAAGTATTTTCATCAACGGCGCTTATTATTTCCTCAGCCTTTATTTCTCCCTTTTCATCAGGAGATATTCTGACCACTTCAAATCCCGCTTTTTCAAGTTTGTCAAAGCAGTGGGCAACAGATGGATGTTCAACAGTGGTAGTTACCGCTTTTTTCTTTCGCTTGCCGAAATTTTCAGCCGCTCCGAAAATCACAGTGTTTGAGCTTTCAGTAGCGCATGAAGTAAAATAGATTTCTCCCATGTCGCAGCCAAGGACTGCGGCTATATTTTCTCTTGCTTCGTTTATTGCTTTTTCAGCGTCTATCCCAAGACGATAAAGGCTTGAAGGGTTTCCGAAGTTTTCACAAAGAGCATGATTTACTGCTTTAACGCAAGCCACTGATGGCTTTGTTGTTGCGGCATTGTCAAGATAATGCATGATAAAGCTCCTTTTAATAAATTATAACCAAGTCGCCGATGTCCCCCTGCCGAGTATTCGGCAGGTCTGCCGCAGTATTCGGCAGGTCTGCCGCAGTATTCGGCAGGTCTGCCGCAGTATTCGGCAGGTCTGCCGCAGTATTCGGCGCGTCTGCCGCAGTATTCGGCAGGTCTGCCTCCTATAAGGCGGTTTCCGTTCAGACTTTCAATGGAGGTATAATAGTCCGATACGCAGCGTACTGCGAGGACACAATTCTTTAATAAACACTCTGTGTTCATTATACCATATATATTAAAAAACTTCAACGGAAATTTTTTAACATATTCAAGGCACAAAAAGTATAACCAAAGCTTTTCAGGCAATAATAATTTCAAAAGAAAATTGAAAGGAATTTTAAGAACATGACTGTTACAAAACGAGGGCTTGTGCGGATAATTTCTTTTGCGATTGCAATTTCCGCATTTTCCTTAGCCGGAAATATCAGTCTTGCAAGCCGCAATAAAAACCAGGCTCAAACCATAGAATACAGCTATCTTCGTGCGGTAGAGGATCTCTCCGCCGCCGCAGACAACATTACTGCGACCTTGGAAAAAGGGATATATTCGGGAACGCCTGAGATGTTGAGTTCTCTTTCTTCAAAACTCTGGCGGGAATCCACCGCTGCAAAGGCTGCCCTTTCTCAGCTTCCCACGGCTGAACTTCAGCTTGAAAACACATACAAATTTTTATCCCAAGTAGGAAACTATGCTCTTAGTCTTTCCGAAAAAGTCAGAGACGGAGAAAAGCTTACCGAGGATCAATACAAAAAGCTTTCTTCCCTGTACGATTTTTCCAAGGAATTTTCTGCGGATATGTGGGAGCTTGAAGCAAGAGCAAATAACGGTCAGCTTTCTTTAGACAAGGTAACAGGCGCTTCGGAAGGACTTGACGAGGAAACTCCTCCCACTGTTACGGAGGGCTTTACCGATTTTGAAGAAGGTTTTGACAGTTATCCTACTCTGATTTACGACGGTCCTTTTTCAGATCATATTCTCGAAAAGAAAGCACTTATGCTTGAGGATGCAGAACCCGTTTCTGAGGACAAGGCAAAAAGCCGTGCTGCTACTGCGGCAAATCTTAATATGACGGCCCTTGACCTTGAAAGCGAAGAAGAGGGAGTTACTCCGTCTTACGTTTTTTCAGGAAAAGGTGTAACAGTAAGCATTACCAAAAACGGCTGTTATATAAATTATATGCTTAAAAGCCGTCAGCCCCAGGCCGCTGTTATAAGCAACTCCACCGGAGTAAATCTTGCCCTTGATTATCTTGACAAGCTTGGAATTGAAAATATGACCACCACCTATTATGAGGCTTACGACAATGTTCTTACAATTAATTTTGCCTGCAAAGAAGGTGACGTTATATATTACACCGATCTAATAAAAGTATCGGTAGCCCTTGACAACGGCGAAATTTTAGGTTTTGACGCAAGAGGTTATATTGTCAATCATACAGAGCGTAAATTAAAAGCTCCCGAAATTTCTGAAGATGACGCAAGAAATCTGTTATCTCCGCTTCTTGAAGTACAAAAATCCAGACTTGCAGTCATTCCTTCCGATTCACAGAATGAGGTTTACTGCTACGAGTTTACCTGCACTGCACAAAACGGAAGAAAGGTGCTTGTTTATATCGATACCCAGACCGGAAAAGAAGAACAGATCCTACTTTTATTTGAGTCAGACTCAGGAGTTCTTACAATGTAACTTATTGTTTTATTATAATAGTATAACCAAGTCGCCGATGTCCCCCTGCTGATTATTCAGCGGACCAGCCTCCTATAGGAGGCTGGGTTCCATTCAGTTTTTCAGTGGGGGTTTTAATCCCCCACTGAAAAACTGAGGAGCTTTGCTCCTCGGCGACAGATTGCAATCGTCGCAACGTGATTAAGCACAGCTCTGAAAGAGATGTATAGCTCTGAAAGAGATGTATAGCTCCGAAGGAGATGTAAGTATCAACGCTTTGCTCCGATTTAAATTCAAATTAAAAGTTACTATATATAACTATTCAAAGCTATAATAATATTCTTATCACAAGCTCCCGGCGCCGAGAAATAGTTTTTATCAGATAAGTATAGCCTAAGCTTTGTTTTGCACAACAATAAAACTCCCCTTCCATAATGAAAGAGGAGTTTATGTCAATTAATTATTGTTCTCATTGAACAGTAGAGTCATTTCCCATGATGATACCTCTGCCGTTGGTGGAAATGTAGCATCTTCCGAATGTTTTCGGGTCGCCTGAGATCCGTGAGTTTACATTTCCCCACTTCTGGGTATCGTTATTAATACGCTTCCATGTTTTTCCGTTGTCTGTGGAGCGGTAAACTCCGTTTCCGTCGGTTTCTGTGCTTCCCATTACAAAAATTGTCGGGTCTTCCGAACCGTCGGCGGGTTTGCCAAGTCCGATAGAAGTTACTTCTATCCCTGATGAAAGACCGATAAGTTCTCCGTCGTCAATGTCAAGGAAGTATACTCCGCCTGAACCTGCCGAGATATAAAGTTCGCCCTCGGCAAACGGGTTTGCTTCAAACTGGAAATTTGTAAGCAGGAACTTTGTCATAAACTCAAAATTCCTTCCTCCGTCACGGCTTACATAGAACGAGCCGTCCGATACTCCGTAGAAAATATCAGGGTTAACAGCGTCTGATTCAAGCTTTGAATCTCCGGGAAGTCCCTCGCACTTTGTCCAAGTCTCACCAAAATCTGTTGTAAGATAAGCCTCGGAGCCGGGCTGTCCGGGCATTAATATAAGAGTCTTTCCGTCTGTTGAAAGAACTGCCTGACCGCCGTCTGAACGTTCAAGCCCGTTAGGAAGGGACGCTACCTCCTGCCATGTATCTCCTGCGTCAAGGCTGTACCAGACGCCTTTTCCGAACGATGTGTCGGCAGTGGTCCTTACAACTACCTTGTAATTGTCCATACCGCAGTCTATTGAGGTAGATCTGAAATCTCCATAGTGCTCTTCGGGAGCAACTGTTGCGTCGTCGTGTCTGAATCCGTAAATGTCAGCCATAATTGAATACAGGTCGGGTGCGCCCTCCTCGGTATCCTTTGGCGAAACGAAATTGTCAATGGCCGTTTCTTCAATTCCCTCGCACATTACAGTCACATTTACCTTTTCTCCCGTACCCAGAGCTGAAAGGTTTGTTGTGCCGAAAATAGTAGCTCCTGTGCCGTACATTATCTCATCTGAATTGAACGGATTCATTGCAACTCCGGTCATCCACCAGCCGAGTCTGAGTTGTCCATGCCAGTCAAGCCACCGGGAGTCTGAAATATCAAGCTCATATTGATCCTCTTCGGTTCCCGGTTGCCAGAAGCCGACCCAGCTTTCTCCGCCGTCATGGGTAACAAGAACGTTGTCCACCTTGCTCCAAAGACAAAGAGTTGTTACAACAACCGTCTGCGGATCGTTTGCGTCAAGTGCAAGTCCGCTGTAACCGCAGGCGTATGAGATAGGGGGTGTAATGTCGGTCCATGTTCCGTTTGCAATGTTATATTTCTGGACATAACCTTTGGTAACGTTGTTAGGTCCTACCTTGTCGCTGAAGGTAACATAGAGATATCCGTCGGAAGATATTTTTCCTTGAATAGGCTTCATTTTCACATTGCCGGGGTCTATGCCTGCAAATTCCGGAGATGCGACGGCAGTCCAGCTTTCTCCTGCGTCGTCCGAGCGAAAAATTATTTCATCGCTTTCGCCTCTCGGTGCGCCGACAAAGATGGTTTTTGTAGCTTCTCCTTTTTGAGAGCTTGACTTGTCAAAGGCTATCCATGTAAGACCAATGGAAAAATCGTCCTCTATGTAGCCTCCTGTTGTGGGGAATGAAGAAACGTTTTCCCATGTCCTTCCGTAGTCGTCAGACCTGAATAGGCCGTCCATTCTTGAAGCAAAGTAGAGAATACTGTTGTCGTTGGGGTCGATCATAAGACGCTCTCCCGCACCTCGGCCGACTTCATTTCCGCCCATAGCCGTGTCAATCTCAGCCTTTACCCAGTTTTCACCGTAATCTTCAGAAATGAAAATCGCACCGTTGCCCTGATTGGTGTATGTTCCCGTGGCAAGATAGACTCTATTTGGTTCAATGGGGTCTGTGGCAATGCTTTCAATGCCCATATAGTTCCAGTCGTCGCCTCCCACAAAGTCGGTGATACATTCCCATCTGCCTGTTTCCTTATTCATTTTGTATGCGCCGCCGATGTCTGTTCTTGCGTAAACAAGCCCT
Source organism: uncultured Clostridia bacterium (assembly GCA_944382845.1). Taxonomy (GTDB): domain Bacteria; phylum Bacillota; class Clostridia; order Oscillospirales; family Ruminococcaceae; genus JAAZZIT01. Next base: position 16,357 of record CALWNN010000022.1, read on the forward strand.
TCCTCGGATTCGTTATAAATAATGGCAGGAACAAATCCTCCACCTACTATTTCAACGTTTCCCCAATTGTAGCCTGTATCGGTGTGTTCTGCATTGTAGTAGGTCTCGTTTTCCCAGCCTGTGCCATCTCCGTCAGAGCCGCTTGAGGACGAATCATCCTTCGAGCAGGAAGCAAGACAGCCTGCAATAAGCGCCGCCGATGTGATAACCGCAATAATTTTTGTAATTTTCATATGCCTATATGCTTTTTAAAAAAGCTTTCCTCCTTCTTTTTATAAGATAACGTTTACAATATCAATTCAAAAGACAGCCGGAAATACCGGCTTTGTCTTTTTTGCTCAGTAGTTTCATGCTTTTATGAAATGAAGTATCTTAGATGAGAAATCTCCGTAGATACCGTCGCCGTTCCAGATCTTTGCAATATTTATTCCGGCGTTCATAAGAGCCGCTCCCGATATTTTTCTGTCAGGCTCGCTCTCTTCATAGTAGTAAGCGTCGGGGTCAAGTCCCTTTAGCTTTATTCTTCTTGAGCGGTAGTTTGGTCTTGCAAGAATCTGGACAAATTCAAACAGAGCCTCGCTCTTGTCCTTTGCAACAAACATCCATGCGTCCCATTCGATGTTTTCAAAGGTATTTCCGATGCGGTAGTGATCTCCCGTTCTTACAAGAGCGTTGTATTTGTTAAATTCCTCGATCTGTCCGGGAATTGAGTTCCTGTCCTCTTCGGGTATCTTTGTAACGTCAAGCTCGTATCCGAATGTTCCTACCATTGCGACGTGTCCTCTTGTTTTAAAAGGCGTGTTTCTGCCGACTGTATGGTTTGGACAGTCTGAAACATGGGCGCCCATTGCGGAACACGGATAGCAAAGGGAGGTTCCGTGCTGTATCTTGAGTCTTTCGATTGCGTCCGTATCGTCCGAGGTCCAGATCTGAGGGCTGTAATAAAGCATACCCGGATCGAATCTTGCCCCTCCGCCGGAACAGTTTTCAAGTAAGATATGGGGATAATCGGTTGTGAGCCTGTTCATAAGGTCGTAAACGCCCAGAACGTACCTGTGCCATATTTCCCTTTGCCTTTCGGGAGGAAGCGCCAGCGAGCCCGGCTCGGTCACCTGTCTGTTCATATCCCATTTTATGTACTCGATATTTGCGCTGTCAAGGATATTTTTCATCATGGAGTACACATAGTCCCTGACTTCCTTTCTTGAAAAGTCAAGAATGTACTGTTCTCTGGACATGGTAAGTTCTCTGTTCTTTACCTGTATAGCCCAGTCGGGATGCGCCTTGTAAAGCTCCGAATCCGGAGAGACCATTTCAGGCTCAAACCATATGCCGAATTTCATTCCAAGCTTGTTTACCTCGTCAACAAGATATTTGAGTCCGCCTTTTATCTTTTTTTCATTTACAAACCAGTCGCCGAGAGAAGAGTTGTCCGACTCTCTGTGTCCGAACCAGCCGTCATCCATAACAAGCATTTCAATTCCAAGCTTTGAAGCTTCCTTTGCAATTGAAATAAGCTTATCGGTATCAAAATTAAAATATGTAGCTTCCCAGTTGTTTATAAGAACAGGTCTGCGCTTGTCCTTATATTCGCCTCTTATAAGGTTTTGTCTGTACAGGTCGTGGAAAGTTCTTGACATTTTGCCGATTCCGCTGTCTGAATGTACCATTACAACTTCGGGAGCGACAAATTCCTCGCCGCTTTCAAGCTTCCAGCCGAAATCAAGAGGGTTTATTCCCATTACAAACCTTGTTTTCTTGTGCTGGGTAACCTCAGCCTGAGCGAAGAAATTTCCTGAATAAACAAAGTTGAAACCGAAAGCTTCGCCCATGTCCTCGTCTGCGTTGTGAGAAACAAGAGCCGCAAAGGGGTTGTTCTGGTGAGAGCTTTCTCCCTTTATTGAATCGATAGACTGCTTTCCGTGGTGGAGCGGAGCACGTTCCATATGGCGTTCTCTTGCCCATGAGCCGTTTAAGGTTATCATGTCGTAGCAGTCGTCGTCAAAATCGACGCAGGCGGAAAGCACCCTTGTTATCTCGATGGGCTTTTCACCCGTATTTTTGAGAGTTATGCTTCTTGTGATAACGTCAAGATTTGTAAAAGCTGTGTAAAAAAGCGTTGCCTGCAACCCTGTGGGTTTGTCGATACAGGTTATTTCAAGGGTCGAAGCCTCGTCGTCGTTGTTCACAAAAGTCGCAGGAAGTCCCGCAAGTGCCGGCTTTCCTTTGTATATCCTGTGGGAAACGTATCTTAAGTCAACTGTGGTACAGCCGTTTTGGTCAACTATTTTTATACAGGACTCTCTGTAATCGCCCAGTCCGAAGCAGGAATACTCAAAAGGAAGAGTATCCATGAAGGTTGCTTTATCGCGCATATTTTCCCTTGGAGTCTTGGGGCTTTCGTCAAGCCTTAAAAGGTATCCCAGATCCTCGTCGGGAACTTTTTTTCCGTAGTAGACATGACAGAGATATCCGTCATCAACAATCTTGAACATATAGGAGGTATCCTTTGCGTCAAGTCTGAAGGAACGCTCCTTTTCGTTATAGTTTATATTCATAGCCGGTATTGCTGTGATTTAAAACAGCAATCTTTCCTCCTTTCAAACAGGTAAAATTATATTTGCCTATACGAATTAATTATAACAATATTATCATCGCTTTGCAACAATTTAAAAAATTATTTTTGAACGAAAACGTTTAGATTTTTGTATATTTTCAGTGAATTTAAAAAGACTTGTTTATGAACGAATAACGGACAACCTGAAGTTAATATAAATATATTACATTACAACCATGTCGCCGATGTCCCCCTGCTGATTATTCAGCAGGTTTGCCTCATATTAGGCGGGTCCGCCTCCTATGGGATGATCTGCCTCCAATAGGAGGCAGGGTTCCATTCAGTTTTTCGGTGGGGGTTTTAATCCTCCACTGAAAAACTGAAGAGCAAAGCTCCTCGGCGACGATTTAAACTTCAGAGGTGAGGATCTTGACAGAACAGAAAATTACAGGAAGCCACAATCTTATACTTGAAAACAGAAACCGTCTTGAACTTACAGGTGTGACCGATGTGGACAGCTTTGATGAAAATCTGATAAGGCTTTATACCCAGCTTGGAGAGCTTGAAATAAGAGGAAAGAAGCTTCATGTAAATTCCATGGACGTAAGCTCGGGGAATCTTTCTGTGGAGGGAGATATAAACGCTCTTGTTTACGGGGACAAGGACAGGCGCAAAAAGCCGTCTTTTGTCGCAAAGATTTTCAGATAAAAGGTGAGAAAATGAGTACGGAGGCCTTTTTCAGTACCGGCGAGGAGCTTACTATTTTTCTGTATTCTCTTCTTTTAGGCGGCTTTTTCGGCGGAGTATATGATATTTTCAGATGCTTAAGAGGCGCTTTGCCTCACAAAAAGACAGTTGTTTTCCTTGAAGATGTTTTATATATGCTTTTCTGCGCTCTTTGTTTTTTTGTGTTTTCCGTGGAGCTTGTAAGGGGTCAGTTGAGATTTTTTGTCCTTACAGGCTCGGCGGCAGGCTTTTTTGTGTGGCATTATACTCTGGGAAACGTCGCTGTTTTTGTGATTAAGGGAATAATTCGCCTTGTTAAGAAAATAATTTTTGTTCCTGCATTAAAATTATTGCTTTTCTTTCTGAAACCCATAAAATTTGTTAGTAAAAAATCAATAAAAACCGCAGACTATTTTAAGTTAAAATGCACAATGTTGAAAAAAAGCAAAAAAAGTCGCAAAAAAAACTTGAAAGATAAGCCCTCTGTGGTGTATAATGAATAATGTGTAATCGGATAATGGCGCAAACCGTGACCGCTTGCCAAAAAAAGAGATATAAAAGACAGGAAACAACAAAAAGGAAGTGATATCATGGCGCAAAGAACCGACGAAAATAAAGGGGAACAGACCGGGACTGTCAAATATAAGAAAATTAAAGAACGCAAGTCCCTTATAAGCTATATTTTTGCCGCGATCGTTATTTTTCTTGTTATATACGCCGTTATCGCTATTATAGCTCAGCAGGCGCAGATAGTCAGGGAAGAAGAAAATCTTAATAAGCTGAGAGAGGAGATCACCGAGGCTCGGCAGATAAACGACGAGTATACAAGAATACTCAGCGCGGAAGATGAAAAAGCTTATATGGAGCGTATTGCGATAGAGAGAATGGGATACGGATATCCGGGTGAAAAGCGTTTTTATGCCATGGACTGAAACTGATTTGGAGAGCCTATGCTCTTTAGATATATTTATTTTATTATCAGAGGAGAAATATTAATTTTATGCAGCTTGAAATCGGCAGGATCTATCAAGGTAAAGTCACCGAAATAACTAAGTTCGGCGCATTCGTTGAGGTTGAAGGAAAAACGGGAATGGTTCATATTTCCGAAATTGCAAACACCTACGTAAACGAGATCAAGGATCATTTAAAGATCGGTCAGGAGGTAAAGGTAAAGGTCATCAATATTACCGAAGAGGGGAAAATCAGCCTTTCTATAAAAAAAGCGCTTCCTAAGCCGGAAAGACCCCAGAAAAATTTCGGGGACAAGCCTAAGCGGGACAGGTCTGACGGCCCTGACTCAAACTTTAACGGTAAAAAGAACTTTTCAAAGGAACGCTCAAAAAATCAGGATTTCAGACAGAAGGCTATGGCAGGGAACGTTCCGCCACCGTTGTTTGACGATATTGAGCCTAAAAAGACCGACAGTAATTTTGAGGATATGCTCAGCCGTTTCAAACAGGCAAGTGAGGAAAAATTTTCAGACTTAAAGAAAATTAACGACAACAAGCGCAGGACGGGTGCTAGAAGAAGGTAGCTTTGCCGGCACGGCTGTTTGTGTTTCGATGTTATACCTGTTTACATAAGGAGAGGACAAAATGGCTAAGAACCTAAAAAAAACCATTGCGTTTATATTTTTTATACTTGCAGGTTCCACCCTTGGCGCATTTATAAGCCATATATGCCAGGGGAAGAAATGGGTGGACTGGCTTGCGTGGGGCAAAACTGTAGGGATTTCTACCGTTAATGTTGACCTTGTGATAATAAGATTTCCTATCGGGCTTGTTATCGATGTGACTATTGCTCAGATATTTACTATCGCTATCGCCATTTTTGTTTTCGCCAAGACCTGTAAGAATCTGTAATGGGTAACTGCATATATACTATTTTTAAAATATACTATAACCATGTCACAGTTGCCCCCCCTTGCAGCAGCTTGTTCGGAGATTATCAGATTCAAACAAGTTGATATTTTGTCGGACTTTGTAAAATAATCGCCGTTTTGTACAAAGTGCATAAATTATATGTTATAAAAGCGGAAAAATTCTACACGCCTTGTGCTTGCGCAAGGTGTTTTTGTGTGTTATAATAATTCTTGCGTGACTGCTCCGGTGAAATTCACACCGGAAACATTAAGATATGCGATGAAGCGGAAGGTTGCTGACGGTAGGTCAGGTAATTTCCGTGGAGTATGTCCGATTTCAAACCGGGCGACTGTAATACCGACACTGTGTTGTGCGAATGCTTCTTGCGAAGGGTCATACTGCGTAGTCAGGGACTTTTGCGTTTGCCGATACTAATCGCTATAACGGTTTCCGAAAGACAAAAGGTTTTTCGGAATTTTTTATGATAACACAGGGAACACACGGAAACGTTGAAACGAAAGTTCCGAAGCGAAAGAGATGGTATTCAAAGCCCTCCGACAAACTTAAATAAAAGCTATGGGAGGCGAAACAAATGGCAGTCAATGAAAAGATCAGAATCAAAATCAAGGGTTATGAGCATGCTGTGGTAGACGCAGCTGCCGCAAAGATCGTTGAAGCTGCAAAGCGTTCAGGCGCAAAGGTAAGCGGTCCTATTCCGCTTCCGACAGACAAGGAGATCATCACTATCCTTCGTGCCGTACACAAGTATAAGGACAGCAGAGAGCAGTTTGAAATGAGAACTCACAAGAGACTCATCGACGTATTAAGACCGACAAGCGAAACAACTTCAGCGCTTGAAAACCTTGAACTTCCTGCCGGTGTTGACATCGTAATGGAGATCAAGTAATCTCCAAAGGAAATTGCAGGACAATTTCAAAACGATACTTCACCCAGGTCATGTTGGCTTAACGCCAACCAATAACCTCGCTGAGAATAAACGGCGAATTAAGGAGGAAAAATTTATGCAGAAGGGAATCATCGGAAAGAAAATCGGAATGACTCAGATTTTCGATGAAGCGGGAAAGGTTATTCCTGTTACAGTTGTAGAGGCGGGACCTTGCGTAGTCGTTCAGAAGAAGACCGTTGAAAACGACGGATACGAGGCTGTACAGCTTGGCTACGGCGATATCAGGGCAAAAAGAGTAAACAAGCCTCTTCAGGGTCATTTCAAAAAGGCAGACGTTGCAATGAAGAGAACACTCAAGGAATTCAGACTTGACGACATCTCGGCTTTGAACGTAGGCGATATCGTAAAGGCTGATACATTTGCTGAAGGCGACATCGTTGATGTTTGCGGAACAAGCAAGGGTAAAGGTTTTTCAGGAACAATCAAACGTCACAACAACGCAAGACTTAAGGAAACTCACGGTACGGGACCTGTTCACAGACACGCAGGTTCAATGGGCGCCTGCTCATCACCGTCAAGAATCTTTAAGGGTAAGGGAATGCCCGGTCAGCTCGGAAATGAAAGAGTTACCGTTCAGAACCTTACAATCGTAAAGGTTGACGCAGAAAATAATCTTATTGCAATCAAGGGCGCTATTCCGGGACCTAAGGGCGGAACAGTGACTATCTGTGACTGCGTTAAGAAGGCTTAGTGGAAGGAGGAAGTAAGATGCCAAAGGTTTCAGTTTATGATATGACAGGCAAACAGGTTGCCGACACTGAGCTTAACGATGCGATTTTCGGTATCGAGCCAAATAAGGCTGTTATGCACGCAATGGTAGTTAATTACCTTGCAAACCAGAGACAGGGCACACAGTCAACTCTTACAAGAACAGAAGTAAGAGGCGGCGGAAGAAAGCCTTGGAGACAGAAGGGAACAGGTCATGCAAGACAGGGCTCTATCAGAGCTCCGCAGTGGGTACACGGCGGCGTTGCTCTCGGTCCAAAGCCAAGAGACTACAGCTACTCCCTCAACAAGAAGGAAAAGAGACTTGCAATGAAGTCGGCTCTTTCTTCAAAGGTAATTGAAAACGAGATCGTTGTCGTTGATAAGATCGCTCTCGAGGAATACAAGACAAAGGCTATCGTTGAAATGCTCAAGGCTCTCAACGTTTCCGGCAAGGCTCTTATCGTAATGCCTGAAGCTGACGCTAAGGTAATAAAGAGCGCGGCTAATATCCCCGGAGTTAAGGCAACTCTCGTAAACACACTTAACGTATACGACATTCTGAATTATGACAACTTTGTTGTTTCACAGGATGCGGTAGCTAAGATCGAGGAGGTATATGCGTAATGACCAAGACAGCACAGGATATCATCCTCAAGCCCATAATCACAGAGGCTTCAATGGACGCTCTTCAGATGAACAAGTATACTTTCAAGGTTGCCAAGGACGCTAATAAGGTTGAGATTGCCAAGGCAGTTGAAGAGCTTTTCGGAGTTAAGGTTGCCAAGGTAAACACAATCAACGTTAAGGGCAAAATGAAGAGAATGGGCAGATACCAGGGTTACAGACCTGACTGGAAAAAGGCAGTAGTAACTCTCGCTGAAGGCGAAAAGACAATCGAGTTCTTTGACGGACTTATGTAATAAGTACCCCGGAAAACACTTCCGGAAGACGCTTTTGGATAAAGCGTGTATGTATGGAGAAGCAAAGGGCTTCTTCGCAAAACCTTAAAAGGAGTGAAAATCACATGGCAATAAAGAGCTATAAGCCTACGACTGCCGGAAGAAGAGGTATGACAGTTACCGATTATTCTTCGCTGTCAAAGGTTGCTCCCGAAAAGAGCCTGCTTGAACCTCTCAAGAAGAATTCAGGCAGAAACAGCTACGGAAGAATCACCGTTCGTCACAGAGGCGGCGGAGTGAGAAGAAAATACCGTGTAATTGATTTTAAGAGAAACAAACTTGATATGGACGCTAAAGTCCTCACTATCGAGTACGATCCCAACAGATCGGCATTCATCGCACTTGTACAGTACGAAGACGGAGAAAAGAGATACATTCTCGCTCCTCACGGACTTTCGGTAGGCGATACAGTAAGAGCGGGAGCAGGGGCAGACATCAAGCCCGGAAACGCACTTGCACTTTCGGATATCCCCACAGGTACTTTCATCCACAATATCGAGCTTTATCCGGGAAAGGGCGCACAGCTTGTACGTTCAGCCGGAAATATGGCTCAGCTCATGGGTAAGGAAGAAAACTACGCTCTCGTAAGACTTCCTTCCGGTGAAATGAGAAAGATCGCTATTAAATGCATGGCTACTATCGGACAGGTAGGAAACCTCGATCACGAAAACGTGAATATCGGTAAGGCAGGAAGAAAACGCCATATGGGCTGGAGACCTACAGTAAGAGGTTCTGTAATGAACCCATGCGACCACCCACACGGAGGCGGTGAAGGTAAGTCACCTGTAGGACGTCCTTCCCCTGTTACACCATGGGGCAAGCCTACACTCGGATACAAGACCCGTGCTAAGCATCACCGTTCCGATAAGTTTATCGTTAAACGCAGAAACGGTAAGTAATCGAAAGGAGGCAGATGTAAGATGGGCAGATCTATTAAAAAGGGACCTTACGTACAGGAGGTTCTCCTGAAGAGAGTAAAAGCTATGAACGAAACAGGCGAGAAGAAAGTTCTCAAGACATGGAGCAGAGCTTCCACGATATTTCCTGATTTCGTTGGTCATACATTCGCAGTTCACGACGGACGTAAGCACGTTCCGGTATATGTAACCGAGGATATGGTAGGACATAAGCTGGGCGAGTTTGCACCGACAAGAACTTTTAAGGGCCACGCAGGTTCAAAGACCTCAAATAATGGTAAGAAGTAGGCCGGAAGGAGGATTTTTAAATGGAAGCAAGAGCAATTCTCAGAAACGCTCGTATTGCTCCTCGTAAAGTTCAGATCGTTCTGGACCTTATTAGAGGAAAAGATTACGATGTTGCAATGGCAACAGTAAAGCACACACCTAAGGCTGCTTGTGAATATCTTGAAAAGCTTCTGAAGTCGGCCGCTGCAAACGCAGAGAACAATCACAATATGGATAAGGATAACCTCTATGTTGCTGAGTGCTACGTTTGTCCGGGACCTATTATGAAGAGAATCATGCCAAGAGCACAGGGCAGAGCATACAGAATCCTTAAGAGAACATCTCACGTAACCGTGGTTCTCAAGGAAAAGGAATAAGCTGAAAGAGGAGGTAAACTATGGGCCAGAAAGTAAATCCACACGGACTTCGTGTCGGAGTAATAAAGGATTGGGATTCCCGCTGGTTTGCAAATAAGAGCACTTTCGGCGATACACTTGTTGAGGACTACAATATCCGTAAATACATCAAGAAGAATTTGTATTCGGCAGGTGTTCCACGCATCGAGATCGAAAGATTTGCAGATAAGGTGAAGATCCACATTCACTGCGCTAAGCCCGGTCTTGTTATCGGCAGAGGCGGAGCTGAGATTGAGAAGCTTCGTGCAGAGCTTGAAAAGATGATCGGCAAGACAGTTGCTATCAATATTATCGAGGTTAAGTCCCCTGACCTTAACGCACAGCTTGTTGCGGAAAAGATCGCACTTGACCTTGAAAACAGAATTTCCTTCAGAAGAGCTACAAAGCAGTCCATCGGAAGAGCAATGAAGCTTGGAGCAAAGGGAATCAAGACAAGAGTTTCAGGACGTCTCGGCGGCGCTGAAATCGCAAGAGCTGAAACTTATCACGAGGGTACAATTCCCCTTCAGACAATAAGAGCTGACATCGACTACGGTACGGCTGAAGCACACACAACCTACGGACGTATCGGAGTTAAGGTATGGATCTACAGAGGCGAAGTTCTCAAGGGCGAGGTTGCTCCTTCTTCAAACAGAAGCCAGAACGACAGACCTGACAGAAAACGCCGTAACAACAGAAACGACGACAGAAGACAGAACCGTCGTCCGAGAGAAAACAGAGAAGGAGGTAACAAGTAATGCTGCTTCCTAAGAGAGTAAAGTACAGAAGAGTTCACAGAGGACGTATGACAGGTAAGGCTTCAAGAGGCAACACCGTAACATACGGAGAGTACGGACTTCAGGCTACAACACCGGCATGGATCACATCAAACCAGATCGAGGCTGCCCGTATCGCTATGACAAGATATATCAAGAGAGGCGGTCAGGTATGGATCAAGATATTCCCCGATAAGCCTGTTACTGAAAAGCCCGCTGAGACCCGAATGGGTTCAGGTAAAGGCTCTCCTGAATACTGGGTAGCTGTTGTTAAGCCGGGAAGAGTTATGTTTGAAATTGCAGGAGTAAGCGAGGAAGTTGCCAGAGAGGCTATGCGTCTTGCAATGCACAAGCTCCCTGTAAAATGTAAGTTTGTTAAAAAAGAAGTTCAGGAAATGGGTGGTGAGCAGTAATGAAAACGAACGAGATCAAGGATATGACTTCAGCAGAGCTTAACGAAAAGCTCGGCGAGCTCAAGCAGGAACTTTTCAACCTTCGTTTTCAGCACGCTGTAAATCAGCTTGACAATCCTATGAGAATGAAGGCTGTAAAGAAGGATATTGCTCGCATCAAAACATTTCTTCGCCAGCAAGAATCCGGCGTGCAGCAGTAACGAAGGGAGGATTTAACTGTGAGCGAAAGAAACCTCAGAAAAACAAGAGTGGGTGTTGTTGTTTCAAACAAGATGGACAAGACAATAGTTGTTGCTATCAAGGACAACGTTTCACACCCTCTTTACAAGAAAACTATCAAGAGAACAGTTAAACTCAAGGCACATGACGAAAACAATGTATGCAATATAGGCGACAAAGTTGAAGTTATGGAAACACGTCCATTGTCCAAGGACAAGAGATGGCGTCTTGTAAGCGTTCTCGAACAGGCTAAGTAATTATCAGTAAATTTCAATAAAGGGTCAGAGGGCAAAACGCCCTTTGACAGATTTTGAAAGGAGGAACTCGCTGTGATTCAGATGCAGACTTACCTCAAGGTTGCCGACAACACAGGAGCTAAAGAGCTTATGTGTATCAGAGTTCTCGGCGGCACACGCAGAAAGTATGCAAATATCGGCGACGTAGTAGTTGCTTCGGTCAAGAAAGCAACACCAGGCGGCGTTGTTAAAAAAGGCGACGTAGTAAAAGCAGTTATAGTTCGTTCAGCTAAGGGTCTTCGCCGTGAAGACGGAACATACATCCGTTTTGACGAAAACGCAGCTGTAATAATTAGAGATGATAAAAACCCAAGAGGTACTCGTATCTTTGGGCCGGTTGCAAGAGAGCTTCGTGATAAGGATTATATGAAGATACTCTCACTTGCTCCGGAAGTACTTTAATGGAGGTGCCAAAGGTAATGAATAATCTTCACGTTAAGACCGGCGACACCGTTGTTATCCTTTCCGGTAAGGATAAGGGAAAGCAGGGTAAGGTTCTTCAGGTTTCCCCAAAGGAAAAGAAAGTTATTGTTGAAGGACTTAATATGGTAACTAAGCATGTCAAGCCGAGAAGACAGGGCGAGGCAGGAGGAATTGTTAAAGCTGAGGCTGCTATGTATGCTTCAAAGGTAATGGCAGTTTGTCCTCACTGCGGCAAGCCTACAAGACTCGGTCACAAGCTTGTAACAAAAGACGATAAGACAAAGTCCGTAAGAGTTTGCAAGAACGAAAACTGCGGCAAGGAATTTTAATTAAGGAGGAGAAACGTAATGGCTAGACTTAAGGATTATTATGTTAGCAGCGTAGCTCCTGCTATGATGAAAAAATTCGGCTACAAGAACGTTATGCAGATTCCTAAGCTTGATAAGGTTGTTATCAACGTAGGCTGCGGTGCAGATAAGGATAACTCAAAGGTTATCGAAGCTATCATGAACGACCTTTCAGCTATTACAGGACAGAGACCTGTTACCTGTAAGGCAAAGAAGAGCGTTGCTAACTTCAAGCTCAGAGACGGACAGATAATCGGCGTTAAGGTAACGCTCAGATCTGAAAGAATGTACGAATTCGTGGACAGACTCTTTAACGTGGCATTCCCAAGAGTTCGTGACTTCAGAGGCATAAATCCAAACTCTTTCGACGGAAGAGGAAACTACTCAACAGGTATCAAGGAACAGCTTATATTCCCTGAAATCGAGTATGATAAAATAGACAAGGTTCGCGGAATGGATATCAACTTCATTACAACCGCCAAGACCGACGAAGAAGCAAAAGAGCTGCTCGAACTTATGGGCGCTCCCTTTGCAAAGTAAGACCACAAGGAGGATAAGTTAAATGGCTAAGAAGGCTATGATAAACAAACAGCAGAGAACGCCAAAATATTCTACTCGTGCTTACAACAGATGCAAGATCTGCGGAAGACCTCACGCTTATCTGAGAAAGTTCGGCATCTGCCGTATCTGCTTCAGAGAATTGGCTCATGACGGTCAGATCCCGGGAGTAAAGAAGGCAAGCTGGTAATAAATTCAGTAGAAGGAGGTTGACACAGCATGCAGATTACTGATACAATAGCAGATTTACTGACAAGAATCCGTAATGCAAGTACTGCTAAGCACGCAACAGTTGACGTTCCTGCATCAAACATCAAGAAGGCAATCACACAGATCCTCGTTGACGAAGGATATCTCAAGAGCTTTCAGGTAATTGATGACGGAAAACAGGGTATAATCAGAATTACTCTTAAATACGATGAAAACAACGCTTCTGTAATTACAGGACTCAGAAGAGTTTCAAAGCCCGGTTTGAGAATTTACTCAAGCTGTGAAGATATGCCAAAGGTTATGAAGGGACTTGGAATTGCGATCGTTTCAACATCCAAGGGTATCGTAACCGATAAGAAGGCAAGAGAGCTTAACGTTGGCGGCGAAGTTCTCGCATTCATCTGGTAAGGAGGACAGGAATATGTCAAGAATTGGTATCAAGCCTATAAGTGTTCCTGCCGGAGTAGATGTTAAAATCGCTGACGGAAACGTAATTTCCGTTAAAGGTCCTAAGGGCACACTTGAAAAGACTTTCCATAAGGATATGATTATCAAAATGGAAAACAATGAGATCGTTGTAAGCCGTCCATCAGAGGACAAGATGCACAAGTCGCTTCACGGACTTACAAGAACTCTTATAGCTAACATGATCGAAGGCGTAACAAACGGTTATTCCAAGACGCTTATTATCGAGGGAATCGGCTACAGAGCTGCAAAGCAGGGCAAGGATCTTGTAATGAACCTTGGATTCTCTCATCAGGTTGTAGTTCCTGAGACGGAAACTATCAAGATCGAAGTACCAAACGCAAACACAGTTGTTGTTTCAGGCGTTGACAAGCAGGAAGTTGGTCAGTTTGCTTGTGAGATCAGGGAAAAGCGTCCGCCGGAGCCTTATAAGGGCAAGGGAATCCGTTACGATGGTGAACACATCATCCGTAAGGAAGGTAAGGCCGGTAAGGGCAGCAAGAAATAATTAAAGGAGTGAAATAACTATGGTTAAAAAGCTTGACAGAGCAGCAGCAAGAGCTAAAAGACATACCAGAGTTCGAGCAAAGATTTCAGGAACACCTGAATGTCCGAGACTGAACGTATTCCGCTCCGCTAAGCATATATATGCACAGCTCATCGACGACGTAAACGGTGTAACGCTTGCATCCGCATCAAGCCTTTCAAAGGATTTTGAAGGAAACGGCGGCAACAAGGAAGGCGCAAAGAAGGTCGGAGAGCTTATCGCAAAGCACGCAGCTGAAAAGGGAATTTCCGAAGTTGTATTCGACAGAGGCGGATACCTTTACCACGGACGTGTTAAAGAGTTAGCAGAAGGAGCTCGCGAAGGCGGACTCAAGTTCTAATAAGGAGGGTATACTTTTGGCTTTAATAGATGCTTCTACACTGGAACTCAGTGAAAAGGTCGTTGCTATAAACAGAGTATCAAAGACCGTTAAAGGCGGACGAATCATGAAGTTTTCTGCGCTTATCGTTGTAGGCGACGGAAACGGAATAGTAGGATTCGGACTTGGAAAGAGCAGCGAAGTTCCTGACGCTATCCGCAAGGGTATCGAGGACGCAAAGAAAAACCTTATCAGAGTTTCTCTGAAGGGAACAACCATCCCCCACGAAATAATCGGTAAATTCGGAGCAGGCGAAGTTCTTATGAGACCCGCAGCCCCCGGTACCGGAGTTATCGCCGGAGGACCTGTCAGAGCAGTTATTGAGATGGCGGGAATCAAGGATATCAGAACAAAGTCACTTCGTTCAAACAATCCTTGCAATGTAGTAAGAGCTACGATAAACGGACTTGCATCTGTAAAATCTGCAGAAGAAGTTGCTGCAAAGAGAGGCAAGACTGTCAAGGAAATCTTAGGCTAAGGAGGAAGCTTAAATGGCAAATGTTAAAATCACATTGGTCAAGAGTCTTAACAACAAGACAAAGGATCAGGTTGCTACTGCTTATTCCCTTGGTTTAAAAAAGATCGGCAAGTCCACAATTCAACCGGACAATGCACAGACTCAGGGAAAGATCAAGAAAATATCTCACCTTATAAAAGTAACCGAAGCGTAATGCAAGGAGGTGCACAAAGAGATGAAATTGCACGAATTATCACCTGCAGCAGGTTCTAAGACCGCAGCTAAGAGAGTAGGCAGAGGACACGGTTCAGGCTGGGGAAAGACCGCAGGTAAAGGACATAAAGGTCAGAACGCACGTTCAGGCGGCGGCGTAAAGCCGGGTTTTGAAGGCGGACAGACAAGAATGAGCATGAGAATTCCTAAGAGAGGATTCAATAACATTTTCAGAAAGGAATACGCAATCGTGAACGTATCCGATCTTGAACAGTTCAACAGCGGAGTTACAGTTGACGCTGAACTTCTTAAGGCTGCCGGACTTGTTAAGAATTCTAAGGACGGAATCAAGGTGCTTGGCAACGGCGAGCTTACAAAGAGCCTTACAGTAAAGGCTGATAAGTTCTCGGATGCTGCTAAAGAGAAGATTGAAAAGGCAGGCGGGAAGGTCGAGGTGATGTAAGCATGTTCGAGACCTTTCGCAATGCGTGGAAAGTACAAGATCTCAGAAAAAAGCTTCTATTCACACTTTTCATTATTATAATCTTCAGAATAGGCGGAGCGATCCCCGTTCCGTTCGTAAATCCGGAAACCATACAGAGCTGGTTCAGCGCAAACGCTGAGGGAACGATTTTTGGTTACATGAATATGCTTTCAGGTAACAACTTCTCTCAGGCAACGCTGCTCTCGCTTTCTATAGGACCGTATATCAACGCACAGATCATTATCCAGCTTCTTACCTTTGCGCTTCCTCCTCTTGAAAGACTTTCAAAGGAAGGCGCAGAAGGAAGAAAAAAACTTAATAAGATCACCAAGTATTTTTCACTTGCTATAGCTGTTTTTCAGGCGTGGGCTTATTATCTTACACTGAGAAGATCCGGAGCGCTTCTGTTTACAAGCGGATTTGAAAAAGTATTTTCCGAAATTGTAATAATCATGTGCTTCACAGCAGGTGCGTCACTTATTATCTGGCTCGGAGATCAGATAAACCAGAAGGGTATCGGAAACGGTATTTCCATTATCCTTTTTGCAGGTATCATCGCAAGAATGCCGACAAGCGTATACAGCCTTGTTGCATCGGCGATAGAAACAAAACAGGCTTCAAGAATGATTCTCGTAGTAGTGGCGGGAGCTATCTTCCTTGCAATGATAATGTTCATTATTTTCATGAACAACGCTGAAAGAAGAATTCCTGTTCAGTACGCTAAGAGAGTTGTGGGAAATAAAATGTACGGCGGACAGTCCTCTTACATTCCAATCAAGATTGCAATGAGCGGCGTTCTTCCTATCATTTTCGCAAGCGCATTCGTTTCACTTCCCTCAACCCTCAGAATGTTCATCGACCCTGCTGCTCATCAGGACAGCTTTATGGGAAAGGTGTACATTAAGATTCTTGAGTGGTTCAGCTACACCAACACGGTTTATGCGGTAATATATTTCCTTCTTATTATTGCATTTAACTATTTCTATGTTTCGATGCAGTACAATCCAATCGAGATTGCAAATAATCTCAGACAGAATAACGGTGGAATACCCGGAATCCGTCCCGGAAAACCGACATCGGACTTTATCGCAAGAGTGCTTTCAAAGCTTACGCTCTTTGGTGCGTTCTTCCTTGGAATAATCGCTATTATCCCGATATTCTACGCTAAGTTCACCAATATGAACATGGCTCTCGGCGGAACGTCCATACTCATCGTTGTAAGCGTTGCACTTGAAACAGTAAGAGCTCTTGAATCTCAGATGATGATGCGTCATCACAAGGGATTTCTTGAATAAGAAAGGAGCAGCGTTTATGAATCTTATTCTTCTTGGCGCACCGGGCGCAGGAAAGGGAACACAGGCAGAGGTTATCTGCAAGGCTCTTAATATCCCGGCTATTTCAACCGGAAATATGCTTAGAGCTGCTGTTAAGGCAGGAACAGAATACGGTCTTAAGGCAAAGGCTGCTATGGACGCAGGAGATCTTGTTTCGGACGATATCGTTATCGGTATCTTAAAGGACAGGATAAAAGAGCCTGACGCTCAGAACGGTTTTATCCTTGACGGATTTCCAAGAACAGTTCCTCAGGCAGAAGCCCTTGACGCAATGGGAGTTAAAATCGACAAGGTCGTAGAGATCCATGTTGATGATGAAAAGATTCAGCAGAGACTCTCAGGCAGAAGAGTCTGCGAGGTTTGCGGAAACTCCTACCACGTTGACTATAAGCCTACAAAAGTTGAAGGAATATGCGACGACTGCGGCGGTAAGACAGTTATCCGTAAGGACGACGAACCTGCTACAGTCCTTGACAGACTTAAGACATACCACGAAAAGACCGCACCTCTCAAGGAATATTACGCAAAGCAGGGCAAGCTTGTTACCGTTGAGGGACAGGAAGAGGTAGCTGAAACCTCTAAGCTCACACTTGCAGCAATCGAGGCGTGATCTTTAATGGTTGTAATAAAATCAAAAGGCGAAATTGAAAAGATGCGCAAGGCAGGCATGATAACTGCCGGCGCACTTAAAGCCGCTGAAGAGGCGATACACACCGGAATGACTACTCATGAACTTGATACGGTCATCAGAAAGTATATCACCTCACACGGCGCAAAGCCTTCTTTTCTTGGATATGCAGGTTTTCCGGCGTCGGCTTGTATCTCTATAAACGACGAGGTCATCCATGGAATACCTTCATCAAGAAAGATTCTTGACGGCGATATAGTTTCAGTTGACGTTGGAGCATATATCGGCGGCTACCACGGAGATTCGGCAAAGACTTTCCCTGTGGGAAATGTTTCTGAAGAAATTCTTGCGCTGTTGAAATCAACTGAGGAAAGCCTCTATGTTGCTATTGATATGGTAAAACCGGGGGTAAGACTTGGAGATATAGGCGCAGCAATAGCAAAGCACAACGAAGCTAACGGCTATTCGGTAGTTAAGGAATTTGTAGGACACGGCGTTGGAAAGGACCTTCATGAGGATCCCGAAGTGCCAAACTACGGAAAAGAAGGAAGAGGACTGAGACTTCAGCCGGGCATGGTCATCGCAATTGAACCCATGATAAATATGGGAACAGCAAAGATAAAAGTCATGCCGGATAAATGGACAGTCAAGACATCAGACGGAAAACCGTCAGCACACTTTGAGCATACAATCGCTGTCACCAACGAAGGCGCAGTCATTCTGACTCGTCTTTAAAGGTGAGGATTGTGAATAATATAGAGATCGGCGCCATAGTAAAGGCTCTTGCTGGTCGTGACAAGGATCGCTATTACGCAGTGGTCGGCGTTGACGACGGCTTTGTGAAGATTGCCGACGGGAGAAGCCGCAAAGCGGAAAAACCCAAAAGAAAAAACGCAAAGCACATTTCACCCACGCAGGAGAAGATTGCTGTGGAGGAGCTGACAAACAAAAGGCTGCGAAAGATATTGAGGGAGTTTGAAACCCGAAATTCCCGAAAGCCGTAAAACCTTACTATAAGGGAGGTACACTAAATGTCAAAAGAAGATGTAATCGAAGTTGAGGGAATCGTAAAGGAAGCCCTTCCGAATGCGACCTTCAAGGTCGAGCTTGAAAACGGACATCAGATACTTGGCCATGTGTCGGGAAAGCTGAGAATGAATTACATTAGAATTGTTCCCGGAGATAAGGTTACGGTAGAAATGTCGCCGTATGACCTGACTAAGGGAAGAATTACATGGAGATCCAAGTAAAATCCCCTGAAAAAAGATAAAACAACAAAACCCGGATAATAGATCCGCTTGTGAATTTAAGGAGGTATTTCAATGAAAGTAAGACCTTCAGTTAAGCCTATCTGTGAAAAGTGCAAGGTAATAAAGCGCAAAGGCAAAGTTATGGTTATTTGCGAAAATCCAAAGCACAAGCAGCGTCAGGGCTAACAAACCATTAATGGAGGTGCAGTAAAACTATGGCTCGTATTGCCGGAATTGACCTGCCAAGAGATAAGAGAGTTGAGATAGGACTCACATATATCTACGGAATCGGTCAGAAAACAGCAGACAAAATTCTCGCTGAAACAGGAGTAAATCCTGATACAAGAGTTAAGGACTTGTCAGAAGACGACGTAGCAAAGCTTCGTGAATATATCGACAAGCATCTTACTGTAGAAGGCGACCTCAGAAGAAATGTTGCTCTTAATATAAAGAGACTTCAGGAAATCGGCTGCTACAGAGGAATCCGCCACAGAAGAGGACTTCCTGTAAGAGGACAGAGAACAAAGACCAATGCAAGAACACGCAAGGGTCCTGTTAAGACAATAGCTAATAAGAAGAAGTAAGGAGGGTGTGAACAATGGCTCAGGTTAAGAAGAAGACAGCTATTCGCCGTCGTCGTGAAAGAAAAAACATTGAACAGGGACAGGTTCATATCCAGTCTACTTTCAATAACACCATTGTAACAATTACAGATATGCAGGGAAATGCAATTTCTTGGGCGTCAGCCGGCGGACTCGGCTTCAGAGGCTCAAAGAAGTCAACTCCGTTCGCAGCTCAGACCGCTGCTGAAGTTGCTGCAAGAGCTGCAAAAGAACACGGACTCAAGACTGTTGAAGTATTTGTAAAGGGACCGGGTGCAGGAAGAGAAGCTGCTATCCGTGCGCTCCAGACAGAGGAACTTGAAGTTCGTCTTATCAAGGACGTAACTCCTATTCCGCACAACGGTTGCCGTCCGCCTAAGAGAAGACGTGTATAATAATCAATTTGAGTTTTAAAAGTTTGCTCAAAGTCGGATAAGGGTGAGACTGTAACGGGGAAGCGTTTCAGACAGCCGACCCGCAGAATGCACAACAAAGATCCGATACTAAATTAGAAAACGGAGGAAAATATTATGGCAGTAAACAGAGAACCAATCCTTAAGAGATGCAAGGCTCTCGGAATCAGCCCTATGGTAATGGGTATAGCTAAGGAAACAAAGCGCGACCCTAATGCAAACAAGAGAAAGAAAGTTTCTGAATATGGACTCCAGCTCAGGGAGAAGCAGAAGCTTAAATTCATCTATGGTATGCTTGAAAAGCAGTTCCATCACTATTTTGAACTTGCTGAAAAGCAGGAAGGTCAGGCTGGTGCAAACCTCCTTACCATGCTTGAAACAAGACTTGACAACGTAGTATTCAGAATGGGACTTGCTATGACAAGAAGAGAAGCAAGACAGCTTGTTGTTCACGGACATTTTGAAGTTAATGGCAAGAGAGTTGACATTCCTTCTTACAGAATCAAGGTAGGAGATGTTATCTCCCTCAAGGAAAATTCTAAGAAGAGCGTAAAGTTCAAGGAGATTATCGAAGCTACAAACGGAAGAGTAGTTCCTACATGGCTTGACATGAACAAGGAAGCTTCCAAGGCTACAGTTACAAGACTTCCTGTAAAGGACGACCTTGATTACGAAATAGAAGAACACCTTATCGTCGAGTTGTACTCAAAATAATAATGATCCATATAGCTGTGTTCCGGGGAGTAAGGTCATATTCCTTATCCCTTGGAAGTGCAGGCTATTCATTCGTTACAAAACCAATTTGAGTTTTAAAACGGGAGGGTTTTAAATGCTGGAAAAAATCGAAAAGCCTGAAATAGAAATACTCGAGCTTAAAAGCAACGGAACATACGGCAAGTTTGTTCTTGAGCCTTTAGAGCGCGGCTATGGTACAACTCTTGGAAACAGCCTCAGAAGGGTGCTCCTCTCCTCATTGCCCGGTGTTGCAGTTACATCTGTAAAGATCGACGGAGTTCATCATGAGCTTTCAACAATTCCCGGCGTTAAGGAGGATGTAACTGAAATCGTCCTCAATCTCAAGGGACTTACAGCCAAGCTTTACGGAGAAGGACCAAAGACAGTTTATATTGAAGCTGAAGGCGAATGCGAAGTTACCGCCGGCGATATCAAGACCGATTCAGAGGTAGATATACTTGTTCCCGATATGCACATTGCAACATTGGGTGCAGGAGCTAAGCTTTATATGGAAATCGTCATTGACAGAGGACGTGGATATGTTTCTGCAGAAAAGAATAAAGCTGCAATGGCTAACGAACCAATCGGCGTTATTGCAATTGACAGCATTTATACACCTGTATTAAAGGTAAACTACACAGTTGAAAACACTCGTGTAGGACAGATTACCGACTTTGATAAGCTCACCCTCGAGGTATGGACAGACGGAACTATCTCGGCTAAGGAAGCAGTATCAATGGCAGCCAAACTCCTCACTGAGCATCTGAATCTCTTTATTGACTTGTCTGAAGAGGCAAGCGTAGTTGAGATGATGGTAGAAAAGGATGACAAGGGTAAGGAAAAAATCCTTGAGATGACCATTGAGGATCTTGACTTGTCTGTACGTTCATTCAACTGTCTGAAGCGTGCAGGAATTAATACGGTGAACGACTTGATTGAAAAGTCTGAAGAGGAAATGATGAAAGTCAGAAACCTTGGAAAGAAGTCGTTTGACGAGGTTAAGGAGAAACTCAGATCACTGGGTTACGACCTTAGCTCGGAAGAAGATAATTAAAAGGAGTGAATATCTATGCCAGGTACAAGAAAGTTAGGAAGAGCAACCGACCACAGAAAGGCAATGCTCAGGGCTATGGTTACCTTCCTTCTGGAAAACGGTAAGATTGAAACAACTGTAACAAGAGCTAAAGAGGTTAGCGCTATGACCGAGAAAATGATTACTCTTGGTAAGGCAGGCGACCTCCATTCCAAGCGTCAGGTTCTTTCATACGTTACTAAAGAAAGCGTTGCAAAGAAGCTTTTTGATGAAATTGCACCTAATTACGCTGAACGTAACGGCGGTTACACAAAGATCGTAAAGATCGGACCACGTCGCGGTGACGCTGCTGAAATGGCTATTATTCAGCTTGTTTGATCGATATAATTTTAAAAAAAGCCTTCATTTAGTCTGATGGCCATATGGATGCTTTAAAAAGCAAGGCAAAAAGACTATAAGATGGTATGATAAAAGCCACCGTATCAAACGAGATGCGGTGGCTTTCGGTTTAATGACGAGTTGTAATCACAGCAGTAAATTTTAAGCAAGTTTGATCGGCTTTGCTCAGATTTAAATAATCAAAAGGGAGGAAAGAATTGTGATAACAGCAGAGGATATTGTCAAAAAGATAGACAATTGCATGGAAAGCATTAAAGAGAATATTCCGTATGTACCAAAGACTGCTCTTGTCCTCGGCTCCGGACTTGGGGATTATGCGGACGGCTTTGAAAAAATTGCGGAAATTCCTTACGGTGATATAAAAGGTTTTCCTGTTTCAACCGTTGCGGGACATAAAGGAAAATTTGTATTTGCTTATGTGGGCGGCGTTCCTACTGTAATGATGCAGGGAAGAGTTCATTGGTACGAGGGATACGAAATGAGCGACGTTGTGCTGCCTGTAAGACTTATGAGGTCAATGGGAGCAGAGACTCTTATCCTTACAAATGCAGCAGGAGGAGTAAACTTTTCTTTTTCACCCGGAGATCTTATGCTTATAACCGACCAGATATCAAGCTTCGTTCCAAGTCCGTTAAGAGGAGAAAATCCGGAAAGACTGGGACTGAGGTTTCCGGATATGTCTGAAATTTATAACAAGCAGCTTTGTGACAAGGCAAGAAAAGCGGCAAAGCTGGCAGGAGTAGACCTTAAAGAAGGAGTTTACCTTCAGACAGCAGGACCTGCTTACGAAAGCCCGGCAGAGATAAGAATGTTTCGTGCCTTGGGAGCGGACGCTGTGGGAATGTCAACGGCAGTCGAAGCAATTGCCGCAAATCACATGGGCATGAAAATATGCGGAATTTCCTGTATTTCAAACCTTGCCTGCGGAATGACGGACAAGCCTCTCACTCACGAGGAGGTCAAGGAAACCGCCGACAGAACCGCTCCGCTTTTCAGAAAACTTATTACGGGACTAATAACAGAAATAGGATAACAAAAACCTCCGTAGCCGTTAAAGCTGCGGAGGAATTATTTTTTGTATGTACATTATCAGATAGAAGAATGTGACTTAACGTAATCAACAACTTCGTCAACGGTTGTGAATGCAAGTCCTACGCAGGTGTCAGCACATCCATAGTAGATTGCAATTCTTCCTGTGTCCTTGTCGCAAAGTGTTGCGCATGGGAATGTAACGTTCTGAACGTCTCCAACACATTCATAGATTTCCTGTGGGCTGATAAGATATTCAGCACATCTGTACTTAACCTTCCAAGGTTCGTCAATGTCGAGAATGCAAGCTGAGAAGCTGTAAACAAAGCCGTTGCAGCTTTCAAGAACACCGTGATAGAAGCAAAGCCAGCCTTCAGATGTTTCGATCGGAATAGGACCTGCACCGATCTTCTTTGACTCCCATGACTTGTATGGACCCATAACGTGTCTGTGTTCGCCCCAGTACTTCATATCAGGCGACTGTGAAATATACATATCACCGAATGGAGTGTGACCTGAGTCGGAAGGTCTTGAGAACATAACATACTTTCCGTTGATCTTTCTTGGGAAGAGAACACCGTTTCTGTTAAATGGAAGGAAAGCGTTTTCAAGCTGATAGAATGTCTTGAAATCAAATGTGTATCCAACGCCGATAGTTGGCTTCCAACCGTAAGCGTTGCACCATGTTACATAATATCTGTCCTCGATAAAGCAAACTCTTGGGTCGTAGCCGTATCCCCACTGGTTTACCTCTTCTGTAGCTTTGTCAGCCTGAACAAATACGATCCTGTCAGGGTCAAGCTTCCAGTTGATTCCGTCGTCAGAGAAACCTGCATGAAGCTCCATATTTCTCTGCTTGTCGTCAACACGGAAAACGCCTGCAAATTTTCCTTCAAAAGGAACTACTGCAGAGTTAAATATCGAATTGGATGTAGGAAGAAGATTTCTTGGAATAATCGGGTTATTCTTATATCTCCAAACAACATCTGTGCAACCCTCCGGTCTGTCCTGCCATGGCATATTTGGCACTGAAACGCCATTGATGATTTCTACTGCCATTAATTTTTCCACCTTTCCAAACTTATATTAAGTTGATTATTGTTTGCATTACGCTATTACTTATTAAACCACAAACTTAAATAATTTTCAAGTCCTAATTTTATTAGTAATCGTTTACCAATCAAAAAGAAAACGTTTAACGGGGAGATTTAATATTTTTTTTACAATTTGCATGAGAAATTATTTTGCTGCAGTTTTATATTTTTGCATTTCAATCTTCATGTGCTTGGGCGCAGTTTGAATTGGAAATAAAAAAAGTACAAAAAAGCTATAGACATTTGGATAAAAATTTGATAAAATGACTATGGAGGAGTGTACTGCCTTCATATAACCAAGAACATGAAAATGTTTATATATTGTGCCGAAAGGAAAATATTCATGAAAAAAATCAGACTGCTTGCAGTTGCTCTTGCAGGAGCAATTGCTGTTGTGACATCAGGATGCTACTTTCTTCCCGATGAGGAAGAGATAATTGCGCCTCCGACGGTAAAAACCTCGGAAACGACCTACACTACTGTTACTGCGACCAAAAAAGACCTTGAGAAAAGAATAGTTGCATCGGGAACAATCGTTTCCGATAAGGTGACCGAGCTTGCTTATGAGAATCAGGGTGGTACTGTAAAGAAAATTTACGTCCGTGCCGGAGATGAAGTCCGGAAGGGAGATATTATCTGCGAACTTGATACATACGACCTTGATTACCAGATAAGAGAAAAAGAACTTTATATAAAGCGTGCCCAGCTTCAGAAAGAGATACTTGAAGAACAAGGCGCTCTCCAGACTGAGATAGATAAACAGCAGGTGGAAATCGAGATACTTGAAAACGAACTCGGCTTGCTTCAGGATCAGAAGGAAGAGGCTTTCCTCTACTCTGATGTGTCCGGAACAGTTTCCGCTCTCGGCGGTATCTCTGCCGGAGATAACGTTGCTGCCGGTCAGGTAATAGCTACTATAATCGACCCCGAAAGCGTTTATATGGAAATAAACCCTTCCGATATCTCAGCATATAAAATGGATATGGACGTGCTTATAAGAATCGACGGGGAATACTACGACGGCGTTGTATTTATGATACCAAGCGAAATACCGGAGGAGGATCCCGACGCCGAGGAAGATGAAAACACCATAAATTACAGCAGAAGGGCGGTTTATATAAGATTCAAGGACACACCTCCCGAAAATTGCGTAAACGTCCTTGCAGATACGATCCTTGTTCTTGACAGCAGAAAGGACGTTATAGTTATTGCAAATAACCTTATTAAAACCATCAACGGCGAAAAAGTGGTTTATGTTCTGAAAGACGGAAAGAGAGTTGCAGTGCCTGTGGAAACAGGTCTGGAAACAGGCTCTCAGTCTGAAATAGTTTCGGGAATTTCCGAGGGTGATGAGATAGTAATAAGATAACTCACCTATTACTTTTTATGAAAGGACGAAAGGTATGCTGACCTTGCTTTTTCGCAAAATGCGCAACACCAAGTGGATGGTCATATGTCTGCTTGTGGGATTTGTAATGGCGTCTGCAATGATGAGTACGATCCCGATTTATATGAACGCTTCCCTACAGCGTATGCTTATAAAGGATATGGAAACATTCCAGATACAAAACAATGTCTACCCCGGACTTTATGTCTGCGAAAGAACTCTTTCCGGAGGGGCGGGTGCCGACCAGAGAGAGTATATAAATGCCTTTGAGGATATAGTATCTCAGAACTATAAAAGCCTCGGCATACCAATGCAGAATGAAAAAACCGTTGTTATGGACGAATATCTTTACGTTTCATCCATAGATATCTCCGGGGGAGGTTCTGCCGCAAGAGTTACCGTGGGAGCTATGAGTAATATTCAGGACCATATTACCATAACAGAAGGCAGAATGTTTGAAAGTGGAATGAAAGACGGAGTTATTGAAGTCATTGCAACCGAAAACGCTCTGAAGCTTTCAGGACTTGTTCTTGACACGGAATATGAAATAACAAATATTTTCGGTGAAATGCCTACAACTAAAATCGTCATAGTGGGAATGTACGAACCTTCTTCTGATACGGACAGCTTCTGGACAGAAGGCGTTGACGAGGCTTATGTAGGTACTGTTTTTGCGGATTACGATACTTTTATAAATGATGGGCTCGATACCGGCGCATACTCTGTATCGTCTGTTGCAAAGCGTATAAACATGGATTATCCTAATATGGATATGACAAATCTTGATTCCATAAACGATAAGCTTGAAGCTCAGCAGGAAGTCTATTCCGAAGCGTCAATAACATTTACAATTCCTGCGTCATACATTTTTGAGGACTACGCTCAGCGTGCTTCACAGCTCAGATTGATATTGTGGCTGTTGCAGATACCTGTAATGCTAATGATAGTTTTCTATTTGTTTATGGTATCTCAGCTTAATGTTGAAAACGAGAAAAATGAAATTTCAGTTTTCAGAAGCCGAGGAGCTTCATCATTCCAGATACTTTCAATTTATGCTCTGGAATCAGTATTCTTAGGGGTTTTAACGGCGATAATAGGACCTTTTGTTGGGCTTCTCTTTTGTCAGGTTCTTGGAGCGTCAAACGGATTTTTAGAGTTTGTAAACAGAACGGCTCTTCCCGTTCATCTTTCCCTTACAGCATTTATATACTCTGCTGCGGCGGCAGTGGTGTTCTTTATAACAACAATGGTGCCGATTTTTCCGGCAACAAAAGTTTCAATTGTTGCCCATAAGCAGTCCAAGGCGAAGAAAAAGAAAAAAGCCCTCTGGGAAAAAGGATTTTTTGATATAATTCTTATTGCAGGGTCTGTAACATGGCTTTATTTTTACAACCGCACCCAGCAGGAGCTTATAAGCGAAGGTCTTACCGACACTCAGGCGACAATAAATCCTTTGCTTTTTGTGGCGTCAACTGCATTTATACTCGGAGCAGGACTTTTTATCGTAAGAGTTTATCCGTACATTGTAAGGCTTGTTTATTATATAGGAAAACGTGTGTGGAGTCCTGCGGCTTATGTTTCATTAAATAACATAGGACGTTCTTCAACAGGCAGAGAAAAATTCATTATGGTGTTTCTTATCCTGACGGTTGCTCTTGGAATTTTCTTTGCAAATACGGCAAGAGCTTTAAACGCAAATGCAGAGGACAGGATAAAATATTCCGTAGGTGCGGACGCCGTCATGACAGAGGAATGGTACAGCAGTGCAGACGATGAAGCGGCGGCTCAGGGTGCGCCTTCACCGGGCGAGGTCGAGGTGGTGGAGGAAGAGGAAGAATCCGACTCGTCAGAGCTTACATACATCGAACCTGCCTTTGAAAGATTTGAGGAGCTTGACGGAGTAAAAGCTGCCACAAAGGTATTTAAAAGAGATGACGCGGTTATAAAAGGCGACAGTATTTCAAAGGCCAATTCCTCAGATTCGGATGACGACCGTGGAGATTGGGAACAGCAGGCTGCCGACCGTACAACCGACACTGTCACCGGAGTAAATCTCATGACGGTCATTCCGGGTGAATTTGCACAGGTCTGCTGGTTCAGAAACGACCTTCTTCCGACCCACATAAACAATTACCTCAACGCTCTTGCGGAATATCCATCAGGAATAATAGTTTCCTCGGACTTTCAGGACTGGGGGGTTGAGCTTGGCGATGAGATTTCGGTAAAATGGGGAAAGAACGATTATATTGACGCCACAGTAATTGCCTTTGTGGATTACTGGCCTGCCCTTAATCCTTATGAGCAGAACGACAACGGTGAATACAAGAGTTTTGCTGTGATGAATTACGATTATGCCCTTTTGCAGACTGCTGTTGAACCTTACGAGGTATGGGTTGATCTTGAGGATGACGCTACTGTTGAGGAGTTTTACAATTCGATTGAAAATTCGGATATTGAGCTTACCACTCTTACGGTTGCAAGTCAGAATATTATTTCCGAAAAAAACGACCCGATGCTTCAGGGCATGAACGGCGCGCTTACACTTGGTTTTATAACTATCATGATAATGTGTATAATCGGATTTCTAATATATTGGATACTTTCCATCAAGTCAAGAACATTGCAGTTCGGCATTCTGCGTGCGATGGGAATGAGCTACCGTGAGATAATTGCAGTAATAATTTACGAGCAGCTTCTGGTTTCCGGAGTCGCTATCGTAGCGGCAGTAGTTGTCGGCGGAGTGGCAAGCGACTTGTTTGTACCTCTTTTCCAGTCATTGTACAGTGCGATAGAGAGAGTTCCTCCGTTTGCGGTAACGCCTCTGAGAAGCGACTACATAAAGCTTTATATTGTGGTAGGGGCAATGCTTCTTATCGGATTTATCGTTCTTGGAAGAATAATAAGCAAGATAAAGATATCTCAGGCTCTCAAGCTTGGAGAGGATTAAAAATAAAGCCTTTTCTCAATCATAAAGAGAAAAGGCTTTTTTGTGCGTTGTCCGCTTTTTGACCTGAACTTTTAATCTTTGGCAATGATTTTTGCGTCAGGTTTTGTTATTGAACCTGATAATTGACCGTAAATTCAGCTCTTGGATTTCCGTCAGAGTCGTTGTCTATCATTTTTGCTGAAACAATGGTTATAGTTGATTTTGGCTTTGAAAGCTCTCCGTAATCGTTGAGCTCAATTCCTACGTCGAGAAAACCGTCAACTACTTCCATGCCCTCGGTAACTTTTCCGAAAGCGGCATACTCGCCGTCAAGAAATGAACAGTCGCCGTAGCAGATAAAAAACTGACATGAACCGCTGTCATAGCTGTCGCTGCGTCTTGCCATTGAAACGACGCCTCTTGTATGTGAAAGGTCGTTTTCAACCCCGTTTGCGGAAAATTCACCTTTTATGGTATCGGTTCCTCCCGTGCCGTCGCCGTTCGGGTCTCCTCCCTGCGCCATAAAGTCTTCGGATACCCTGTGAAATGTAAGCCCGTCGTAAAAGCCTTCGCTTACAAGCTTTTCAAAGTTTTCACAAGTTATTGGGGCAATGTCCGGATAAAGAGTTATAATAAAGCTTCGGTCGTTTTCACTGTTCATGCCTTCAGTCTGAGAGCTTTTGTCGTCATTTCCGCAGGCAGTTAAAATTCCTGCGGAAAGCACCGCTGCAAGACCGACTGACAGTAATTTTTTCAGTTTCATAAATTCATATCCCTTTCTGTTCTAAAGTTTTAAATAAAAATTATTCCTGACGGTATTTCCTTTCCTTTGAAAGCTTTACCGTTGAAAGAATTGCTAAGATACAGCTTATTAAAAAAGCTATAATAAGATATATCCACTGCCGGACTGCGGATGAAACAAAGGCGTCGGTGTCGCTGCCGGTTATTTTTTCCGCAAGGTTGTCCTTTCTGATTCCGTATAGGAAAATGACTGAAAAAAGCTTGATGTTTGTAAGAGTAAGGACACAGTCAATAAGGTGAAGTATTCCCTGTACAAGCAGATTTTCATTTTTGGAAACCGCAAAAGCTGTAAATCCCATAATCGCACATACAAGACAAACCGCCGCAAAGGCGAAAAAGAAAACGCTGTAAAGGAGCATAACCCAGTATGCGGTGGAGCTTCCGAACAAGGGAACAATAATTGCTGCGGAAATAAGCACGGCAAGAATAACATAAAATGATGCCGCCGTAAAGACACGATAGAGCTGTTCACTTTTGTAAAACGGGTCGCGCTTTAATTTGATTCCCATATTAAATCCTCCTTATTCCTTGTTTTGGGGTGAGTCGGAAATATCTGTTTTTACTCGTATTCTTGAAACCTTCTGCTCGTTCGCTTCAAGAGCTGTAAATGTGAAGATGCCCGATACTGCCACTTCGCCCTTTTCGGGAATATGTTCCAGCAGATCGGTAAAGAATCCTCCCACAGAATTGCGGTCAGTTTCGATAAGGTCCTCCGGAAGCTCCATCTTTTCAAGCATGTCCGCAATGCTCAGGTCGCCCGAAACCTCGAAAAGTCCGTCTGAAAGCTTGACAAACGTTCTGTCCTCTTCGTCGCCTTCGTCATATATATCTCCAACAAGTTCTTCAATTATATCTTCAAGGGTAACTATTCCTTCGGTGCCGCCGTACTGGTCAACTACAACCGCCATATGGACCTTTGCTTTCTGCATTTCAAGCAGGCACTGAGATATGTGCTTGTGTTTTGAGGTGTAAAGAGGCTTGTTCATAATTTCCTTTATGCTTGAGCCGCCGTTGATATACATTTTATAAAAGTCGCTCTGATGGATTATTCCCACAATGTTGTCAATATTGTTTTCGTAAACGGGCAGTCTTGAATAGTTCTCGAAGAAAAATACGTCCTTGATTTTTTCAATGCTGTCAGAAATTTCAACCGCAGCGATATTCACTCTTGGGACAAGTATCTCCTCGATTGTTATTTCATCAAATTGAAGAGCTGAGCGGACAAGGTCGGATTCCTGTTCTTCTAAAACTCCTTCATCCTCGATTTCTTCGACAAGGTACATAAGCTCTTCTTCGGTAACTGAAGGCTGGCTGTTTTTGTCTCCGATAAGTCCGGAAAGAGCTTTTTTCAGACAGGAAAAAAAGAATATTATGGGCGTGAACAGAACTATCAGCCCGTAAAGGGGAGCAGCCATAGCCATTGCAATAGACTCGGCGTGCTCGGAAGCAAGGCTTTTCGGCACAACTTCTCCGAAAACAAGGATAACCACAGTCATAACCGCAGTGGCGATACCTACGCTTCCTTCGCCCAACAATCTTGTAAAAGCGGCGGTAGCAATAGAGGTTGAAGCAATATTTACAATATTGTTACCCACAAGGATAGCGGTAAGAGCTTTATCAAAGCTATCCTTTATTTTCATTACAAGCGCGGCTTTTTTGTTGCCGGAAGCAGCAAGGTTTTTCATTCGTATTTTATTAACGGAAGAAAACGCTGTTTCCGTTGAAGAAAATATGGCTGAAAAGGCAATGAGAATAGCAATTATCACTATTTCCATATAAATTATGACCTCCAGAATAATTTGTCTTATTTATAATAGCACATTGTTTAAAAAAATGCAAATCAATTTGCATTTTCAGGCTTTGTTCATGACAGACCTCACACGCCCAAATCCTCTGCCGGATATAACTGAACAATATTTAGAATTTCAGAGGTAAAATAATTAAAAAATATAGACAAACGAAAAAATATGTGCTATAATGACACTGTGAATTGAA
This sequence comes from uncultured Clostridia bacterium, assembly GCA_944382845.1. GTDB lineage: Bacteria > Bacillota > Clostridia > Oscillospirales > Ruminococcaceae > JAAZZIT01. The sequence continues at coordinate 47,128 of CALWNN010000022.1, forward strand.
AAGACTATTTTTTTGTGACCGGTGAGATGATGGAAAAGAATAATAATCCCGGAAAGGATATATTTGACAGGATAATGGGACTTCCTCTGCTGAGGATATTTGAGCCGTTTTATAAAAAGAATAAAAGCATCCTTATGTATTTGTTTTTCGGCGCCCTTACTACGGCTGTGAGTATTGGGGTGTTTTTTGCAGTGGGTACTGCTATGGGGCTTAACGAACATATTGCTAACTCTGTTTCGTGGATAGCTGCGGTGACATTTGCATTCTTTACAAACAGAACATGGGTTTTTGACGGAAAGACAAATTCCACAAGGGAATTTTTTGCTCAGGCACGTGATTTTTACGGCGGAAGGCTTTTTACCTATTTCGTTGAAGAGATCATTATTCTTGTGTTTGTTACGATACTGAATCTTAATCAGAATGTGATAAAGACTGTGGCGCAGATAATTATTCTTGTGCTCAATTATGTTATAAGCAAGGCTTTTGTATTCAGAAAAAAGCCTTGTAAAAATAAAGATTAAAACTAAATTACCGAAAGGCTGTGATGTTAGGGTTGACAAACAAGCTTGCTTTGTACGGGTTCAATAACCTTACAAAGACACTCAGCTTCAACATTTACGATGTTTGTTATGCAAAGAGTGAGAGGGAACAAAAGGATTATATCGCTTATATAGACGAGCAGTATAACTCTGAAAGACTGACAAAGATCCTGTGTGACGTTACTGAAACAATAGGTGCGAGGATACTTAATATTTCAAAACAGGATTATGAACCTCAGGGGGCTTCCGTAAACGTGCTGATAGCTGAAAAAGAGCTTGCGGACGGAAGCATCGATCCGTCATGCAATCAGGGGGTCATTGACGGACAGACTGTTCATGCCCATCTGGATAAAAGCCATGTTACAGTGCATACCTTCCCCGAATATCATCCGGATAACGCTATTTCTACTTTCAGAGTGGATATAGACGTTTCGACCTGCGGAACAATCTCTCCCTTGAACGCTCTCAACTATCTTATTTCAAGCTTTGACTCGGATATTATAACTATCGACTATCGTGTAAGAGGCTTTACAAGGGGAGTTGAAGGTAAGAAATATTTTATCGATCACGATATTAAATCTATTCAGGACTATATCGATAAGAAAACCCTGACGAAATATGATGCTATAGACGTAAACGTTTATCAGAGCAATATCTTCCACACAAAAATGCTTATCAAGGATATTGAACTTCAGAACTATCTCTTCAACAAGGACGTTTACGAGATTACTCCTGCAAAAAGGCTGGAAATAACAGACAGTCTGAGGCGGGAAATGATTGAAATATTCAGCGGAATGAACATATACGACTAACGCTACAATAAACGCTTTGCTTTCGGAAGAACAGAGTTTCGAGAGCAGAGTGTTTTTCAGATTTTTTTAATATATCTTTACGGAAGGTAAAGACTTAACGGCGGAGGAAGTTAGAAAAAAATGAAAGACCAGAACCATGCGCCTATTTATGAAGCGCTTCAGAAGCATATTAAAAATAATGTTGTCCGTCTGGACGTTCCGGGACATAAGGGAGGACGTGGAAATAAGGAGCTGAGGGATTTTATCGGAGTAAACTGCATGAAGGCAGACGTAAACTCAATGAAGCCTCTTGATAACCTTTGTCATCCGGTGTCTGTTATAAAAGAGGCTGAGGAACTTGCAGCAGAGGCTTTCGGAGCAAAGCAGGCATTTTTTATTGTAAACGGAACAACAGCTTCCGTTCAGGCAATGATAATGAGCGTCTGCAAGACGGGAGAAAAAATAATCATGCCGAGAAACGTCCACAGAAGTGCAATCAACGCGCTTGTTGTGTGCGGAGCAATCCCTGTCTATATCGATCCCGGAACAAACAAACGTCTCGGTATACCTCTGGGAATGTCTGTTGAGGACGTTAAAAGGGCTATCATGGAAAACCCGGACGCTAAGGCTGTACTTGTGAATAACCCTACCTACTATGGCATATGCTCAAATTTAAGAGAAATAGTAAGGATCGCTCACGAAAATAATATGCTTGTTCTTTGCGATGAAGCTCACGGAACACATTTTTACTTCGGCGACGGACTTCCTGTAAGCGCAATGGCGGCAGGGGCGGATATGGCTGCGGTGTCCGTTCATAAAACAGGAGGAAGCCTTACCCAAAGCTCGTTCCTGCTTTGCGGAGAGAATGTTTCTCCGGGCTATGTAAGACAGGTGATAAACCTTACCCAGACAACAAGCGGATCGTATCTTCTTATGGTGTCCCTTGACCTTGCAAGAAAAAATCTTGCCCTTCACGGAAAGGATATTTTTGCAAAAACAATTGCGTATGCCGAATACGCAAGAGGTGAAATAAATAAAATGGGAGGATTTTACGCTTTCGGAAAGGAACTTTGCGACGGCGACGCTTTTTACGATTTTGACAGTACAAAGGTTTCTGTTCATACAAGAGAAATGGGACTTGCGGGAGTCGAGGTATACGATATTCTGAGAGACGACTACGATATACAGATCGAATTCGGGGATATTGGAAATATTCTTGCGGTGGTTTCCGCAGGAGACAGGGAGCTTGAAATAGAAAGATTTATTTCCGCTCTTTCGGAGATAAAAAGGCTTTATTCAAAAGATCCTGCGGGAATGTTTGACCACGAGTACATAAATCCCGATGTGGTGATTCCTCCCAAGCAGGCGTTTTACAGCGATAAGATATCTCTTCCCATTGAAGAAAGCGCAGGAAGGATCTGCGGAGAGTTTGTTATGTGCTACCCTCCGGGAATACCCATTCTTGCTCCCGGAGAGAGGATAACAGACGAAATTCTGAGTTATATTGCATATTCAAAGGAAAAAGGCTGTTTTATGACAGGAACGGAGGACATGAAAATAGAGCGGATAAACGTTGTTGTATAACCAAGTCGCCGATGTCCCCCTGCCCCTATTAGGCGGGTCCGCCTCCTATTGGAGGCAGGGTTCCATTCAATTTTTCAGTGGGGGTTTTAATCCCCCACTGAAACCCTGAGGAGCAAAGCTCCTATCTGCAGCTTGCTGCAGTCAGCGACAGATTGCAATCGTCGCAACGTGATTAAGCCTGTCTGCTGAAAAGCAGACAGCCTTATCAACGCTTTGCTCCGATTTAAAATTTCAGCTTTAATTTCAATTCCAGATAAGGAGAAATACAGTATGGAAAATATGGATCTGTGGTTCACCGAAAAGCATACCGATGATGTGAAGTTTTCAATAAGGATAAAAGAGCAGCTTTATACAGGTGAAAGCTACTATCAGAAGATCGACGTTTTCGATTCCTACGAATTTGGAAGGTTTCTTACCCTTGACGGATTTTTAATGCTTACGGAAAAGGACGAATTTGTATATCACGAAATGATGGTCCATGTTCCTATGGCTGTAAATCCGGAAATCAAAAACGTCCTTGTGATCGGCGCGGGGGACGGCGGAACAATAAGAGAGCTTTGCAGATATGATTCTATCGAGCATATTGACATGGTTGAAATAGACAGCCAGGTCGTTGATGTCTGCAAGAAATATCTTCCTCAGACAGCCTGTTCTTTTGACGATGAAAGAGTACATCTGTTTTTTGAGGACGGACTTAAATTTGTAAGGAGACAAAAGGATTTTTACGACCTTATAATAGTTGACTCAACCGACCCGTTCGGACCGGGAGAAGGGCTTTTCACAAAGGAATTTTACGGAAACTGCTTTACTGCACTTACCGATAAGGGAATATTGACAAACCAGCACGAAAGCACTTATTACGATTCCTATACCGACATGGTAAGACGCACTCACAAACGTATAGGCAGCGTTTTTCCTGTGGCAATGGTATATCAGGCACATATTCCCACATATCCTTCGGGACACTGGCTTTTTGGCTTTGCCTCAAAAAATCTTCACCCTGTTTACGACTTTGACGAAAACAAGTGGAACGTACTGGGGCTTAAAACCAAATACTACAACACTGAGCTTCACAAGGGATGCTTTGCTCTTCCCAATAACGTAAAGGAGGTACTTGAGGGTGAATAGATTTTTGAATATCCAGACCTTTATAGGCTGTGATTGCGAATATGAGAACGCTGACATTGTTATTTTCGGCGCTCCTTTTGACTCAACTACTTCATACCGCCCCGGAACAAGATTTGCAAGTCAGGCGATGAGAAGTGAAAGCTTTGGAATAGAAACCTTTTCTCCATATCAGGGTAAGGACCTGCTCGATATGAAAATATGCGACTGCGGAGATGAGGAGTTTCCTTTCGGGAATCCCGATGCCGCACTCGAAATGATAGAAAAAACTGAAGACGAAATTCTTTCCGATGGTAAGACTCCCTGCATGATAGGGGGAGAGCATCTTGTTACTTTAGGTGCGGTAAGGGCTGCGGCAAGGAAATTTCCCGATCTTCACATAATTCATTTTGACGCTCATGCGGATTTAAGGGAAGACTATCTTGGAGTGAAAAACTCCCATGCCTGCGTAATAAGAAGATGCCATGATATTTTAGGCGACGGGCGGATCTTTCAATTCGGCATAAGAAGCGGCGACAGAGAGGAATTTGAATTTGCAAAAGATCATACCTTTATGAACAGGTTTGATTTTGCTCATCTTGAAGAAACTGCCGCTAAGCTCAGAGGCAAGCCTGTATATTTCACCCTTGATCTTGATGTGATAGATCCGGGGGAATTTCCCGGAACAGGCACTCCCGAAGCAGGAGGAGTATCTTTTAAGGAGCTTATGAAGGCTTTTGAAATAATAAGCTCACTTGATATTGTTGCATTTGATTTAAATGAGCTTTCTCCGCATTACGACCCCAGCGGAAAGTCTACCGCTCTTGCCTGTAAGACTCTGAGGGAAATGTTGTTGTTTTTCGGCAAGTAAATAGTTTTATCGGAAGCTCCGACCAGTTGCAATCGTCGCCGGCGTGATTTAAACTAATGTTAAAACTTTAACAATTTACAAACGAAAGAGGTGGACTTTTCTGTAATTGTGATTTTTGCAGGAAAAGCATGGAATGAACTACTATAAATTTATGGGGGAATTCTTGTCCTCAGACGGAAAAAGAAATATAACCTACTATATTTACGAGCCTAAGTGCGAAATCAAGGGGATTGTTCAGATATCTCACGGAATGTGCGAATATATTGAAAGGTATGAGGAATTTGCAGACTTTCTTACAAAAAACGGCTGGCTTGTGTGCGGAAACGATCATCTGGGACACGGAAGAAGCGTTCTGAGCGAAGAGGAGCTTGGCTATTTCAGTGAGGAGGACGGCTGGGAGCATTGCGTAAACGACCTTAACACCACTCGCAGGATAATAAGACAAAAATACATCGACAACCTTCCCTATGTTCTTTTGGGTCACAGCATGGGAAGTTTTATTGCAAGAGCATATCTTATAAAATATCCGAGCAAGATAGATTCCGCAATAATCTGCGGTACGTCGGCAGGCTTTCCCAAATCTATAGGAACTCAGCTTTTTATTGTTGACAAAATAAAAAAAGCAGAGGGTGAAAAACACCGCTCAAAACGGATTAATAACCTCATGTTCGGAAACTACAACCGACGTATCGAAAACAGCGCTTCTCCTTTTGATTGGGTGTGTTCAAGAAAAGAGATAGTTGAAAAATACGGGCAGGACAAGTGGTGCAACTTCACATTTACGGTAAACGGCTTTGAAAACTTGGTAAAGGTGCTTGCATACGTGACTGTTGACAAGTGGTACGACTCAGTGAAAAAGGATCTGCCGATTTTCCTTGTTGCGGGAGACGGCGACCCGGTAGGAAGCTACGGCCATGGAGTATATAAGGTCTTTCAGAGGCTGTCAAAGAGAGGATGCAACGTAAGGATGAAATTGTACAGCGGTATGCGCCATGAGATATTAAACGAAGAAAACCGTATCGAACCGTATAAGGATATCCTGGCATTTTTAGAACTGACAGCTCAAAGCAAGGAGAATAATAATGTTTGCAAGGATTAATACCATCGGACTTTTGGGTCTTAACGCTTTTCCCGTCTGGGCGGAGATAGAAGCGGGAAAAGGACTTCCTCTTCTTGAAATAGTAGGTCTTGCGGACGCAGCGGTAAAGGAAAGCCGAGAGCGTATTGCGTCGGCATTCAGAACAAGCGGAATCAGATTTCCATCACTTAAAATGCTTGTAAATCTTGCTCCTGCCGGAATGAAAAAGACGGGATCGGGATACGATTTTGCAATAGCGGTGGCTCTCCTGTGCGCTGGGGGAGTTTTTGAGGCGACAGACCGACTTGACAAAATGGCTTTTATTGGAGAAACCGCACTAAACGGCGAAATAAGAGGGATAAACGGCGTTCTGCCTATGACCATACTTGCAAAAAAACAAGGCATAGAAGAAATTTTTGTTCCATTTGACAATGGAAAGGAAGCCTCTGTTGTAAAGGGGATAAAGGTTTACCCGGTAAAGGATCTGAAGCAAGCGGCGCTTCACCTTTCGGGTATTGAGAAAATAGAACCGTTGTCTGAATATATTCCTGAGAGTGCGGATTATTTCGGAGATCTTGACTTTGCAGATGTAAAGGGACAGGAGTCTGCCAAGAAAGCGCTTGAGATCGCCGCAGGTGGAGGACATAACGTTCTTATGGTAGGCGCTCCCGGTTCGGGAAAAAGTATGCTTGCAAAGCGTATGCCATCGATCCTTCCGCCAATGACCTTTGAGGAAGCTATCGAAACCACCAATATACATTCAGTTTCGGGACTTCTTGACAAGGATACCCCTCTTATAACAAAACGTCCATTTCGCTCTCCTCACCATACTATCTCCACTGCAGGACTTTCGGGAGGAGGAACGATACCCAAGCCCGGGGAAATTTCCCTTGCGCATAACGGACTGCTGTTTCTTGACGAACTTGCAGAGTTTTCACGAAAAACTCTTGAAATTTTAAGACAGCCTCTTGAGGACTCAAAGGTGACTATTTCAAGAGCATCGGGAACAGTAACTTACCCTTGCTCTATCATGCTTGTGGCGGCAATGAACCCATGCCCATGCGGATATTACGGACACCCTACAAGAAAATGTATTTGCTCGCAAAAACAGGTATCCACATATCTTTCAAAGATATCGGGACCTATGCTTGACAGATTTGACATTCATGTAGAGGTGGCTCCCGTTGAATTTGACGATATTTCTTCAACGGAAAAAGCCGAAAGTTCCCGGATTATAAGAGAACGGGTCTTGAAAGCAAGGCAAATCCAGATAGAGCGCTATAAAGGGACTGGCATTACCTGCAACGCAAGGATAACATCTGATATTTTAAGCGAGGTCTGTCCTCTTACTGACGGGGCAAGAGAAATGCTCAGGGGGGTTTTTGATAATCTCGGACTTTCCGCAAGAGCATATGACAGGATATTAAAGGTAGCAAGGACAGTTGCCGATATGGATGGTGAAGAGGTCATCGACCGAAGGCATATTGCTTCGGCGGTTTCGTACAGAAGCCTTGACAGAAAATACTGGGGATAATGTAATCATGACGCATATATGTCTGTAAGGTGACGGTTGCAGTAGTTGCAGCCAATTTTAAGCAAGCTTAATCGGTTTTGCTCCGATTTAATATTGATTCTGAAATAAGAAAGGAAGTTGATTTTTATGGGAAAAGCACTTATAATCGGTGCAGGTGGAGTTGCGGGAGTTGTAATACACAAATGCTGTCAGAACAGCGAGGTATTTGACGCAATATGTATTGCAAGCCGTACAAAGTCAAAATGCGACAAATTCAAGGAAGAGCTTCAGGGGAAGACAAAGACGGAGATCACCACCGCACAGGTTGACGCAGACAACGTGCCTGAACTTGTGGAGCTTATTAAAAGCTACAAGCCGGATGTGGTTATAAACGTTGCCCTTCCTTATCAGGATCTTCACATAATGGACGCCTGCCTTGAATGTAAGGTAAACTATGTTGATACCGCAAATTACGAGCCTGAGGACACGGCGAAATTTGAATACAGCTGGCAGTGGGCGTACAGAGAACGTTTTGAAAAGGCAGGCATAACTGCGCTTTTGGGAAGCGGCTTTGACCCGGGAGTAACAGGAGTTTTTTCCGCTTACGCTCAGAAGCACCACTTTGACGAAATACATTATATTGACATTCTTGACTGTAATGGAGGCGACCACGGTTACCCCTTTGCAACAAATTTCAACCCTGAAATAAATATCCGTGAGGTGTCTGCGAAAGGCTCTTACATTGAAAACGGAAAATGGGTGGAAACTGAGCCGATGGAAATCAAGAGGGAATACGATTTCAAGGGAGTCGGAAAGAAGGATATGTACCTTCTTCACCATGAAGAGCTTGAATCTCTTGCAATTAATATCAAGGGAGTAAAGAGAATAAGATTCTTTATGACCTTCGGACAGAGCTACCTTACTCATCTCAAATGCCTTGAGGACGTAGGAATGACTTCTATAGAGCCTATAATGTACGAGGGAAGAGAAATCGTTCCGCTTCAGTTCTTGAAGGCTGTCCTTCCGGACCCTGCAAGCCTTGGACCGAGAACAGTCGGAAAGACAAATATCGGCTGTATTTTTACGGGAATAAAGGACGGCAAGGAAAAGCATTATTATCTTTATAACATATGCGACCATCAGGAATGTTATAAGGAAGTCGGTTCTCAGGCAATATCCTATACAACGGGAGTTCCTGCTATGATAGGCGCAATGATGCTTGTAACAGGAAAGTGGAATATGCCGGGAGTTCATAACATCGAGGAATTTGACCCGGATCCTTTCATGGAAGAGCTTAATAAATGGGGACTTCCATGGGAAGAAGATTTCAATCCCGTGCTTGTTGACTGATCTTAGGAGAAAAGGAAAATGTTTGATATAACAAAGGTGCATACTCCTTGTTATGTAGTTGACAAGGGACTTTTGAGAAAGAACCTTGAAATACTTCAGGGTGTGAAAAACCGCACGGGAGCGAAGATACTCCTTGCGCAAAAGGCTTTCTCAATGTATTCGCTTTATCCTTTTATAGGAAAATATTTAGACGGCACCGCCGCAAGCGGACTTTATGAGGCAAGGCTCGGCCATGAATGCATGGGAAAGGAAAATCACGTTTTTTGTGCGGCATATCGTGAAGATGAAATTGATGAAATAATTTCCTGCTGCGGGCATATTATTTTCAATTCATTTACTCAGCTTGAACGCTACAGAGAAAAAGTTCTTGCTGCCGGCAAAAAGATAGGACTGCGTATAAATCCCGAACATTCAACTCAGGAAGGACATGAAATTTACGACCCGTGTTCCCCGAAATCAAGACTTGGGATAACTTCAGAAAATTTTCAACCTGATAATCTGGACGGAGTTACGGGACTTCATTTTCATACCCTTTGCGAGCAGAATTCCGACGACCTTGAATCTACTCTTGAGGCAATTGAAGAAAGGTTCGGGAAATATCTCGGAGCATTGGAGTGGATAAATTTTGGCGGAGGTCATCATATCACACGGAAGGATTATGATATTCCACGACTTGAAGGCTGTATAAAAAGAATGCAGGAGAAATATGGGCTTGAGGTGTACCTTGAGCCGGGTGAGGCTGTGGCTTTAAACGCAGGTTATCTTGTAACAAAAGTACTGGATATTACGTCAAACGATATGCCTATCGCCATACTGGATACATCTGCTGCCTGTCATATGCCGGATGTTCTTGAAATGCCTTACAGACCGCCTCTTTATAGTTCGGGTCTGCCGGGAGAAAAGAAGTACACATACCGCCTCGGGTCGCAGACCTGTCTTGCAGGGGACGTTATCGGTGAATATTCATTTGATTCTCCTCTTAAAATCGGAGATATTCTTGTTTTCTGCGATATGGCAATATACTCCATGGTCAAGAACAATACCTTTAACGGAATGCCGTTGCCATGGATTTATGTTGCGGAGGAAAACGGAGAGGTTGAACTTATAAGGAAATTTTCTTACGAAGATTTTAAAATGCGGCTTTGAGTTTAAATGAAAGGACGAGTATTATGAAAAATGTATATTTTGACCCTTCACAATGGAGCTTTGACAGAGGAGTAAAGTCCTGCGTAGGTTCTTTGAAGGTTGTCAAGGGCTTTGACGGAAACGATGTAACCGCATGGCAGATAGCCGACTGGATGTGGAGCTGGACGACTCTTGGCACAACAATGGAACTTGAGCCTGACTCAGAATATATTTTCACATTCTGGTTAAACGGCGGAGAAAACGACCGAAGCGACGAGGTGTGCAATCTTGATATCTGGTTCGGAGGGGACTGGGACAACAGGATAACATTCAAGCTCAACAGAAATTATCTTATGCCTACCCTTGTGAAAAACGGCTGGTATCTGTTTTCTGTTCCATTTCAGACTGCTCAGTCGGGGACTGTTTCCATGGCATTCAACGTAATGGGAGCTGTGACGACTATCGCTCCTGCAAAATCGGCAGTAGAATATGCGTCGGTTGTCGGAGACGAGGACGATCCGGACAGGATACAGCGTCCTAACATTGTTTTTGAAAACGGTTATCCTGAGGAGGAGCAGAGAAAATATCTCAGTGTAAACGTAGGCGGAAAGAAAATTTCGGCTACCGCTTCACAGCTTAAAAAGATATTTAAAGTGGCGGGAGCTGTTGCCGCAGGACTTGTGGTCGTATTTTCCATTGCAAGAAAAGCGAAAGGTAAGAAAAAATAATATAACCAAGTCGCCGATGTCCCCCTGCTGTATTATTCAGCAGGTCTTGTCGAGTATTCGGCAGGGATCCATTCAGTTTTTCAGTGGGGGTCTTAATCCCCGGTTGTTTTTATCTTTGATAAAAACAACTGTTGAAACTTCTGAGGAGCAAACTGCGACGCACTGCAATCGTAGCAACCAATTTAAAGCAAGCTTAATCGGCTTTGCTTCGATAAAAAACCTCGGAAAAAGCGGTTTTACCCGTTTGTCCGAGGTTCTTTGTTTAGTCCGCCGTCCTGTGCTTTAAAAGTCTCAGAGTTTTCAGTCTGTGAAGCTTGCGGTAACATTTTTCTGCAAAACCTACAAGCTTTTTCTTGAATGGAGAGAATGTGTAGAAAAATTCTCCGGCATAAGTAACAACTTCTCCGTTAAATCCCTTTTTGAACTTGTAAACTCCGTAATTCGGGTGGCTTTCGTCCTTGTAAAAGGGTATGCCCTGAAAATCGTAAATGAAATTCTTTCCCTCTATCGCCCACTTTATCATCGTCCACTGCATAAGGTAGTTGGGATAGGTGTTTCTGTGGTGATTTGCAGAAGCTCCGTAAACATAACAGGTCTTTCCTGCATATTGAGTGGTAACAGCTCCTGAAACAGGGATGGGTTCTTTTCCTTCTTCCTCATAATAGCAAACAAAAAGCCTGCAATGCTCGGCTGTAAGTCCGTCAAGCATTTTTGCAAAGTATTCCTTTGAACGAATGGAAAATCCGTCACGCTTTCCTGTTTCTATCATCATGGGGTAGAAGTCGTCAAGAGCTTCTTTTCCGCATACCTTACAGACAACACCCTTTCGTGAAGCCTTTCTTATCCTGTTTCTCCAGTCGGGTTTGAATGAAGCCATAACCTCATCTTCTGTTTTGCCCTCGATATTTCTTAACATATAATTATTTCTTGCCTGAATTGTGGAAAGCTCCGGAGCGTTATCTATATGGGAAAATCCAAGTCCTCTCATAAGCTCCGTTATGTCCGTTTCCTTTTCTTCAAAACAAGGGTCCCACATGAATTCATAGCTTTTGTGCTTCTTGCCAAGGGCTTTTACACCGTCAAGAAGATCCTTTAAGGTCTCCTCGTCCCGGTAATCGCAAACAGGTCCGTGGGGTGCGTAAAGAAATGTACAGCCAAGAATAGGTATCTTTTTTATAAGTACAAGACAGGTTCCTTTTATCTTTCCGTCATTTCCTCTTGAGATAACAGCGTCCCAGCCCCAGTTCTGTTTTACCTTGGGCCACTTCAGTGACTGCATGAAAACTCCGTTTTTGTGAGTTTTTGCAAAGTTTTCAAACTCCTCACATAATACAGCGTTGTTTTTATCCAGTATCTCCAACAATTATCAGTCCTTTTTATATTTAAATCAAACTTTATTATAACACAAATCACATGAAAAATCAACCGCTAAATTTTTTGTTTTAGTGATTAGAATTTAAAACACGGATAAAAATAATATTGTAGCAATTTTTTGTTGACAATAAAAAAGTGTGTGTTATAATAATCTTTAAGAACATCAGAAAGGCTATTTTTGGGAGATATTACATGGCGAGCAGTAAAAATGATAAGATAAAAAAACTTTTACCCATTATTATATTGATATGCGGGGCTTTGATAGCTCTGACTGTGTTTTTTGCAGTAAGACGCGTATATTACCCTGAAAAAGTATATTTTTTAAATAACGAGATAGAGCTTTTTGCCGGAGAAACAAAAAAGCTTTCGGCTTTGACAAAACCTGTTCTTCCCTTCGGCAGCAACCTTATGTATGAAAGCTCAGATGAAAGCGTAGCAAAAGTATCGTCAAACGGTACAGTAACGGCTGTTTCCGGTGGGGAAGCCACCATTACCGCTTCTCACAGGCTTAATAAAAAATCGGCTCAGCTTAAAATAACTGTTCTGGAAAATCTTGTGAACGTCATTTTAAATGAAAAGGAAATCAAAATGAATAAAGGAGAAAGCTATACCCTTGACGTAGAAACCGAGATACAGGGAAATATCGATCCCGACATAGGATTTTCTTCCTCTGACGAAAAGGTAGCGAAGGTTTCTCAGAACGGAATTATTACTGCTGTCGGCGACGGAAGCGCCCGGATTACCGTTTCTGATAAAAGTGGCGGGACAGCTTCGGTAAGAGTGTTTGTTGAAACTCCACTTGAAAGCATAGGCTTTGCGAAGGATTATTACAGAATATCCACAGGCGAAAGCGTCGAGTTATTACCTTCCTTTACTCCTGACGACGCTACCGACAAAAGTATTTCTTATTCAGTTTATCCAAGCGGAATTGCAAAGGTGGAAAACGGAATTATAACAGGGATATCTCCCGGAACAGCCTATATTGTTGCAAAAAATGAAAAATCCGGACTTTCTTCAACAGTTACGGTTTACGTTTCTCAGGGAGTATCTTCTATTTCTCTTTCAAATACAAGCGTTACCGTTTACGAGGGAGAAAGCTTTACTGTAACGGCAACAGTTCTTCCCGAAAATGCCGGCAATAAAAATATAAACTGGTACACTTCAAACGGATATATTGCCTCTGTTTCTCCTGAAGGGTCGGCAGTCACCATAACGGGTGTAAAGCAGGGAAACTGTACAGTTACGGCTGTAAGCGCACAAAATGAAAATATAAAAGCCGAGATAAAGGTTACAGTCAAGGAAAAAATAACTCAGCCGGAGATCCGGCCGACCTATATTGACGGGATACTTGTTGTAAACAAGACCTATGGGCTTCCAAGAAATTATAACAGTGGCGGAGGGCTTACAAAGGAAACCTCAGAAGCTTTTGCGAAAATGCAGGCTGACGCAAAAAAGGACGGAATTAACCTTTATGTTGCGTCAGGGTATCGTTCCTACGAACGACAGCAACAGCTTTTTAACTACTATCTTTCACGCGGACAGGGGCAGGCGTATGTTGAAACATATTCTGCACGTCCCGGATATTCCGAGCATCAGGCAGGCGTTGCAATTGATGTGAATCTGGCGTCGAAGGCTTTTCTCGGAACTCCTGAGCAGATATGGCTTCACGAGCATTGCGTGGAGTACGGTTTCATAATAAGATATCCTGATGGTAAATCCGATAAAACAGGGTTTATGTACGAGCCATGGCACATCAGGTATCTCGGAGTTGATACAGCTAAGAAGGTTGCGGACTCAGGTCTTTGCCTTGAAGAATATCTGGGAATTTCCTCGGTTTATGCTGATTGATGCGAAAAAGTGGCAGTGGCTTTTTGGGATTCTCCTCTTTCATTGAATGTCTTGCCCGGACAAAAGCCCTCTGACAGGCGGATTTGTTGCAAATGATGATATTAAACCTCTGTCTGCGACTGCTGTGAACACTACCACGGCAGGGTTTTTAACAGAATGTAAAATGAAAAGCCGCTCTTTTTTGGGTTAAAGGGCGGCTTTGGCTTTGATCACTGATTGACAATCGATAAAAGGGGTGATATAATATTCTCTGGTATTTTAATAACTAAGTCGCCGATGTCCCCTTGCCGAATATTCGGCAGGGTTCCATTCAGTTTTTCAGTGGGGGTTTTAATCCCCGGTTGTTTTTATCTTTGATAAAAACAACTGTTGAAACTTCTGAGGAGCAAAGCTCCTCGGCGGCGATTGCAATCGTCGCAACGTGATTAAGCCTGTCTGCTGAAAAGCAGACATCCTTATCAACGCTTTGCTCCGATTTAAATTTTTCCTGCTCTGAGTTTTACTACAGCATATTAAGAAATAAAAAAGGAGGCGTGCTTGAATTTTAAGGCGATAGTTGCGTGGCGTTGCCTTAAGCACGGCAGAGATAATGAAGGTTGTTATTATAGGCAACGGAAAAGTGGGAAGCAATCTTTCCGCTCAGCTTGTAAGCGAGGGCCACGATGTAACAGTCGTGGACACAAGGGCTTCTGCTCTTGAAAAATCAAAAAATACACAGGATATACTTTGTATCGAGGGAAACGGCGCCACTGCCGAGGTTCAGCTTGAGGCCGCTGTAAACAAGGCCGGACTTCTTGTTGCAACAACTCCGTACGATGAACTTAATATGCTTTGCTGCCTTATTGCAAAAAAGCTTGGAGCCAAGAAAACAATTTCAAGAGTCAGAAATCCCGAATATTTCAAACAGACGGAGCTTATAAGAGAGGATCTGGGGCTTTCAATGATAATAAACCCGGAGCGTACTACTGCGGACGAGATATTCAGAGTTCTGGTTTTTCCATCTGCCGCAAAGCTTGAGGTTTTCGGCAAGGGACGGGTAGAGCTTGTTGAATATAAGCTTTCCGAAAATTCAAAAATAATAAATATGAGCTTGGCTGAGATCTACAAGCAGACCAAGCTGAAAATACTTATATGCGCTGTTGTAAGAGATGGAGAAATCTTTATTCCCGGCGGCGATTTTGTGTTAAGGGCAGGGGACAGGATAAGCATTTCTGCTTCTCACAAGGATATTGAAAGTTTTTTCAGGGTTACAGGACTTTTAAAGGATAAGATAAAAACCGTTATGATCGTAGGCGGCGGAAGAATATGCTACTATCTTGCAATGCAGCTTCTTTCTATCGGAATGAGAGTGAAAATAATAGAAAATGACTATGAACGATGCGAGGAGCTTGCCGAGCTTCTTCCGAAAGCGATTATAATAAACGGTGACGGCACCGATCAGGAACTTTTAATGGAAGAGGGAATTACAGACGCAGATTCTTTTGTTGCACTTACGGGAATAGATGAGGAAAACATGATAATGTCCCTTTATGCAAAAAACAATACCAACGCAAAGGTTGTTACAAAGGTGAACAGAGAAAGCTATATCGACCTTTCATCTCAGATAGGGCTTGACACGGTAATGTCGCCGAAATATCTTACCACAAGCAGTATATTAAGCTATGTTCGATCAATGGCAAACGCTGCGGGAAGCAACATTGAATCTCTTTATCACATTGTTGGGAACAAGGTTGAAGCAATAGAATTTCGCATAAGTGAAAAAATTCCCGGACTTGTGGGAATCCCGCTTAAAGAACTTGAACTTAAAAATGATATGCTTATTTGTGCGATTATAAGAAAAAGAGACGCTATTGTTCCCGGCGGAAATGACAGAATAGAGCTTGGTGATTCTGTCGTGGTTGTTTCTAAGGAACACAGGTTTTCCGATATAACAGATATTTTAGCGTAAGACTCAAGGGGAAAAGTCATGAACAAAACACTTGTATTTCATTACGTTTCAAAAACATTGCTTCTGGGCTCGGCGCTTTTTCTTGTTCCGTGTCTTGTAAGTATTGTTTACGGGGAAAAGGATACTGCTCTTGTTTTTCTTATAACCGCAATATGCGTTGCAATCGTTTCAACTCCTCTGGCGATAATAAGACCTAAAAACAAAACAATGTATGCAAGAGAGGGTCTTGTTATAGTAGCCTTTCTGTGGCTGATATTTCCTCTTGCGGCTTCGATTCCTTTTTATATCAGCGGAGAGATACCGCATTTTGCAGACGCTGTTTTTGAAAGCTTTTCAGGCTTTACAACAACCGGGGCGACTGTTGTTTCAGACGTTGAGGAAATGTCAAAGGGAATGCTGTTTTTCAGAAGCCTTACTCACTGGGTAGGTGGCATGGGAGTGCTTGTGCTTGCTGTTGCCATACTTCCGTCGTCGAGCAATTCAATGTATCTTATGCAGGCTGAGTGTGCGGGTCCTCAGGTTGGAAAGATAGTTCCGAGAGGGAAAAATTCTGCTCTTTATCTTTATATAATTTACGGAGCGCTTACTTTTGTTACGTTTATCCTGCTGTGTATCGGGGATATGCCTGTGTTTGACAGCGTATGCCATGCGATGGGAATTGCCGGAACAGGCGGATTTTCTGTAAAAAATGCAGGGATAGCCTTTTATGACTCGCCCTACATTGAGTCTGTAGTAACAGTTATGATGGGGCTTTTCGGAGTGAATTTCCGCCTTTATTATTTTCTGCTTATAAGACGATTCAAGGACGTTTTCAAAAATACCGAATTTAAGGTATACGTTATAACAATGGCTGTGGCTGCAGCTGTTATGGCGGCAAACATTTACCCAATTTACCGTTCGGTCGGAATTTCAATACGTCACGGAATTTTTCAGGCGGTTTCAATTATGACCTCTACAGGATTCTATACTGCGGACTATACATTATGGCCAACGCTTTCCCAGATGATAATTTTCATTTTAATGTGTATAGGCGCATGCGCAGGTTCAACAGGAGGCGGATTCAAGGTACAACGGTTTATTATAATGTTTAAAAGTCTTGTCAAAACGGTTAAAAAGACTCTTCATCCCAAAAGCGTGAATATAGTAAAATCCAACGACAAGACAATGGATTCTTCAGTTGTTCACGGAGTACACAACTATCTTGTATTATATCTGGGACTTTCGGCAATTTCTCTTCTTATCGTTGCTCTTGATAATATGGATTTTGCAACCACGTTTACGTCTATCGCCGCTTGTATAAACAATATGGGTCCGGGCTTTGGCGCGGTAGGTCCTGCGGCAAACTACAGCGGTTTTTCAGACCTTTCAAAAATAGTGCTGTCAGTCGATATGCTTTTAGGAAGGCTTGAATGTTTCCCTATTATCATAATGCTTTCCCCAAGCGTGTGGAGAAAGAATTTCTGATTTTAATTAATATATAGTAGGTATAACGCAATAACGGCTCTCCCCGAAAAAGGGAAAGCCGTTATTTTTATGCCTGTTTAAATTACTTGTTAAGTCTTGCCTCAAGCGAGTCAAGCTGGCCTGCAATTTCGGCAGGAAGTCTGTCGCCGAACTGCTTGTAGAATTCTCTCAGTTCCTTAACCTCGTCAAGCCAGAGAGTTTTGTCAACTGCAAGGAGCTTGTCAAGGATTTCAGGTGTAACCTCGTCCTCAATTCCCTCAAGGTTGATGTCCTCAGCCTTAGGAAGGTATCCGATTGCGGTTTCATCAGCGTCAACAGCGTCCTCGCATCTCTTTATGATCCAGTCGAGAACTCTCATATTGTCGCCGAATCCAGGCCACATAAAGTGTCCTTCTTCGTCCTTCTTAAACCAGTTTACATTGAAAATCTTAGGAGCTTTGTCGCCAAGCTTTTTACCCATTTCGATCCAGTGTGCCCAGTAGTCGCCCATGTGGTAGCCACAGAAAGGCTTCATAGCCATTGGGTCGTGACGAAGAACACCTACTGCTCCTGTTGCGGCAGCAGTTGTTTCAGATGAAACGGCGGAACCGATGAATGTTCCGTGATCCCAGTCAAATGCCTGGTATACCAGTGGAGTTGTTTTTTCACGTCTGCCTCCGAAGATGATAGCAGAGATAGGAACTCCGTTAGGATTGTTAAACTCAGGAGAGATGCATGGGCAGTTGATAGCGGGAGCTGTAAATCTTGAGTTTGGATGAGCAAGCTTTCCACCCTCGGCAACATACTCAGGGCCGTTTACCTTTTCGCCCTTCCATTCGGTTGCGTTTACAGGAGGATTCTTGTCAAGACCTTCCCACCATACTGTCATGTCGTCGTTGTTTATAGCAACGTTTGTGAAGATGGTATTTTTCTTTGTTGACTCCAGAGCGTTATGGTTTGATTTGTCGTTTGTTCCGGGAGCAACGCCGAAGAAGCCGTTTTCAGGGTTTATTGCGTAAAGTCTGCCGTCTTCGCCCTGCTTAAGCCAAGCAATATCGTCGCCTACAGTCCATACCTTGTAGCCCTTTTCTGTATAGCAAACAGGCGGGATAAGCATGGCAAGGTTTGTCTTTCCACAGGCAGATGGGAATGCGGCGGTGATATATTTAACCTCTCCGTCGGGCTTTTCAACACCGAGAATAAGCATATGCTCAGCCATCCAGCCTTCATTCTTGCCCTGGTAGGAAGCGATTCTTAAAGCAAAGCACTTTTTGCCGAGAAGAACGTTTCCGCCGTAAGCGGAGTTTATGGACCAGATAGTATTGTCCTCAGGGAAGTGAACGATATATCTGTTTTCAGGGTCAACGTCTGCCTTTGAGTGAAGTCCTCTTACGAAGTCGTTTGAAGTATCTCCGAGATTATCAAATGCAGCCTTGCCCATTCTTGTCATAATGTCCATGTTAAGAACAACATAGATAGAATCGGTGACCTCAACGCCTACTTTAGCAAGAGGTGAGCCGATAGGTCCCATTGAATAAGGGATAACGTACATTGTTCTGCCTTTCATAACGCCGTCATACATAGGAGTAAGCTTAGCGTACATTTCAGCAGGGTCGCACCAGTTGTTTGTAGGACCTGCGTCCTCCTTGTTCTTTGAACAGATGAATGTTCTGTCCTCAACACGAGCTACGTCGTTCGGGAGAGTTCTGTGATAAAGACAGCCGGGAAGCTTTTCTTCGTTGAGCTTTATCATTTCTCCTGTGGAGATAGCCTCGGCTCTGAGCTCGTTAAGCTGTTCGTCGCTTCCGTCGATCCACACTACCTTATCAGGCTTTGTGAGAGCGATCATTTCATCTACCCACGCATTGACGTTAGGGTTCTTTGTAAGACTTGCCATAAAATTTTCAATCCTTTCGTTTTATTTGAAATAAATAGAATATAAAAAACAATTAAAATCCTTAAAATCAGGATTTGCCCGTTTTCCCTGAATTATATTATATAACACAAGCGAAATTATGTCAAGAGTGCAAATGTGAAATAACAAGGTACATTTTGCAAGTTTTTTTGTGCCGAATCTCAAAAAAGCGACAATATTCTTTTTAAATCCTTGTGATTTTTATCCGGCGTGAATAAAAAGGTGCGGCGAAAATTCAAAAACTGCGGCGCTTTAAGCAATGAAATTTCATTGTCTTATCACAAATAAATATAAGCAAGTCGCCGATGTCCCCCTGCCGAGTATTCGGCAGGTCTGCCTCATATTAGGCGGGTCCGCCTCCTATTGGATGATCTGCCTCCTAT
>CALWNN010000023.1 GCA_944382845.1 uncultured Clostridia bacterium
GGAGCAAACCACGACTTCCCAATGCGTAATGCCAAGCAACTTAATCCAATGCTTGAAAAATTTATATCGGAGTGCTTATGAAACAACAAACAGAATGGATACATTGCCCCATGTGTGGTAATAAAACCCGTGTCAGAATTAGAGAAGATACCGTATGGAAGAACTATCCTCTCTACTGCCCTAGGGTAAGTGTTGTCGCCTATATAGTAAGTGCCTCCTGAAGATAACGCAAGATTGATTTCAAGGCAATAATGATTGTGCATATATGTCTTTCCGTTTTTCACAGCATCAGCAGAAAAACCTTTTCCTCTGAAAATTGTGAATGGAAATTTTTTCTCAAGCTTAAAAACTTCGGTTATGTATTCCACGCCTTGCGTCACCTCCAAAAAATATTTTCATTAAAATTATACGGCATATTTTATTGAGTGTCAAGTCGTATACGTCCCCCCTGCTGAATAATCAACAGAGGGACATCTGCGGCTTGGTTATATCACAAAAAAAGACTGCAATCTCCAAAAAAGGAGACAGCAGTCTTTTTTATTTGCGCTGTTTTTACAGCGCCTTTTTTATGAATTTATCTGTCCGCCTGTCAGCCGGATTACTTCTTGTCAGTCTTCTTAACAGCCTTAGCCTCTGCCTTTACTTCCTCAGCCTTTGGAGCTTCAGGAGCATAAAGACTTGAAAGTCTAACAAGATAATCGTATCTGTCAGCAGCGTTCTTAACAGCGTTGCCGAAGAGTCTTTCAGCTCTTTCAGGATTCTGTCTTGCAAGAGCGTTGTAACGAACCTCGCCCATGATGAATTCCTTGTAATCCTTTGTAGGAGCCTTGGAATCAAGAATGAATGGGTTCTTTCCTTCTGCCTTGAGAGCAGGATTGTATCTGTAAAGATGCCAGTAACCTGCCTCAACAGCCTTCTTCTCCTCTGTCTGAGCAATTGACATACCGCCCTTGATACCGTGGTTGATACATGGAGCGTATGCAATTATAAGTGAAGGTCCGTTGTATGCCTCAGCCTCTGTAATAGCCTTGATGCACTGGTTGTAGTCAGCACCCATAGCAATGTGAGCTACATACACATATCCATAAGTCATTGCAATGCCTGCAAGGTCCTTCTTCTTTACTTCCTTACCGGCAGCGGCAAACTGTGCGATAGCTCCGGTAGGAGTTGACTTGGAGGACTGTCCGCCTGTATTTGAGTAAACTTCAGTGTCGAATACAAAGATGTTTACATCCTCGCCTGAAGCGATAACATGGTCAAGTCCGGAGAATCCGATATCGTAAGCCCAACCGTCTCCGCCGAATACCCACATTGACTTCTTTCTGAGATAATCTGCGTCCTTGAGTATCTCTTCAGCAGCCTTTGTCTTTGTCTTCTTGAGTGCGGCAATAAGCTCGTCAGTAGCAGCAGAGTTTGCCTTGCCATCGTTTACAGTTGAAAGATAACCTTCAATAGCAGCCTTTACAGGTGCAGACTTGGTTGTCTTTTCAAGTTCGAGAAGCTTAGCGATAGTTCTCTGTCTGATAGTATTCTGTGCAAGGAACATTCCGTAGCCGTATTCAGCGTTGTCCTCAAAGAGTGAGTTAGCCCATGCAGGACCCTTACCGTCCTTGTTTGTTGTGTAAGGAGTTGAAGGTGCAGAACCGCCCCAGATTGAAGAACATCCTGTTGCGTTTGCAATATACATTCTGTCGCCGAAAAGCTGAGTAATAAGCTTAGCGTAAGGTGTTTCGCCACAGCCTGCGCAAGCGCCCGAGAATTCGAGAAGCGGCTGCTTGAACTGTGAACCCTTAACGGTTGTTTCCTTGAACTTTTCAAGAACTTCCTTCTTTTCAGGAAGCTTAACAGCGTAGTTGAAAAGTTCCTGCTCAGCAAGCTGAGTTTCAAGAGGCATCATGCTGAGAGCCTTGTTGCCCTTCTTTCCGGGACATACGTTTACGCATGAGCCACAGCCTGTACAGTCAAGGGCACTCATTGTCATAACAAAGTTGTATCCGGGCATACCTGTCATAGGAACTGCCTTTTTCTTGGCAATCTCAGGAGCCTTCTTAAGCTCAGCGTCTGTCATTACGCATGGACGAATTACAGCGTGAGGACATACATATGAGCAGAAGTTACACTGGATACAGTTTTCACTGTTCCATGCAGGAACGTCAACAGCAATACCTCTCTTTTCAAATGCAGCAGAACCCTGTGGGAATGTTCCGTCAGGCATATCGATAAATGTAGAAACAGGAAGTGTATCGCCCTTCTGAGCATTACAAGGAATCTGAATCTCGTTTACGAACTTTTCAAGAACCTTGTTGTCGCAGGTAACCTTAGGCATACCCATTGCAGTATCCTTGGCGTCAGCCCATGACTCAGGAATCTTTACTTCGTGAACCTGCTGATAACCTGCGTCGATAGCGTCATGGTTCATCTTGACGATAGCGTCGCCCTTCTTTGAGTAAGAAGCTGTAGCAGCGTCCTTCATGTACTTAACGGCATCCTCGATAGGAATGATGTTTGCAAGCTTGAAGAATGCGGACTGGAGCACAGTGTTGATTCTGTTTCCGAGACCGATGTCCTTACCGATCTTAACGCCGTTAATTGTGTAGAACTTGATGTTGTTCTGAGCGATATATCTCTTAACCTGTCCGGGAAGGTGCTTGTCAAGCTCTTCGTCGGTCCACTGGCAGTTAAGGAGGAATGTTCCGCCCGGCTTAACATCAGAAACCATGTCGTACTTGTCAATATAAGATTCGTTATGGCAGGCAACAAAGTCAGCCTGATTGATAAGGTATGTTGACTTAATAGGAGTCTTACCGAATCTCAGGTGAGAAACTGTTACACCGCCCGACTTCTTGGAGTCGTAAGCAAAATATGCCTGAGCGTACATATCTGTGTGGTCGCCGATGATCTTGATGGAGTTCTTGTTAGCACCGACTGTTCCGTCAGCTCCAAGTCCCCAGAACTTACAAGCCGTTGTTCCCTCAGGAGCGGAGTTGAGCTTTCCTTCTGTAGGAAGTGAAAGGTTTGTAACGTCGTCAGTGATTCCGATTGTGAACTCTTCCTTGAAAGTATCGTTGTGGAAGTAGAATGAATTCCAGTAAACAGCCTTGATCTGGTCGGGAGTAGTGTCCTTTGAACCAAGTCCGTATCTTCCGTGAGCAATAACCATTTCAGGTCTGTACTTCTTCATTGTAGCCGCAACGTCAAGGTAAAGAGGTTCGCCCATTGAACCGGGTTCCTTTGAACGATCAAGAACGGAGATCTGCTTACAGGTTGCAGGAATTGCTTCGTTAAGCTTTTCCGAAACAAAAGGTCTGTAAAGTCTTACCTTTACAAGTCCGAGCTTTGAACCTGTTGTAGAATTGAGGTAATCTATTGTTTCTTCAATTGTATCACAAACAGAACCCATAGCAACGATAACATGGTCAGCGTCAGGTGCGCCGTAGTAGTTAAAGAGCTTATAGTCTGTTCCGATTTTTTCGTTTACAACGTTCATGTACTCCTCAACAACTCCGGGAATTGCGTTGTAATAAGAGTTGCAGGCTTCACGTGCCTGGAAGAAGATATCGCCGTTCTGAGCGGTACCTCTGAGTACGGGATGTTCAGGATTGATAGCTCTGTTTCTGAATTCCTGGATAGCTTCCATGTCTACCATTGAAGCAACATCTTCCTTGTCCCATACTTCGATCTTCTGGATCTCGTGAGAGGTTCTGAAGCCGTCGAAGAAGTGAAGGAAAGGAACTCTTCCCTTAATGGTTGAAAGGTGAGCAATAGTACCAAGATCCATAACTTCCTGAACGTTTGATGAGCAGAGCATTGCAAAACCTGTCTGACGGCAGGCGTAAACGTCGGAGTGGTCACCGAAGATGTTAAGAGCGTGTGAAGCCACACATCTTGCAGAAACGTGGATCACGCAGGGGAGAAGCTCACCGGCGATCTTATACATATTAGGGATCATAAGAAGAAGTCCCTGTGAAGCAGTATAAGTCGTAGTAAGAGCGCCTGCTGAAAGCGAGCCGTGTACAGTTCCTGATGCACCGGCTTCAGACTGCATTTCAGCTACCTTTACAGGCTGACCGAAAATGTTTGTCTGTCCCTTAGCCGACCACTGGTCAGTTACTTCAGCCATTACTGACGAAGGGGTAATAGGATAGATAGCAGCAACTTCTGTAAATGGGTAGGAAGCCCATGCAGCAGCGTTGTTTCCGTCCATGGTTTTCATTTTTCTTGCCATTTTTTATCCTCCTAAAAAATTTTAGTCAAGCATAGCAATGATAATTTGCATTTACAGCAGGACTCGTTATCCGCAGAAAACAAACACATCACTTCAACTATATATTTTATCACACAACCTTAATTTTGTAAATAGGAAACCCGAACTTTTTTTAGCTCCAAAAAAATTTACATCTTTTTAATAAATGTGAAACGTAGCCGACAAAGCCAAAAAGTCTGCGCACTTAAAATTCCCTTATGCCGAAAACCTTGCTTGATAAATCTAAACATTTACAAAGAAAAATCGTAAAAAGGAAACGATGACAGAATACAGAGTACTGTCTGTTTTCTGTTTTGCGAATAATTAAAAGACTTTATTTTCGGTCTTTCCGAGTATTTCAGCCGCCCGGGAAGTTATTTCACCGGGAATAGGCGAAGGTCTGCCGACAAATAGGCCCTGAACATAATCAACACCCATTTTGACCACAGTTTCAAGCTCCTCCCTTGTTTCTATCCCCACCGCCGCAGTAAGAACGTCCCACTTGCGGCAGTGTTCCATAAGGTTTAAGAATATCTCCTGCCTGCTTTCGTCGCTGTCAATGTTTCTGATAATGGACATATCGATTTTTGCAATGTCAGGCTCGACTCTGATAAGAGAAAACTCGTTGTTATAACTTGTGCCGAAATTATCAAGGGCAATCAGGCCTTTCCACTGCTCGTTTACCCTCCTTCGCTTGTGAGTATAGTATTCGTCAACAAGCTGATCGTTTTCCCGTATTTCAAGAACGACATTTTCATATATCTCAGGAAATCTTCTGAAAAGCGATTCCGCCTCTTCGGCATGAAGGCTTGCGTTTGACACGGAATTTATAAAAAGCTTTGTGCCTTTTGGCACTACCCCCTCTTTGACAAGAATGATAAACGCTTCAAAGCTCTTCTCAAAGGCAAGCTTTTCAATATCGTAAAGCTTAGCGTCGCTTCTTGCGACTCTCAGAAGGTCATTAGGCGTCTTTAACATTTCCGAGCATGGTCTCATAAGCGCCTCATAACCGACTATCCTTCCGTCGGAAACTTCAACAACCGGCTGAAAAACAAAGGTTATATCCGACTCACGGATAATCCTCATAAGTTCATTGGAGCTTGCCGCCGTCACAGATTCATTGTTATATTTGTTTATGTCAAATTCAAGAAAGCTTCCCTTGCTTTCTTTTTTTGCAATCAATTTCGCAAATCCGGCATACTTGACAAGCATATCAGGGTTGTCGGAATCCTCAGGATACCATACGATCCCTGCGCTTGCTTTAACGTTGATCCTCTCGCCGCTGGCAAGGGTTATGCAGGCTTGCTTCAGTTCTCTTTCAAGTTCCTTTATCAGGCATCTCAGCTGATCCTTTGAATCCGCTCCCGAAAGGAACATCTGAAATTCATCTCCGGAAAGTATTCCCGCAAATCCCGAAGTAACGTTTGTATATCTTTTAATTACTGCAACAGCCGCCTTGATATACTCGTCGCCGTAATCGTGTCCCAAAGTGTCGTTTATGCGCTTTAGGTCGTCAAGGTCGATTGTAACAAGAGCAGATATCTTAAGATCGTAAGGGAACGAAAATTTTGTGTAAAGCATATCCCTGAAGGCATTTTTTGAAAGAAGCCCTGTAAGGGAATCGTGATCCCTTTCATACTCTATAAGCCGTTTTGCGCTCATTTCATCAGTAATGTCTTCCACCGCGCCGAGTATCTTATCATCTTGGCTCCTGACGGTTATCTTGAGCCACTTTTCCTGACCCGCCCTGCCTTCCGGAACTCTTTTTATAACAGCTTTTTTTCTTTCGAGCCTTGCTCTTGTAAGACCGAACAGGTCATCAAACTGCTGCTCTCCCACAGTAATATCCTCAGTAGTATTGCTTATATTGAAAAGTCTGAACATGGTTCCGCTCACAAAAACCATACCTGAAGAAAGATTGAAATCAAAAAAGCCTATTTTAAGATTTACCTTTCTTACAATGTCCGCATATCTTGAAGCGGACCTGCTTGCTTCACGGGCGAAATCCTTTGCGCAATCCGCAACACGGTCTATTTCCCTTATTCCTGTGTTGCTTGGTGCAAGAGGTTCTTTGGGGTCGCTTTCCACAAAGTCCGCCACAGCCTTCTGCGCAGCCTTTGAAACAAACCTGCTTATTATTGCAGAAACTAAAGTCGCAGCTCCCAGACCGACAACAGTCAATACCGCAAGCATGGCTATCATTTTTCCTCTTGAATAATAGACTGCGTCTTTTTCTGAAATTACGGCAATATAAAAATCCTCGTCTTTGTCAGATCCGTCTCCGTTGTAAAGAGGTATCCTCCCCACCGTCGCCACAAGCTCCTTGTCCTTGCTGTAAAGAGGAAGGGCTTCAAGTATACCGTTGCCGTTTTCTTTTGTTTTCCCAAAAGAAATATAAGCAGAGTTTCCGTAATATTTTTCAAAGGCGGATCCGAAATACCAGCATACTCTTAATTTGTCATCTTCCTCAGAGCCTTTTGCAAGAACATAAAACGAATCGTCGTTTCTGTCCGAAGCGATATCCGGCATGATGTGGGAAAGGGTATTCTGAAATATGCCTGTTCCCAGAACAGCGAATACCTCTCCGTTTTCGTCAACAAGAGCAACTGAATATTTTATTGAAGAAACATCTCCGGAAAACCTGGGCGAAGGCTCGCTCCAAAAGCCACGGATATGTATATCGGTATCGCCTCCGCTGTTTTTTACAGCGTTGACGGGCAGATTATAAAAGTCGGAATATCCGTCTGTAGTTATCCTTTCCGTCCAGCCCGAATCGAGATTTATCCCGTTTTGTTCGGCAACATCATAGCTTCCCGCTTCCATGAGAAGATCACTGTTGTCGTCATGGGTGTCCGAAGGATCAAGGTCCCGGATATATATGCAGTCCTTTTTACCGTCTCCGTAATCATCTCCGCTTTCAAGTATAAGGAACACCTCGTTTGTTCCGCTTTTTCTTAAAAGTGCAACAAGGTCGTCAAAAACCCGGCTTAATAATTCCCGAGAAAGAGAACCGTCCTTTATCTTTTCAGCAAAAGCCTCGTCCTCTCCCGAAATTTCATAAGCGGTTTTCTTTACATTCAGAGCGCAGTCCTCGACAAGGGACTGGGTGTAATTCATAAAATTCCCCGCAGAGCTTGCAGACTCCGTGCTTTTTTCCCTGAGAATCGATTCCGAACTTTTTTCAGCCCCGTCAACAACTCCGCCAAAACCAAGCGTTACCCCAAACGCCGTAATAATAAACAGTGCAAGACAGGCAACGGGAATCATTACTTTCAAAAAAAGGCTTGTGCTTGTTTTTCTTGTCTTAACCTTTTTTGGTTTCAAATCTTTACGCCCCCTTTAATTTACACACATTATTAATTTGATGATACCACTTTTCCGACCTGTTTCTGTTGCCAAAAGGGAAAAATTATGTTATCATATTTTAAAATCAGCAAGTCATATGCAAGAAAGGTGATATTTAATGAATACAAGGGAAAAATCGCAGATCTTATTTTATAACAAACCGGCAGGCGACTGGAATGAAGCCCTTCCTGTAGGAAACGGCAGACTCGGAGCAATGGTTTTCGGTGGCATAGCTTATGAAACTTTACAACTTAACGAGGATTCCATATGGTCCGGAGGGAAAAGAGAACGTGACAGCCTTTCCGCTCTTGAAAACCTGCAAAAGGTAAGGGAGCTTCTTTTTGAAGAGAAAATATCCGAAGCCGAAGAGATAGTAAACGCCGCCTTTTGCGGAACTCCCATCAACCAGCGTCATTATATGCCTTTGGGAAACCTTGTTATAGAAGCTCCTTTAAAGGACGAGGACGTGACAAACTACAGACGGAGTCTTGACCTTTCAAAGGCAGTATGCCTTACCGAATTTACCTGCAAAGGAGTAAATTACAGACGACGGGTTATTGCTTCAAATCCTGACGAAGCAATACTTATAAACATTTCTTCCGACAGAAAAAATTCCGTTGACCTCAAAATTTACATAAACGACTGCCGTGACGACTATTACGACTTTAACGCTCCTGTTGACAACAATACCATTCTTTACACCGGAGGCATGGGGGGAACGGACGGAATAGACTTTTCCTCAGCAGTTACGGTTTCGGCTGAAGGCGGAAGATGTGAAAGATACGGAAGCTTTCTTATCTGTCGAAGCTGTGACAGTGTGACAATTGCAGTTACCTGCCGAACCTCCTATCGTCATGAAAACCACGGGGAGCTTGCCGTGGAGGACGGAAAAAAAGCGCTTTCTTATGATTTTGAGGACTTGACAGAAAGACATATTGCAGACTACAAAAACTATTATGACCGCTGTAAAATTTCTCTTGGCGACAATTCGGGAGAAGATCTCCTCCCCACGGACAAACGTCTGGAAAGGATAAAAGAGGGAAAAGACGACAATCTTCTTACCGAGCTTTATTTCAATTTCGGAAGATATCTTCTTATTTCAGGAAGCCGTAAAGGGACGCTTCCCCTTAATTTACAGGGCATATGGAACAAGGATATGTGGCCTGCATGGGGCTGTAAATTCACCATAAACATCAACACCGAAATGAACTACTGGCCTGCGGAAGTCTGCGGACTGGGAGAGCTTGTATATCCCCTCTTCGACCTTATTGAAAAAATGCGTCCGAACGGAAGAAAGACTGCAAAGATAATGTATGACTGCCACGGATTTGTCTGTCATCACAACACCGACATCTGGGGAGATACCGCTCCTCAGGACCTGTGGACGCCGGCAACTCAGTGGCCTATGGGTGCGGCATGGCTTTGCCTGCATATATGGGAGCATTATCTTTTTACAAAGGACAGAAGATTTCTTTCGGAAAAATTTGAAACCATAAAGGAAGCTGCTCTTTTCTTTACAGAGTTTCTCGTGGAAAACAAAAAGGGAGAGCTTGTTACCTGTCCTTCCGTTTCACCCGAAAACGTCTATATCACCAAAATAGGAACAAAAGGCTCCGTCTGCGCAGGACCTTCAATGGACAGCCAGATAATTTACGAGTTATTCTCAGCCGTTATTGAAAGCGGAAAAATCTTAGGCCGGGATAAAGAATTTTGCGATAAGCTTGAACAAATGCGCGACAGACTTCCCAAGCCGCAGATAGGAAAATACGGTCAGATAATGGAATGGGCTGAGGACTACGACGAAGCAGAACCGGGACACCGCCATATTTCCCAGCTTTTTGCTCTTTACCCCGGAGACATGATAACAAAGAGAAAAACTCCCGTTCTTGCAGACGCCGCAAAAGCCACCCTTGAAAGGCGTTTATCCCACGGCGGCGGTCACACAGGCTGGTCAAGGGCCTGGATAATAAACCACTGGGCAAGACTTTTTGACGGAGAAAAGGTTTATGAAAATATTGCCTCTCTGCTTTCACATTCCACAAGCATAAATATGTTCGATATGCACCCTCCTTTCCAGATAGACGGAAACTTCGGCGGAACGGCAGGAATCGCAGAAGCCCTTTTGCAAAGCTGTGCGGGAGAAATCATCATTCTCCCCGCTCTGCCTGAAAAGTGGTCTGAGGGAAGCTTTGAAAACCTACGTGCAAGAGGGGGCTTTGAAGTAAGCGTAAAATGGGAAAGCTTAAAGGCAAAGGAAGTCATGATCACCTCTCTGTGCGGCTCGCAGTGCAGACTTGTTCTTGACGGAGTGAAAAAAATAACCTGCGGTGGAAATGAAACGCCTTTTGAAGTTATCGACGGCGGAGTTTCGTTTGACACAATAAAGGGAGAAACTTACACTGTGCTTGTGTAAAAAGCCTGTTCCGATTGACCCTTGACGCTTGCAACCCTTGCTCATATCTTGACAAGAAAGGGATTTTGGTTTATAATATTTTTTTAAGGTACTATTATTTTGTGCGTTTTATGTATCAGAGAATATGTAAAGGAGTTTCAATATGGATAATTCAAAAACAAACACAGTTTCCAGAGCCGGTTATAAAAAGCTTGAGGAAGAAAAGGAATACCTTGTTACCGTGAGAAGAGGCGAGGTCGCTCAAAAGCTTAAAGAAGCAAGAGCTTTCGGAGACCTTTCCGAAAACGCAGAGTACGACGAAGCAAAAAACGAACAGGCTATGCTTGAAGCAAGAATCAACGAGATCGATATGTTCCTTGCAAACGCGGTTGTGGTTGACGACGACGATATTACAACTCACGAGGTAAGCGTAGGCTCAAAGATAAAGCTTAAAGATATGGAGCTTGACAATGTAGAGGTTCTTACTATTGTGGGTTCTACCGAATCAGACCCCGATAACGGAATGATTTCCGACGAATCGCCTATCGGCAGGGCCTGCCTCAAGAAAAAGGTGGGAGATATCATTGAGGTTGAAGCACCTGTGGGAATACTGAGGTTTGAAATTCTTGAAATAACAAAATAAGATTTTTAGGATACGGAGAATGTTTATGACGGAAGAGATAAGAAACGAAGAAAATATCGAGGAGCTTGAACAGACTGCCGAGGACGTCAACAGTTTAAGACAGATAAGAGTCGGCAAGCTTGACGAGCTAAAGGCGACAGGCAAAAACCCATTTGAAATAACAAAGTACAACGTTTCAATGGGTTCAAAACAGGCTAAAAGCGAATACGAGCAAACAGAAAACAGACTTAAGGAAAAGTTCGGCGAGGACGCAGAAGGATTAAAGTCCGCTCTTGAAGAAAACAGAGTTACTGTAAGAATCGCCGGAAGAATAATGTCATGGCGCGACATGGGCAAGGCAAACTTCATAGATATCCAGGACGAAAGCGGACGGATACAGG
Organism: uncultured Clostridia bacterium; assembly: GCA_944382845.1. Taxonomy (GTDB): domain Bacteria; phylum Bacillota; class Clostridia; order Oscillospirales; family Ruminococcaceae; genus JAAZZIT01. The sequence goes on from CALWNN010000023.1 coordinate 11,004, forward strand.
TCTATGTAAGAATGAACGACATAGGCGAGGAAGAATTTGCAGGCTTTAAAAAGTGGGATATCGGCGATATTGTCGGCATTGAAGGCTTTGTTTTCAGAACAAGAAGAGGGGAAATTTCTCTTCACGCAAAGAAGATAACCCTTCTGTCAAAATCTCTTCTTCCTCTTCCTGAAAAATGGCACGGACTCAAAGACCAGGACACAAGATACCGCCAGAGATATACGGATCTCATTTGCAATCCCGATGTTGCGGAAACCTTCAAAAAGCGTTCCAAAATTATCGCAGGCATAAGAAGATACCTTGACGGCAAGGGCTTTATGGAGGTTGAAACTCCAATGCTTGTTGCAAATGCGGGAGGAGCTGCCGCAAGACCTTTTGAAACTCATTACAATGCGCTTGACGAGGATGTAAAGCTGAGGATATCTCTTGAACTTTACCTTAAAAGACTTATCGTAGGCGGACTTGAAAAGGTTTATGAAATCGGCAGAGTTTTCAGAAACGAGGGAGTTGACGCAAGACACAACCCTGAATTTACTCTTATGGAGCTTTATCAGGCATACACCGATTACCACGGCATGATGGAACTCACCGAGAATCTTTTCAGATATCTTGCCAAGGAAGTATGCGGATCAACCACTATAAAGTACGGCGAGCTGGAGATAGACTTTGGAAAGCCGTTTGAAAAAATGACAATGGTGGAGGCTGTAAAGAAATATTCGGGAATCGACTTTGACGAGGTAAAGAGCGACGACGAGGCAAAGGCTCTTGCCGACAAATACCATATTGAATACGAGACAAGACACAAAAAGGGCGACATTTTAAGCCTGTTCTTTGAAGAGTTTGCCGAAGAACACCTTCTTCAGCCTACATTCATCACAGATCACCCGATAGAAATTTCTCCTCTCACAAAGAAGAAACCTGAAAACCCCGAATACACTGAGCGTTTTGAGCTTTTTATAAACGGTTGGGAAATGTGCAACGCATATTCAGAGCTTAACGACCCGATTGACCAGAGAGAGCGTTTTATCGCTCAGGAGGAGCTTTTAAAACAGGGCGACGAGGAAGCAAACCGTATTGACGAGGACTTTTTAAGAGCCCTTGAAATAGGTATGCCTCCAACGGGAGGAATCGGTTACGGAATAGACAGACTTGTAATGCTTCTTACAAATTCTCCTGCAATAAGAGATGTTCTGCTGTTCCCTACAATGAAACCCTTGAATGGTGTAAGGGACGAAAATGGTGTAAGTTCTGAGGCAGTTGAAGCCCCGAAAGCCGAGCCGGAAAAGATAGATTTCTCCAAAGTGGAGATCGAGCCTTTGTTCAAGGATTTCGTGGATTTTGAGACTTTCTCCAAGTCCGATTTCCGGGCGGTAAAGGTGCTCGCCTGTGAAGCCGTGCCGAAGTCCAAGAAGCTGCTTAAATTCACACTGGACGATGGTACAGGCACAGAACGCACGATTTTAAGCGGTATTCACGCCTATTACGAGCCGGAGGAACTGGTCGGTAAGACCTGTATCGCTATTACCAATCTTCCGCCGAGACCGATGATGGGCATTGACTCCTGCGGTATGCTGATTAGTGCGGTACACCACGAGGAAGGCGAAGAAAAGCTCCATCTTCTGATGGTAGATGACCATATTCCAGCAGGCGCAAAGCTCTACTAAAACGAGATGTACTTCATTTTCCGAAATCCTGAGATTCCCGGGATTTACACCATTTTTACACCAATCGGTGCAGGAAAATGTGCAGAAGCAGAAAAATCGCATATTAAGCCAATGGAAAAGGCAGTCCCAGAGAAAACGGGACTGCCTTTTTTCATTGACGCGAACAATTAGGTGAAATCATATTTTCTCAAGCATCAATGCTTCAAGAAGAAATCTCACGCCAACCGATACTCCATACCGAAAGGTCTCCGTGTCCTCGAAAGTTCCTACATCACACACGGCGCTTTCGTATTCATCAAACAGACCTTCCTGTGTCTTTGAGAAAGTATCCAATAGCTTTTGCTCCGCTATTTTCATTTCCTCGGCAGCAGCGGAATATTCTTCGCCAGAAGGTATGATATGCGCTGCCATACATTCCGCCTCGTTGAAAATTTTGTTGATGATTGATTCATACTTCATTGCCTGTCTCCCTTCTTTTTTCTTAGAGCATATCACTATAACGAAACTTTGCAATTCTGCAACGCCTTCAAGCAATTCCAAAACCGTATCGCAAAATTCAAAGAACCGCCTTCCCTATATATAATGTTCGTATAGAGGAAGGAGAGGTTTTGTTATGAGCAACCTTTTATCGGAAATGCGCCCGGAACTTGTTTCTGAATGGTCGGATAAAAACCTGCCGCTTACTCCGGATAAGATTACATACGGTTCAAACAAAGTTGTTTGGTGGAAGGGCGCTTGCGGTCACGAATGGCAAACAAGTGTGAAGGCTCGTTCAAGCGGGGAAAATTGTCCGATCTGCTCAGGCGCAAGAGTTATAGAGGGTATCAATGACTTAGCAACGCTGAAGCCGGAGCTGGCTGATGAATGGTCGAGTAAAAATAATCCGCTAAAACCGACGATGATAACGATAGGCTCGCACAAGAAAGTGATTTGGCTGGATAAATATGGTCACGAATGGACAGCAACGGTTAAGAGCAGGGCGTTAAATGGCACAGGCTGCCCGTATTGCGCTCATAATAAAGTGTTTGAAGGTTTTAACGACCTTGCAACTCTCTTTCCGGAAATCGCCGCAGAATGGTCTGAGAGGAACTTACCGCTTCTGCCGACAATGGTAACACCTTTTACTAATCGGAAGGTCTGGTGGAAATGTAAGGACTGCGGGAATGAGTGGTATACCCTGATTTCTACCCGTTCTGGAGGCAGTCAATGCCCGTATTGCAGCGGGTACACGCTGTTAAAGGGATTTAATGATTTGGCAACTACACAGCCGAAGATCGCTGCCGAATGGTCGGAAAAGAATGAACCGCTAAAAGCTGATGAGGTCAATGAAAAATCAAGGCAAAATGTATGGTGGCGATGTCAGACCTGCGGCAATGAATGGAAGGCGGTTGTCAATACCCGTGTAAAAGGTGCAGCTTGTCCCGTATGTACAGACAGAGCGGTGCTTGCAGGTTACAATGACCTTGCAACGACCGACAGGCATTTGCTTGCCGAATGGGATTTTGTGAAAAACACTATTCTCCCCACAGAGATTTCAAGATTGTCTATGAAAGTTGTATGGTGGAAATGTCCCTTCGGTCATATGTGGAGGGCAAAGATAAGCGATAGGACATTGCTTAAAAAAGGCTGTATAGTCTGTGATAAGGAATATGACAGAGTATTTCCGGCACTGACAGTCGGATATTACGCAAGTCTGAAAGGCTTGAAGGTGCAGCTTGGTTCGGATAAGTTGCTCGGCATAACTCTTGAAGCATATCTTCCGTCAGAAAAACTGGCGATAGAATGGACAAGTGGAACAGAACAAATGGAAATATTGAAAGTACATTTATGTCGGCAACGCCAAATCAAATTGATAAAGCTGCCATACGAAAAGCAGGAGGATAAAAAAGAATATGCTGATAAGGTCAAAGCCGTGCTCCGCAGGCAGCATATCTTTATTTCTACTAATACGGAACAGGATATAGCAGTCATACAAAAAAGATTTATGGAGTGGAGGAAGAACAGGTGAGAGATGCTTATCACCTCTATTTGAATGGAGAGGAATACAGCCATATAATTGAATTTCTGATTGAGATGAAAAATCGGATGCTCATCGAGGGAAAATATACCGATGGTGTTGACGATGTACTCTGTAAATTTCTGAAAGCGAAGAAAAAGAAAATTAAAATCGAATATGTGTAAAATCTTGATTTGCCGTCTGTTATCCCGCTGAAACAGGCGGCTTTTTTTATGTTCAAAAAAATTTTTTGGTTTTTTTTCGGAAAAGCGGCGATTTTGGGTGTGCATTTTGCCACCCTTTGTGCAAATAAGTGAAAGGACAAATCCGAACTTCAAATCGGAGCCTTTCACTTGTCCCTTGAAAATTGAATATACAGGTCGCTGAGACTTTAATTCTGATGATTTTAGCCACCTTAGCAGGTACGCCAAGACCCTCTGCTTTCAGAGGACAAGCGAGAACTCCTGTTATGAGTATTGGATTGCACCCGATATGGCAATGACAGTCAGAAGGATAATGATACTTCCCTATGGGGCTGGCGGAGTACCCGGCAGAGGTGAAATTCCTATGAAGCGAAACAGCTATTCGCTACTCAGTGACTTCCCTAAAGCGTTTCGCTTGGCAAGGGGTGTTGAGGACAAATATTGCCAGACCGGTTAGGAAATGCGCCGGTCAAGTACATAGCTGTATTTTGGCGGCTATGAATATTGAGAAAGGAGGACGCAAAAAGTGACGAACTGCAAAACGATTGCAATATGCAATCAGAAAGGCGGCGTAGGCAAGACCACCACTACGGTTAATTTGGGCGTCGGACTTGCTATGCAAGGGAAAAAGGTGCTTCTGATTGACGCAGATCCACAAGGTGATTTAACGACTTGTCTTGGGTGGCGGGACACGGACGGGCTGAGGGTTACGCTTGCGACAAAACTGACGGATATTATCAACGAGACGCCGAATGAGCCATTGTCCGGAATCCTGCATCACAAAGAAGGCGTTGACCTACTTCCTGCAAATTTGGAGCTTTCTGCTATGGAATATAACCTGATGAATGCTTTGAGCCGTGAGACTACTATGAGGACATATCTGAATGAAATTAAGAACAAATATGACTATATCCTCATTGACTGTATGCCATCGCTGGGTATGGTTTCCCTTAATGCCTTATCTGCGGCAGACAGCGTGGTTATCCCAGTTCAGGCGCAGTATCTTCCGGCTAAGGGAATGACGCAGCTTCTTCAGACAATATCAAGAGTGAAAAAGTATATCAATCCGCATTTAACGGTAGACGGAATGCTGCTTACCCTTGTGGACAACCGCACAAATCTTGCCAAAAGCACGGTAGAGGCGCTTGAAAAAAATTTCGGCGGTACAATTAAGCTCTATCGGACATTTATTCCGATTGCTGTGAAAGCCGCAGAAGTATCCTCAAAAGGGATTAGTATCTACGCCTATGAACCGAACAGTACCGTTGCGAAAGCCTACGCCGAATTTACAAAGGAGGTGTTAGCCGATGGCAGGAAGAAAGAGCGACTTCACGCTCACGACGCTCGATGATCTGTTTTCTACTCAGGAGCAGCGTGACGATGAAAAGCTCTCCAAAATCAGGGATATTCCGCTTGAGGAAATCGACGATTTCCCCGACCACCCGTTTCAGGTACGGGAAGATGAGGATATGTTTCAGCTCGTGGAAAGTATCAAAGAGCGTGGCGTGATTACTCCCGCTACCGTAAGGCAGAAGGAGGACGGCAGATACGAGCTTATTTCAGGACACAGGCGAAAAAGGGCTTG
>CALWNN010000024.1 GCA_944382845.1 uncultured Clostridia bacterium
TGATTATACCGCTATTCCTGTGATTTCTTCCATTGTGCGACCTCGCTTTCTCAGGTCATTTAGAAAGCAAAACAAGGTTTGCGAATCAAATGCTCTTAATTCGTGTTCAATATATTCCATACGCTTATTTTGAAAGGTGCGCAATGAATTTTCATAATCCTGCCCTTTGTGAATAACAGCGTTCATCTTAAAATCCATAGGCGTACCTCCTATCTGGAATCTCTGTCTCGCAAGCGCTTTCGGTGGTACGCTTCACAGAGCTTTACAATGGTTTCTTCAATCTGAGCAGTGGTATAGTGTTGGGGAAAATACTTGCGGATACGGTTGGCAGGAATTTTTACCCGTTCTTTCTGATTGGCTTTTTCTTCGCTCATAATGGCGGACAGCCTTTCTTCAGTAAATAAACCCTGCATACTGAGAGCCTTTAACCGCTGCGCCTGAGATAAATTAGGTGTGCAATCGTTGTATTCTATTTCCGATAACAGCATTTCTTGTTCTTCAGGCTGTAAATAGGAAAGCTCAACGGCGGGTGTAAAAGCAATCCGCCCCTCGTCAACCATATCCAAAATGGGTTGGATAAGATTAGTCAGGCGGATAAAGCGCTGAATTTGGCGGGCGCTGTCTTCTGCGGATTGTGCCATCAATTCATCACTTCGCAACTTCGTGCCAACTTGGCACGAAGTTAAATCTGTTCTTTTTCCTTGTGCTGATAGTGCGTCGAGCTTCATTTTATAAGCAGAGGCTTTTTCGCTCGGCAGGATATTTTCTCGCTGTAAATTGCTGTCTACAAGAAAAATGACCGCTTCATTGCGGTCAAGTTCTTTAATAATTGTTGGAACACTTGTTATACCGAGATATTCACAAGCAAATCTTCTCCGGTGCCCGCTGACAATTTCATATTTTCCGTTATCTGTCGGGCGGGCAATAATCGGAGCAATAACACCTGTTTCAGCTATGCTTTTAATAAGCTGTTCCATCTCCGTATCCATAGTCACCTTAAACGGATTATCGGGTGCGGATACAAGATCTGTAATCTGTATATTTTTTATTTCATTCATAATGTTTTACCTCTCTTTATTTCTGTTTCTGTTGCGTGACTTTATTTCTGCATCACGCTCGGTTTTCAGCAGCTCCCACACTTGCGGACAACGCTCCAATGCGGATTCTGCCAGTTTTAGTTCTTTACGCAGGGGCTTTAGTTTCTTTGAAAGTTCCCTTGCGGCTGTGTTTTTCGTTTGCCGTTCCTCATCGGATTTCGGACGGCGGTTGCTGTTGCGGATTTTCTGCCGTTCTGTTTCCAATGAAGCAATTTCAGCGTTGCGGCTGTCCATAAAATTCAAAATATCCTCTGTTGAGTGCAGGTCATTACTTTTCAGAAAAGCGTATTCCGACAACAGCTTTTTCTCTATCGTCAGGGATTGACGGATAGAGGGCGAAAGCGGATGATTCCTACGCTGTAATTCCTGCTCATCACGAGTGAGATTTAATAGCTGCAAGAGGATATAAAAAAGGACATCCACCAAAACAACGGCGGTGTCCTTCGAGTGAGTTATCTCGTAATCTAACTTTTTCTCTAAAATGAGTAACGGATAAACCTTCGGCCTGAACGGCGGATTATTGTTGCGGAGAACATAGAAACGCTCATTGCTGCGGTTTTCATAAATCCGCTTGCGGAGTACCTCATTGGTGTATCCGAGCGAGTCCAAACGGATTGCCCGTTTCCAACCGGGGGCAATGATAGAAATATGCTCATAATCTCTGCTTCTTGGAAACTGATACCCAAGCGATACCAGCCGGCGTTCAATATCGTCCACATTTCCGCAATAGGGCAGAATGCTTTCGATATCCCGCTTCAGAATATCTCGGTGAGTTAAACCGCCGCTTTTGTGAATCCAATAGTCTTTCTTCCGATTGCCTGTGAATTTACTCGGCGGCAATACGCTTTTCCCTCGTTCCAAGCAAACTGCGTCGGAAATCTCCCGCAATTTGTAGTGGTCTGAAATATGGTTCTCAAATTTCCGACCGGTGCGAAAAGATACAGAATTAATCACAATATGATTGTGAAGATTATCCGTGTTCAGGTGGGTGGTGACTACTATCTCATAATCCTTGCCCCACATACGTCGTGCGGTTTCCAAGCCAATTTGGTGTGCTTCTTCAGGCGTAACCTCGCCGCACTTAAAGCTTTGATATCCGTGATAGGCAACATTACCGCCGAGCTTGCCGTAACGATGCTTAGTAGCCATTATATATTCGTATGCTTTTTGCTTCGGACAGTTGATACCCGAAACATACATCGTTTGATCCGCCTTTTTATCATTCTCAACATAACGGAGTGCCGCATATAAATCCCCGTCCAAGAACTTTTTATCGGTGGTTTTGTCGGGATTACGGGCATATTCGATTACTTCTTTCAGCCTGTTTTTAACAGGCCAGAATCCTGTGGTAGCCACGTCACATCACACTCCGTTTATCGCTTTCGTCATAAATGCCGAAAGACTCACCACTTCGTGGATGCTCCTTTTCCCCACAAAGCAGGCTTTGCGGGGACCCCGAAATATCCTCCTTCCGTGGTAATAAAAGCTTTGAATGGATTTCATCAATCAGTGTAAGCAGTTGGGTTTCCGTTTCGGGTGTAAATGTTGCTGTGTTGCATAGCTCGCATAATTTGTTGTAGAAATCAAAAAAGGCATCAGGAAGAACCGTTCTCGGCTCATATCCCAATGCCCTCTGCACAACATATTCGCTAATGGATGAATTACATTTCTCAGCAATCCGTTTGATTTTTTCCTTCTCTTTTGGTTTTACCCGAATATCAATTCGGGCAAACTTTTCTTTTGGGTTTCTGTTCATAAAATTCCTTCTTTCTGTATTCGGGGTGTTAGGGAACCGAGTAGCGACCGCCGCCGGTGGCGGATAAAGGGAGCACGGAGGGCTGTGCCGCAACACGGTGAAACAAGCCGCCGCAAGAGTGGCGAAGTTGAACCGCCTGTTGCAAACGGGTAAAGTTTTCCTGTTGCAAAGGGGTTTTAGGGAACTCCCTAAGATTTTGAGTTGGAACTTGCCGTACAAGTTCCCTGCTTGTTACAGTATAAGACATACCGTTCTCGGCAATATATGCTGTTCTCGGTATGCCACGTACTGCGTGCCTTTCTGATGTCAAAACAGCGTGTTTTCTTTTCGAAATCTGCAACTATCGCTGACATCAAAAGTGCCGTCACTTTTTCAGTAAAATGCGTTTTGACATTAAGAAACCAGGTGTTTGACATCACCCGAACAACTCCAAATCGTCAAGGACACTTGCGGCATTTTCTGCTTTCTGTTTCTCGGTCAGTTCTGTAACAGCGGCGGTGACTTTCTTATGCTCAGGGGCAACAACAGCAATATCCGCTATTTCTTTCCGCAACATCAGCCGGATTTTCTCCACTAAGGCATCCTCGCTTTGTTTCTGTGCTGTGTTTGCGATATACGCCGAAATCAGGTCAATGACAAATTGATTGCGGGATTTGAATTTCTCACAATCAAGTGCTTTTAGGAACTCGGCGGCACTTCGTTCTTTATCGTCCTCCAAGTTAAACCGCAAAGTCATTCTGTAAATGTTCATACGCTTTTACCTGCTGATAACTGAATTTCCGCAAGGTATTCATAACCTTTGGCGGCGGCACAAATATCCTCGACGAATACCGTGCGGTCGGGATTAAACTTGTAGAAATTCTTGACAAGACAACTTCCGCCGCCGGTTACATACAGCTTCATTGTGCTTTCGTCATAGCCGTGTTCCCGAAGCCTGCGAAAAATATCCCGAACATACTCAGCGGCTATTGCTTTGATAATTTTCAAATCAGCGGCGGAGATTTCAGCAGTTCCCGTTTGTAACACTTCCTCAATAATATAATCATTGATTTCACGGTGAGTTTTCTGCATAAAGGCTTCACGCACCGCAAGAGTACATTGATAAGTTCCGAATATTTCGGTGAACATTTTGCCCGACTGCGGCTTGCCGTTTATCATATACAACACATTTATTGTGCCGTTGCCGATGTCGGCAATCAGATTAATGCCTGTTAGCTTTGTGGCAAATGGAGCGATAGCGGCATATCCCTGCGGATAAATACTGACGCTGGCAATACGGATATGGTAGTTCTCTTTTCGATAGATGAAAGATACTTCCGCATTCTTTGTGAGATAAGAGGCAAAAGTGTTTTTCTGTCCGCTTGTCCAAGTCAAAGGCAGACCTGCGGCAATATGGACATCCGCTTCGGTAACACCTTCTGCTTTCAGTTCTTTAGCGATTGCCGCAAGAGTGAGAATATAGTAGTCCTCATCTTTGATTTTGTCGGGAACAAATTCCTTGTGTCCCTCGCCAATCAGATAATACTTATTTTCGTAAACGAGCATGTCTGCGGTAAAGAGTGGCTCGGAGTCATAGGCGATAATCCCTGACTTAAAACAGCAGTTTGCCGTTTTCATATTTCCGTAGCCATGGTCGATACCGATAATTTTTGTGTTTCCAATAGTTTTCATAGTGTTTTACCTCTTTCTGCCGGAATACCGGCGTTTAATTTTTTTGTTTTGATAACCGTTTGTGGGAGCAGTTATCAAATAACAAAATTGTGCTGCAAAATTTCTTCGTACAGTTTCTTGTCAGCGGGCAATACTGCTTTCAGAAAATAGTTGCAATAAATTCCGTAACAGGAAATTTTCTGAATACAACAGCAAGGCTCGCCGTCGTCTAAAAGTAGACAGTTCCCGTCATCGTAATTGCAGCAGAGATTACGAATCAGGGCATTAACCTTGTCCGACTGCTTGGGTGTGATTTTTAACACCATAGTGTTTCCTCTTTCCTTTTTTCGGGCAATAAAAAAGCCACCGGAATCAACCGACGGCACATTACCCTTTATTTGAGGAGGGATTGTTCCTTCCTCACTTATTTTAATACCTGAATTTTTGAATTGTTGGAGAAACAGAGTAACAATAGGAAAACAAAAAGCGTAACACGCATAAACCATTGAAAATACTGCATTTTTATGATATAATATCTAAAAACAATATTTTACAATTCCAGCTTGATAAAAATATTTTCAAACTTTTTAAATGGGAGCTTTATGGAACACCTGATATGAAAGGAGAGCGGAAATGGATAAGGTCAGCTTCTTTAATGCGGACTACCGTGACGGTAGAGTGCATATCGGCGGCAAAGCTTATCCCGCCGGAACCTTTGCAACACATTTACTCAATCAGTATTATGAAAATGATACAGCCACCCGCATTGCTGTTTTTAAGCAATACATTTTAGCGGTACTGCGCGAGCTTGAACAGGGATATATGAATCCTACCGATTTTGTGAAGTGTGGTGAAGAAATTTGTGCCATTCTAAAAGCGCTTTCCGCCTTGCAACCGTTTTCTATACTTAATGCAAATGATGAGCGTAACAGAATAACGACGTTGTTTACAGAGGGTAATGCCCAGCGCATAGCTGATCATCTCCGCCGCCGAGCAGCGGTTGCCAATATGGATATAGGTGCGATTGCTTTAGGCGCTGTGCCGAAAGAATATGACAAAGAACTTTTTGCCATTGCAGAAGCTCTACTATCCGACATAAAGAAAACACTTGCTTTTTACGATACCATCAGCGAAGATATGCGAAACGCCTTTGAACAGTTGCTTGCATTTACAAGCTGTGTAGATGGAGCCGCCCGCTTTGACGAAGCGCATTTACTGCCGATTGCTATGAAAGTATTCGGACAAGCGACCTTCCCCTTAAAAACAGAATATGTATCTATCCGAAAAACAAGAAACAGCAAAACTCCTGTAACGGCAAGACGGCTGTATTTTGAAAGCTATTACAGCTTCATCATTACCGATTTCTTTGAGGGACTGCACTACGGACATTATCCAAGGCAATGCTCTATCTGCAAGAAGTATTTTCTTATGCAGTCCGCCGCAAGACAGAAATATTGCAGTGGATATGCGCCTTTTATGCTGAAAGGAAAGCCGATAACCTGTCGAAAATATGCGGCAAGAACCAACCGCAAGGAACTGGTGGAGGGTAATCCTGTTATACGCCTATACAAAAATCGCTGCTCCGCAATCCGCAATGAGCAAAAGCGTGGAACCGTTACTCCTGAATTTGCCGCCGCAGCCAAAGCTCTTGCGAAAAGTCGTATGCAACTTGCAAAGCAAAATCCTGAATATGCAAACGGTCAATATATATCGGATATGAGTCGTGAAAACCTCTATGCCGATACCGATATGCAAATGAAATAACGGTCACAACATAGAATGGAGGTGAGTGCTGTGGCAGAGATTTATACAGAACCGAATGAATTTAAGCGTTATGCTCTTGTTCCAGCACCGCCGAAATGGGATTTGCAGGAGTATATTGTCGCTTACTTCAAAGAAAAAGATAATAAATATATTGCGTGGTTTCTGCATTATTACGAAAATACGCTGAATGCAAATGTTCAGAAATATATGCGGCAGTTTTTTATGCCGGAGCATTTTACCGACATCAAACAGGCATATATTATGGGACTTTTGAAAGCGTTAGAAAATTATGATATTTCCGTCGGCACACCTTTTACCGTTTATAAGGAAAGATATACCGAGCGTGAGGTGCTGAACTATATCCGCTGTATCCGCACAGGTTACACTGCACAGAGCCTTGCGGAATTTGCCAAGTTGCGTAAAGCTATGGCAATATGGGATAAATACGAGCGAAGCTACACCGACGAAACACTCAAAATGATTGCTGATGAAATGGGCGAAGAAACCGATGCCGTTAAACATATTCTGCTCAGTAGCTTGCTCAATGAAAACGCCGTGGAACTGTATCGTAAATATGCCGATGAGGACGGCGAGGAAAGCACGGAAGAAATCGTCCCTGACCATTCCAATAATCCGTCTTATTTGTTTTTCAAATCCGAATTATATTCTTGTTTGTGGGAAGCATTTGATAAGCTAAACTATGAAGAACAATCTATGCTTGCCCAGTATTTCGGCTTTTGCTTAGAATGCAAAGGCATATTTTATATGGATTACAAAGATTTGGATGAATACGGCGAGCCGAAAAAGAAGTTGATACCAAAAATGATGTATACCGATATTGCCACCGATCACGAATACAGTTCGGCTAACACAGCGAAAAGAATATGTGATAAGGCAATTAAAAAGCTGAAAGAAGCAATGGCAGATTGGCGGTAAGCAGAATTAAAATATCGAAATTACAATAAAATCACTTGATTTGTGAACTTGCAATTTTCTGATTATTCAAAGACATACACCGTTTTTGTCCCACCGAATCTTGTAAAATGCAGTCAATGGAAGTATAGTAATGTTGAGGTGAAGAAAATGTACACGATACCGCCCAAAAAGCTATTGATTATTAACATTTTAGATATTTTGAAAAGATATACTGATGCGGATCACCGTCTCAGCCAAAAGGAAATTACAGATATTCTGAAAACGGAATACAATATGACTGTTGACAGAAAAGCCGTTAAGAGAAATTTGATGAATTTGATTGACTGTGGTTATGAGATTGAATACAGCGAATCTGTGCGTATGGTGCCCAACAAGGCAACAGGCGAACTTGAAGAAAGCTATATTTTGTCTGACTTTTATCTTGTTCGTGAGTTCACCGATAGTGAGCTGCGTTTATTAATTGATAGTCTGTTGTTTTCAAAGCATATCCCATACAGCCAGTGCAAGGAGTTGATCGGTAAGATCGAGGGGCTTTCCAATCAGTATTTTAAATCACGGGTAAAGCACATTCGCACAATGCCGGATTTGTCGCTTCACAGTCGGCAGCTTTTTTATACGATTGAAGTGTTAGACGAAGCAATCAGCAAAGGAAAAAAAGTATCGTTTATCTACAACGAATATGATACGGATAAAAAAATGCATTCCCGAAAAAACAGGGATGGGAAAACGAGAGAATACATAATCAATCCATATCAAATTGCCGCAACAAACGGCCGGTATTATTTAATCTGTAATTATGATAAGTATGATACGGTTGCCAATTACCGGCTTGACCGCATTAGCAGTATTAAATTGCTGGACGAGCCTGTGAAGCCTGCAAAACAGGTAAAAGGCTTGGAGAATGGCTTCGACTTGCCGAAGCATATGGCGGAGCATATGTATATGTTTGCAGGTGAAAGCGAAACTGTCACTTTTCGTGTGAAGAAATACATTTTAAATGATGTGATTGATTGGTTCGGCGGTGAAATTACCTTTTTTGATGAAACCGATGACGAGGTCAGTGTACGCACAAGGGTTAATCTTGCAGCTATGCGTCGCTGGGCACTGCAATATGCACTCCACGCAAGAGTGCTGTCACCGGAGGCGCTGGTAAATCAGGTAAAAGAGGATATTCAGGAGGCTGTGAAAAATTATGGATAATGCACCACGCAAAGCTTAATTGAATTGGACACAATATTCAATGCTATGGGGCGAAAGATTACGCCAGAATGGCCTGTTCTTTCAAATTTACTTTGCAGAACTGTAATTAATAGAAAAAATTGGAGGAATTTAGAATGGACTTTAAAGAATTTGAATCAAAATTAAAGGAAATTAATAAGAAGCTTTTTGAAAACTATACAGGCGGTGTGAACCTCGGAACTTTTACTCGTGCCAATATATCCGGCGAGCAAAGGAGCGTCCTTGTTCTTAACATAAATCCCAATCCTCCCGCTGCAAAAAAAGATGATAAAAAAAATCTTCCGAGAACCGATACAGAGGTTGCTCATCCGCTTGTTTATATTCCCGCTTGCGATAAAGGTAATTATCCTGAATTACTGAATTGTTTTAACAGAGAAATCATTTGGCATGACCGCAAGTTTTACTCTAGGCCATATGGGCTTTTTGATGATGATAAAGTCAAGATGTTTTGGACGACAGATAAAGCCTACAAGGAAGAAATCGGTAACGCTTATCCGGAGGTTAAAGCTGCATGGGAAAAATGCTTTGACAATGAGGCAGAAAAGCAAACAGATTATATTCTGGTCTTTGCGGATTTGTTTTATCAATGTGAGAGATATCAAGAAGAATTAATAAAGTACTTAACATATTTTAGCAAAGAAAATCTTACTAGAGCTGATCGAAAAAAAGCAAAAGAAAAAGTTGAAAAAGAGTTAAGTGAAAATATCAAAAAAATAATGAAATTATACATGGAATATTACAATCCTGAACTGATTGTTGTTACTAATAGAGGTGCTTCCAATCTCATTAAATCAGCATACATATCGTATGCAGACGATAAACTGGAGGATGAAATTGATATTCCATTCGATGGAAGATCTGTCAAATGTCTGTTTACATCAATGTTGACAGGTAGAGGACGTTTGAGTAATGAATTATATGACAGATTAAAACGGCGTATTAATGATTTGCTTTAGAATTCGACATAGTTGCAAAATTTGATACTGCTTTAAAAAAGCTATCTGATTATTAAAAATAAAACCCAAATCCCCTGCGAGTTGTTATATCGCAGGGGATTTGTAAACATTTTGTAAATAGTCGTGAAAATCTCAAAAATTTTCGTTCTCGTCGGTATTATATAGTGCCACAAATGCGAGGGCATCAATTTGTTTTTGTGTTTGTTACAAAACATAACAAAAAGGAAAGATTAAATGAAATTACATTATATTTACAGCAAGGACTTGTCCACTCTTTTACATAAGCAGCAGGAATTGGTGAATTCTTATTTAAAAGATAACCCAACAGCGCATCAAAAAACAATTGTTACTTCTGAATGGCTTCAAGATTATATACAGTCCGTACAGGAAAGTAGAGATACTGACTTTATAAAAGAATATCACAATGCCAAACTGTTAGTGGTAATGGATTTTGAGGATTTAGTTGGGAAGGAGGCTTCTTGTGCAACGATTGGTAATATAATTAAGCATATTCTTCGAAATGACGGTATGGTAATTGTTGAATCTTTTTATTCTATTGATGAAATAAATAACATAACGCCGTCTCTTGCAGATTTAATAAAATTCAACGGAAAAATCAGTTCCATTTAACCAAACCAGATGTTTTAGCTGTGTTTTGTATACTAAGTTGTAAGCCCGATTTGGTTATAGTGTGATGTACTGTTTTTATCCCATCTAATTTGCTAAAATGAAGTCACGAAAAAGGAGTGATACAATATGAACGAAAATAAACCGTATAACCGTGAGGAAGATTATAGGAATCTCATGATGTCTTGGGATTGCCTGATCGAATGGGCAGGGTGGATATCTGCCGACAAAGAAAAATATGAAATGGATGAGTGTATCGTTGATGTATTTTATAGAGCTATGGCGGGTACATTTCGGTTTTTACGGCTGAATCGGCCGGAGAATGATGACAGCTATACAAAGTTTCATTTGGGACTATATGGAATAATCACCGCATATACCCAATATTTTTGCGGAGATCCGTCAGTCAAAACTGTGGAGGCGTATTTCTTTCAGGCTTCCATTCGTGTGACAAACAATTTGCGTCGTTGCTTTTTTGACCGGACGCTGCTGAATAATTCGATTGTGCATGCAGATCATCACAGCAAACCGACACCCGAAGATATCGATATAAGTTTCGACTATGATTTTGAAAACGGAGATTTGCTGCCGATTGCGAAAATCCTTCGGGAATGGGACACGAAACCTCGAAACGCAGATGTTTAAGAAGCTGCGTTTCAGTTGGAGGCATGGACACCATAGGGAAATCATCAGAATGAAAGCAAGGAGGCGATTCATCTGTCCGTATATGCAGTATCCGACCTGCACGGCTATTCGCTGGGAAAATTCAAAGCATTACTGAATAAGGTTAATTTCTGCAAGAATGATTTTCTCTACATACTCGGTGATATCATTGACCGTAACGGCGACGGCGGAGTGGAAATGCTCTGTTGGCTGTTGGAGCAGCCGAATATTCAGTTGATTTTAGGCAATCATGAGGCAATGCTTTTATCCTGTGAATTCGTTTTTGATGAGATTACAGATGAAAGCATTGGCGCATTTTCGAATGACAAAATAGAGCTTTTACAGAATTATCAACTAAACGGCGGTGACATCACATTAAATGCATTGCATAAATTGAATCAAGTATCGCCGGAAACGGTTTCGGATATTTTAGATTATCTGCACGATGCTCCGCTCTATGAGGCGATAACGGCAGGCGGTAATGATTTTCTGCTTGTTCACGCAGGAATTGACAATTTTGACAAGAGCAAAAAATTATCACACTACGCCGCTGATGATTTCTTATGGGCTTGGCCGGAGCTTTCCAATGAATATTTTGATGATGTTATCACGGTTTTCGGACACACGCCGACTCTGTCATACGGAAAAGAATACACCGGGAAAATCATCAGAACGAAAACTTGGATAGACATTGATGTGGGTACTGCCTACGGTCAAAAACCGGTTTTGCTGCGTCTGGACGATCTGAAAGAATTTTATGCTGATTAAAAAGATGGGTTTTTATCGTATCAGACAGGGCAAAAATGCAGCGAAAGGACTTGTTCTTTGCAGCAAGTCCTTTTTATGTCCCTAAATTGTCTCATCAGCCTGGATATAATAAAGACAACAAAGACAAACGAGAACGAATATGTAAACTTTTTGTAAATAATCGAAAAAATCTCGAAAGTTTTCGTTCTCGCCAGTATTATATAGTGCCATAATGCGTGGATATCGTTAATTTTATAATTTACAAGCAAATATAAACAATGAAAGGAGGGATTTGTATGCAAACAGTGGGGGCAAACACAAAACTTTGTGTAACCTGCGCTATGTATGACGGACCACGAGTTCCTAAGGAGCATTTCGTAGATTTTGAGCAATTCAGTTGCGGAAAATGTTATGCTCGATTTTCGCAGGGTATAGATACCAAACCTAATTATTCCTGCTCTGCATGGGCTAAATGGGCGGCTTTACGCTAAATATGACGATATCCCCCATTATCGGCGTGACATCTTTAATACAGAGGAATACAAGAAAAATGAAGATGCGAATGAATACAATAAAGTAAGGGGGCGCAGTTACAGATGAAAAATTCAGAGAATTTAAATCAAATACAGAAAACGGACAACCAATGCTGTTTTTGCAAAACAATGCGGCTCCCTCGTTATGGATACACGATTGAGGAACGAAAAAAAGCAGTTAACCGTGATATCGCTTATAAAGTGTTAACCCCTGCACTTCAAAGAAAATGTAAAGAAGCTGTGCGATGCGAAAATACCGTAGTGATTACAAAGCAGGTAATTGTTTGCCCACACTGCGGAAAGGAAAGTCCCGCTTATAGAAATCATGGGTGTCAGGGCAAGTCGCAGGAAGCGATAAACGCATGGGTGTTTCCACAAGTTTCTCTGTTTGAAGAACAACCGGGCAATTTGGTTTTCAACACTCCTATAGATACCATAGATAAATTTGTTTGTCCAAGGTGCAGTGCTGTGTTATCTCCGAGTAAGGGATTTATAGATGCTTCCCTTACCGTTAACAAAAAGGGCGTTAAAATATCTCGGAGATTAGAATTCAAAGAATTGTTTGCGATAAAATGGCTTCCTGATCAACTGTGTATTACTGAGTTTGAATTATATGAAACGATCACCTTCCATTTGAAAAACGGGCGTACCTTTGTTGCGTTGGAGGACAGAAACGGTAATAAACTACAGGTACGCGACATTTCAAATATAAAAACGAATCTTTATTCCGATGATCCAATATTTGAACTGGTCAATTTGTATAAGCCGATTAACAGAGAATTGAAAAACCAGTTCATAAAATTTTTTCATTCTCCTCTTCCTTTTCGGACAAACGAATTAACGGTAGAACAGTTTATCTTAATGACCAAATTTGTAGGATATGATGCGGCATTTTACAATGCACTCCCGTATGTCGAGGATAAGCATTTGATTGAAAAACGCTTTGTTAAAATGGCAAAGAGGTTACATTATGCCAAAAATGTTCCGGATGTGTTTAAGAAAACGATGTTGCCTCAAGTAAAAAGTATTCGAAGAGTGTTTTTTAGCAATCCGGCATTACTTTTCTACAAATCGGAGTTGGAACAGATTTGGCGATTACTCGAAGATGTTAATCGGTTTCGGAGCTTCATTACATCAAAACAGATATTTTTCAAGTTGTGGGATTTCTGCAAAATGCCGAGACTGATAGACTTCTATATCGAATTCAAAGCAGAACTTGGTCTAGAGAACTTGTGTAAAATCATGATCGATGCATATTTGAGTAAAGATTATATTGCATGGTATTTTATGCTCAGTGAGTATGACAAACAGGTTGAGAGGCGCAGATGGTATAATGGCAACAAATATAGATGCTTTTATAGGGGCGGTAATGATGATATGGGGGCATACTTTTCGATTCCGATACCAGAACATTCATCAGAAATGTTCGACCGCTCTACTTTAGAATGCTGTATACATGGATATTCTTTCAGAAGGCTACGGAGCTCAGCCGAATATTTAAAAGCGGGCAAAGAACTCAATAACTGCCTTACTGATTGGTGGTGGTTCGACAACGATGTTTACGGTATTATGAAAAACAATAAATATGTTGCGGCTGTTGAAGTCGAAAATTGCAAAATTGTTCAGGCTCAGACTTACAGAAATGAGGACATTTCCGAAAATGAAAGTTTGGAAAAGGCATTTGATATATGGAAAAGTCGCAATAGGTTATATGATGGCAGAAAACGGTGGAGATGAAAAAGATACGGAGATAACAGAAAAATGAACATTTATGAGTTTATCAATTCTAAGGATATCCGGAGACATTGTGAGAAAATCGGGCACACATTTAATTCTATGGAAGCGGCTTTTCTGATATATCAAAGCCAAAATCACACATTGGCAGAAAAGCATAATGCGTGGAAAGAACTGATTGCAACCATGCCGGATACGGTAATTGAAGAACGGTTCAACTGTCCACATTATTACAGCCTGCATGTTTTTTTGCAGCAGTATATGGCATTGGAAGACCGATGGTTAACTGAGTTTTTTCAGGCGTATAGCACTTGTGTTTATCGGTTTGACCCGGTGATTCCTCTCCCCTGGGGAAATAACTACAGTAAATACGGTGAGCAGGATTTTGAACGGATAACCAGCGAACAGGTATATCACTCTTTTTCAGACGGACTTGTCCTTGAAAAAGAAGATTGGGAAAATAGTCAAATTTTCTATGTCGAAAAAATGCGTATTCGTTCGAATTTTCATGAGCCATCTGCAAATATCTGTGTCCTTATTGATAGGGACGGTGTTCCGTTTGAGATTGACGGACTCAGAAATATAATGACGGATGAAGAGAATGCTTTATATGATTCTTTTGAAGGAATGTGGATCGATGTTCCTACACCTTTTCAAAAGGGAGATATTGTATTTGCAAATCATCAAAAACTGGGACGCACACCAACGCCGTTTGTGTTAACCTCTTTATGTACGGATAAAAACACGGAATCAGAGCGGAAAAGATACGAAAGACTGTTGAAACGAGGGGACACCACCGATATGTTTGCATGTGGGCATGGTTTATCTAAGTCATACGAGGAAATTTGCCCTACAGATACTGTCGATTACCTGAGTCTGGAATACTTCCGGGGAAATTTGGGCAGAAATCGACGAGTGTTGAAAGTGATCCAGGATTTTTACCACGGAGAGTTGGATGTGGGAGATTGTATGAACGCCTATCATTCTATTTTGTCAGAAGAGTACTGGAAGAAGGAGGAGTGAAATCATTCCTGTTTGTTGGATGTGTATCGGTATTATGGAAAAGCTACGGAGGAAATATAAGCTATGATTTACGCAATGTCCGATCTGCACGGCTGCTATAATAAATTCATTGGGATGTTGGAAAAGATTCACTTCGGCGAAAAGGACACGCTGTATATTTTAGGCGATATAGTGGACAGAGGGGCGGACGGAATTAAACTGCTGCTGAATTTGGCAGAACGCAAAAATGTAATTTGCCTGCGGGGAAATCATGACAATACCGCTTTGAGAATGCTGAACTATCTGAAAACTCCTGCGGACTCTCCTTTGGCGGACAAACTGATCGAAATTTATCAGCTTTGGCTTTCTGACGGAGGCTATCCCACTTATAAAGCATTTACAAATCTTGATGAAGATAATAAGAAAAAGGTGCTCACTTATCTTAATTCTCTTCCGATTTTTGATGAAATCACGGTAGCAGGCTGTAATTTTTTTCTTTCCCACACCGGACCGAAACAAGAAAAAATGCAAAACTTTGATTCTTGCGAGATGAATGATTTTCTGATTGGCGAAATTGAATATGAAAAGATCTATTTTAAAGATAAATTCTTTGTGTCGGGGCATACGCCAACAGAGCTTATCGACGAAAGCTGCAAAGGACGGATTTTCAGGAAAAATAATCACATTGCAGTTGACTGCGGAGCCATTTTCGGAAATCCGCTGGGGTGCATATGCCTTAATACTTTGGAGGAATTTTATTACAGCAATACGGAAAATGCTGTTACTTAAGCGACGGCACCACGCTATAAGCTTTTAGTTAAATGAGGTAAATAAAATGAAACAAATTGATAAATTACTCGAAGTATTTAAAGCTGGGAATTTGTATATGTTATGTTCTTGCCCGGCTGTCGGAAAAACTACGCTTGCTTTACAGCTTGCTTGTTGACTGAAGCAATTGCAAGATGTAATTCACTTGTAAGTTTAGAAAGCGTTAAAAAAAATTGATAGTGCTGCATTTCAAGGATGTTCTTCTCTTATCAATATTATCGTTCCAAACAGCGTTACAGAAATCGAATTCTTGGTTTTTTCCGAATGTAAGTCACTTAAGAATGTGAAACTCCCTTGCAATCTTACAACGATTTCGAGGAGATTGTTTTACGATTGCTATGAACTTTCAACCATAACGATACCAAATAGTATTACCAAAATTGCGGATGATGCGTTTGAGGGCTGTGGCCGCCTGCTTATAAAATGCCGCGAGGATTCCGTCGCAATAAAATATGCAAAAGAACACAATATTCGATATGAGGTTGTAGGCTAAAAAATAATAAGCTATCACGCTTTGTTTTCAATATGAAAAGCGATAATACAGGACGACAAGGCGTTCCTTGCCTCAGTCAAAAGAAAATTGAGGAAATTCTGTATATACGCAAAACAAAGGGGGGCGCTGACGAATGAGAGATAAGGCACGCATCCGCAAATTCTGTGATGAGTTTGCGAAATTATGGGAGGAAAAAGCACCGGATATGCGGTTCGGACAGATGATCGTTTGCCTGAACAAAGCGGTAGATATGCCACGGCACGATATCTTCAATCTGGAAGAAGACGAGATGATCGAGGTTGTCCGGCGTTTTTTCAGCAACGAATATAAAAAATTCATGCAGGACAAGTCCGAACTTCGTGATGCTCTGACTGATAGGTGGAAAAGCTTTATGAACAAACTGCAATACAATGATGAATCAGATGATTTTAACCTACAGGGTTTCAAGAAGTTGTTCATTGATACTTGGCAGTACTTTATTGATACGCTGGATGATTTCGGTATCAACAATGCTGATCTTCCGATGATTTGCTGTATTACGGAGTTCACCTGCCACAGTTCTTTTTTGCAGTGTATCAAGAATTCGGAGTTTTATGTCTGCATAGCGCTTGCTAAAGCGTTACTCTTCGGTTTGGAGCAACCTCTTTACGGGCGATTTAACGGCGATTTTTATAACGGATATCTCTTTGTTGAGGAATTTAATCGGTGTGTTTCAGAGGTGCATATTAGCAATTTTGAATCCTATTTTAATGCGTTATCATAGTTGCGTTTTTTATTGTATAATGGTGGTAGCGTATATGATACCGAACAAAGATAAAAAAGCAGAAGCATCATTCGATCTGTTAATGCTCATGGGAGCAGATGATTTTGCAAGCGACATTTTACTATTTTGTATCTGTTAAACTGAAAGACGGAAAAAATTTTGCGTTCTGGCTGTTACGTTAGATAAATGTGAATAATGATGAAAGGAAAAATTTTATGATTGAAATCAAAGGCACATACGGTGTGGCCAAGGTTTTCACCGATGAACTGGAACAGTCTGCAGGCGGGCAGATAAAGGCTTTATGCGAGCAACCTTTTATTGTCGGCAGCAAAATTCGTATTATGCCGGATGTTCACGCCGGTAAGGGATGCACGATTGGTACAACTATGACGATTGGAGATTATGTTGTTCCCAATCTTGTAGGTGTAGATATTGGCTGTGGGATGCTTACAGTTCAGTTGGCTGAAAAAAGATTAAATCTTCCCGAGCTGGACAGCTTTATCAGACAAAATATCCCCTACGGCAGAGCTGTCAGAGAGCGCTCGCACCGCAGTCACGGAAGAATAAACCTCGAAGACCTAAGATGTTACAAGAAAGTCGATACCCGCAGAGCCAAAGAAAGCCTTGGTACTTTGGGCGGCGGCAATCACTTTATCGAGGTTGATAAGGATGATAACGGAAATCTTTATCTTGTCATTCATACTGGAAGCCGTAATCTCGGACTTCGTGTTGCGGAGCTGTATCAGAAAAAAGCGTACAATTCTATCGGCGGAAGAAAGCAAACTGAAATCCCCTATGAGCTTGCTCCCCTCACAGGTGAAGAAAAGGAAAACTATTTGTATGATATGGAGTTTATGCAAAGATTCGCAGAACTGAACCGCCGCATTATCAAAGAGGTAATTTTAGATGGTATGAAGCTGCACGAGGCAGATTCCTTCGCTACCATTCACAACTATATCGACACCGAAGCTATGATTTTGCGCAAAGGGGCTGTCTCTGCGAAGCTGAACGAACGACTGCTTATCCCGCTGAATATGCGTGACGGCAGTTTGATTTGCACAGGACTTGGCAACGAGGATTGGAACTGCTCTGCTCCTCACGGAGCTGGTCGCAGGTTCAGCCGCAGAGATGCAGAAAACAGCTTCACCGTGTCAGAGTTTAAGAAACAGATGGACGGTATCTACACCACCTCGGTATCACAGGAAACGTTGGACGAATGCCCTATGGCGTATAAGCCGATGGATGAAATTCTCCGAAACATCAACGATACCGTGCGTGTTGAGTGTGTCATTCGTCCCATTTACAACTTCAAGGCAAGCGAGCACGGCGGGAGAAGTAAGAGTAAATGAATTATCAAATAAGCTGTAGGCGGTATTCATCCTCACTCAAATAAAGATAGTGTTTCGAGGATTTTATACGAATATCAGTTTCTTATTCACAACCTCCATAGCGGCGTTGCGGATAGTATTCATTTTCCCAACCCACGCCATTTGGTCAGCTGCCTTTAATCGTTCGGTTACACCTTGCTTTTTTGCCATTTCTTTTACCAGCCGAATAAACATATCTTCTGCCTGTTTGTCAATATCGGAGAGGTAGTTGTTCAGTTTGCCGCTTGTTAGTAAATTCATATACAGAACTTTGTGATTTTGCTTTAAGTACCTTGCGTGCCGCTGTCCCCAAATGACGATAGGCTTTTGTTCTTCTTCGGGAATTGTCAAGTTTGGTAGTAGATAATCTCCTACCTGAGTGTATGTACCGCCCATTTGTTCAAATAAAGATTTTTCCATAGTGTTTTCCTCCTGTGTTTTAGTGTACTGTTATTTTACAGAGGATTTTTCAGAAAAACCAATGTGCCGATTATAAAAGTTTACAGCGTATCTGCGAAAAAACAGATACGCTGTAAACTTTTATATCTTTATTTCGGGATATGCGGCTACTAATTGCTCATACATCTTTCGTGACGGCTGACGGACAGCGGTTTCCCATTTAGCATAGATACTGTAACAAATATTAGCTTTTTCCGCAAAATCTGTTTGATTCAATCCATATACTTTTCTGACTTCTCGTAACCTGTTGCTGTAAGGATAATCCATAAATCGTGCAAAGTCATCAAAGAGCAGGTTTCTATCAATTTCAAGAATATCCGCAAATACTACCGCTATTTGATATGGTATTGGAAACTTTTCACACTCGTACATTAAAAGTGTAGCAGGGACAATGCATACACTCTCAGCTAACTGCCGTGTAGTTAATCCTTTGCGTTGCCGGTAATATTTAAGCATTGCCGCAGGAGTTGGCTCGTTTGGGATGCTTTCAAGACAAAACTTGAGATGCATTAACATTTTACCGTGCTTGTATTCGTATAAGTCTGTGTGATTGAGAATACCATTGCTTTTGCACCGAAATACAGGAGGCAAACAATATATACAGCAAGATTTACAACGACATAGGGAAAATACCCCTTGAGGAGTAGCACGGAAATGAAATGCGGTTGGCGGACAATTCCGTGTCCGTTTAAGGGGCAACGTCAATATCAAGCCTTTATAGGGCTTTCGCAAACCGCCCGTTTAACGGGTGGTTTTGATTTTCTTTATTTACCGATTGCAAAAAGCCGTCCCTGAACAGTGTTTCGCCGAAGCATTTCTTTGTCGATTTCATTCATAACGCAGAATTTTTTCAAACTCCATAAGGGAGCGATAAGATCGCTTTTTGCACCGTCGCCTGTAATACGCTGGATAACCGTGTCCTCGGGAAGAATTTCAAGCTGGTCACATATGAGAGAAGCATACTCTTCAAGAGAAAAAACGTGAAAAGGCTCTTTTTCGTATAACGCAGCAAGAGGTGTGTTTTTTAAAATGTGCAGAAGATGAAGCTTTACACTGTGCGGTCGGAGAAGTCCAACCTGCCTTACAGTTTCAAGCATCATTTCCTTCGTTTCACCGGGAAGCCCGTTTATAATATGAACGCATACGTTTATTCCACGATCCTGTAAAAGCTTGTAGCCTTTTAAAAAATCCTCAAAGCTGTGACAACGATTTATAAGTCTTGCAGTCCGGTCGTGAACGGTCTGAAGTCCAAGCTCCACCGTCAGATATCTTCCCTTTGAAAGCTCATAGAAAAGGTCTGCAAACCTTTGGTCAATGCAGTCTGCTCTTGTTGCAACCGAAAGTCCGACAACATTTTCAAAGCGGACAGCCCTTTCAAAAGCAGTTTTTATTTTGTCAAAATCTCCATAGGTATTGGTCCCTGCCTGAAAGTAAGCGATGTAATAGGCGTCGTCCCACTTCTTAAGTTCCATGTTCCTTATCTTTTCAAACTGCAAAGCAATGTCCTCCGCAGGATTGCCTGCAAAATCACCGCTTCTTTTTTCGGAACAGTATATACAGCCTCCCACACCCTTTGTGCCGTCACGATTTGGACAGCCACAGCCCATATCAAGGCTTACCTTAAAAACCTTTTTGCCGAAACGATGTCGCAGATAGTAATTGAAGGTGTAGTATCTTTTGTTGTCGTCAGAATATTTAAAGGGCGAGTTCAAATCCGGTTTCCTTTCGCTTTTATTCGTCAGAAGACTTTTCTGAGTGTTTTTTAACGTTTACTTGCGCGTCGTCCTGAGCTTTGCGGTTCAGCTCCGCCTGTTCAAGAATTTTTCTGATTTTTTCACGCCTCTGTGCTTTTTTATCATAATGAGAATTTACATTTTCCTTTATAAGGGTGTAGATGGTGGAGGCTAAGGGAACTCCGAGAAGCATACCCAGAATGCCCATAAATCCGCCGCCTACAGTAACAGCCGCAAGCACCCACATTGCAGGAAGCCCGACTGATGAGCCTACTACCTTGGGGTAAATTATGTTTCCTTCAAGCTGCTGAAGAACAATAATGAATATAACGAATAATACCGCTTTTACGGGATCATCCATCATTATCATGAATGCTCCCACTCCTGCGCCGATAAACGCTCCCACAATGGGTATAAGTGCAGTCATTCCTACCAAAGCTCCGATCATTCCGGAGTATGGGAATCTGAAGATCATCATGCCGATGGTGCAGAGCGTGCCTAAAATGAAGGCTTCTGTTATCTGCCCTACAACAAATCTTCTGAAAACCTCGTTTGCAACCGAAAACACATGGAATACTTTATCCGTCAGCTTTTCCGGGAACCATGCTTTTGAGATTCTTACAATCTGCCTTTTAAGCTTTTCCTTGTTTGAAAGAATATATATTCCGAAGATGAGTGAGACCACAAAATTTACGATGCCTCCGAAAACAGAGGAGATAAGCCCGAAGGTAGTTCCTACAAGCCCTCCTGCCCCGCTTTTCAGAAAATTCATGATTGTATCTGAAATGGAAATCCTGTTTTCATATATGCTGTCAGCGATATTTTTTATCTCCGGATATTCGTTATAATACTCTGTAGCCTTGTCCTTTACCTTTTCAAAGAATGCGGGGATAAGGTCGATAAGAACGTTGAATGTCTTTATGACCTCCGGAACAACCAAAACAAGCACTGCCGTGATCAGAAGCACGATAATAATTATTGAAAGAAGTATACTTATCGGACGCTTTATTTTTTGAACAACCTTTTTCTTGCTGTAAAAAATACGGCTTTCAATGTATCTTAATGGAACGTTTAACACAAAGGCAATGCCAAAGCCGAAAAGCAGTGGCGAAAACAAGCCGAGAATGTATTTTATGATGTTCATTGCCGCGTCAAGATTGTTCAGCACGAACATGAGTATCACAGTAAAAGCAATTAAAAACATCAGCTTTTTCATTGTGGTCTTATCAAGCTTCAAAGTTATCTACCTTTCTGAATAAATTCCGACGGGGTTAAAGTCCTGCACGCTTTCTTAAATAATTTCTTATGAATTTTCCGCTTTCGGAAAGCTGGCTTTCTCCTGCTTTAAGAGAAGAAAGACTTGCCGATGTTTTCAATGCGGAGGCCGTTTCGTCCTTGTTGCACAGCGACCAGTTGAAGTATCCTATGCTTAGTTCATCAAGAAGCCGGAGCCAGTTTGTGGATTCTGCGGTGTTAAAGCCGCCGTTTCCGCTTGCGTCACAGGTTCCGAATTCTGTAACAAGAACAGGGAGTCCGCTTGACACACAGTTCTGAAGTCTTTCTCTTAACCAATCTGTATGTGTGTTTGCGTAAAAGTGAAGAGCGTATACTGTGTTCTTATCGCTTAAAGTGTTTCCCACAACGTCGTGGATATCCTGACTCCATGTGGCAGTACCGCAGACTATGATAGCGTCGCTGTCGTACTTTCTTATTTCCTTTGTTACCTCTTCGCAGTAAGGCTTTATTGTTCCCGACCAGTTAACTCCGCCGTTAGGTTCGTTGCAAAGCTCATAAATTATATTGGGTGAGTCGCCGTACTCTTTTGCTATCTTTGCAAAAAACTCCTTGGCGTCCTTCGTGTGAGTTGACGGGTCTCCCGGATTTAAAACGTGCCAGTCAACAATAACGTATATTCCCAGGTCAATAGCGTAATCAATACCGTCCGTTACAATCTTGTAGTTTCTGTCCTTGTCGGCAAGGTAACATGACTCGCCTCCGCCCCAGCTTTCTTCAATGTACATTGCAAGTCTTACGGCATTGCAACCCCAGTCGTCCCGCAACACTCTGAAATTTTCTTTCGTTACAGCATCGGGAAACCAGCCGACGCCGTGAGTAGACATTCCTCTTAACTGAAAGACTTGACCGTTTTTGTCAACAATATTCGCTCCCTTGACAGAAAGCTGACCGTGCTTTGAAACGGGAGTATTTCCCGTTGACGGCTTGTTGTTTTCAACCTTTTTAGTGGTCGTTTCAGTCTTTTTCGGAACCGTTGCCGTGGTTGTTGTCGTCACCGGCTTTTTTGTAGAAGTCACAGGGGCTGTCGTAACGGTCGTAACTGTTGTAACGGTTGAAACAGCAGTGGAAGAAACTGTTGCCGTAGCAGTTGAGGTCGTGCTTGTATCTTTATTTTTTGTGGTAACGGTAGAGGTCTGCGCCGTGTCGCTTTGCAAAACCTCCTGAGGAGAGGTCGTTGTCGTAGAGGCAGCCGTGGAAACAGCCGCCGGCTCGTTTTCCTTTGTAGTAATTTTTCCGTCCGATTTAGGAACAAGTATCATAATCGCCGCCGCAATGACAAGCATTGCAAAAGCCGTTATTCTTTTATTTCCGGGCATATCATCAACTCCTTGCTGTATACATTTTATTGTAACATAAAAAAACACTTTAGTAAAGACGGAGATGACCGAATTTTAAAATATTTTTTGTCTTAAAAGCAATAAATTTTCTCTTTACCCCCTTTTAATTTTATAAAAAATGTTGTATAATGTAACTGACTGATTAAATTTATCCTCAAATCAAGGAAGGAAGATGACAGCTATGAAAAATATTGTCGGCGTAAAGATCTATAACCGTCCCTTTAACCTTTCAACAGACGAGACCGAGGGCTATATACGCAAGATCGCAGGAGTAGTTGACGCAAAGGTGAGAAGCATTATTTCCTCCTCTCCAAGCACCAACATTATTGACGCTGCTATTCTGGCGGCTCTCGAAGCGGTTGACGAAAAGCAGAAAGCCGCTGAAACCATTAACAATCTCCGTTCCCAGATAAAGGACTATGTTGACGACGCTGGAGAAGCAAGACTCAAATGCGATGAAGCGCAGAAGGAACTGAGAGAATTAAAGGCAAAATGCGCCGAGCTTGAAAAAGAAGTTGAAATAAGAAGAATGTTTAACAAAAAGCTTGAAACGGAAGCCGCCGTTGCCGCACAGAAAGCAAAGGACGCAGAGGAAAAGGCAAAAGCTGCCGCCGCCGCTGCTGCCGCCGCAGAGGTTGAAAGAAAAAAGGCAGCCGAGGAAAAGGCTAAGGCTGACGCTGCCAAAAAGGCGGAAGCTGAAATGAAAAAAGAGGCTGAGGAAAGGCGAAAGGCTGAAACTGCGGCTAAGGCTGCAAAAGCCATGGAGGAAGCAAAGGCTGCGGCTAAGGCAAAGGCTGCGGCAAGCACGCAAAAGACTTCTTCAAGTTCTATTCCTCCCGTTTCCCCAATTTATCCGGATAAAAAGACAGGACTTTACTGAGTTATGAACAAAGTAAAGCATAAAGCTGAGATACTTTCTCCCTGCGGAAGCTTTGAATCCCTTATCGCCGCACTGAGAACAGGTTGTGACGCCGTTTATGTGGGAGGCAAAAGCCTTTCTGCAAGACAGGGAGCGGACAATTTCTCACAGGAGGAAATCATCGGGGGAGCTAAGCTCTGCCACAGGTACGGAGTTAAGATCTATCAGGCGATAAACACTGTTTTTACCGACGGCGAGACTGAACTTGTTGTGCGGGAGCTTGAAAACGCCTGTAAAGCGGGAATTGACGGGATAATCGTTCAGGATCTCGGAGTATTTGAGATAGCAAGAAGGCTTTGTCCGACGCTTCCTCTTCACGCCTCCACACAAATGGCGATACATTCTCCTATGGGAGTTGATTTTGCAAAAGAAATAGGCGCAGTGCGTGCTGTCGCCGCAAGGGAACTTTCAAGGGAAGAAATATCAGAGCTTTGCAAATGCGGACTTGAAATAGAGGCTTTTGTTCACGGTGCGCTTTGTATGTGCCTTTCCGGACAGTGCTATATGTCTGCAATGATAGGCTCAAGAAGCGCAAACCGAGGACGATGCGCACAGGCGTGCAGGCTTCCGTTTTCAAACGGTATACCTGTTGAAAAAGGCGGAAGGGATTATGCGCTTTCCCTTAAAGATCTGAGCCTTGTGCCATATCTTAAAGAACTTGAAGAGATAGGGGTGGCTTCGCTGAAAATCGAGGGAAGAATGAAACGTCCCGAGTATGTTGCCGCCGCTACCGACGCATGCAGAAGGTCTATTGAGGGAGAGGACTATGACGTAAAAACGCTTGAAGGGGTGTTCTCACGGAGCGGTTTTACAGACGGATATTACACCGCAAAACGGCGGGATATGTTCGGAACAAGGCGAAAAGAGGACGTAATTGGCGCAAAGGAGCTTTTAAAGCCTTTGGCTCAGCTTTACCGCAAGGAAAGAAAAATGGCAGGGGTGAGCTTTTTTGTTGAAATAAAAAGAGGGAAAGAGATTTCTCTTGAAATAACCGACGGAGAAAATTCCGCAGTGGTTTCGGGAGGTATTCCACAGGAAGCCATAAGCCGTGAAACAGACCTTGAAGCCTGCGCAAAACAGCTTTCAAAGCTTGGGGATACGATTTACGAGTTTGAAGAGGTGCGTGGAGATATTGAGCCGGGACTTTCCGTTTCCGCAGGGGACTTAAACGACCTGAGAAGAAAAGCTGTCGCAAGGCTTGACAGCCTGAGAGAACAGGCAAACACCGGAACTATTCCCTTTGACAGGTCTGCTCTTCCTGCGACAGGACAGTCACGGCGGTGGACCGATAAAAAGGAATTTGTTTTGAAGGTTGCCAAAGCAAGCCGGCTCAGAATGATAGATTTTCACAAGATAAAGATGGCTGTTGTTCCGATTGAAGAAATCGGTTTTTGTCATGGTTTTGACATGGAAAAAACAGCAGTAAGCCTTCCGAGGTTCATAACAGATGAAAAAGCTCTTGAGGATGAGCTTGAAGAGGCTGTAAAAAACGGAGTGAACAAGGTTTTTGCTTCAAATTACGCACATATTATGACAGCTAAAAAAATGGGGCTTGAATTTTACTGCGACCACACCTTGAATGTGACTAATTCTTATGCTGTAAAGGTTCTTGAGGATATGGGCGCTAAAGGGATAACTTGTTCGGCTGAACTTAAATTTTCACAGATAAACTCGCTGAATTCAGATGTGCCCGTCGGGATAACAGGCTACGGACGTCTGCCCTTGATGATAACGAGAAACTGTCCTATCGGCGACTGTTCAAGATGCAAAGGAGAAATTGTTGACAGAACAAAGAGGGCTTTTCCTGTAAAATGCAGTAAAAAGAGAGGGTATACCGAAGTGCTTAACTCTGATATCCTGTATACGGCAGATAAGCTTCATGAAGTAAACTGCGACTATGTGATACTTGATTTTTATGATGAAGATCCCGAACAAGTAAAGGAAATCTTAGAAAAGTATATTTCAGGCTCGCCCTTTGAAAAGCCTTTTACAAGAGGACTTTATTTCAGGGGAATAATATGAAGATTTTCAGGCGGAATTTTGAAAGGAATTAAAAATGCAAGGTATTCTTAAATTCAAAAAATTGAAAAGCAATGCGGTCATTCCGCAAAGAGGAACTGAAAAGAGCGCAGGACTTGACTTGTGCGCTTGTATAGAAGCTCCCGCAGAAATCCGTCCGGGAGAGATAGTAAGGATTCCAACGGGACTTTCCGCTGAATATTCGGGAGAGCAGGAAGTGGCGCTTTTGATTTACGCAAGGTCCTCCCTTGCTTCAAAATTCGGCATAACCCTCGCAAATTCCGTTGGAGTGGTGGATTCCGACTACAGAGGGGAAATAATTATCCCTGTTATAAATCTGGGGCGGAAGGCTTATGAAATTTCTCCCGGCGAAAGAATTGCCCAGCTTGTTGTAACGCCTGTGCTGATGCCTGAGGTTGTTGAGACTGAGGAACTTTCGCAGACAGAAAGAGGAGAGGGCGGATTCGGCTCCACAAACAAGAAAAACAACGCAAGCAAAATTCAGTAAAAAGAAAGGACAAAACATGATAATCTATAATGCAGAGATCTATACAATGAATGACGACCGTGAAATCATTAACGGATATGTTGAAATTGAAAACGGAAAAATAAAGGCAGTAAGCCGGGGGAACCCTGAAAAAACGGGAGAAACCGACATTGACGCCGAGGGTAAGATGATTTTTCCGGGATTTATCGACCTTCATACCCACATGGGACTTATGAGTTCGGGAGTCGGAACGGAGGGAGAGGATTTTAACGAGGATTCGGAGCCTGTTACTCCTCATCTCAGGGTAATTGACGCGATAAATCCCATAGATATAACATTTGAGGACGCAAGACGTTCGGGAGTGACTACTGTCGCAGTGGCTCCGGGCTCCACAAACCCTGTTGCGGGGTCGATATGCGCCATCAAAACTGTTGGGATAAGAGCCGACAAAATGCTTATCCGTGATATAGGGATAAAATTTGCCCTTGGGGAAAACCCGAAAATGACCTATCTTAACAAGGACGAGACTCCGGCGACAAGAATGGCGACTGCCGCTCTTATAAGAGAGATACTTGCAAAAGCTCAGCGTTATCAGTCCGACCTTGTAAAAGCCGTAGATCCTGAGATAGATCCGCCTGACTACGACATAAAGCTCGAAAGTCTTATTCCTCTTCTTGAGGGAAAGATAAAAGCACATTTTCACTGTCACAGAGCAGACGATATTTTTACGGCTTTAAGGATATCCAAGGAGTTCAACATTTCTCCGGTGCTTGTTCACTGCACAGAGGGGCATCTTGTAGCAGAGGAATTATCAGGCTGTGAAGCTGTGATAGGACCGATAATTTCAGACAGGTGCAAACCGGAGCTTGCAAACATTTCAATTGAAAATGCAAAGATACTAAGGGAAAATGGCTGTATGACGGCGGTGTGCACCGATCACGGAGAGATCCCGATACAGTATCTCCCCTTAAGCGCAGGGCTTACTATGAGAGGCGGAGCGACCCATTATGAGGCTCTTGAAAGCATAACCTGCATACCTGCAAAGATAGGTAATATTTACGATCGTGTGGGAAGTATCGAGGAAGGAAAGGACGCAGATATCTGTATGTTTTCATGCGACCCGTTTGAGATTCTCTCACAGCCTGAGCTTGTTATGATTGACGGGAAAATAGTTTGAGAAGGGGTTGGCTTATATGGGAAGTATTCGTGAAATTCAGGTTTTACAGGTAGAAGAGGCTGTAAGAGATCTTTGTATAAAGGCAAATCTTGTTTTGCCTTCAGATCTTGAGGAGTGCGTCAGATGCTCAAGGGAGAAAGAGTCGTCGCCTGTAGGAAAAAACGTGTTTGATGATCTTATTGAAAATATCAGAGTTGCAAAGGAAGAAAACATCCCTGTCTGTCAGGATACGGGAATGGCGGTTGTATTTCTTGATATCGGACAGGACGTTCACTTTGTGGGAGGCGGACTTTTTGAAGGGATAAACAAGGGAGTTGCCAGAGGGTATGTTGAAGGAAAACTCAGATGTTCAATTGTTTCCGATCCTCTTGAGCGTGTGAATACAGGCGACAATACCCCTGCCGTAATCCATACAAGGATAGTTGACGGGGATAAGGTAAGGATATCCGTTTGCCCAAAGGGTTTCGGAAGCGAAAATATGTCGGCTCTTAAAATGATGACTCCGTCGGTAACAAGGGAGGAGATAATCGACTGGATAGTGGGAGTTATAAGTCGTGCAGGTTCAAACCCATGTCCGCCCATGGTTATCGGAGTAGGGATAGGAGGCGACTTTGAAAAGTGCGCATATCTTGCCAAAAAAGCTCTTTGCAGACCTGTCAGTCAAAGAAACCCGAAGCCTTTTTATGCTGAAATGGAAGCAGAGCTTTTGGAGAAGATAAACGCCCTTGGGATCGGTCCTCAGGGATTCGGAGGAACGGTAACCGCCCTTGGAGTAAACATAGAGGAAGCTCCTACTCACATTGCGGGACTTCCTGTTTCAGTAAATGTAGGTTGTCACGTTACAAGACACGCAGAGGTTGTTTTGTAATTTTAGCGACATTAGTTTTGACGGCTCTCCTTTAGTTTATAGAGGAGAGCGTTTCTCCTTTAGTTTATAGAGGAGAGCGTTTCTCCTTTAGTTTATAGAGGAGAGCGTTTCTCCTTTAGTTTATAGAGGAGAGCGTTTCTCCTTTAGTTTGTAGAGGAGAACTTTATCAATAAGCGAAAACAAAGTTCGCCGAAGCCACCGCTTCCACAGACGGTGTTTTACCTTCACACTTTTGCATCAAGACAATAAAAAAACAAGTCCTACCTAAACAGATAAGACTTGTAGTACCCGATACGGAGGCAAAATTACTTTATAACCGCTCTGTACTGCTCGTTTTCTATTTTAAGAGCAGTGATAGCTTCGTTTAACTCTGCGATCTGAGCCGTAAGCTTTGCAATCTTGGCGTCGTTTTCTTCGATCTGAGCCTTTGCGAAAAGCGCGATCTTCTGGGCAGCCTTAGCCGCCGGATCGGCAGACTCGATATTTTCGTAGGAAGTCATTTCTTTTTCCTCTCTTTCTTCAACCGCAGCCTCAGCCGCAGCATATTCGTTTACATCTTCTGCCCGGAGTTTTTCAACAGGTATCTCCTCGGCAGCTTCCGCTTCCTTTGCAAGCTTTAAAAGCTCTTCAAGATCGGCTGTTTCATCTTCGGCAGAAGTCGATTCATCTTCAACCACTTCAGGCTCGCTTTCAACAACTGTCTTGTCTTTTTCTTCCGTTGGCTGATCAAACTCCTCAGTAAGTATGTTTGATTCGTGTGCTTCCCCTGTAAGTATGC
The DNA here is from genome assembly GCA_944382845.1 of uncultured Clostridia bacterium. GTDB lineage: Bacteria > Bacillota > Clostridia > Oscillospirales > Ruminococcaceae > JAAZZIT01. The sequence goes on from CALWNN010000024.1 coordinate 29,229, forward strand.
TGACAGGGGAAGCCTCGGGAGCGTTAATGCTCTGCTTGTAGTTTTCCACAAGCATTCCTCCTGCCGCTTCAGCGTTTTCAAGCTTCTTTTCAGCCTCAAGCCTCTGAGCCTCCGCTTCTGCTTTGGCAGCCTCTTCCTTTGCAGCAGCTTTCGCTTTGTTCATCGCAAGACTTTTCTTTGCAAGAAATTCTGCATACCCCGGTATTCTGCGCTCCAGAACGTTGTTTACAGCGCCTACCGACATCGCTACCTCGTCGGCAATGCGCTCAGCAGTTGAACCTTCTTGGTAAAGCCTTACGATCCTGTCGTTTGTTGATTCTGTTCGTTTCAAAAGTTCACCACCAATACAATTTTACCGTAATAAATTATATAAGACCCATACAGCTTTAATGTTTACTTAAGTAGTACAGAATAAATAAAAAATACGGTTTATAATTAGTATTTTACAGCATAAGCACCAATATGTCAACTGTATTAATCAACAAAATATCAACCTTTTATTTATCAGTTTAAAACAAAGAGTAAAGCCCCTTGCAAAAACTTTCCGATAATGTTATAATAATATGTAACTTTGAATTAAGGAGGAAATGATGTGGACGGCGAAGCAATAAAGACTCTGGTGCAGTTTGTTCTTGCAATGGCGGGGATAATGGGACTTATATGGGTAATTGCCGCTATCACTCCTTTTCTTGCGAGGAAAATTGACGAACGTCTGAAAAAACCCAGTCCCGAAAGGGTGGAGGATAGCAATGATAAAACAGAGGAAGAATATAAGGTAAAAGGTCTTTACGATAAAAGCGAAATGGAAAACTTCGACCCTAACTATAAAATTTACAATACCGATATTTACGGTATCGAAAGCCTGACAAAAAGGGCTCAGGCTAAAAAGGAAGCAAAATCAGGGATTGAAAATAAGGAATCCGACGGAAATAACGAAAGGAATGTTGATAATGGCAAAGAATAACGGAAAAATGGTTGAAGCAATAACTTCTATGGAAGAGGATTTTGCAAAATGGTATACTGATATAGTTAAAAAAGCTGAGCTTATTGAATATACAAGCGTAAAGGGCTGTATGGTTATCCGCCCTTACGGCTATGCTATATGGGAAAATATCCAGAAAATTCTTGACGGAATGTTCAAGGCAACAGGACATGAAAATGTATGTATGCCTATGTTTATCCCCGAAAGCCTTCTTCAGAAGGAAAAAGACCACGTTGAGGGATTTGCTCCGGAGGTTGCATGGGTAACATACGGAGGAAATGAAAAGCTTGAGGAAAGACTTTGCGTTCGCCCTACATCAGAGACCCTTTTTTGTGAACACTACGCAAATATAATCCACTCGTACCGTGATCTTCCAAAACTCTATAACCAGTGGGTAAGCGTTGTAAGATGGGAAAAGACGACAAGACCTTTTTTGCGTTCAAGAGAATTTCTGTGGCAGGAGGGTCACACCATTCACGCAACAGCGGAAGAAGCAATCGAAGAAACGGAGCGTATGCTTAACACTTACGCTGAATTTTGCGAAAAAAGCCTTGCTATGCCTGTTATAAAGGGAAGAAAAACCGACAGCGATAAGTTTGCCGGGGCGGAATCTACCTATGCGATAGAAGCTCTTATGCACGACGGAAAGGCTCTTCAGGCAGGAACCTCTCACTACTTCGGAGACGGATTTGCAAAAGCTTTCGGTATTCAGTATACAAACAAGGAAAACAAGCTTCAGTATCCTCATCAGACAAGCTGGGGAGTTACAACCCGTCTTATCGGTGCGATTATAATGACTCACGGAGACGATAACGGACTTGTGCTTCCTCCTGCGGTTGCACCGATTCAGGCGGTTATCGTTCCTGTCGCACAGCATAAGGAGGGAGTCCTTGAAAAGGCAGGGGAGCTTTATGAAAAGCTTAAATCTGCAGGAATAAGGGTCAAGCTTGACGACAGCGAAAACTCAGCAGGCTGGAAATACGCCGAATACGAAATGAAGGGCGTTCCGGTAAGAATTGAGATTGGTCCTAAGGATATAGAAAACAACCGGTGCGTTTTGGCGACAAGATACAACGGCGAAAAAACAACGGTTTCCCTTGAAAATATGCTTGAGACATTTAAAGACAAGGTTGTAAGCCTGCTTGAAGATGAGATACCGCAGGGAATGTTTGACAAAGCTCTTGAAAATATGAAAAAGAGAACATATGCCTGCAAGACAATGGACGAGATAGTAAAGGTTCTGGCTGAAAACGGCGACGGATTTGTAAAGGCAATGTGGTGCGGCGATGAGGAATGCGAAGACAAGGTGAAGGAAGCAACAGGGGTAGGATCGAGATGTGTTCCGTTTGAGCAGGAGGAAATTTCCGATACCTGCGTTTGCTGCGGAAAGCCTGCAAAGAAAATGGTTCTCTGGGCAAAGGCGTATTAAAATGAATCTGAAAAAAGTCTTTGTCCCTCTGCCTGAAATTATTTCCGACAAAATTATTTTAAGAGAAATAACTCAAGCCGATGCTGAAGAATATAGAAAAGTGGTTGCGGATGAGATAAGCTACCGTTACTGGGGATATAAAATGTCCGAGGAAGAAAGGGACGTGATCGGCAAGATCGAGTATAATAGGTCCGCTCTATTAAAGCTTTCGGAAATCACATGGGGAATTGCCGAACGAAAAACAAATCGGATCGTGGGAGAAATTCTAGCCTGCAAATTCCACGGAACAAGAAAATACCCTCAAAGCATTTGCGAAATAGGATACAGGATAGCCCCTGAAATGTGGGGGAAAGGATATGCAAGCCTGGCTGTGAACGCTCTTGTGAAATTCATATTTGAAAACACAAATGTCAACCGTATCCAGGCGGTTGTTATGAAGGAAAATCCGGCATCTGTAAAAGTTCTTGAAAAAAACGGTTTTGCCAAGGAGGGACTTTTAAGACAAATAAAAGTCTACCAGTGCATAGCCGACTGCTATATGCTTTCGATTTTAAGGAACGACTTTGAGAATCGGAAATAAAATTTACAAAATATTAATAACTGCCTGTTAAAAGCCCTTGACAAGAGGGCTTTTAATATGGTATGATTATTTTACCTCTTTGCGAGGTCTATTTTTTTGCGTAATTTTAAGTTCTGGCAAAAAAACAGATCTCAAGGCGGGGATACTCGCTTTATGGACTGCTTTGGGGCAGATCCGCTGAGGGAGGCAGATGTAAGACCTGTAAAAGGGTCAAGGACAAGGAGCTTCATTTGTTCTTGTGAAGCCCAAATTTCGTCAGGAGGTGCCGAAAATGAGAGTTAAGATCACTTTGGCGTGCACAGAGTGCAAACAAAGAAACTACAACACAAAAAAGAACAAGAAGAACGACCCTGACAGACTTGAAATGAACAAGTACTGCAAGTTCTGCAAAAAGCACACTCTTCACAAAGAGACAAAGTAAAAAGCTGAAAGGAGCAATTTGTTATGGCAAAGGATTCTTCAGCGAAGTCTTCCAAAGGGAAGGCTAAGGCAAAAGCCAAGAAGCAAAACCGGATTGTAAAGTATTTCAAGGATCTCAAAAGCGAGCTTAAAAAGGTCGTTTGGCCCAGCAGAAAGCAGGTTCTCAACAATACCGGAGTCGTATTGGCAGTAATGATAATAGTCGGACTTTTTCTTACAGGCATTGACGCGGGACTTGGATTTATCGTAGAAAAGCTTGTAAGCATAGGCGGCTGAGATTTTTAACACCAAAGGGAGGTAATTGATATGTCGGACTCAGCAAAATGGTATGCGATACACACCTACTCGGGATACGAGAATACGGTTGCCGCCAGCATTGAAAAGGTTGTTGAAAATCAGAAGCTTCAGGATCTTATCTATGAAGTAAAAATCCCGATGGAAACTGTTACCGAGATAAAGGATAACAAGACCGTCGAGGTCGAAAGAAAACTTTTTCCCAGCTATGTGCTTGTGAAAATGATTCTCACCGATGAAAGCTGGTATATCGTAAGAAACACAAGAGGCTGTACAGGATTTGTAGGACCCGGATCCAAGCCGGTGCCCCTTACCGATAAGGAAGTAGAGGCGCTTGGAGTTGAAAGCCGCAAGACGGTAGTTGAAACTGATATAAAAGCGGGAGATATGGTTTCCATGACAAACGGCATGAACGGAACAGTCAAGAGCATAAATCTCGAAGAACAGACCGCCGAGGTAATCGTTTCAATGTTCGGAAGAGAAACTCCTGTTACCGTTTCCCTTACACAGATTTCAAAGGTAAAGGATTAATTATCAAATTAATGAGAAACTGTCGGAAAGGATAGAGTTTTCCGGCAAGTGGGAGAGTTCATTGTGCTGAGAACTCGCCTTACCACAATTTTACGGAGGTGCAAACAATGGCACAGAAGGTAGTAGGCTACATTAAGCTTCAGATCCCAGCAGGAAAGGCAACACCTGCTCCGCCTGTAGGACCGGCGCTCGGTCAGCACGGCGTTAACATCATGGCATTCACAAAGGATTTCAATGAAAGAACAAAGAACGACATCGGACTTATCATTCCTGTTGTTATCACAGTTTATGCCGACCGTTCTTTCACATTTATTACAAAGACTCCCCCTGCGGCAGTTCTTATCAAGAAGGCTTGCGGAATTGAAACTGCATCGGGAACACCAAACAAGACGAAGGTTGCAAAGATCACCAAAGAACAGGTTCAGAAGATCGCTGAGCAGAAGATGCCTGACCTCAACGCTTCAAGCATAGAGTCAGCCATGAGCATGATCGCAGGAACTGCACGTTCAATGGGTATTGAAGTTGTTGACTAAAAGCGAAACGTACAAGCATTGATTTTTCAGTGCATAACGGTGGGAGGAAATTTCCGTTAATCAGATAAAAAATAATTCTGATGCTACCACTTTAAGGAGGAAAATTTAATGAAACACGGTAAGAAGTATGTTGACAGCTCAAAGACTGTTGACAAGGCTAAATTATATGATGCGCCTGAGGCTCTTGAACTTGCTTCAAAGAATGCAAAGGCAAAATTTGACGAAACAATCGAAGCTCACATCCGTCTTGGCGTTGACTCACGTCACGCTGACCAGCAGGTAAGAGGCGCAGTTGTTCTTCCTAACGGAACGGGTAAAAAGGTAAGAGTCTGCGTATTCTGCAAGGAAGACAAGTATGACGCTGCAAAGGAAGCGGGAGCAGACTTCGTAGGCGGAATGGATCTTGTTGACAAAATCACAAAGGAAAACTGGATGGATTTTGACGTTGTTGTTGCTTCACCAGATATGATGGGTATTGTCGGACGTCTCGGTAAGATCCTCGGACCTCGCGGACTTATGCCGAACCCCAAGGCAGGAACAGTTACACCTGACGTTGCAAAGGCTGTTACAGAAGCTAAGGCAGGTAAGATCGAATACCGTCTTGACAAGACAAACATAATTCACTGCCCTATCGGAAAGGCTTCATTCGGAGCTCAGAAGCTTGAAGAAAATTTCAACACACTTATTGACGCTATCGTAAAGGCAAAGCCTGCCGCTGCAAAGGGTCAGTATCTCAAGAGCGTTGTTGTTGCTTCAACAATGGGCGTTGGAATCAAGGTTAATACGACCAAGTACGGCGTATAACCAAGTCGCCGATGTCCCCCTGCCGAGTATTCGGCAGGTCTGCCTCCTATTAGGCGAAAGACTGAGGAGCAAAGCTCCTCGGCGACGGTTTAAATATTTTTCAATTTGTTTATAATCTGATAGCTAAAGGCCTTGACAGGTCTTTGACTATCTGTTATAATATTTATCGCAATCGTATCTAAAGACAGCCGGCGGCGCTCTCGGGGGATTGTTATAATGCTCAGAGTAGATTTAAAGACGCAGAAGTCCGGCCGAGGAAGGATTTGCAGAGTTTTGGAAGGTTGACTTCCGTAATAATGACTTTGTGCCTTTTTCTGTTGTCTTTTTAATAGAAAAAGGCTTTCTTATTGATACGACAGGCAAATTAATTTTCAAGAAGAGGTGAAATCAAAATGCCAAGTGAAAAGGTTTTGCTTGCAAAACAGCAGAGAGTAGAAGAACTTACTGAAAAGCTCAAGAGTGCGGCTTCGGGAGTGCTTGTTGACTACAAGGGAATCACTGTTGAAGAGGACACCAAGCTCAGAAAAGAGCTTCGCGAAGCAGGAGTTGAGTACTTTGTAGAAAAGAATACAATGCTCCGTTTTGCTATTAACAACTGCGGACTTTCAGAGCTTGACAAGGTTCTTGAAGGAACTACCGCTATCGCTCTTTCAAAGGACGACCAGACTGCTCCTGCAAGAATCCTGGGTAAATTCTCAGAAAGCTGCAACGGTGAGAGATTTATTCTCAAGGCCGGCTTTATCGGCGAAGAAATTTACGATGAAAACGGCGTAAAGGCTCTTTCAAAGATCCCATCAAGAGAAGTTCTTCTTGCACAGCTCGTTGGCTCGCTTCAGGGACCGATGCAGAAGCTTGCCGCAACAATTCAGGCTATCGTGGACAAGGGAGAAGTTGCATAATTATTATTTTTGCAGTCCTTGTTCCGGAACAACATTGACAGCGGCTTGTTTATCAGGCTGCGCAACTAAAATTATTTAAAGGAGAAATTATCATGGCTTCAGAAAAGATTATGAATTTTATTGAAGAAATCAAGGCACTCAGCGTTCTTGAACTTGCTGAGCTTGTAGACGCTATCCAGGAAGAATTTGGTGTAACAGCTGCTGTTGCTGCTGCTCCTGCTGCAGGTGCAGGCGCTGCTGCTGAGGCTGAAAAGACAGAATTTGACGTAATTCTTGCTTCCTTCGGCGACGCTAAGATGGGCGTTATCAAGGCTGTTAAGGAGATCACAGGTCTCGGACTTAAGGAAGCTAAGGAGCTTGTTGAAAGCGCACCTAAGGCTATCAAGGAAGGCGCTTCAAAGGCTGACGCTGAAGATATCAAGGCTAAGCTCGAAGCTGCAGGCGCAACTGTTGAACTCAAGTAATTTGATTTTTACTTGATAATCGGTTAAAAACGTATTTTAAAGTCACTTCTGATCTGATGTCGGAAGTGACTTTGTGTTTTTTAAACCGAAATTATTATTTGATAATTGTACAATCAGTGTCCGTTTGTCAATGATGTGAGACCAAGAAAAATAAAAAAAAGAAAGATTCTGTTGAAGTGAGGAGCGCAGCGACGAACGGAGACATAATCTTTCTTGCCGCCGTCAGCCGCCCATCTCGGTGTGGCGT
>CALWNN010000025.1 GCA_944382845.1 uncultured Clostridia bacterium
GACGATTGCAATCTGTCGCCGAGGAGCTTTGCTCCTCAGGGTTTCAGTGGGGGATTAAAACCCCCACTGAAAAACTGAATGGAACCCGCCGCCTTAGAGGCGGGGGACATCGGCGACTTGATTATAATAAACAATTTTCTTATAAATTAAATAGGAAGGTTAGATCTTATATTCTAACCTTCCTATATTTTTTCTGTATTTTTTATTTCTTTACAAGCTTTGCAAATTCAAGAGCCTTTGAGATATCTCCGTCTACCTTGAGTTTTCCGAAAGTAAATGCGGCAACAGGATCAAGCTTTCCGTCTATAAGCTTGTTGAAGTTGTCCATTGTCATTGTGATAGCACAGCTTCTGTCGTTATATTCATAAGGCTCTATATTTATCTTGCAATCCTTGACCTCAATGTAAAAAACGCCGGGATCTCTGTCCTTAATATTTACCTGCACAGCAAGAAAATCAGTTCCCGATGGATCTATTCCTTCAGCCATTTTTCTCACTTTTGTCAAAAGCTCTTGCATAGTCATAAACTAACACCTCTGTTAAATTGATTTGACCATTCTCAAATATGATCACAAGATAATTTTACAATAATTTTTTCCAAAAGTCAACCCACAAGCCATATAATTTTACAGTTTATTCTCCAAATCTGATCTCCCAGAAATAGCGTCTTGCCGACTCCGGAAAATCATTTAGCACTCCATGCTCCGGGTCATAGAAAGTTCCGTTATAATAAAGCGACCAATGCCAGCACCGTGGAGTTTCAAGGCTCAGAAGACAAAGTTCGGGAAGTTCCTCTTTATGCTTGACTTCGCATCGTTTGTCGGATATTTCAGCTCCGTAATATCTCAGTGCGGTTTTCATTTCTTTAAGGGTAGTCTCCCTGTCGTTATCCAAAAATCTAATTATTTCCTCTACACTTTTTCCAAGAACCATTGCAAGTACAGCTTGTCCGCATTGCAGATCGGTAGGCTCATGTATAAAATATATATTCAAAGCTTCGCCTCTTTTCATTTACGATAACAGCTTCCTTACGCATTTTACCTGCGATATACTGCAAATCTGTAATGAGGCATATCCACGCCCTTGTAATGCTTAACCAAGCTGTCCTTTTTTGTCATTCCGTTTCTCAGAGCCACTTTTTGAGACGAAATGTTTGTATCTCTTATTATAGAGCATACTTCTTCAGCTTTCAACACTTCAAAAGCGTACCTTTTACAAGCCTTTGCTGCTTCAGTCGCATAGCCTTTGTGCCAGAAAGCACGATTGAAAAGATACCCTATTTCAAGTACCTCTCCGTCTTTCCACGGCTGCATTGTAAGTCCGCACTGACCGATCATCTCGCCGGTTTCTTTAAGAATGACCGCCCACAGTCCGAAACCCCATTTTTTATAACGCAGAATTTGTCTGTCAAGCCACTCCTGTACCTCTTCGTCACTGAAAGCTCCTTCATAAGCATACATGGCGTCCGGGTCCTGCAAAATATTACATAACGCTCTGAAATCACTCTGATCAATTTCCCTTAAGTTTAATCTTTCGGTTTCGAGTATCATCAAATCCTGCTCCTGTCCAATTACATATTTCCGTCAAACAGCCTTATACGTGTTGGAGTCTATCTGTTCAAGACTTCCTTATAAACATTTTCAACTCTTTTTCCGAATGCCTCGCAGCTAAATTTTCTGCTTGAATCAACTGCGTTTTTGCTCATGCTCTCAAGAAGGACAGTGCTGCACGCAAGTTTTTCCATCGCTTTTTTATATCCCTCAAAATCTGTAAACTGGACTCCGTTCACATTGTTTTCTATCACATCGTCAAGGCACTTATCCTTACGGCATATAACAGGAAGTCCGCTTGCAAGAGCTTCAACATAAGTCAGCCCCTGAGTTTCGCTTGTTGAAGCGCTTACAAAAACATCGCCGCACTTATAATACTCCCCTACCCTTTCAGGCGGAACCATACCTGTAAATATGATCTTGTCCGATAGATCGCGTTTATTTACCATTGTTCTCAGAGCTTCTCCGTGAGGTCCGTCACCCACAATAAGAAGCTTTACACCGTTTATCTGCAACTTCTCATGCATAAGCACAAGCTCATCGACATTCTTTTCAACAGCAAGCCGTCCAACATATACGGCAACAAAACTCTTATGACTAATTCCAAGCTTCTCTCTTATAAACTGACCGGATGCTTTGTCTGTTGAATAAAATTTTTCACAATGGATACCTGTGGGAATTACACGCACCGGACAGGTCACGTTATACCTTTCAAGCATATCCTTTACCTTGGCTGTAGGAACAATGACCATTCCGCAGTGCCTTGCCACCCATTTTGAAAAGTGTATAACGGCTTTTTTACCAAGCTTTTTGTTAGGTGAAAAGTAATGTGTATAATCTTCATAAACAGTGTGGTAGGTATGAACTATAGGTATATCAAGAATCCGTGCAATCTTTTTTGCAACAAAAAATGTGCTGAACTCACATTGAGAATGGATCACATCAGGCTTCCATTCAATTATTTTTGAAACATATCGGTTATGAAGAGGAGATTTCAATCTTGCATTTGGATAAATCAGCCCTGCGTTTACAGAACTTATATATATTACGTCTCCGTTTATATATGATTTGTGGTTTCTTGAAAGAGTGAGAACTCTGACATCGTGACCGTTTCTTCTGAGTTCGTTTTCAAGATTCAGCACTGAAGTAACAACGCCGTTTATTATCGGCGAATACCAGTCAGTAGTTATAAGAATTTTCAAACCGCAGCTCCCTCCCTTTTTAATCTTTTTTCTATATAATATCTGTTCTGCAATTATTCATTAAAAACGCAGCAAAGAAAAGCCTTGCTGCGAAAGAACACTAAAACACAAAAATATAACCAAGTCGCCGATGTCCACCTGTCGAGTATTCGGCAGGGCAATTCAGTCTTTCAGTGGAGATCGTCAGGAATCCTATACCGAAAACCCTCCTGCGGAGCAAACTGCAACGAGTTGCTTTTCATCTCAGCGTGATTAAGCACAGCTCCGAAGGAGATGTTTAGCTCCGAAGGAGATGTTTAGCTCTGAAAGAGATATTTTGCTCTGAAAGAGATGTAATTATCAACGCTTTGCTCCGATTTAAATAGGATTATAAAAATTATTCAAAAGGATTTTCGGATTTGTATAGCATTCCCTTTGGCTGGTTAAATCCAATACTTTCTACGCCGAGATATTTAAGAACGTTGTAGATCGCCTTGCCGTAGTGTCCGAAAGCAACAGCCCCGTGATGAGGAAAGTTTCCTTCAATAAGAACATGACGGTAAAAACGAGCCATTTGAGGGATTGCAAAAATACCTATTCCGCCGAAGGATCTTGTTGCAACTGGAAGTATCTCGCCCTGGGCCACATAAGCTCTGAGCTTGGAATCGGCTGTGGACTGAAGTCTGAAAAATGTTATTTTTCCGGAAACAATGTCACCCTCAAGGGTTCCTCTTGTAATGTCAGGCTCTTTGTCAGGTTCAAGTCCTCTGTGCATGATGCGCTGATATTTCATTGTTTTTGTGACAAGTCTGCAAGCAGGAGTATTTCCGCAGTGGAAGCCCATAAATGTATCCTTATGAGTGTAATCGTATCTGCCTTCTATTTCTTCCTTGAAAATATTTCCGGGCACAGTGTTGTTGATATCAAGAAGCGTAACGCTTTCCCCTGAAACGCAGGTTCCTATGTATTCGCTGAGCGCACCGTAAATGTCAACCTCGCAGGCAACAGGGATTCCCTTTGCGGTAAGTCTGCTGTTTACATAGCAGGGAACAAATCCGAACTGGGTCTGGAAAGCAGGCCAGCACTTATTCGCAAAGCATACATACTTTTTAGATCCCTTATGAAGCTCAGCCCAGTCAAGGAGAGTAAGTTCAAACTGCGCAAGACGCGGAAGTATTCCTGACATTTTGTTTCCTTCGCCAAGCTCATTTTCCATGTCGGCAATAACAGCAGGAATCCTTTCATCTCCGGCGTGTTTGTTAAAGGACTCGAATAAGTCAAGCTCGGAATTTTCTTCTATTTCAATTCCGAGATCATAAAGTCGCTTTATCGGTGCATTGCAGGCAAGAAATTCCTGCGGACGAGGACCGAATGAAATTATTTTCAGGTCTGACACTCCGATTATTCCTCTTGCAACAGGAACAAATTCGCTTATCATCTTTGCGACTTCTTCTGCTGTTCCCACGGGATATTCGGGAATGTAAACCTTGATGTTTCTTAAAGCGAGATTGTAGCTTGCGTTTAACATTCCGCAGTAAGCGTCCCCCCTGTTATCGCAAAGCGAGCTTCCGCAATCCTCTTCAGCAGCGGCAACGAACATAACAGGTCCGTCAAAATTCTTTGCGAGAAGGGTTTCCGGTGTTTCGGGACCAAAGTTTCCAAGGTATACTACAAGGGCATTGCATCCGGCTTTTTCAAGTTCATCGAGTGCGCAAAGCATATCTTTTTCATTTTCAATAATGGTTTCACATTGGTAGATTTCACCGTAATTTTTTTTGTACTCGGCGAAAACAGCTTTTCTTCGTGTTTCTGAAAGACTCTTGGGAAAACAGTCTCTTGAAACTGCGGCGATGCCAATTTTTACTTCTGGTATATTGTTCATTATAATTCCTCCAATATTTTTTTTAATTTTACCACAAACGCTCATGATTTTCAATAGAAATTTTATTTCACAACAATAAATTTTGCAATACCTCCGCAATATAAGCAGTCAGGCTTGATAATATTGCGACAACTATAAGCGAGCGGTTAAAATAACTCAGAATAATTGCCGCTGCAAGCCCCATTGTAGCAGAGAACACACTTGCAGTTGAATAGAATATTCCCGGAATCGTCATTGCTCCCAGAACAGCGTAAGGAATGTAGTAAAGAAAGCTTTTAACAAAAGGTGAGGTTATCTTTTTTCTGAAAAGCACAAGTGGAAGGCTTCTTATCAGATATGTTACCATCGCCATAACAGCTATGTATCCTACGATCTGATGATTCATGGAGAGTCCTCCTTGCCGGGTTTGACGGGAAAGAAAAATGCGCCTGAAGCCGCTGCAATGATTGTTGTTATTATAATCGAGAAGCCGTCGGAAATAAAAGAAAATAAGGGGATATACTTTAACACGCAGCTGATCATAATTGAAACACAAACTACAAATAATATTTCTACAGATCTTCTGGCAGCGGGAACGACAATTGCAACAAACATTCCGTATATTGCAATTCCAAGAGCGGCTTTGATCATCGGTGGGAGTACCTCGCCGGCACACGCTCCAAGGAGAGTTCCCGTACTCCAGCAGACAAAGGGCAGTGAAATAAGCCCGTACATATATTCCTTTGAAACCTCATCGCTCTTTCCTGAGGCAACGGCAAATATTTCATCGGTTATTCCGAAAGAAACAGCAAGTCTGCTGAATAGTGTAAACCTTTCGTCGAGCTTTTGTGAAAGCGAAAGGCTCATAAGAGCATATCGTATGTTAATGACAAGCTGGGCTAAAGCCATTTCAAAATAACTTCCGCCTGCTGAGATAACGCCGATTCCTGCAACCTGACCTGCGCTTGTAAGATTTGTCATTGAGATAACTACAGTCCACAGGATCGAAAGTCCCGAGGAAACTGCCATTATTCCAAATCCAAAGGATACGGACAGATACCCGAGACCTATAGGTATCCCGTCCTTGAAGCCTTTGAAAAATTCCTTACGAAGAAAATTTTTTGTCATATAAATTACTCCCGAAACCCACTTGAATTTAAAATTCAAATCTCGATTTGTTCAAGCTGAGAAAGCCATAAACTGCTTACAGCGTCGGACGGCATTCTCCAGTCTCCTCTTGGTGAAAGGGTAACCGAACCTATCTTTGCTCCGTCAGGAAGGCATGAACGTTTAAACTGCTGAGAGAAGAATCTCCGATAGAATGTCTTGAGCCATTTTAAAATGGTTTCGTTACTGTATTCTCCTTTAAAAGTAAGTTTAGCAATGAGGTAGACCTTTTTCGGCTCAAAGCCCCAGCGTATGCCGTAGTAAAGGAAGAAATCATGAAGCTCGTAGGGACCTACAAGGTCTTCGGTTTTCTGAGTCATTTCGGTAGCGTTTGAGTCAGTTGGCAGAAGTTCCGGAGAAACAGGAGTGTCAAGTATATCAAGAAGAACCTCTTTAAGTGGTGTGTATCCACAGGTGTCTGCGTAATATCTGACAATGTGTCGTACAAGTGTTTTAGGAACTGAGGCATTGACTCCGTACATGGACATATGGTCTCCGTTATATGTCGCCCAGCCAAGTGCAAGTTCCGACAGATCTCCTGTTCCCACAACAAGTCCGCCTACCTGATTGGCAACATTCATAAGCACCTTTGTACGTTCTCTTGCCTGACCGTTTTCAAATACAACGCTGTGGTCGTTTACATCGTGACCAATGTCCTTGAAATGCTGTAATACCGACTTTGTAATATTTATTTCACGAAAGGTGACCCCAAGGGCTTTGCAAAGTATCTCAGCATTGCTCCTTGTGCGCTTTGTTGTGCCGAAGCAAGGCATTGTTACCGCAACTATATCGCTGTGTGGACGGTGGAGAAGATCCATTGCCATTATGCACACAAGCAGGGCAAGGGTTGAGTCCAATCCTCCGGAGATTCCTATAACCACAGATTTTGAGTTTGTATGCGAAATTCTTTTCATCAGCCCGTGGGACTGCATTTGCAGGATAAGATGACAGCGCTGTTCTCTCTCTGCATTGTCAGAGGGTATAAAGGGAGTCCTGAAAAATTTTCGTGTAAGCTGAGTTTTTTCTGCGTTAAAAAATATCTCCTCTATGGCAATATCTGTTCCGCAGACATTATCCTTAAACATTTCAATTGCTCTTGCGGCAGGATACGAAGAAGTTCTGCGGCGTTCAAATGCAAGCTTTTTCACATCTATTTCGGAAATGGTAATGCCGTTTTCAAAAAGTCTGCTCTCAGCCAGTAAAGTTCCGTTTTCGGCAATGATGTTGTGACCTGAGAAAACCATATCCTGAGTGGATTCGCCGTCTCCTGCTGAACAGTATACATACCCTGCCACGAGTCTTGCCGATTGGTTTGAAACAAGCTGGCGGCGGTAGGAATCCTTACCGATAACTTCATCAGATGCAGAAAGATTGCAGATCAACGACGCACCTGACTTGGCAAGATAATTTGAAACAGGGTCTGCTGCCCAAAGATCTTCGCAGATTTCAAAGCCTATTACCAGTCCGGGAACGGAGCTGCAGGTAAAAACGCACTGTTCCATACAAACCTTTGTATCCTGTCCCGGTACACGGACAATACCCGGCTCGCCATCGTAGGCAACAAAATGCCTTGCTTCGTAAAATTCGCCGTAATTGGGAAGGTGGGTTTTGGGTATGAATTTAAGCACTTTGCCTTTCTGAATAACAGCAGCACAGTTATAAAGTTTTCCCCTGACGCGCACAGGGCAGCCTACAGCCACGAGCATATCGGTGTTTTCACAAGACTTTGCTATCCTTGCGACCCCTTCCATTGCCTTGTCAAGGAGAGCATCCTGAAAAAACAGGTCCTGACAGGTATATCCCGTTATACAAAGTTCGGGAAAGACGGCAACCTTGACTCCTTTTTCAACGCACTGACCTATCTGCCCGATTATCTGTGAAGCATTGAAGTCAACGTCTGCAACCTTAATTTGGGGCGTACAGGCTGCAACCTTTACAAATCCCAGTTCCATATATATTACATTCCTTTCATGCAAAAATAGATTAAATTCAAGTATAACATATCAAAGCCCTATTTTCAAGCGGTAAGTTGTTAATTTAGCGGTTGACAAATGAAAAGAAAAAGTATATGATTATTTTATAACTAAGTCGCCGATGTCCCCCTGCCTAAACGGCAGGTCCGTCTCCCGTGGGATGATCTGCCTCCTATGGGATGATCCGCCTCCTATAGGAGGCGGGGTTCAATCGTTGCGACATGATTAAGCGAGCTTTTCACGCTTTGCTTCGATTTAAAATGTAGTGAAAGTCTGAAAGGGAAAAGGAAAATGGCTTACTATATCTGTCCGGTGTGCGGAGATGCCCTTAAGCTTTGGGATAATTCATATAAATGCGGGAAAGGACATTGCTTTGACAGGTCGGCAAAAGGCTATGTAAACCTGTTCTTGTCAAAGGGAGGTTCAAATCACGGCGACGATAAAGCTATGATAAATGCAAGAACCGATTTTTTGAACAAGGGTTATTACGGGTTTCTGAAAGACGAGGTCTGCAAAGCCGTATCGGATTTTACCCCGCAAAACGGTGAGGTTATCGACTGCGGCTGCGGGGAATGTTATTATACTGCCGCAATTCATGAGGCTTTGACAAGGAAAAACAAAAGTCCTGAAATTTACGCAGTTGACATTTCTAAGGACGCAGTTATAGCAGGCAAAAAACGCTGTAAAAATTTAAATCTTGCAGTTGCAAGCGTATTTCATTTGCCGTTTTCAAAGGAATCTTTTGATACTCTTGTTACAATGTTCGCTCCCTTTTGCAGAGAAGAGTACAGCCGTGTGTTAAAGCATGGGGCGGTTATGATAATGGCTATACCACTTGAGGATCACCTTTGGGAATTAAAGCGGGCGGTTTATGAAACTCCTTACAAAAATTCTCCTCATGACTTTGAAATAGAGGGATTTGAGCTTGTGAAAAAAAGTGACGTTAAAGAAATGATGCACCTTAGCTGTAATAAGGATATAACCTCTCTTTTTGAGATGACTCCCTACAGCCATAAGACCTCGAAAGAGGATATAAAAAAGCTTGAAAGCCTTGATAAGCTTGACGTCACCGCACATTTTGCCGTGCTTGTATATAAAAAGATATGAATTGAAAGGATAGCTATGAAAATAAAAGAACAGAATGAAAATAAATCTGAACACGAGAAGAATTACATAATAGCCCTTTGGGTTATCGGAATATTTGCCGGAATTATTTTAATAATAGTCGGGATTAACGCCGCAATGAACATTAACGGAAAAGAAACCGGGATTGTTGATGGCGCCAAATTCAATATGTCAGTCAAGGAAATGAAAAAGCTGTCCGGCGAGGACTTTGAGGTGTTTGACGAAACAGATATAAGCGGTTGTCGGAACTATTTTTATAATTATGAATTTAACGGCAAGGAGGCAACCCTGGTTTACGTTATGGAAAAACGACCTTTCGGGTACAGGCTTACTCAGATTCAGATAAACGTTTTTGAGGCTGACGAGTCAGACCTTGATAAGGCAAAATCTGAAATAACTGAAGCTTATAACAACGAAAAAGGTTTTAAGGAGCAGGAGGAAGAAAGCGGATATTTAGTTTCAACTGAAAATGAAAAAGCGGAGATTTCCTTAAAAGATGGATATTTAAGCATAAATATAGAAGAAATATAACCAAGTCGCTGATGTTCCACCCTGTCACGGATTATAACAAAAAACCATTCCTTATGCGGGAATGGTTTTTGCTTTTTAAAGAGTTATTTAACAGTGAAAGCGTCGTTTTCGTAATCAACTGTAAGGGTTGTGTTAGGAGCAACATCATCGCCGATTATCTTCTTTGCAAGAAGAGTTTCAATGTGGTGCTGAATGTACCTCTTTAACGGTCTTGCACCGTAATTCGGGTCAAATCCGTTGTCGGCGATAGCCGCTTTTGCTCTTTCGGTGACTACAACATTTACCTGCCTGTCAGCAAGCCGTTTTCTCAAGTCGTCAAGCATCAGATCGCATATCTTGATAACCTGATCCTTCATAAGGGGCTTGTAGTAGATGATCTCATCAAGCCTGTTTAAAAATTCAGGTCTGAACTGAGTCTTTAACAGACTGTCAACCTTAGCTTTTGCCTCGGCTGAAATTTCTCCGTCCTCGCCTATTCCTTCAAGAATATAGGGTGAACCCAAGTTTGAAGTAAGGATTATGATGGTGTTCTTGAAGTCAACAGTCCTGCCTTGAGAGTCGGTAATTCTTCCATCATCAAGAACCTGAAGAAGAATGTTGAATACGTCGGGATGGGCTTTTTCTATTTCGTCAAGAAGAACGACTGAGTAAGGCTTTCTTCTTACAGCCTCGGTAAGCTGTCCGCCTTCCTCGTAGCCTACATATCCCGGAGGCGCTCCGATAAGACGGCTTACGCTGAATTTCTCCATATACTCCGACATATCTATACGGACAATGTTATGCTCATCGTCGAAAAGGGCTTCTGCAAGCGCTTTTGCAAGCTCGGTCTTGCCTACGCCGGTAGGTCCCAAAAACAGGAACGAGCCTATAGGCTGGTTTGGATTTGCGATTCCGGCTCTTGAACGCAGTATGGCTTCCGAAACCTTTGTAACAGCTTCATCCTGACCGATAACCCTCTTGTGAAGGATACCCTCAAGTCCGAGGAGTTTCTCACGCTCTCCCTCCATAAGCTTTGAAACAGGGATACCTGTCCATCTGCCGATTATTTTGGCTATTTCCTCTTCGGTTACCTTGTCACGGAGAAGAGTGTTTGAAGTGTAGGCGCTTTCCGCATTTTTCTCGCTTTGTTCAAGATCCTTCTGAAGCTGTGCAAGCTTACCGTATTTAAGCTCAGCCAGCTTGTCAAGGTCGTATGAACGCTCGGCAGCTTCAATCTGCGCATTTGTCTTTTCAATTTCCTCACGGATCTTCTGAACGTTGGAAATTGCGTTTTTCTCGTTTTCCCACTTAGCCTTCATTTCGTTGAACTGCTCTCTCATTTGAGCAAGCTCCTGCTGAACTTCCTTTAAATGCTCAACTGAAAGCTTGTCGGTTTCATTCTTAAGAGAAACCTCTTCGATCTCATGTTGCATTATCTTACGTCTTATTTCGTCAAGCTCGGTAGGCATTGAGTCCATTTCGGTTCGGATAAGCGCGCAGGCTTCGTCAACAAGGTCAATTGCCTTGTCGGGGAGAAAACGGTCGGTTATATATCTGTTTGAAAGAACGGCGGCAGCGATAAGCGCCTGATCCTGAATTTTAACTCCATGGAAAACCTCGTATCTTTCCTTAAGACCTCTTAAAATTGAAATCGTATCCTCGACAGTAGGTTCAGAAACCATTACCGGCTGGAAACGCCTTTCAAGGGCTGCGTCCTTTTCAATATACTGCCTGTATTCGTTTAATGTGGTGGCGCCGATACAGTGAAGTTCTCCCCTTGCAAGCATTGGCTTCAACAGGTTTCCTGCGTCCATTGCTCCGTCTGTTTTTCCTGCTCCTACTATTGTATGAAGCTCATCAATGAAAAGGATTATTTTGCCTTCGCTTTTCTTGATTTCCTGCAAAACAGCCTTTAATCTCTCTTCAAATTCTCCTCTGTATTTTGCACCTGCAACAAGTGAACCCATATCAAGACTGAAAATCTTTCTTTCTTTAAGGTTGGATGGAACGTCTCCCCGGACGATCCTCTGTGCAAGTCCTTCTGCGATTGCAGTTTTACCAACACCCGGTTCTCCGATAAGAACAGGGTTGTTTTTAGATTTTCTTGAAAGGATCCTTATAACGTTTCGTATCTCATCGTCACGTCCGATAACAGGATCAAGCTTTGATTGTTTTGCAAGTTCGACAAGATCCTGACCGTATTTTGTAAGAACGTCATATGTGTCCTCGGGGTTCTGATTTTCAACATGAGTGTTGCCCCTTACTTCCTGCAATGCTTTTAAAAATTTTGATTTTTCAATTCCAAGGCTTTTGAAAATATTCTTAACGTTTGAGTTGGGATTTTCAAATATACCAAGGATAATGTGTTCGACAGACACAAAGCTGTCTTTCATCCTGTCAGCCTGGACTTCGGCTTCTGCAAGAGCCTTGTCAAGGTCGTTTGAAATATAGACAGTACCTGCCTGCCTTCCGGAAACGGTTACCTTCGGAATTGAGTTTATAGCTCCTTCCACAGCGTTGAGAGCAAGTTTTGGCTCAATCCCCATTTTAAGCAATAACTGAGGTATAAGCCCGTTTTCCTGAGTAAGCAAAGCGTCAAGAAGATGCTCTTCGTCAACACTTTGATTCTGGTTTCTCACAGCAATGTTCTGAGCTTCTTGAATTGCTTCAAGACTTTTTTGTGTGTACTTTTGTGGATTCATAAAGCGTCATCCTTTCTTTGGTTTAAATCGGAGCAAAGCCAATTAAGCTTGCGTAAAAATGGTTGCGACAATTGCAACTCGTCGCAGTTTGCTCATCAGAAGGGTTTCAGTAATGGATTTCTAACCTTCTACTGAAATTCTGAATTGAACCCGCCGACTTAGAGGTAGCCTTCTGAATAATCATCAGTGGGACTCTGCGACAAGTTTATAAAACTTGAGTTCCGTATTTGAGATTTTCACGGTAAAGCTTTTCTATTTTAACAAGAGCCTTACCCTTGTTTTCAAGATTGTCAAAAAAGATCTGTATACACTTGTCAAAAAGTTGAATATAATTTCCCACCCAAAGGGAAATTTCATCATCGGTAAGTCCGCCGTTAGTTATTTCGTAAAAGTCACGGACGAATTTGCCTTCTGAGATCGCAGCAGGCAGTCCGCTTTTGAAGTATTTTCCAATATATTTTTCCTCGATTTTTAGCCAGCATGAGAAAAATTCGCCGCAGTTTTCAATTAGTTCTTTATTCTGAGTGCGAAAAACAACTTTGAGTCTGCCGACGCAGCCCTGAAAGCTTCTGAAAAGCTCAAAGCTATATCTGATGGTAGGGCGGTACTTGAATTTCAACGGGCTTTTTACCGACATGACTGCGTCGGAGGTCTGATTTAAAAGCTGAAATTTTCCGCCCATAAGCTCCTCTATTTGAGAAAAAATATCCTTCATTCTCATTTCTGGAGTCATTACCTCTACCTTTTCGGCAAGTATCTGATTAATAAGATTCGATCTGCTTGTATTAAGCTGATAAGCTTTTTTATCTATCTCGTCAATTATTTCATCAGCCAGCACAAGGCTGTAAACGCTTCGTTTCATAGTATCCTTCCCTTCTGAATTATATTATACCACAAAAATATAACTTGTCAAGCAAATTATATAATATAAATAACGATTTATATAAATGCACAAAAAATATTGCATAAAACAAAGGCGTTTTGTGCAATATAACTTGTAAATCAAATTATATAATCAAACTAACGAGTTTTATTCTTTGGGCCTGTCGTAGAACTTAGGAACATACTCTTCAACCGCCGATGAACGCTCCTGTATGAACCCGTCAAAACCGTACATAGAAGCTTCCTGTACTACGCTTTCATATTCAAAGGTCGAAATACGTCTGTTAAGCTCTTTGATACTTTTAGCCTTGTATACCGGCATATACTGACTCATAAGACTAAGGAGAATATCATCGCTTTTGAAAGCTTTGCCAATACGCCTTACAATTTCAATTGAATCATGTCGGCAGTTTGGCAAAACAAGATGACGAATTACGGTTCCTTTCTTCAGCACTCCATTTTCAATTACAGGTTTTCCTGTTATTTCAGCCATTTTCTTCACAGCGCTCATTGCATAATTGAAATAATCGGGAGCGTTTGAATACTTAACCGCAAGGGCAGAGTCGAAATATTTTATGTCGGGAAGAAAAATATCAACATAATTCTTAAGCCTTTCAAGGGTTTCAACCCGTTCGTAACCGCCACTGTTATACACAATCGGAATATCAAGCTTATCTTTAACAAGGTCAAGTGCGGAAATTATCTGAGGAACAAAATGAGTTGGATTTACAAGGTTTATATTGTGTGCGCCTTTGCTCTGAAGTTCAAGAAAAATTTCGGAAAGCCGCTGTACAGTTATTACATATCCTTTTTTCTCTGTTGATATTTCGTGGTTCTGGCAGAATACGCACCTTAAAACGCAGCCTGAAAAGAAAACCGCTCCCGAGCCGTTTTGTCCGCTAATAACAGGTTCCTCCCACATATGAAGCTTATATGCCGCAATTCTTATATTTTTTCCTTCGCCGCAAAAGCCTTTTGATTTTGTACGGTCGGCTTTGCATTGCCTTGGACATAATGTGCAGCAAGTTAATATATCGCCTGATTCCAACAAAAAGTCTCCTTTCAAAAGCAAACGGGCAGATTTCCCGCCCGTTTATGACCAAGTCGCCGATGTCCCCCTGCTGATTATTCAGCAGGTCAGCCTCCTATAGGATGATCCGCCTCCTATTGGATGATCTGCCTCCTATAGGAGGCAGGGTTCCATTCGGTTTTTCAGTGCGGGTCTTAATCCCCCACTGAAAAACTGAGGAGCTTTGCTCCGATTTAAAAAACTATGATATTATACATTTATATCTGAATTTTCATCAGAAAAATTTTCGTCTGATTCATTTTCTTCCGAAACCTCATCGTTATTCACCGTGTATATTTCATCAGGGTCAAATTCAATTTCATATGTGTCATAGATCCCGTCACTGCTTTCAGCGGTAGCCTCAACATAATACATTCCGTTATACATATAGCTGTTATCAGACATATCGTCGCAGTAGGGAATTGCAAAGTATATTATGTATTCGTGGCTTTGCCCGAGAGCAATGAAGTTTTCCTGCATCTCGTCGCTGTATCTGTAAAATTTATCCTCGAAGTAATAACCCAGAATGTGCGAGGTGATTGAAAAATCGTATCCCTGTGCGTCGGTGCCATCGTAACAAAGCTTAATGATGCTGTCAAGATTGAAGTAAGCATTATAATCGCCTATATTTGTAGCGTATAAATTAACTTGAACTATTGAATACTCTCCGTCGTAGTTAGAAATCCCGCTTATACACTGAGTAAAATCAGGGAATACTGTTTCGATACTGTCTGAAATAATTACAGGCTCATCCAAAGCATACTTAACGTCGTTGTAGGTAATGGTGGTGTTGAAATCCACATAGTCGTTTGAATAAAAAGAATAGTCATCATCGTTGATTCCCGAAAGTACAAGTCCTGAAATTCCGCCTAATGCAGAAAATAACACATTTAAAGCTATAATTATGATAACAATTATGACAATTATATTTATTTTCTTTTTTGAACTGTTTATTTTTTTTATTTCTTTCTCGAAGAAATGTTTGTTGCCGAGAAATGCGCCGGAGTTTGAAGAGGGTGAAATGGTTGGCTGAGAGACGTTTCTTGAGTTGTAATACGCTTCAAGCTTTTTCCTCTGCTGTTCAGTAAGTCTTTGGAAAGAACCTAAACCTTTGTTGTCTGAAGAACTTGAAGATGAAGAACGCTGATGGGTGTATGTGGTCCTGTAACCTTTGGAGCCTGTGGCTTTCTGGACCTTTTCATTAAAGTCTTTCTTGCGTTTTGAAAATTCAGCCTGAAACTTTGCGTTGTCAAGTTTTTCTTTTTCGAGTTCCTTGTTCACATCAAAATCATCTTCGGATTTTTTTGTAAAAAAGCTGTCCATGTCAAAGCCTATGCTGTGGCTGTGAACATCTCCCGAAAGGTCGTTACAGTCAAGAGTTTCTTCACGTGAGGTAAAGCACTCCGGACATATTACGCCGTCATTTTTCTTAAATCGGTATCCGCATACTTTGCATTTGTTAGAAAGATATCCCATAAAAGCCTCCTTTAATCCCCCATATAACATTTAAATTATGGTTTTTAAGTTTAATCGTCAACTATAATTCCCTTTTCAACAGGCTTTGTAACAACTGTAAAGGGGCAGAATTCTTCAAGTTCCTTTATGCAGTCCTTAGCGTCTCTTTTACTTTCAAAAATTCCGAAAACAGCAGAACCGCTTCCCGTCATGCAAGCTCCGTAAGCCTCATATGAAAGCATGATCTCCTTGATTCTTTTGACTTCCTTGATATCAGCCGCTTTTTCAAGGGAATTAAAAAGATTATTTCCGATACCTTCAACGTCGCTTACTGCAAGACAGGCTATCATGTCGCTTATATCCTTTACTTCTTTAAATTCAAGGCTGTCGAATTTTTTGAAGCATTCGGGAGTAGAAACTGCCGCTTTTGGTTTTGCAACTGCAATTGAACATTCAGGCATATGGGGCAGGGGAGTGAGTATCTCTCCGATACCCTCGCACAGAACGGTGCCGCCTACAATGCAGAATGGCACGTCAGCACCGACTTCTTCACCTATATCGCAAAGGATATCGTCGCTGTATTCGGTTTTGAGCAGGACGTTTAATGCCTTGATTGCCGCTGCGGCGTCTGAGCTTCCTCCGCCCATTCCCGCAAGAGAGGGGATAGACTTCTCAAGCTTTATGTCAAGTCCCGGATTTTCTTTTTTTGAATATCTGAAAAATGCGTCGCAGGCTTTTACTGCAAGGTTTGTTCCGTCGGTAGGAATACCCTCTGTATCGCAGCGCAAAACAGTTTTCTTCGTATCGGTAATTTTAAAGGTCAGCTCGTCGTAGATGCCTACCGACTGAAAAACAGATTTAAGCGTATGATAGCCATCGGGTCTTTTTCCTACAACGTCAAGAATCAAATTGATTTTTGCCGCAGCTTTAACTGTAATAGTGTCAGCCATAAAAATCTCCGTTTCCTTTAATGTGAACTGTTTTTAAGCTCTTCGAGAAATTTTTCGATTCTGTAAAGAGCCTCTTTTAAATGGTTAAGGGAATAAGCGTATGAAACGCGAATGTAACCTTCGCCGCAAGCCCCGAATGCGTCACCGGGGACAACCGCTACCTTTTGGGAGTAAACAAGCTTTTCGCAGAAGTCTTTGCTTGAAAGTCCTGTGGATTTGATTGACGGGAACACATAGAAAGCGCCGTCAGGCATTATGCAGTCAAGTCCAAGCTTGTTAAAGCCGTTAGCAACAAAACGTCTCCTTATATCATATTCCTGAACCATTTTAGCGACTTCGTCCCTACAGTGTCTTAAGCCTTCCACAGCAGCATACTGGCTTGTGGTAGGTGAACACATAATTGCATACTGATGGATCTTAAGAATATGAGAAACTATTTCTTTCGGACCTGCAAGAAAACCAAGCCGCCAGCCTGTCATTGCAAAGCCTTTTGAGAATCCGTTTATAAGTATGGTACGTTCTTTCATTCCCTCGCATTGAACTATTGAATAGTGCTTTTCTCCATAGGTAAGTTCGCTGTAAATCTCATCTGAAACAATTACAATGTTTGTTTTTCTGATCACTTCGGCGATCTTTTCAAGGTCGTCCTTTCTCATAACAGCTCCCGTAGGGTTGTTAGGGTAGGGAAGAATAAGCATTTTAGTTTTGTCTGTTATTTTCTCCTTAACTTCTTCAGCGGTTACCTTAAATCCGTTTTCAGCCTTTGCTTCAATCGTAACCGGAATTCCTCCGGAAAGAGAAACAAGGGGAGCATAGCACACAAAGCTCGGCTCGACAATAAGTACTTCGTCGCCGGGTTCAACCATTGCCCTTATCGAGGCGTCAATACCTTCGGAACCGCCTACGGTAACTATGATTTCGCTGTTTGGATCGTATGAAGTACGTACGGTCTCCTCAAGATAAACCGATATTTCTTTGCAAAGGTCTTGTAGTCCTCTGTTTGAAGTATATGTAGTCTTGCCCTTTTCAAGGGTCATAATAGCAGCCTGTCTGATTTTCCATGGAGTCTGAAAATCAGGCTCACCCACGCCGAGAGAAATAACTCCTTCCAGGGTCTGGGCAATATCGAAGAATTTTCTTATTCCCGAAGGCTTCATTTCTCTTGCAGCCTTAGCAACAATCTTTTCGTAATCCATCATGGAGATACAAATCCTCTTTCGTCAATTTCTTCTTCTGTAATTATAATGCTGTTGTCCTTGTAGCGTTTAAGGACAAAGTGAGTCGCAGTTGAAAGTACGCCATCAATTGGAGCAAGACGTTGAGCTACAAACTGAGAAATATCACGTAAATTAGTTCCGCTTATGGTAATCCCAAGATCATATGATCCTGACATAAGCCAGCAGGCTTCTACCTCTTCATAGGAACTTACGGTTTTGGCAATATTGTCAAATCCGCTCTGAGCCTGAGGAGTTACCTTGAGTTCAATAAAAGCTGTAACTACCTCATCTTCGGTAAGCTCATTATTGATAACGGCAGTATATCCTTTGATAACTCCCTTGGTTTCAAGTTCACGTATTTGTTCAGCCACAGTCTTTTCATCTCTGTCAAGCATAACTGCAAGTTCAGAGGTAGTAAGGCGGGCATTTGATTTCAGCAGTTTTAGAAGTGCGTTCATATTATAACCTCCGGTCAATTAAACTGTTCATAGTAATTATACTATTTTACAAGTGCAATGTCAATTTTTTTTCAGACATTTAAAAAATACGGCAGCCACAAAAGCCGCCGCATTTTTATTTGATTTCATATATCGATATCGCTTATGGCAAGAGAAATTTCCTCGCCGTCCATAGTAGCCTTGTAGAAATTCTTATATTCCTTTATGCTGCCGTCCTTTGCAAATTCAGCTCCTGCGTATTTTCTTATGACAATATCCTTTGTGAGGTCAACGTTCATTGCGTCGTAAACTCTCAGTATATATGTATCGGGAGAGTTAGCGTCTCTTATAAGGGCAACAGCATTGGCGGCTCTTTTTCCGTCAATTATCACAACAGCCGGAACTCCGTCGTAAAGTCTGTCCTTTATTGTATCAAAGCACTTGTCGCCGTCGGAGAGAGCATATGTCACAGAGCTGTCTTTCCACTGATAAACGTTGAGGCAGCTTATTGCCCTGTAAAATTCGGCTTCGCCTTTTCCGTAATTTGTTTCTATCTTTTCAATTCCGTTTTTGGTGTCAATTCCGAGAAGTTGAACCGTTCCCCATTTTAATTCTTCATTATTTATAGGCTTGCTTAATACCGTAAGACCCTTTGACAGAGCTTCGGAGCGAATATTTTCTTTGACCGAGAGAGTTTCCCCTTTTTTCTCAAAATCAAGGTATGTAAGACAGTCGGTAAATCGGTCTGTTGAAGCCGCAATAAAGCTTAAGCTTCGCAGTCCCGATTTAGCCTTGTAGTCGTCCTCTACGGTTGTATCCCTGAGATCATATCCGTCTGAGGAATATTTTTTTCCGCCGTCGTCGTCAGGCTGTGTATCGCCAAGAGAAAGATTCAAATTTCCTGTAAACCAATCTCTCGCAAAAACGGCAAGGCCAAATGAAACTGTGTCGGCTTCATTGGTTCTGAAATCTGCAAACG
Organism: uncultured Clostridia bacterium; assembly: GCA_944382845.1. Lineage (GTDB taxonomy): Bacteria > Bacillota > Clostridia > Oscillospirales > Ruminococcaceae > JAAZZIT01. The sequence goes on from CALWNN010000025.1 coordinate 19,058, forward strand.
AATATCCGTTTACAGCAGGAACAAAACCTGTGTTGTAAAGCATATACCCTACGCCTGAGATCTCGTTTGAATCATTCTCAACCGTAACCTTGTCGTAATTGAGAGTAGCGACTATCTGATTGTGGATATCGTTAAGAGCGTTTGCGTCAGAGGCGGAATAATACTTTCCGTCCGTTTGCTCTGCAATATTCTTAAGAACAGATTTGTCAATGTCGTTTCCAATGCTTACGGTTAGAATTATTATGTTCTTATCCTCTGCAGCGGCGGCAATTTTCTTGATGTCGGGACTTGTTTCCTCGGTAGTGTCGCCGTCGGTCAGCATAACAATAATATTGACGGTTTTCTTATCAGTGCTGTCAAAGCTATCAATGCAATTCATAAGAGCCGATTGGATATATGTCCCGTTAAAGTATTCGTCCTCGTTTTTGATTCTGTCAAGAGCGTCTGAAAGCGCCTTTTTATCAGATGTAAAATCCTGAAGAAGCGTGTAGCTTGCAGTGAATTTGCTTACGGCGCATTGGTATGATTCGTCAAACTTTTCAATAAGGTCCTCTGCAAAATCAAGCCGTTTAAACTTTACGTCGTTTTCCGGAGAGCTTGCAAGAACGTCCTTTGAATACATCGAGCCTGAATTGTCGATAAGAAAATGAACTCTTGTTTCGGCGACTGCATTTATGGTCTGACCCATACCCACAACATAAGTGCCGTAGGCGTTTATCTCGGCGGAAACAGTTTTTGTCGAGGAGTCAACTGTTGATTTCACAGCCTCAAAAACATTGTTTTCAGTGTTGAATCTGAATACTGAAAGTCCGTTTTCCACAAAGCTTTCATCGCTGAGTTTGAATGTAAGTGTACAGCTGTCAAACATTTGTGTTCCGTATATTTCATAGACATCTGACACGATACCGGTGTTTGCGTTGAAGCTGACAAGATTTATCGTATCCACAACAGCCCCGTAAATATGAGCCGTACCTTTCATGTCCGCAGTCAGGTCTCCGCAGGTTTTTTTGATACTGAATATCCTTTCACTGTCCATTGTTGAACCGTCAGACCATTTTTCCGACGGGTCAAGTCCTGCCATCAGTTCATATCCGTCTGAAACGCCATCGTTGTCCGAATCGGGATTCAACGGATCTGTTCCAAGGGATATCTCGTTTTCATCAGAGATACCGTCTCCGTCGGTGTCGGGAGTAAAAGGATTTGTTCCCTTTGCCTCTTCATTCTTGTTTGTGATTCCGTCAGAATCGTCATCCCGGTCGCTGTCGGAAATAACAGACATTACTCTGGTGTCGGCGTCTATCTGTTTGACTATAGTCTGGTATTTTTCAAGCTTTGATTTTTCTGTTATTTGATATACTATAATAAGTACAAGAACTACAAGTACAATTATAGTAAATATCCCAGCAATTATCGGAGCTTTGTGGGATTTGTACAGATATTTTTCATAGTTTATACTTTGTTTTCTGGTCATTATATTTTTAGCCATTTAGCAACCGCCTTTATCAAATTAAATAACAAATTTATTATATAACATTTATAATAAAATGTCAATCATTGTTCAATAAATAATATGAATGTGGTTAGCAAAATATTAACATAAATATTTTCGTTAAAAATTAAAAAAAGGGTTGACAAACAAAATAAGTTGTGATAAAATAAATAAGTCGCTTAAATGATGCAAAAGTGGAGAGGTACCCAAGTGGTTGAAGGGTCCGGTCTTGAAAACCGGTAGGCGGGTCAAACCGTGCGTGGGTTCGAATCCCACCCTCTCCGCCAATTATATTTTGCCTAAGGGCAATCAAGCGGGTGTAATCCGCTGTTTTTATATTTGTAAGCAGAAATACCCAAGTGGTGAAGGGGCTCCCCTGCTAAGGGAGTAGGTCTGGAAACGGGCGCGAGGGTTCAAATCCCTCTTTCTGCGCCATATTGGTGAGGCCAAATGGATGCTCACCCCTAAAAGCCCGTAATTACGGGCTTTTTTCATGTTTTTTTGCTGAAAATTTTAAGTGTAAAACCGTGGATGCTTTTTCGCCTTTTTTATCAACCGGAAGGATTTGAACTCTCGAGAACTTAATATTGTCAAATAAATCGGTAAGTTTTGAGCAAATTTCTCTATTAACTTGCCGATTTTATATAAAAACTTGCACAAAGTTTTTAATTCAACTTTGTTGGATTTGACCGTCTTTGTCTGATATCATAAAATGTGATAAACGACAAAACGGTCTTTTTTTATTTCTCAAGGAAGGACGTGATACCCGTGTGGCAGCTATACTATTAAAATGGAAAATAAATCAAAGGTGGAAATCAATGAACAACAAACTTATAATCAACACAACTCTGCTTGGCAAGAAATCAGAATGCAAAACAAAAGCCTGTGTGGCGGAAAAAGCGATAGCAGTTTCCAATGAGGTTGTAGGTTTCATTTTGAAATCTGTAACCTCTTCACTATTGATAATGGCGGTGGGATGTGACTTAATATAGGGAATTGAACAGACCGAAAAATCTGAAAGTCGATAATCAAATGGAATGGGGCGGCAAGATGAATGCTCTGTGAGAAGCGGTCACGGAAACTATCAATGCAGAGGTGGTCTTCGTATGAAAAAGCGAAAATATTATCTGTATTTGACGGCGGAGGAGCGGCGGTATATCTTCAATGTGCTGCTTGACTATCGCAACAAGCTGATAACACAGGGTAAATATACAGATGCCATTGAAGGATGATACGATGATCAAACTTTGTGCTATGTGTACGAATGAGGTTAAACGAATCGATGGTATCATTAATTTTGAAAAGGCTATTAGGTATCAGCAGTCGAAGTAAGAGAAAGCCGTATCGGTGTGATATAGCTTGTACATAAATAGGTTTTTAAAGTCCGATGTACTGCTTGATTGTGTAAACATGAGTTTTCATATCAAAAATTTCTATATACGGGTCACCCTTATCATATAACCATCGTTCAATAAAAGTTGGCTTTATTGCAAATAACCTTTCGCTTTTTAATGAGGTATAGGCATCATAAGAACCTTTAAAGCATTTTTTGAAGCATTTACAAAAAGATAAATTATCCAAAGGGTGTCCCAACTCTTTGCAGATTCCTTCAATTTGAATATTATCAATACATAATGCAACATTGTTGTTAGTTAATATCTGATGATACTTTCTGAATGTTACATCTGTCTGAAAGTAAAATATACCGTCGATTTGAACCACGCTCATCATTCGAGATGATACAATATCATTTTCTGATGTTGAAAGTACCATAGTTTTTCCGTTTATAAACTCGGAAAGAAAAGCTGTATATTTATCATAAAAAGAATTCATAAATAGCCTCCAAACAATTGCAAAGTAATATGAATTATACCACATTTCCATGAATTAAAAAGAATCTTTCAATAGTTATTCTTTAATTCATTCTTCATAATACTGATAAACGCTTGAACAGAATCAGAAGGGTTCTTTGAATACACTATTCCATATGGCATTTTATAATCCCATTCCATTGGGATTGTTACGAGGGAGGGATGGACGTCTTTCCAAATATCCAGCGTTTTCATCACACAAACTGACTGCTCACATTCATTGAAAACGCTTGTATCATAGAAATGCGGGGTATCGGCAATTGTTAGCTTGGTATGTTTTTCCTCTATTTCATCTCGTATTTTGTTTATTACAGGGGATTCTCCCCGTTTGACCATCATAATCGTTTCTCCGTCCAGGTCTCCCCAACGAAGACTTTCTTTTTTTGCCAACCTGTGCTTGCGTGGAACGGCAATACAACATTCTACCGGCTTAAGAGGAAAAATATTATACCGCTCCTTCCAGGTAAGAGAATCGCAAGGACCGACAAAGCAGTCGATTTCTCGTCCCAGCGAATCCAGCATGGCTTCCATACTGGCCGGGCTGTCGTCAAACGGAACGATATGGATTGTAATCGGCAGTGTCCCATCATCAATCTTCGTCCATAAATCCACCAGTGTTTTGCAAGGTCGCAGAATCGATGTGCCGACTTTTCAGATGTCACTTTACCAACTCGATAATTTTTATTTTCGAGTATTTTCTTAACGGAATTATAACCGAAAGCATGCTTAGCAACAGCGTAACAGCTAATGTGATAAGAATAACAATAAATCTTATATGTATAAAATTTATACCTGTATTAATAAGCATATTATCAAGTAAAAATTTGTTTATTGCATATATAAATATAATATTCAATATCAAAGCCACAAAAAATGATATCACAGAGACAACCAGACACTCAAGTGTAAAAATGTTCATTGTATCAGCCTTATTAACACCTAGAGTTCTTAAAATGCCGATAGTTTTTTTATTATCGTTAATGCTGTATGAATATAACGAAACCATTTGTAAAATAGAAAGTAATGATATTATTCCAACACCTATGATAAAAATTATTGCCAGAGAGTCCACATTATATGATAGTGAGTAAAGCTGTTCAAGATCATGATTGAAAATTTTAATGCTATTATTGTTAAGGTTATGAATATCGTGATTTATTGTTTTATCATTATTCAACAGCATATACGTACTATTATTATAGCATGCATATTCTTTATATAATTCTTCAAACAGTTTCGGCATTACAAAAAATTCACCGTCATCAGATGTTATCCCAACAATTTTAAAATTATCTCCTATATAATCATAAAGGTTTATTACACCCCAGAATGTGCTTCCATATTTTTTTGCGTACAAATCATCGATCTTATATGATGTGCCTATTAAATCATCAACTGTTTTCTTATTCAGTTCAAGAAATGAATCGGAGATGAGAATTTCGTTATCCTTTTGTGGCATACGACCTGCTATAAGGTCTGTGTCATTATTCGCAGCGCATATATCACAGTACCTTGTAACTTGAGTATATAAATTTTGCTGTGATATAACACCGAATCCAGGCATATATACACGATCACCTGAACCGCATAACGGATCTGTATTATATGAAAATACAATTATACTTCCAAGCGGCTCATCACCATAGCCAATATTTATTGATATATTTTCAACGTTCTTTTCGCATATCTGAGAAATTATTGCTGTTATCACATATTCCTTATCGTCAACAATTATGGTTGAACCTATTGATACATCAGAACTGCCAACTTTGTTTATAACATCAGCTGAAATCGCTACTTCATTTTCTTTTTTGGGGAACTCGCCTTCGAAAGTACAATATTCAGATGATTCTTCCACCATATCAATACCCGTTACGTCATTGATTAAGCTTTTCCCCAGCTGAATTTCATAAGTTCCGACACGACGTATTATCCGTTCTTTGTCAACACAATCAGTAAGCAAATTATAGTACTTTTTCCCACATGTAATGTTTTCGTCAGCAACAAGCATGGAGTATTCATCAGGAGGAGGCATGTAAAGAGATAGAACATTAATATCATGATCATTAATATAGTTTGTTATAGGCACACTATCATCTCTGAAAAGTATTTCAGAAAGAAGCAGTATCAAAAGTGTTGTAATACTGAATATCATAACAGAAATTATACACCTTGTTGCACGCTTAGACATTGCTTGTTTTGCAAACATAAAACACTCTTTATATGAAAGCCTGCTGACACTTTTTTTCAAAGTAATATTTGGGGAATCATTATCATCTGTAGGAGTAATTGATTTTTTTTCGATGTCGTTTCTTATCTCGTCGCTTTCAATGGTACCATAAGCAATTTGAATAATTCTGTCTGCATAAGCATTTGCAAGAATATCGTCATGTGTTACAACAACCACCAGACGTTGAGATGCTATTTTTTTCAATAATTGAAATACAACCTCGCTGTTTTTTCTGTCCAAATTTCCGGTTGGTTCATCTGCAAGTAGAATTTTTGCCCCAGACGCCATTGCTCTTGCTATAGCAACTCTTTGCTTTTGTCCACCACTCAGCTTGCCTGAATCTTTATCAAGCATATCATTCAGTCCAAGTTCTTGAGAAATCGCTGTAATAACATCATTTTTTAATTTTTCATCTGTATTATGCAGATTTAGCGGAAGTGCTATATTATCATATACCGTCACATTCTCCAGAAGATTAAAGTCCTGATATATGAATCCAAGCTGTGAGCCTCTAAAAACATCCCACCATTCTTCGTCCTTATCATCAATCCGTTCATTGTCAATGTAAACCTCTCCGGATGTAGGCTTATCAAGACCACCAAGAATATTAAGTAATGTTGTTTTTCCACAACCGCTTGTTCCGCAGATTACAACAAGCCCTTTATTCGGAATTTCCAGATTCAGCCCATCAAGTGCAGTTATATACTCTCCTTTGATATCTGAATACTTTTTAATAACATTATTAAGCCGATACATTTTTCACCTCATTATAATATTTCAAAAAGCAAAGCTGTATTTCTACAGCTCTGCTTCAACGCTTTTCGAATACTCAATTATAAAATTGATTTCGGATATAACGAATTTCCACATCCAATGGGCATTTGACGTGTCATACTCTTTGCTATCTTCTTTTGACCAGTTGCCCACAACCAAGTATGGGTTAAGCCATTCTTCTTCCGGCTCATGATTCATCCAATAGGAACCATTATAAGTAAATCCTTCTGCATTTGAATCTATTGCTTCGAAGAATCCGCACTGCTTAAATTGCTCCATATGTTTGTTTCCGTAGTACATCATATCATAATGCTTACTCTCACAGTAATCCTTTATAAGAAGCAGTTCTTCATTAGATATATCCATTTTTCCATCAAAATCAAAGATTACAATAATATGATACACATATTGATTTTCAGCATCGCCTATTGTTTCATCAGTAAACTCCGAAATTTTTTTGTAATTAATAGTAACCTCCTTCTCTGGATCAAGGTCACCATAATACATAACGATTGAGTTTGAAGAGTTTATATTTTCCATAAACATTTTCTGCTGTGTACTGGGTCTGTAAAACCAACCAAATGGGTCAATTATTACAAAAATGATTGCAACAATAATCATGATAAATACTACAACAGCTATCAGAATCTTCTTTTTCATAATAATAAATCATCTCCGTGACAACAAAGAATTAATATGAAAGTGAAATTGTCCCCGTATCAGATGACATATTACGATTGGTACTAATTCCCATACGGTTGGCTACTTTGCCACTTGACAAATTTCCTCCACCAAATTTAATTTCATATTTAATAGCACTAGGAATATTGTTCTTACGATTATATTTTGTTGGACTTTTTGAACCGATACTGTAAACCACCTGACCAGCAACTCTGGATGATGACATAAGATAACGGTTCCATGATTTATTCTTATCCTTAGAGATATAATCATAATTCCATCTACAGTAATCACCTAATATATCATTTTGTATAAGTTCAACATTTGAAACACTATTGGTAAATGAAGTTGCCTTTCCTAATGTAAAGCTAACTTCTGCTGTAGGTGACCATTTATCATCTTTATTATATCCCAAACCAAAAGTACCAGACAATGATGAATCTTTTGAACCAGAACTATCACCTTTACGTAATTCTGCTGTAGGCGAACACACTCTTGTATCCGGATTTTTTGTTTTTATACGGAAATCAACAAGCTGAGACATTCCCATAACGTTTCCTCCCAGTTCCTGCGGATTCATTTGTATTTCGCAACCAGCAATAGCATAATAAACGCCGTCAGTTTTAGTTTTAGGTTCTAAATAATAGGCTCTTATATTAGCTTTGCCGAGTATATCCCCCTTATCAAGGTTTCTCCACATAGAGCGATAATCACATTTACATGTAACTCTAACTCTTGATATACAATACTGTGTGTAATCATTCTCATTGTATGTAACCTGAGGTTTGTCAGCTGATGAAAAACTTGTTTTAAAAGTTGCAGCATTCGCAGTAGTTGAAAAGTTACATAACAGCAATCCAGTAGACAAAACAACACTACATATTCTTTTACTTAATTTCATATTTATTTCTCCATATTAATAATTGTATATAATAATTCTGCAGAAATTATCACAAAAATATATTAACATAGATTATTATATATGTCAATATATTTTTGTGATAATTTCTCATCTTATGTTTTTTGTAAAAAAATATCGAATATTTTCAATTGACTGCTGTTAAAAAAATCTCTATGGAATAACAAACAGGATAGGCTATATCAGTTAACTTACGATTATATTTCGCATAATAATCCCTATTATGGTATTGTTTCAACCACCACGTTTTCAACAGCATTTTCAATTTTATCTATGCCCTTACGAGCAAATGTCATTCCTGTGACTGTGTTCGACCTTGGACGAAAGATGCAGCAGGCGTTCTTGGATCATTATTTGAAAGGAAAGGACACTTGGCATCAGGCGCCGGTTCACCTGCGGCTGCGCAACGTAGATGGCAGTTTTATAGATCGTGATGAACAAGAGTGGCCTCTGGCGAGAACCGTGTGGACAAAGTTTTATCTGCAACCTAATGGCGGATTTTCCACGGAGATGCCTACAGATGATTTCTATATGACGTTTCAGGGCGATGATCCTCATGGTCTTGAGTTTATGAGTGAGCCGTTAAATGAAGAACTGGAGATAACTGGACCGGCGGCCGCCCACCTGTGCATATCTTCCGATACCACAGATGCAGATGTCTATGTTACCCTGCGTGTGCTTGATCCGGAAGGAAATGATGTGACCTTTGTCTCCGCAAATGATTATCATGGTCTGATTGCTATGGGCTGGCTTCGGGCTTCTCACCGAAAACTGGTTCAGGAAAAAACACTGCCTTATCGTCCGTTCCATGCTCATGACGAAAAATGGCCGATTACTCCCGAGGAAAAGGTAAATCTGGATGTGGAGATCTGGCCTACTTCTGTGATTATTCCAAAAGGATATCGGGTTGGTATCAACCTGACCGGTACAGATTATGAGCTGACAGATGAATCTTTGTGGACCACCGATACTCCATGGGGAACAGTCTGGAAAGGGAACGCAGATTACACCCACAAAGGGGATTCCTGGATGAAGGAGCTGCATGGGAATACTTCCTTGTATGGTGAGGGTAATAACAAACCGTATATTATGCTACCAATTATTCCAACAAATTAAATTCAGCTGACAAGGAATTACAGATGAATAACTGATGATTTTAGATAATTAGTAGATATGATAACTTCATTTTTATCATCTGTTAATAAATGAATTTCAAAATTCAAATAAACGAAACTGGATTATTTCACTCCAAAACTTAGACGGCGGTTTCGGTCTTGCCAAGAACTACACCAGCGACATCATCGACACAAAGCTGGCATTGAAGGTCCTTACCGATATAGGAGAAACTGAAGCAATGACAAATGCTGCCCTCTACATATCCTCTCTCCAAAACGAGGACGGAGGGTTTGTCTATCAGCAGGGATTGAGTTCAAATGCTTATCTCTCTGCTGAGATCGCAGATATTCTCGTTGATACCGTGAATGTCAATCCGATACTGTCATATTATCTGGGAGATACATTTACTGCCCTTAACGACCGTGGATATGCGGTTTCCGCTTTCAATTCCAATGAAAATGTGAATATCAGCGTTCTCAATGAGTTTGAAAACGAAAAGGCATATCTGGCGGTTTCGATCATTACACCGGATGGCACGGTAATCTCATTGGACAGTGAAAATTCCGTTTGGAATACAGCCGATTATGCTGACGGCGAGTATACCGTTCGTGCTGAGATAATTCGTACATCAAATGATGGAGTAGTTACCTCTCTTGAACAGACATTTTGAATTCAGCATCGCTTGGCTGTAGACAACATTACTCTCGCTTTAAGTCTGAAAAAGCAGCGTAAAATCAAAAATTTTTATACATTCTTTTACACTGCAAAAACACTGACTTTATGTTGGTGTGTTTGCCGTATTTAAAATTCAGGTATTAATGACTGGTTTTTTCGATATGATTTTTAAAAAGCTGAATTTTCCGAAAGTTAAAAATCTTAGCTTTTATAGGCTGTGATTTTACAACGTATTTTTGATATTTTCTCATTGATGTGAAATTATTCCCCTGTCTGCCGAAGTTCATCCTCGTACATAGTAATAAGTACACAACATAAGGTAAATCCGATGAAGAACTAAAATTATTACCAAATTTGCACACTAATATTTGTGCGGATATACGGGACTGTTTAAATACAAGGAATTGATTTTTAAATATTCAACAAAAATGCAAAATAATCAGGAAGTAAAATTTTATGAGATTTTTAAAAAGTTAGCAGTTATTGGTGCTGCATTTGTAATGAGTATATCAGTGACAGTTAGTGCTTCTGCGGCTGTACGAGAAACAGAATAAGAAGAATGTATATTGTTGAAATCGGACTAATATCCGTGCTGATATTCGCAGTGTTCTCGGCAGTATTCCATTTTGCCGTGCTGCCCAATCTTGTACCGTTATTTGAATATATCGAGGTAGCGTATAACCCGAAGGTCTATCTGACAATTTTCCTGATATATATCGTATCAATATATCTGTTTCTGAATTTTGTGATTTTGCGTACAAATAAGGCGTCCCCTGTGGAAATGCTGAAGGAAAGGGGAAAATAGTCTATGATAAAATATGGATTCAAGGAATTTGTCAGAAATATTTACAGCAATATTTTTATTGCGGTTCAGATTGCGGTATCGTTTCTTATAGCAGCGGCGGCGGTTTCGTCGGTTTTGTCAAGAACGGAAATGTATACTCCTGTGAAAGAGTTTTTTTCGGCTTCCAAAGGCTTTTTTATATGCGACGTAACTGATTCTCCGAAGCTTGACGCCGAGCTTGAAAATCTTGAGGAGATTTCAGAGGTCATAGGCGGATATGACACAAACCTTTACTTTTCACCGTCGTCTCCTGACCTTTCTCAAGGGCTTTCAGACGACAGAAAAAGCGTGAACGCTCTGTCCGATGACTATATAAACGCCTATTCTCCCGAAATGAAATCGGGAATGTGGCTTTCGCAGGCAAAAATCGAAAACGGAAAAATACCGGCTGTCATTACCGAGAACGACAACTACAAAACGGGAGATACTATTACCGTTGCCCATAAGCAGGTTGTAAGGGAAATGTCGCCTGACGAAGAAAATTATGACCCGTATAACCCTTATTTTTACGAGTATGTTGAAAACGAGGTGGAAATTGTAGGTGTTGTGGCGGATAAGGCGTCGCTTCTCGGATTTTCTGAAAACGATTTTCTTTTAACAAGCACAAATCAAAACAATTCTCCTGATTTCAGAGACCTTTATACAACCGTCAACAGGTATGAAAATATTATGATGGTCGTTCCGAAATCGGAAATTGAAAAAACGGGCTGTAAGATTTATTACGACGGAGACCTTATAGTTACGCTGAAAGACGACGTCAGCGAACAGCGTTATCAGGAGCTTGAATTTTATCTTCGTGATTTCGGAAGAGTTTTCCGTCTTGACGAGTTTAGAAAGAATTCGATGATTTACATAAACGGAGAGCTTGTGAAGCTTGTGCCTATGCTTATCTGCATAATCATTCTGGTGGTTGTAAGCTCTGTGTCGGCGTCGGCGTTAAGCGTAAAGAACAGGCTCAGGGATTACGGAATATTCTATATCTGCGGCTCGGGCTGGACCTCATGTATTCTTATCGGGCTTGTGGGAAATATTCTTACAACCGTTCTGGGAGCCGTGCTCGCGGTGTGTGCGACAAATATTATGACCGCAAAAGGCGTTCTCGAAAATACGGTTATCGAATTCGGAAAACCGCATTTTCTCTGCTGTCTTTTAATAGCGGCTCTAAACATAGTAATTTCGCTTATAATCCCCTTGATTATTATGAAACGCAATACGCCCAAGGAAATTCTGACAAATAACGAGTAGGAGAAAGCTTATGATCAAACTCAACAACATTGTGAAAATTTACAATCCCAAGAAAGCCAACGAATTCGAGGCGCTCCACGGAGTTTCGGCGGAAATCAAAGACGGTGAAATGGTTGCGATTATCGGAAAATCGGGAGCGGGAAAGTCAACTCTTCTACATATCTTAGCCTGTATCGACAACTATGAAACGGTCAGAATAAGTGATCTTGCTGAATTGAAATATTCATATTTTATATGTATAATATTATCATTGTTCTTGAGTATAAGGATTTATAGAAAGATATGGAAAGAAAATGTATAAAGGATTAGCTTATGGAGATTAGAACAGATAGATTATATATTCGCAATTTGCATGAAACCGACTGGAGACAGATGAAAAACATTTTTGTTGACTTTAAAAAGTCAGAATATTCTGTTTATGACAGGCCTTTACCAACAGAGGACAGCAAAGTAAAAGAATTGACGAAGCACTTTGCTGACAGTGCGTTGTTTTTTGCGGTGTTCCAGTTGGACAAAGACGATATGCTCAGTTATGTCTGCTTTCACAGAGATAATGATAAGTATGATTTGGGCTACTGCTTTCACTCATCCTACCATTCAAACGGTTATGCCTTTGAAAGTATTTCGGCTCTTATCAGGTATTTTAATCAGATATATAAAGCCACCCGATTTACTGCGGGAACTGCTATCAATAATATACCGTCATGCAGCTTGCTGCAAAAATTGGGTTTTATTTGTGTCTCGACTGAAACAGTTTCTTTTGATGGCAAAAATTCCTTTCAAGGAGCCGATTTTGAATTGGTATTAAGTTAAATGAGACTCAATTAATGAGTTGAAAACGATAAATAGAATGCTTAAAAGTATTATCAATTACCGGTTGCGTTTTTTTATTCATTTTGAGGTGGTTTTGTGGATACACTGAAATGCAAATGAAAAATGTTCCAGACGTTAATTGGCAGTAATCGGATGTATCAGACGCTATTGGAATATGGCGGGTGTATCAGTCTGATAGGGCTGGCCGTTTTTCTTCGAGGTGCTGGTAATCGTGAGAATTTACGATAGAGGTGCGGTGATGCGTGGGGAACAATAGCAAGGAAGTTAAACACCCAATGAATATTTCGAGCCGACAGAAATCGAACGCAACAGTTTATCGGAAAATGTATCTAAATCGATCTGATAGAATAATTAAGGTAAAAAAACAACAAATCAAATTAGAAGTAAAATTTTATTGTAGCATGATTAATTTAAGACAAGCTATCAAAGAAAAAAATTAATACGTTGAAAGAATGCTATGTGTGAGCCAGACACTCTTTATATATTGATTTTATGCCCAACCATGATAATATTTCAAGTGTGGACATTAAGTTGATTTATCGAAAGGAATGTGAAAATGAAAAAAGAGAATATTTTGGAAGTCTGGATCATGGTTAAACGTTTATCTGAAGGTGCGATATAGACAATAAGAAGAAAAATGCCGGCACTTGATAATCTTGAAAATAGTGATTTCTATAACTATATTAAAAGCTTAGTCTGGAAAAATGCGACGGGTAAAGAAATAAACAGTGGAGTTGCGGTATATTTTGATGTATTCAGCTTCAATAATGTGATTTTTGTTCTTGGGAAAAATATAAATTAAAGACGGCTCATGAGGAAATACGTATTGGAAAAAGTTTAGTTTTGTTAATTAAGAAGATCGGTTATTATTTTTATCTCGTAAAAAAAAGAAATGCAAAGCATAACTACACCGAAAAACAACAGAACTTTCGGTAACCACAAGTCTTCTTTTCTGTAGCAGTTCTGTGGGTTTTCCGGGTCTATCATGATCATCTGCTTAGCTCCGATCTTACTTTCGCCCAATCTGTTTTTCGCATACCCAACATAGTGTGTACCATTGTAATCATATCCGTACACGCTGATTCGATGATTGTTATTTGAGCCATAATTATGATGCATTTCGCGCTTTTCCACAACAGCTTCAATCTCTACCGTACAATTATTTTTTATTTTTCGTTTAATAATATTAGATATCACGATCAAAGCAATTGAAAGCAATAAAAATAATGTTATTAATATTAAATCAATCATATTACAACAGCCTCTTTCTGTAAATTTAAGAGCAAACAAGCTGACCGACTTGTCGGTAGCGTTTCTCAGAATTGAAGTAATGCAACGACAAAGCTTTTTTCTTCTTATTTAAAGTATTGATATTACGTTAGCCATGTCATATATACTTTTTCGGTGGCGATGAGATAACAGGAATTGATATGATTTTCCTGTATTTTAAATATTATTTGTAGATATAATTATTAATAATAAGCGTGATGCTCTCTTTTTGTCTATTTGACAACTTACGGTAGTTGCTTATAATGTTTGCTTCTTCCTGGTTCAACTCGTATTTTGACATCTTTGTGAGGTCGCATTGATCTTTTTCGCAAGCAGAGCGACCTATGAGATAATCCACAGAAGTTTCAAAATAGTCAGCAAACTTAATCAGAGTGTGAATATCAGGTTCAATTTTGTGGTTTTCATATTTGTTTATTGATTGTTGACTTATGCCTATGATGTCGGCTAATTTTTGTTGACTTATGCCTTTTTTATTTCTCAGCGTTCTGAGATTTTTAACCATACTATCACCGCCTGTTTTTATGATAACACTTTTAAGGTGTAATTAAAAACACCGTTAATTAGTTGTATGCAACAACATAAAGTTGTTGCAGAATTAGTATATGGCAATTTTTTATATACGGCGAGAGGCGGCAAAGCATATGGCTTTCGCAATACCCAGAACTTGATCGACATGGTCTACTTGGTTTGCTCAGATTTACGCATTCCACGTCCCAATCGAAAATCTATACTGGGATTGTGACGTGTTTACGGGCTTTTAGGCTGATTTCAACCTATCATCACGCCAGAAGTGCCTAAAAGTTATACCTTTACTGTTGACGGAATAGATGCTGATCTGTGGCATTATAATCCTATTCTGCGTAGACGAAGTCGTTGTTTTCCCAGAAGACTTGAAACTCTTAAAGCCGTTTTAGAATTATTTGTTCAGGCTTACAACGCTTTCGGAATTTCAAAAATGAAATTTAGAAAAAAAGAAATCCCAAATCTCGTGAGCTGCCTTTCTCTGTCTTGGATTTTTTATAATATGCGCAAATTAGCCATATCAAAAATTATTTTAAATAGGTTGACATTAATTATTTGTTATGCTATATTAAGAATGATTGACAAAACATCAGCTTTTCCGGCGAGAACACTGTGTGGGATTTATTACAGTAATTCAGGAGGGTTAATTATGGAAATTATTAAAGGTGGTATTACTTCTGCAAAAGGATTTAATGCTTCTTCAACAGGGGCTGGTATAAAATATGGAAACAGGGATGATATGGCTATGGTCTATAGTGATGTTCCTTGTGTTGCATATGGTGTATTTACTTCAAATGTTGTGAAGGCGGCACCGGTAATATGGGATAGAGATATTGTTGAAAAATCGCCTTATGTTCAGGCAATTGTTGTAAACTCTGGTATTGCAAATGCTTGTACCGGTGAGATTGGACTTGCTGTCTGCAGGGAGACTGCTGAAAAAACTGCAAGTATGCTTGATATTCCATCTAATGCTGTTCTTGTATGTTCAACAGGTATAATTGGAAAACAGCTTCCTATAGATAAAATAAAAAAAGGAATAGAGAATCTCTCTAAAGATCTTGATTCTACATATGAAAAAGGACATAAAGCAGCGTGTGCCATTATGACGACAGACACGGTATCGAAAGAATATGCTGTTCAGTTTAATATAGGCTGTAAAACAGTTACAATAGGTGCAATGTGCAAAGGCTCCGGAATGATACATCCTAATATGTGTACTATGTTGGCGTTTATTACAACAGATATTTGTATTTCAAAAGATTTATTAAAAAAAGCAATTAAGAACGATGTTCTTGACAGCTTTAATATGATATCGATCGACGGTGATACTTCAACTAATGATTCGTTATTGGTTTTGGCAAATGGTATGGCTGAAAATGAAATGATAACCGAAGAAAATGATGATTATAGTGCATTTTGTGCAGCCTTACAGGAGGTTACTAAGCATCTTTCAAAGATGATCGCTTCTGACGGTGAGGGTTCAACAACTCTGATGGAAGTTACAATAAAAAATGCTGATACCAAGGAACACGCCAGAATTATGGCAAGATCGGTCGTTTCATCATCACTGGTGAAATCGGCTATTTATGGCAATGATGCAAACTGGGGACGTATTCCTTGTGCCCTTGGGTATTCGGGAATAGAATTTAATCAGGAGATTTACGATATATATTACATAAGTTCAAATGGTAATATACAAGTTGTAAAAAATGGATTGGATTCGGGTTATGACGAGAGTATTGCAACAAAAATACTCTCGTCAGACGAAGTAATTATATTAGTTGATTTAAAAATGGGGCATGAAACAGCAACGGCTTGGGGATGCGACCTAACTTATGATTACGTAAAAATTAATGCTGACTACAGAAGTTGATTTCATAACCTTGATGAAGTTAGAAATGCTGTAAAGGAAAACACAAGGGCGATCTATATTGAAACCCTTGGAAACCCCAACAGTGATGTTCCTGACATTGAGGAGGTAGCAAAGCTTGCTCATGAGCTTGGGCTTCCCCTTGTTGTTGACAACACATTCGCAACGCCTTATCTTGTAAGACCTATTGAATACGGAGCTGATATAGTCGTTCATTCAGCGACAAAATTTATTGGCGGACACGGAACGACTTTAGGCGGAGTTATAGTTGACGGAGGAAAATTTGACTGGGGTCTTTCTGGAAAATATCCTGCGCTTTCCGAGCCTAATCCTTCCTATCACGGAGTTGTGTTTACAGACGCTGCAAAGGACGCTCCTTTCGCAACATATATCCGTGCGGTCATTTTAAGAGATATGGGAGCCTGTATTTCCCCGTTTTCCGCATTTATGCTTTTGCAGGGAACCGAGACCTTGTCTTTAAGAGTTGAAAGACAGGCTGAAAACACAAAGAAGATAGTTGAGTTTTTAAATTCTCATCCTCAGGTGGAAAAGGTAAATCATCCGAGCCTTAATGAACATCCCGACAACAAAATTTACAAAAAATATTTTTCAAAGTGAGGCGGCTCTATTTTTACATTTGAGATAAAGGGCGGAGTAAAAGAAGCTTATGCTTTTATTGATTCCTTGAAAATATTTTCACTTGTTGCCAATGTTGCGGACGTAAAAAGCCTTGTGATTCATCCGGCGACTACAACTCACAGCCAGCTTACAGGAAGTGAGCTTGAAGAGCAGGGAATAAAACCGAACACGATCCGCCTTTCTATCGGAACAGAGCATATTGACGACCTTTTGACTGACCTTGAAAACGGCTTCAAAGCTGCGGCTGAGGTCTGAGTTGAGTAAGTACAAGGAGTGATATTATGGCAAGAATATACAGATCGGCGGAAGAACTTATCGGAAAAACCCCGCTTGTAGAGCTTTGCAGAATTGAGGAAAAGCTTGGACTTAAAGCAAAGCTTATTGCAAAGCTTGAGTATTTAAATCCTGCCGGATCGGTAAAGGACAGAGTTGCTAAGGCAATGATAGATGAAGCTGAGAAAAGCGGAAAGCTAAGAAAAGACAGCGTCATTATCGAGCCTACAAGCGGAAACACCGGCATCGGACTTGCAAGCGTTGCTGCTGCAAGAGGCTACAAGGTAATTATAGTTATGCCTGAGACCATGTCGGTTGAAAGGCGGCAGCTTATGAGGGCGTACGGGGCAGAACTTGTATTAAGCGACGGGAAAAAGGGTATGAGCGGTGCAATTGAAAAAGCCGAGGAACTTGTAAAAGAAATTCCCGGAGCAATTATTGCAGGGCAGTTTGTTAATCCTGCAAATCCCAAGGTTCACTTTGAAACAACAGGTCCTGAGATTTTCGATGACACAGACGGTAAGGTGGATATATTTGTTTCCGGAGTTGGAACAGGCGGAACTGTTACCGGGGTGGGAAAATATTTGAAATCAAAAAAGAGCGATGTGAGAATCGTTGCCGTTGAACCGGCTTCAAGCCCTGTTTTGTCTGAAGGAAGACCCGGAAGTCACAAGATACAGGGAATAGGAGCGGGATTTGTTCCCGAAATTTTAGACACGGAAATTTATGATGAGGTTATTGCAGTATCGGATGAGGACGCATTTGAATTTGGCAGGCTGATGGGAAAAGCCGAGGGAATACTTGTGGGAATTTCTTCGGGAGCTGCTGTTTGTGCGGCTGCTGAAATTGCAAAAAGACCTGAAAATCAGGGCAAGACGATAGTTGTGCTCTTACCCGATACCGGAGACAGATATCTTTCAACTGAGATGTTCAGTCAGTGAGAATTCCGTCGGCAACGCAGCCCCAAAGCGCTGTGCTGCCGGCGGTTTTTGTATTATTCATCACGCAAAGTGATATTCATTGCTCTCATGGGGTAAATTTGTGCGGATAAGCCGCGGACTAAAACCGAAACCTCCTTGCTGTCGGGGTAAAATCTTGTGCTTAAAACTTTTCTGCCCTTGTCAAGATAAATTTCAAGTGATGACGTGTCAGCAATGATTCTTATGTCGTTGCAATTATCCATTTCGGCATACCTGATATCTCGTCCGAAACCGACCATGCCAAGAAATTTAAGCTCAAAAAGTCCGTTTTCGTAATGCAAAACAATATCCTTGTCAATGATGATTTCATATTTGCCTGAAACCTCAGCCGTAAGATCAAATGGCAACTTGAATTTTTCGCAAGACCCGTCAGCAATGATAATTTCATCTTCTCTTAGGGAATTTATTTCAGTGCAGGGAAGCTGAGAAAGAGTACCATGCTCATTTACCCTTACCTCTCTGGGAAGTGTAAGACAGTGTTGCCATCCAAGTGCAACTGTGGGATTGCTGTAGGGTATGTCGCCTATACCCATCCAGCCAATAATTATCCTTCTGCCGTCAGGCGTTTCAAAAGTCTGAGGGGCGTACCAGTCAAATCCGCAGTCCCACTCGGTATAACGTCCTAAGCTGTCCTCTGAAAATTTAAAATATCCCGAACTGTAAACGTTCTGGAATATGACTTTATGGTGAGGGACTCCCTGGGGAGAAAGACTCAGAAATTTTCTTCCTGAAATTTCAAAAAGGTCGGGACATTCCCACATGAATCCGAAATTTTCGGTTGTTATTTTTTCTTCAAAGACCCAGTTCTCAAGATCGTCGGAACTGTATATCATAACGCATCCCTTGTCCTCAAGCGTTCTCGCACCCAGCACCATTTTGTATTTTCCTTGTTCAGAATAAATTTTCGGATCGCGCACATGACAGGAGCAATAAGAGGGATAATCTTTGTTTTCGAGCACAAGTTTTTTGCCGCTCATTACTTTTCCGTCTTTGGTTGTAACGTGAAGAACGTTTGCGCCTCTTCCGGAAGTCACATAGTCGTGGTCGCCATCTTCCATAACGTTTCCTGTGTAAAAAAGGTGCATGGTATCGTCTGTGCAGATTGCACTTCCTGAGAAAACCCCGTCCTTGTCATAAGGAGTATCAGGGTAAAGGACAGTGCCGGTAAATTCCCAGTTTAACAAATCAGGGCTTTCATAATGCCCCCAGCACTTGCGTCCCTCTCCCAAAGGACTGTCAGGAGAGTACTGAAAGAAAACATGGTATTTTCCTTTGAAATAACATAAACCGTTGGGGTCGTTGAGCCAACCTTTTTGAGGCTCTAAATGCAGCTTTTGCCGCCATTTATCATTATTCATATTAATTCTCCTTTTGAAGATTTCAAATTTAAATCGGAGCAAAGCGTTGATAATTACATCTCCATCGGAGCTATACATCTCTTTCAGAGCTAAACATCTCCTTCGGAGCTAAACATCTCCTTCGGAGCTGTGCTTAATCACGTTGCGACGATTGCAATCATCGCCGAGGAGCTTTGCTCCTCAGTTTTTCAGTGGGGGATTAAAACCCCCACTGAAAAACTGAATGGAACCTCGCCTCCCATAGGAGGCGGATCATCCTATAGGAGGCAGATCATCCCATAGGAGGCGGACCCGCCTAATATGAGGCAGACCTGCCGAACATTCGGCAGGGGGACATCGGCGACTTAGTTATATGCGATTCAAATAACAATTTAATGCTTCTATCAAAAAACGAGCGGCTCACAGCGAACCGCCCGTTTATTATGATTATAAATTAACCAAGAACAACTTCTATCTTAGTGTTTTCAGTCATCTTGCACTGGCAGACAAAGTTTCCTTCAACAGCCTCGCCGTTTACAGTCATTGACTTTACTCCGCTCTGAACGTGGTCGGGGTTCTTGATGTCAATTGAAAGGTGACAGCCTCTGAAGTTCTTTTCGATCTTGAATCCATCCCATGCGGAAGGAATAGAAGGATTGATAACAAGTCCCTCTGCGTTTGGTCTCATACCACATATACCTTCAACACAGCCTACCATTACGGTTGAACCTG
The DNA here is from genome assembly GCA_944382845.1 of uncultured Clostridia bacterium. Lineage (GTDB taxonomy): Bacteria > Bacillota > Clostridia > Oscillospirales > Ruminococcaceae > JAAZZIT01. The sequence goes on from CALWNN010000025.1 coordinate 39,379, forward strand.
TACCTGTAAGCCAGTGAACGTGTGAACGTCCTGCGAACGGTGAACGTGTGGATTCGGTAAACTGTCCGTGAACATACGGCTCAAGAACTCTTATCTCTGCCTTGTCATTCATGCTTGCAGGAGCGGATTCAAGGAAATACTCGAATGCTCTGTCGCCATGTCCGAGAAGGGATTCGGCAAGAATTGCCCAGCCCTGTGTCTGAGAGAAGATACCGCCGTTTTCCTTTGTATCAGGATTGAAGATGTGCATAAGTGCGCCGTCAAAGTAGTGATCAACATAAGGCGGTTCAAGAAGCTTGATTCCGTATGGAGTGTTAAGAATCTCGTGAACCTTTTCCATTGATATTTCAGCCTGTTCCTTGGTTGCAAAGCCTGAGATAACAGCCCATGACTGAGGATTGAGCCACATATTGGCTTCAGGGTCGTTCTTGGCGCCGACTACAACGCCGTCTTCTCTGATTCCTCTGATAAATCTGTCCTCGTCCCAGCACTTTTCAAGGCTCTTAGCAAGCTCACCCTGAACCTTTTCAATGTAAGCAACATATTCAGTATCGTTTCTGTCCTGAGCATAGCCCTTGATAACAGTCATAGCGTAGTAAAGCTGGAATGCAACGAAAGTGGATTCGCCCTTTTTGCCCATTCTCAGGCAGTCATTCCAGTCGGCATGAAGTCCTGCCGGCATTGCATGATCGCCAAGTCTTTCCATTGAGAAACGAATAGCTCTCTTGAGGTGGTCGTAAACGGTATCCTCACCGCCGTTAGCGTAAACGATAACTTCATCAAGGAATGCCTTGTTTCCGCTTTCTCCGATGTATTTCACAATTGTCGGGAACAGCCAGAGAGCATCGTCGGCTCTGTAGGAAGGATGACCTGTCTGCTGAGCGTACTCGGAAGCCTCATTGTTTTCATCGGGGCAATTTTCGTGGCCTGCGTTGTGGTCAAATTTAACAAGGGGAAGTCCGCCGCCGTTATCAACCTGTGCGGAAATCATGAATCTGATCTTTTCAGCAGCAAGCTCAGGATTGATGTGAATGATACCCTGAATATCCTGAACAGTATCTCTGTAGCCGTAGCCGTTTCTCAATCCGCAGTAGATAAACGAAGCAGCTCTCGACCAGATGAATGTGATAAAGCACTGGTAAGCGTTCCATACGTTTACCATGTTGTTGAATTCATCGGATGGGGTGAATACCTGGAAGTTGTTGAGCTGACCATGCCAGTAATCAACAAGTTCTTTTATTTCAGCGTCGCACTTTCCTTTTTCTTTGTAGCTGTCAAGGATCTCGGAAGCGACTGTAGGATTTTTCTGACCGAGAACGTAGATAACCTCAACAGTTTCGCCGGGAGCGACCATTACTTCAGACTGAAGAGCGCCGCAAGCGTTTCCGTTGTAGTTGCACTTGTTGTCGCAGAAGCCTCTTTCAACGGCAATAGGATTTCCGTATGTTCTGTAGGTACCGATAAAGCTGTCAAGATTTCCGTTGTAAGCGCAAACAGGCGCGCCTACCACGCCGAAGAATCTTTCTCTCCAGTTCGAGCCGTTTTCGTCCTTGCCGCTGTTTTCATTAATGTGCTGAACGATCATGTTTTTCTCAAAGGAAGTTCTTGTAATAAAGAGAGTGTACTGAAGGTTTACCTGATCCTGTTCGTAGTTGTTTTCATTTGTAAATTCAACAAAACCGAAAAGTGAAAGGTTTCTTACAACATCGCTTGTGTTTGTTACCTTTGTTCTCCACACTTCATAAGTCTTGTTGAGAGGAACGTAATAGGTAACCTCTGAATGGATGTCGGCATAATCCGCAGTCATAGTTGTGTAAGCTGTACCGTGGCGGCAGACAGACTTATACTTGTCAAGGGGCTTGCCGACAGGCTGCCATGAAGCTGACCAATAATCAGCAGTGTCGTTATCTCTTATGTAGATATAACGACCGGGAACAGAAATGTTTGTGTTAAAACGATAACGAATATGTCTGCCGTTTGCTCCGCTCTTTACAAAGCTGTATCCTCCTGCATTATTTGAGATAATAGCACCATACTCAGGTGAACCTAAGTAGTTTGCCCATGGTGCGGGGGTATCGGGTCTTGTGATAACGTATTCTTTGTTTTCAAGGTCAAAGTATCCGTACTTCATTTCACATCTCTCCTTTAATTTTAAATTAATTTCATTTTTTATTGTGAATGCTGAGACAGCCTTTTCACAGTTACAATTATGATAACACATTTCACATTGCTTTACAAGGGTATTTTTTAATTTTTTATCATAATTTTTTAGCTTAAACGTTTAATATTCTAAAGGTTTATTGAACGTTCAGGCGGCGGCTTGCCCCTGCCGGGAAGCGGCATGGGTTTTCGTGCCATAAGGCACGAAAAAAAGCGGTCCGGCACAAAGCACCGGACCGCGGGCAAGCCGCATAAGACACTGCGGTAATCGTTTATAGATGTAAAATTTAAATCGGAGCAAAGCGTTGATAATTACATCTCCTTCGGAGCTATACATCTCTTTCAGAGCTGTGCTTAATCACGTTGCGACGATTGCAATCATCGCCGAGGAGCTTTGCTCCTCAGGGTTTCAGTGGGGGATTAAAACCCACACTGAAAAACTGATTGGAACCCTGCCTCCTATTGGAGGCAGATCATCCCAGAGGAGGCAGACCTGCCGAATATTCGGCGGGGGACATCGGCGACTTAGTTATACTGCAGGAGCAGGTATTTCGTATTCTCCTTCTGAATTTATGGCTCTTACCATTGCTTCAATAAGCTCCGGCTGAGTTATTTCAAGTATTTCGCGGTCGATAAGTGCAAATCCCAAATTTCCGGTGTACCCGTTATCCCAATAAACAGGTATACAGCCGCTGTCCTTGCATGCTTTTACTACGTATTCGCTCCAGTAGCGTCTGTATTCGGCGGCTTTTTCACTGACGTGCGATTTATCCTGTACGCCAAATTCTCCGATAACTACAGGATACCCCTGACTCACAAATGTATCGTACAGCTTTTGCATCTGCTGGTCAACATAATCTTCCTGACCCCAGTTGTCATAGTCTTCTGTTGCATACTTGCCCCACTGAGTATGCATAGAGTCTGCATTTTCATCAATTGTAAAGTTGTATGGATCATAGTAGTGAACAGAGATCATGATACGTTTTCCATCGGCTGTGCAGTGGCTGTCATCCGGAATTTCAAAGCCGTACTGTGTATCGACAGTGTAGTCTATATTCGTGTTCCAGCCCGGAAGAAGCAGCCATCGCTTGGCGTTGTTTGAACCTGTCTGCCTTACTGTGTCAACAAATATCTGGTTGTAGTCGTTTATGTTCTGATAAGCGTTCAGGTCGGGCTGTCCGTAATCGTTGTTGAACTCTTCGTTCATGGACTCAAAAATAAGATGCTCGTCGTAATCCTTGAAGCGTTCGGCTATCTGTTTCCAGCAGGCCTCGTATTTTGCTTTTATTTTAACCTGTTTATCATCGTCTTCGGCACAAAGAAGCCATGCGTCGGTGATAGTATAGTATCCGTCGCCGTGCATATTTATGATTGCATACATATCGTTGTCAACGACATAATCAACGACTTCCTGTATTCTGTCAAGCCATTCCTCCTCAATTGTGTAATCGGGAGCGTCGCCTATTTTAAGAAGATATGAAACGGGAATCCTTATGGTGCTGAAGCCCTGCTCCTTGATTTTCAGTATAAGTTCTTCTGTGATCTCCGGATTTCCCCACGCAGTTTCCTCAGGGAAGCCTGCATTGTTTGCTTCAAGCTGATTTCCTAAATTCCATCCTAAACCCATGGCCTTTGTTATTTCTGTCTGGCTAAGTTCGTTCCACTCTGCTTTGCCAGATGATTTTGAATCGTCAGAATTACATCCAACGGCTGAAAAAGCCATCATTGCCGTAGCAAGAATGGCAACTCCGCGTCTTAAAAATCTGTTCATAATATTATTCTCCTTTATGTAATCGTTTTTACAGGAATAAGTATAAAATATTTTACGTTAAATTTATACAATATATTTGTAATTTTTTATAACCAAATTGTGAAGTCTGACAATTCGGGATAACGATTCATAGATCAGGAATGCCGATTGTGTCGAAAAATGTAACCGTGAGGCATTGGCAGGCATATTATGCAACAGGGAAGAAACTTCATGGTCAGTCCCTGTTTAGGAGAAACTTTGAAAGGAGAATGTTATGGAAATTTTCGATCCGGGTCTTATTGAAAGGATAATAAAAAACGACAGGATTGGGAAAAAAGAAACGGTTTCCGACTGCGCCGAGCCGACAACTGTGCTTCCGAAGGAAATGCCTATAGGAATGTGCTATGTTCCCATGCAGCAGTGGGGCGAGTTGTACAGTGCAGAGGTAGGTCTTTCAAGGGGAACTATCTTTCCGGAGCTTGACAAGCCGTTTATCGGAGAGGAGGCTGTAAAAAATGGCAGATGAAAAGAAAAAACTTATGCAGCGGGTAAGAACACTTGGTTTTTCTCTTGTTGAAGCCGAACTTTTTCTTGACAGTCATCCCGCTTGTAAGGAAGCAATCGAGTATTATGAAAAGCAGCTTGAAAAGTACAGGGAAGCAGTTGCGGAATACGAAAAGAAATATGCGCCGATTACCACACACAGCGGAGTTGTAAACGGAAGATGGGCATGGGCTGAATGTCCTTGGCCATGGGAAAGGAGTGAAAACTGATGTGGAGTTACGAAAAGAGATTACAGTATCCGGTAAATATTAAAAATCCGAACCCTGCTGCGGCAAAAATAATTATCAGCCAACTTGGCGGCCCAGATGGGGAAATGGCAGCGTCAATGCGCTATCTGAATCAGCGTTACACTGCGCCGTGCAGGGAGGTTCAGGGACTTTTGAATGATATAGGTACAGAAGCCCCTGAAATGTTCCTTTCAGGGGCTAACGCTTTTTTTGACGCTTTTGCAACCGTATAGCTCCATTTCATAGGAAGCAAGTTCAGATATACATCTATGTTATCCTTATCGTTGACCACCATCTTATCTAATATGTGCTTATAAAACTCATCATCGTATTCCACGCCGCCGACAATTTCATTTATGGCATCGCTGATTTCCCGAACAAGCTCCTGTTGCTGCCTAATCATAGTTTGCTGCTTGTCGAAACTGTCGATAACGGATTGAAGCTCCTTGATTTCATTATCACACTTTGACCGTGCCGCACTAAATTCTTCTTTGGTTATATCTCCAGACATATAAATATCAATGAGCTTTGTACGCTTATCCTCAATAGTTTGGATTTGCGCTTTCAGTTTTTCGACATCTGTTCCTGTGGTATCCATTGCGATTATAGATTGAATAATAGAAATAAGATTTTTTATGATTTTCGTCTGCTTGAGTTTCAATTCCTTTGTTACGAGGAATATAATATGTGTCGCATCTTCATTGCGAATGCTTGCACCTGTGCAGCCGACTTGGTTTCCTGCCTTATCAATGTGAGGACTGCCGTGCTTGGCGGCTTCATTACATCGCCAAGCCTTATAACGACTGCCGTCTTTTCTTGTTTTATACCTTGCCACATAGCTTGAACCGCAGCACCCGCATTTGATTTTACCAGAGAATGGATAGCGATTGCTGTGTTTTGCCTTGCCTTCTTGTGAAAGCGAACGCTCGTCTAAAATGCAGTTTGCTTCTTCAAACAGCTCACGGGATATAATCGGCTCGTGGTGGTCTTTGATAATCACAAATTCCTCCTGACCTCGATTGTATTTCTTTTCGTGGGAGAGGAAATCTGGCGTATAGGTTTTTTTCTGCACCAAATCACCGCAGTATTTTTCATTTCGGATAATACGTAGAATGACTGTATTCTGCCATTCTTTCACACGCATAGGTCTGATACCTTCTTCACGAAGCTCACGAGCGATGACGTGCGTTCCTTTGCCCTCATTTACAAACTTGTGAAAAATAAGGCGTACAATTTTTGCTCCTTCTTCATTGATAGTCATTTTACCGTTTTCAACATCGTAACCGAGCATACTTCTGCCGAACACAACGCCTTGCTCCATCTGACGTTTCTGTCCCCACTTTACACGCTCGGAAGTCTTGCGGCTTTCTTCCTGTGCAATCGAGGACATTATCGCAAGTCGAAGCTCTGCATCGCCGTCTAAAGTGTTGATATTGTCGTTCATAAAGATAACGCCAACACCATGTTTTTTGAGGTCACGGGTATAATATATGCTATCGAGAGTATTTCTCGCAAAACGGGAAATCTCTTTCGTAATAATCAAGTCAAAATCGCCGTTTTTGGCGCAGGCTATCATTCGATTGAACTCTTTGCGCTTTTTCGTGTTTGTACCAGATATTCCTTCATCGGCAAAAATCTCATACAGCTCCCAATCTGGATTACGCTCAATATATTGTTTGAAATAACGCTGCTGACTTTCAAATGAATTGGCTTGGTCTTCATTATCCGTGGAAACACGGCAATACGCAGCTACACGCTTTCTGGTATCTATCATTTTTCGCTCTTCGTTTAAGCGCTCATACTTGTTCATAGAAAAACTCCTTTCTCAGCAAACTTTGTTTACTGTACTTTATTATAGAAAAATCGCTGAGAAGTGTCGAATGTGCAAATCTTCAATTCCCAAACTTTGATATGTAAAAACGCCAAGCAGTCAAGCTCGGCGTTCATTTTTTTTGACTTTGCTTGTATTGATTTTCGAGTATAGTCAAACAGCGTTCACGCTGAGAGCCCGTAAGCAATTTCCTTTTTTCGAGAGAAAAAAGAATTGACTTCTGAACATTTAATAAAAATTTTGCGTGTTCCTGTTCGTTTAATTGTGGGACGGGGTCGCCAATATATACAAACTCTCTGTGTTTCAGCCGTCAACACCTCCCTCGTTCTCAATATATGAGCCATTGCTTGTACCGTATAACAAGAGGGTTAGTCCTTTTTATCGAGTCCCAGACTAATTAAAAGTGACTTGTCAGCCGCAAGAATTTGTTGGCTGTCAACCATTCCGATAGCAGGGGTCATTACGCCGTTTCGCTTAATGCTCTCAACAAGCTGCTGCATATCCTCGTCCATTAAAATCTTGAACGGGTGGTCTGGAAACTCGTCAATCTGCGATAAGGGAATATCTCTGATTTTACTCAGCTTTGCTTTCGCACGGCTTTCATCTGTCTGAAAAAGGTCATCGTAAGCGGTTAGTTTGATTTTTGTTTCTCTACTTCTTGCCAATCTCTACCACTTCCTTTCCGTTGTTAATTTTAGGCAAAAGAAAAGCAGGAAATCATTTTTGATTTCCTGCTTATTTGCCAGTAGTCATAATAAAAATGTTTAAAAATCGATTTTCGCTATGATTTTAGAATTTGAATATACACTCTCATGTTGCTATGATACATATTATTGTTCAAAACGCTCTCAAATTTACACTATTCAATTTGCATCATTTCCATCTGTTCTTTCGAAATACCATTCTTTTTTCCATAATTTTCCCAATATGTGGAGGAGGCTTTGATAAACATTTTTTTGGAAATTGGCATCGTTACTTGGAAATTTTTATATCTTTGATTTTCTACTGAAGCGGCAAATATTTTCATTTTTACCTTCAAAAATATCCGAAAAGGTGTCGTCAATATGGCCTCTCCACTACCAATTTTGAAGGTTGAACCAAATAGATAGCCATTTTCTCTGCAAAACAGCCGTAACATCTCCACCGCAATGTTATTTTGATATGGTTCAATAAAACCACAATTTATAATCACGGATACAGTGGGTTTTTTATGAGGAGCATTTTCTTCCAGTGTTTTCAGAAAATTTAGAAGTGTTACAGGAATACTATCTGCATAAAGCGGAAAAACAAAGACAATATCTGAGAAGTTTTCAATCATCGGACACAGTGCCAGATGGTTAGATTTCTTCACTTCATAATATTCTGTGTCAGAATGGCAATATTTCGAAAATAATTGAGCATATTGTTTAGAATTTGATTTAGGAGCACGGGGACTGGCGTTTATAATCATCACTTTTCCCATGTTGACACCTCATTCCTTACCGCCGCTTCCACTTCATTTTCAGTAACAAATATAATGCGATAGCTTTGAAAGCTCATATTTTTCGCATTTCGTTCTACAAGTAAGCGGAAGATTTTCTGTTCTTCGGGAGAAATATCTCCATATCCAATTATAACTGCCTTTTTAGGGACTACATTGCGTTGAACATGGTGTGTTTCTCCATGTAACAAACGAATAAACGCTTGTTGCACTGGAATACTTCGCTCAAGCATGGTTTTCATTATTGTATCATAACCGCCATATTTGATTCTACTTACATATAAAATTCTATCACTTGCTGCGATTTGCGGATAAACTTTAATTGCATCATCGCGTATTACACATTTCCCCGGGGTCTTTGTCCAGCAGCCAAAGCATCCAACGCAGTTCGTAATATTCAATTTGGTTAAATCAATAAATTGTATAGTTGGATGATGGTCTTTGAAGACATCTAAATTTCTATCGCTCAACACCAAATTCATTTTGTTCTCCTTGTTTTTATCTCTATTTTTATTATTATAATATATTTATTATAATATATTTTGGCGGATTTTAAAATAGAAAGCAAAAAATTTTATCTGTAAATAAATCCCGTTTTATAAAAATTCCGCATGTAGATTTACAAGGAATAACGGGTGTCAGCCATAACAGGGAAAGTATAGCATTCCCTGTGATGATTGGAAGCACCCGCAAGTGTGCTGGCAATCATGCTTTTTTCGTAACCACCTCCTTTCCGAACTGCTCATAAGCTGCGGCAACCTTACCGCTTTTGTCATAAGCAAAAATGCTCTTGCCTTCTGCGGTAGCTTCCACCGCACGGATAGAATGCGGTATCTCCGTATCAAACACCTTGATTTTTTGACCGTAGTCACTTTTTACCGTTGCCGTGATTTCCTTAGAAATGTTGGTA
>CALWNN010000026.1 GCA_944382845.1 uncultured Clostridia bacterium
ATTGCTTTTCGTCGCAACGTGATTAAGCACAGCTCCGAAGGAGATGTTTAGCTCCGAAGGAGATGTTTAGCTCCGAAGGAGATGTTTAGCTCTGAAAGAGATGTATAGCTCCGAAGGAGATGTAATTTTCAACGCGTTGCTCCGATTTAAACAAAAACCTGCCTGAAAATCAGACAGGTTTTTATATTTTATACTAAGTGCTCAGCCTACGTCAACTCCGGTAAGAGCAGTTACTATCTGTGGGAATTTCCAGAACGGAATTGATCTGTCCATAAGTCCGAAATTCTCACCGTTGCCTATAAAGGCTCCGTTATCCCACCATACGCAAGGAACGCCGTATTCCTTTGCCTTGGAAACGTAATACTGTGCATGGGCGATTCTGCATTCGAGATTGTCGCCGGTTTCAGATTCGGTGTCCAGTTTGTTTACCGAACCGAATTCTCCGATTATTACAGCATATCCCTTGTCAAGGAAGTAGGCTTTTATGTCCTTGAAAACCTGATCGATAGGCTGGGTATCGGAAGGATTGTCAGCGCTCCACTGGTTTGTTCCGGCAGTATTCAGTGCAAAATCGTATGGAGTGTAAGCGTGTATTGAAATGATTACCTTGTCGTCGTTTTCAGGAAGCTCCAAAGCCTGCATAGCGGAGCTGGAAGACGAAGCGGCATAGGGCGGTATCATAAGATGACGCTTGTCGTTGTTGCCGCCGCTTGCTCTTACAGTTTCTATAAACGCTTTGTTGAAGCGGTTTACAACCTCCTGACCTTCGGCGTCTCCTCCTGTCCATTCAACAGCAGTACCCTTCTTTCTTGGTTCGTTTAAGCCCTCAAATATAAGATGCTCGTCATAGTTCTTGAAACGTTCAGCTATCTGACTCCATATTTTTGTAAGCTTTTCAATTGCGGCGTCTGCGTTGTCGTAGCTTGGGAAGTGCCATTCTTCGTGGTGAATGTTTAAAATAACGAACATATCGTTGTCGATTCCGTAATCAACGACTTCCTGAACTCTGTCAAGCCACTCCTCGTCAATGTTGAAATCCTCGTCAAGATGACCCTCCCATGTAGTGGGAACACGGAAGACATTAAAGCCTGAATCCTTTAAAAGGTCAACCATATCTTTTGTGGTGGTGGGATTTCCCCAGGCATTTTCCGAGTCAAGACCTGTGCCTGTTGCGTCAAGAGTGTTTCCGAGATTCCAGCCGATGCTCATTTCCTTTACAAGCTCCGTAGACGAAATATCCCTGATTTCTTCGGTAACGTTGTTGTCGTCTGAACGGCTATCGCTGCTGTTGTCGTCTGAAGAACAGCCTGCCGCGCTTATACACAGAACAGCGGCAAGAACCATTCCTAAAATTTTCTTTCCTTTCATAAGTACCTCCAAAAATAATCATATGTTTTCTTTTCCGAAATCCTTGATAAGTTTTAGTCTGCCCTGGGCTATGCTTTTGCAAAACTCCGAAAGACAGGTTATCTGCGTATCAGAACCCATCGCCGAATACTTTTCCTGAGTTACCTTGTGGCAATCGGAACCGCAGGTCATCCGGAGCTGAAACTGTCCGGCAAAAAACTCCGCACAGATATTTGACCGTTCAGTATTGTTTGCATTATAGACCTCCAAAGCGTCGCAAAGCCCCGGACAAACTCTCATTGTACTTATGTATGAAGCCTCGCGGAACGGATGAGCCTGTATGATAAATCCCCCGTTTTCTTTAAACAGCGGAAGAAACTTTTCGGGAGGCATTTCCATTATCTCCGGATGAGCCTTTAAAAAATCCTTTCCGATGCCGTAAACAAGCCATTCGGTAGTCTTGTAATTGAACTCAAATCCAAAAAATACTTTAAGCCCTATCTTTTTTCCTTCATCATAAGCGTTTTCGTAACCTTTGCAGAAAAGATCGATTTTTCTTTCCCAGCTTTCAAAGGGAAAATCAACGTTTATTCGTGAATTTCCGTTGAAAAAATGGTCGGTTACAACTATCCCGTCATACCCGAGAGCCTTGTAGTGCCTTGCCTGCATAGCGCCTGACGCAAAACCGCAGGCAGAACCTTCGGATGTGTGCATATGAGTTTCGTAAAAGAACATATACCCTCCGTTTGTGACTAAAAAAATCATAACATATAAATACAAGAGGATTTTAACATATATTTATGGCTAATGAATTAACTTTTCATGACTACTGTAACTATATTTTTTTAACTTCAATAAAGAGCAAATACATCAAATTGCAAAGGGGGTAATTCAGAATTGTTGACAAAATAAAAGGGGTGTTGTATAATAAACTATGTATATTCAAATAGGTATTAAAATATCTGAAAGGGTAAAAGCCATGCTTTCTGTAATTATTCCAAGCTACAACGAAGAGGAAAATATCGAGAATACCGCCGGCGTTGTAACCAGAATACTTGATGAAAATTCAATAGATTTTGAGATTGTTTTTGTAAACGACGGCTCAAAGGATAAAACATGGGAAAAAATGCGTGAGCTTTCCATGAAAGACAAAAGGATTGTTTCGGTAAATTTTTCAAGAAATTTCGGCAAGGAATCCGCAATCTTTGCAGGGCTAAGAGCGTCTTGCGGGGACTGTGCGGTAATTATGGACTGCGATCTTCAGCACCCTCCGGAAACTATAATAAAAATGTACGACATATGGAAAAGCGGACAAGCGGACGTTGTTGAAGGAGTGAAAACGTACAGAGGAAAGGAAAGCGCGGTATACGGCGGTTTTTCAAAGCTTTTTTACAAGCTTATAAAGAAAGCCTCAGGACTTGACATGACGGGAGCTTCCGATTTCAGGCTTCTTGACAGAAAGGTTGTTGACGCGCTTAACGAAATGCCCGAAAGACTTACATTTTTCAGGGCTCTTTCAAGCTGGGTTGGATTTAAAACAGAAAAGGTCTATTTCGAGGTGGCGGACAGATACAGCGGAAAATCGAAATGGTCTTTTAAATCTCTTGTAAGATACGCTGTAAGTTCAATTACATCATTTACAAGCGCACCGATGCAGATAGTTACCGCCTGCGGGGCAATACTATTTGTAATGTCGCTTGTGCTTGGAGCGAATACCCTTTACAATTATATTGCGGGAAACGCCCGTGAAGGCTTTACAACAGTAATTATGCTGCTTCTTTTAACAAGCAGTATAATTATGTTCAGCTTAGGTATTATCGGTTACTATCTTTCTAAAATCTACGAGGAAATAAAACGCCGTCCAAGATATATTGTTATGGACGTTTTAAATAAAAAAACTGAGAAAGGAAAAAACAAAGATGACTAAAATTAAGGTAAGGGCAGCCTCTGTCCCTCCGAAAGGCATCCTTAAAGGAGAAAGCTCCTTTGCAAAACGTCTTTTGAACAGGTGCTTTGACAAGAAGCTGTATTTTCTTGTGTTTTTCCTTTCAATAGGGATAGCTTTTGCGGCTTACGGCGTTTTCGGAGTATATCCATTTGGGGAAGAATCCGCTCTTGTTCTTGACCTGAACGGACAGTACGTTTATTATTACGAGCTTCTTCACGACGCGTTTTACGGTGAAAGAAGTCTTATATACAGCTGGTCGAGAAACCTTTCGGGAGAACTTTTCGGAATTTTTGCTTATTATCTTGCAAGTCCGTTTATGCTTATAATATGCCTTCTTCCAAGGGCGATAATGCCTACGTCCGTTCTTGTAATGATACTTGCAAAGGTAGGAACGGCGTCTGTTACATTTATGTTCTTCCTTAAAAAGATAGGAATAAAAAAGCCTTCGGGACTTGTGGCATTTTCACTTCTTTACTCTCTTATGTCTTATATGACGGTTCAGTTTATGGACCCCATGTGGCTTGACGGACTTATTTATCTTCCTCTTATCATGTGGGGAGTTCACAGGCTTGTTGAAGACGGAAAGGTGCTGCCTCTTACCATTCCTCTTGGACTTATGTTCATTGCACATTTTTATATAGGCTACATGATCGGCTTTTTCACAGCCCTTTATTTTGTTTTTGTATGCCTTACAAGAAAGGATAAAATTATTCCGGACAATTTTATCACAGTATGCCTTAAATTCTTTGTAAGTGCAGTCGTGGCCGTAATGTGCGCAGCTATCGTGCTTATACCTGTGTATAATTCGTTAAAGCTCGGAAAATTCGAATTTACCGATCCGGATTTTTCCGCAAGGACTCAGTTTACCCTGACGGAATTTTTAGCAAAGCTTTTTCCCTTGAGTTATGACACCGTGTATCCGTCGGGACTTCCAATGATATATTGCGGAACTCTCACCCTTCTTCTTGTTCCTCTTTATTTTCTCAATTCAAAGATTGAGCTGAAAGAAAAGATAGGCGCAGGGCTTCTGACTCTTGCTCTTATAATTTGTATGTGGATAGCTCCTATCGATATGGCATGGCACGGATTTCAGGTGCCAAACTGGCTGCCCTTCAGATATTCCTTCTGCTTCAGCGCGGTTTTGCTTGTTATGGCGGCAAGAACCTACGAAAACCTTGAGGGAGTATCTACCAAAGCAATGGGCGGAACGCTCTTCGGATTGTTTGCCTGTATAATGTATCTTGAAAGCTGTGAATTTGAATTTCTCAAGCCGTTTAGGACTGTTCTTGAGGACGGCGAGGAAATAAACGTTATCCAAGGGATAACTCTTGGAATAATCGCTGTTGCGGTTTTTTATATCCTTGTTACGATAATCAGACTCAAGGGTTCAAAAATTGCTGCGGTCATAATGATAGGCTGCGTTTGTGCCGAGCTTTTTGCAAACACCCTCGACACCTTCGTTAAGAACGACAGCGGAATTAATCCCGATATAGAGGGCTATACCGGTCTGTCTTATTCAACCTACAATAGCTATGCTCCGTATATGCGTCAGCTGAGGAGCGTTGTAAACAAGGTAAAAGATGAAAACGAGGGGTTTTACCGCATGGAAGCCACTTTCCACAGAACCGTAAACGACCCTATGGGAACAAATTATGCAGGAATTTCCCATTCAAGCTCGACAATGAACGCTCCTGTTCTTACAATGCTTAAATATTTAGGCTATGCATACGGAGGGCACTACACTAAATACGACGGGGCGACTCCTATTACGGACGCAGTATTTAACATTAAATATCTTATGAACAGACAGGACGACGATTACCGCTCGCAGGAGTTTATTCCCACGGAATACAATTTGAAATATTCCCTGGGGGAAACCCTTTGCGATATTGAAGTCTATGAAAACCCATATGCTCTTGCAATGGGAATGACTGCAAGCAGAAGGATATCAAGGCTTGTCCTTGACCCCTACGACCCCTTTACAAACCAAAACAACCTTCTGAATTATATTCTTGACGACAGCTCGGATACTCAATATTTTGAGAGGGTATATCCCGAATCTACGGATACCGAAAACATGAGTATCGTTACCGTAAGCGACAATCACACAAAATACGAGTTTACCGACAGAAATTACGGCGAATGTCATATTGATTACAACTTCACAATGACGTCCGATTCACCTCTTTATATGTTTCTTCCTACAAGATATGAAAGAAAGGTAAACGTGTGGGTGGCTTCCTCATCTGAGGGGTTTGTTCCTGAGGACAGCGGAGATTTTGATTATGTGGGTTCATTCTTTACAGGCGACGATTATTCAATAATGGAGCTTGGACAGTTTAAGACAGGAGATTCCGTAAGGGTAAGAATATCGGTATTGACAGACGATTACGAAGCCTACTGGATGGATGAGCTTTTCTGCACTTTTAATTACAATGCCTTTGAAAATGCAATTTCTCAGATGAAAGAAAGAACATGGGAGCTTACCGAATACAGCGACACATACCTTGAGGGAACTGTTACTGCAAAGGAAAATCAGATGCTATTTACAACTATTCCCTATGAGGAGGGCTGGACCATAGAAGTTGATGGAAAAGAAGTGACCCCTGTAAAGACTCTTGACAGCCTTATTGCAATAAATCTTTCCCCGGGAGAGCATACCGTTACCATGAAATTCTGGCCAGGATATCTTACACAGGCGATAATAATTTCCGTCTGCGGAATATTAGCTCTTGTGCTAATATTTATTTTCGAGTACAAAAACGGAAAGATCATAAATATAATAATAAATAAAACTGCTTCGACAAAATAATCGTTGACAGAATCTTTGAAATCGGTTATCATAAAAACGAAAGGTGCGTTTTTTCAGCGCGCAAAAGAGTTGAAAGGAAAAGATGTTTTATGAAAATCAAGCTGACAAGCACAAGAGGTTTTCCCCTTGTAATGATGGTAATAGCGTTTCTCATTTCGGCAGTCGCCGCCGCTCAGGAATTTATTGCGAAAGAAATATACGATAATGTTTTTGAAAATCCCAATCGGGACTATGTCCTTCTTGAAAACAATGGGAGTTTCTTTGATATTTACGGTTTTTCGGCGTTTATGTTCGTCTTTACATTCTTTGCCATGATCCTTTACGCTGCGGGAGCGGGAAAGCCGTCGGTCGGCGCAAAGACAGGGATCCTGACAATGTTCGCAGGACTTTCGGCAATGGTTGTTCCTGTACTTAACTTTGCTGTCAAGCTTGATTCGGGTATTTTTGATCTTACAGGGTTCAGCGACGGGGATATTTTCAGAAGAGCAAATCTTATGATAACATACCTTGCTCCCGGACTTGCCGCATTTCTTGTTTTTCTTGCAGGACTGGGACTTGCCATCAAAGCCGGTGGCTCAAAGGCAGTAGTATTCACCGCTCAGACGGCACAGCCTGTCACTGTCGCTCAGCCTGCCAAGGCTGAGCCGGAAATAAAGGTTATTCCTGCCGAGAGCGCTGTCCCGGCGTCGGCTCCGGTAACTTCCGTTATACAGGCTTCTGATGAAGCTGTAATTCAGTCGCCTCAGCCTGAGGTCAATCCTCAGCCGGAGGTCAAACCCGCATCTGAAGCGCAGACTTCTGCGGACTTCTGCCCTGCCTGCGGAACAGAAATCAGACCGGGAACAAAATTCTGCCGAAACTGCGGAGCAAAAATCAACCAATAGTAAGTTTACGGCTCAGTCCGTCAAAAACCCCCGATTCAGTAAATGAACCGGGGTTTTAATTAGGCAAACGCAAAAGCGAGACTGCGAGCCTGAATTTGTTGTTATTTCTGTTCGGATTGTGTCAACCTTTTGTGAAACCTGCTGAAGAGGCGGCGTGATTTTGCGGCAAGGTGTAAAAATCATGCCTGTTGCTTTCATTTTCTGTTTACTTTTTTAAGGGAAAGTGCTATACTTTTCTGAGGATACCCCATGAAGGAGGGCAAACAAAAATGAAAAACAGTATAAAACAACGGCTTAAAAATATTCTGAACAAGGTCTATCTGCCTTTTATTTATAAGATATCCACATTTAAGCCGATAGTTCCCGGAAGGGTGATTTTTGCCGACTCAAACACAGACGATCTTCCCGACAGTATGGAGCTTGTTTATAAAAATTATTTGGAAAAGGGTTATGATGTACGGCTTTGGGTCAAGGACATAAGAAAGCTATCTTTTTTCGGACTTTTCAAGTTCCTTACAGGGTTTATGGCAGATTACGCCACGGCGGAATACGTCTATATATGCAACTATTTTCTTCCCGTTACATCATGCGGTAAAAGAAAAGGAACAAAGGTCATACAGCTCTGGCATTCCTGCGGGATGTTAAAGAAATTTGCTTACGACGCAAAAGAAGATATCTCCTCCCTTTACCACGGAAGCGTCACGAAAAATATCGACCTTATAACCGTAAGCGCGCCATGCTGTGTTCCCGTGTTTCAAAAAGCTTTCAGACTTGGGGATAAGGAGAAGGAAATTGTTAAAGCCACAGGCGTCAGTCGCACGGACAGATTTTTCGACAGGGAATTTGAAAATTCCTGCAAAAAAGAGCTTTATGACGGTTATCCGGAGTTCAGAAACAAAAAGCTCATACTCTGGGCGCCCACCTTCAGAGGCAACGCTTCTCAGGCAAGGCTTGTAGGGGAAAAAGGAATTGAAGAGCTTATAAAAAAGCTTCCCGACGACTGGGCAGTGATAATAAAGCTTCATCCTCATATGAAAGAAAGCCTTACAAACTGCAAAATGCCCACATACAGACTTTTTGCCTGTGCGGACATTCTCATAACGGATTATTCTTCTCTTTGCTTTGAATATGCTTTTTATGGTAAGCCAATGATAATCTACGCTCCCGATTTTAAGGAATATACCCAAGGCAGGGGACTGTACATGGATATAAGCGAAGCCGGAGAGGTCGTAACAGATCCGGACAAGCTTTACTCAGCCTGTATGGACGCTTACGGAAGAAAAAGCGAAAAAAGCCGTAGGCTTGCCGAGAAATACTGCGCAAGCTGTGACGGACATTCTACGGAAAGAATAATAAAAATCGCCGGAGAACTGTAGGGTTATGCCTGCTTTTAGTCAGAGGCTTTTTCCTTTTCTATCCTGTCCTTGATTATTCCCATACGGTAGTCGAGGGTAGAACTTATCTGTGCGCACTGGTTAAGCTCAAAAGCAAGCTGTTCCGCAAGGTCTTGAGGAAGATTTTTCTTGTATCTCAGCCTGTGTTCAAGACTTGCCCAGAAATCCATTGCAATGGTTCTTAGTTGCACCTCAACCCTCATGTGCTTTTTCTCCTCGGCAAGGAAAATAGGCACTTCAATAATAAGATGCAGACTTCTGTAGCCGTTTGGCTTCGGATTTTCTATGTAGTCCTTTTTTCGTATAAGTTTTATGTCGTCCTGACTTAAAAGACAGTCGCAAAGAATGTATATGTCGTCAACGAAAGGACAGATGACCCTTATTCCCGCAACGTCGTTAAGGTTTTTTTCGATTGAGTCAACGGAAAGCTCAAGCCCTCTCCTGTTAAGCTTTTCAATGATGCTTTCGGGACTTTTAAGACGGGTTTTTATGGTTTCGATAGGGTTGCGCTCGTTTGTCAGGGAAAACTGCTCGTTTAAAACCTTGAACTTGGTTTCTATCTCCATAATGGCGCATCTGTACTGGGTCATTAAAAGGCGCATAGATTCTGCATTTGATTTTAACAGCCCAAGTATGCTTCCGTCAATGCGATAACCTGTTATTCTTTCAATTTCTGTCAATGTATCTGCCATGATGTTTCTCCTTTGTTTTTTTATAATTACATTTTAACCTGTTTTTTCGGTTTCGTAAAGGGGAATCACAAAATTTTCATCAATATTTCTTTTTGGTTTGTGAAAAGTGTTAAAAATAATATAAACCTCTTGACATTTCTTTGGTTTGTGATATAATGTTTTTGTAATAAAAGGGAGTAGCGGCTTTTTTAAAGCGTGCGGTAACGTCAATACGGTTTATAATGCCCGTGCCGCACTCGGTTATTTTAAACTGACAGCAAGACTTTTATTGTGCTTTTCTGGTGCAGTAAAAGTCTTTTTTTATTGCCTTTGCTGCAACAACCTGCATAAAACGCAGGCAGATGGGTCATTTTAGTATTTAAGGAGAGGTAAAAATGGATTATTACAGAGTTAGTGCCCAACAGTCTGTGGCTGAACTTGAAACAGATGTGAAGGGACTTTCTTCACAAGAGGCTCAGTCAAGACTTGAAAAGTACGGCTACAACGAGATTGCCGAAGGAAAACAGGACGGAGTCATAAAGGTTTTCTTCAAGCAGTTTGCAGACCTTCTGGTTTTTATCCTTATTGTCTGCGCACTTTTGTCAATGGTAACAAGCAATGTTGAAAGTGCAATTGTTATCATATGTGTTATCGTTTTAAACGCAGTAATCGGAACGGTTGAACATTTCAAGGCTCAGAAATCACTTAACGCACTCAAGGCAATGTCCGCTCCTAATGCTAAGGTTATGCGTGACGGCGGAATCGTTGAAATTCCCGCAAGGGAAGTCGTTAAGGGAGATATTTTGCTTCTTGAGGCAGGAAATGTGGCTCCTGCGGACGGAAGAATAATTGAAAGCGCAAGCCTTGCTTCAAATGAAAGCTCCCTTACAGGCGAAAGCGACAGCGTTCTTAAAAATGCCGACCCGATTGACAAGCAGGGAGAGATAATGCTCGGCGACAGGCTGAACATGATATATTCGGGTTCGCTTATTACCGGCGGAAGAGGAACGATGGTAGTCACCTCGACGGGAATGGATACCGAGATCGGCAAGATTGCCACAATGATAAACAAGGCCGAGTCAAAGGGAACGCCTCTTCAGAAAAGCCTTGATAAATTTTCAAAGACCCTTTCCATTGCAATTATGATAATCTGCGCTGTTGTTCTTATTCTTTCCGTTTTGAGAGGACAGGAAATTCTTGACGCTCTTATGTTTGCGGTGGCTCTTGCCGTTGCCGCAATTCCTGAAGCGTTAAGCTCTATCGTTACAATCTCTCTTGCAATAGGAACTCAGAAAATGGCTAAGGAAAACGCCGTTATCAAGGACCTTAAAGCAGTCGAAGGACTCGGCTGTGTGTCTGTTATCTGTTCGGACAAGACGGGAACTCTTACCCAGAACAAAATGACGGTAAGAGCCATATATTCAAATGCCGCAAGCGTGAAGGCTGAGGATTACGACAACTCAATGGAAAACGATATGATGCTTGCAATGAACCTTTGTAACGACGCGGCTTTTCCGGCAGACGGCTCAAAAACTATAGGCGACCCTACTGAAACCGCTCTTATCGATTATTTCGGCAAGCAGAAATGCGATTATATAAGAGAAGCCTACCCAAGACTTTCGGAAATCCCCTTTGACAGCGACAGAAAGCTTATGAGCACCCTTCACAAGGTAGGCTCAAAGTACGTTATGTACACAAAGGGAGCTGTTGACAATCTTGTCGGCAGTCTTGTTAAAATACAGGTAAACGGCGTTGAAAAGGATATCACTCCCGAAGATATCAAGGCGATAAGCGAGCAGAATCTTCTTTATTCACAAAAGGGAATGAGAGTGCTTTGCTTTGCAAAAAGAGTGTTTGACAGCGAAAAACGCCTTGAGCTTTCAGACGAGGACGGCTTTACGTTTATAGGTCTTACCGCAATGACAGATCCGCCCAGACCGGAAAGCAAGGCGGCTGTTGCGGACTGTATAAGAGCGGGTATCAAGCCTGTTATGATAACCGGCGACCACAAGATAACCGCTACTGCGATCGCTGAAGAGATAGGTATATTCAAAGAGGGGGATATTGCCCTTGACGGAGCGGAGCTTGAATCAATGACTGACGAGGAGCTTATAAAAGTTCTTCCCAATGTTTCGGTTTACGCAAGAGTAAGCCCCGAACACAAAATCAGAATAGTTACCTTGTGGCAGGAACTTGGACACATTGTTGCGATGACCGGAGACGGAGTAAACGATGCGCCTGCCCTTAAAAAGGCTGACGTTGGCGTTGCGATGGGCATTACAGGAACAGAGGTCAGCAAGGACGCGGCTTCAATGATACTGACAGACGACAACTTTGCGACTATTATCAAGTCTGTTGCAAACGGAAGAAGCATCTATGCAAACATCAAAAACAGCATAAAGTTCCTCCTTACAGGAAACCTTGCAGGAATAATAGCCGTTTTGTGGAACGTTATCTTAGGTCTTTCCGCTCCCTTTACAGCGGTTCAGCTTTTGTTTATCAACCTTCTTACCGACTCTCTTCCCGCAATTGCAATAAGTATGGAAAAACCCGACAGAAACCTTCTTGACCAGAAGCCGAGAGGCACAAACGACAGCATACTTGACAAAAGCACTCTTATGACAACGGGAGTTATAGGCGTTCTCATTTCAATTTCAACCATTGCCGCTTTCTATATCGGAAACACAATAGGATCTGTTGCCGCAAGCACAATGGCGTTCGGAACACTTTGTCTTGCAAGACTTTTCCACTGCTTCAACTGCCGAGGGGCAAAGCCGATAAACGTTCTTGGCTTCAGATCGAACCCGTTCAGCCTTGTAGCGTTCTTTGCGGGAATTATTTTCCTTTGCTGTGCGTTCTTTATCACTCCTATCCACGGAGTATTCGGAATCGTTACGCTTCCTAAAACAATGCTTTTGTGGCTTCTTATATTAGCCGCAGCGCCTACTGTTATTATTCAGACAGCAAAGAATATCTTCTACTTCTCAGCCAAGGACAGACATGACAAGTAAATAACAGATGCAAAAAAGCTCTCCTTTTTATTCGTAAAGGAGAGCTTGGTTTTTTATGGCGGTAACCGCTATCTTTGAAAGGCGGATGAATTACTTTTCAGGCTGTCTGTGACCGGTGTGATAAAATGCCGCAAGGTACAAAGATCCGCAGATGAGAGCCGTTCCTGATTGCGAAAGTTCCCTTGCCTTTTTTATGTCCGAAAATATGTCGTCGCTTCCCACTTGGGCGTTTCCCCCTTGGGAAGAGATAATTTCGGCAAGCTTATATTTATCCTCGTCAAGAAAGGAAAAACCGTCAACAGTAATAAATAAGTCAACAGCTCCCAAAAGATTTTTAACGGCGGTCCTGACGTTCTTGTCACGGTGCATACCAATTACCGCAACAACAGGCTTGGGAACGTTTTTTAAAACCTCTGCAAGCTTTGCCATTCCGTCCGGATTGTGTCCCCCGTCAAGAATAGTCAAAGGGTCTTTACCGACTATTTCAGTTCTGCCGATAAGCTTTGCCCTTTCCAGACCGACTTTTACTGCGTCTGCCGGGATTTCAAACCTGTTTTTAAGTATATTGCAGGCTTCGATTGCGCAAAGTGCGTTTTCTATCTGGTGAACTCCCGGCATGGAAATTATATAAATTTCACCTTTGTACTCAAATTCGCTTCCGGAAACAGAGGAGGAAATGATTTTACATCTTTTCATATCAGGTATAATAAGGGGAGATTTTTTTTCGGCGGCGGTTTTCTTTACCACATCAGCCGCCTCAGCTGCGTTTGAACAGCTTAAAACGCAGGGGCGGTTTTCTTTGATTATTCCCGCTTTCTGAAAAGCTATCTGAGGAATACTATCTCCCAAAATCGCCGTATGGTCAAGGGAAATCGAGGTTATTACCGACAAAAGAGGAGTTACCACATTTGTGCAGTCAAGAAGTCCGCCCACTCCCGTTTCAAGCACCGCCACGTCCGTTGCTTGCTCCTTAAAATATGTAAAGGCAACGGCCTGGGTTATTTCAAACTGGGAAAAGTCATTTTTCAAAGGGGAGGATTCAATCAGAGGTTTAAGCTTTTCGACAACCCTTTCAAGGTCGGCTTGCGGAATGTTTTTGCCGTTGATTTTGATTCTGTCGCTGTATTCAATTAAATAAGGAGAGGTAAAAAGCCCGGTCTTTAGTCCGCACTGCTGTAAAATTTCGCTTAAATACTGGCATACCGAGCCTTTCCCGTTTGTCCCCGCAACGTGAATAAACTTCAGCTCCTTATGAGGACTTCCCACAAGCTTCATGAGATGTTCTGCCCGTGAAAGGTCTGAAAGAGGCTTGCCTTTTCTGTCAAACCCCGAAATATAATCCAAAAACCACGACAATTTTATCTTCCTTTCTGTTTTTCGCTGAGCCCGTATTGTTCGTAAAGCTTAATAACGTAATTTCTTAAAAGCTGTTGCCCTGCAAGCTCTTTGAATCTGTATGTTTTTTCCTTGTTCTGAGCCTTCAGATCTTCAATTTCCTTCCTGCCGTTTTCATAAAGCTCATATATTTCGCAGTACATTTTTTCAAAGGCGCAAAGCCTGTCCTTTTCAGTCATTTCAACCACCTCCGCAAATGGTCTAATCGTAGTCGTGTATTACCTTATATAATTCTTCTGCCGTTTCAATTGAAATGCCTGCGACGGTCTTTAGCTCTTCAACTGTTGCGTTTTTAAGATTTTCAATAGTTTTAAATTGAAGGATAAGCTTTTTCGCTTTTGCGTCGCCTATGCCCTTAACAGATGTAAGTTCCATCTGATAGGTGGATTTTTTGTGTCGCTTTGCCTGATAAGCGACGGAAAATCTGTGGACTTCGTCCTGAATTGCGGTAATAAGGGCAAACGCCATCCGGTTTTTAGAGATTGAAATTTCTCCGCCCCCGGTGGCAATGGCTCTTGTGCGGTGCTTTGAATCCTTAACAAGTCCGTACAGCGGAACGTCTATATTCATTTTCTCAAGAACGGGGGAAACGGCATTGACATGACCTTTTCCTCCGTCAAGAAATATAAGGTCGGGAAGATGGGTAAAGCTTTCGTCCTCGCCCTTATAGTAATTTTCAAATCTTCTCTCTATTACCTCCTGCATACAAGCATAGTCGTTTTGCTCCGCAACGGTTTTGATAGAAAATTTACGGTAAAGCTTTTTGTTGGGACGTCCGTTTTCGTAAACTACCATTCCCGCTACCATATCTGAAGAAGCAAGGTTTGAAATGTCGTAACATTCGATATAAAGAGGCGGCTTTGACAGTCCGAGGGCTTTGGCAAGCTCTTCAAGAGCCTGTATTTCCTTTCCTGTTCTGCCTACCTTCATGGAAAGATATTCGCTTGCGTTGCTTTTTGCAAGCGTAGCAAGGCGAAGATGACTTCCGCGCTTCGGAACAGAAACGGTCACTGCACGCTCCGCTTTTTCTCTGAAAAAACGTTCGGTCATCTCGATATCGGGTATTTCGCCGTCAAGGTAGATTTCTCTGGGTATCCTGTCGGGGTCTGAGTAATACTGCAAAAGGAAATTTTCTCTTAAGCTCTCCGCTTCTTCCGTTTCGCCGAGAAAATGGTCCGCTTTGTCGTAAAGCTTTCCTCCCCGGTACATAAGAACAGAGGCACAGGCGTGATCTCCGTTTATTGAAATGCCCACAAAATCCGCACTTTTTAGGTTTTCATCAAAGATTTTCTGGCTTTCCGACGCATTTTTAATGGCGTTTATCCTGTCACGAAGCTTTGCCGCAAGCTCAAAATCAAGCTCGTCAGAAGCCTTTTCCATTGCCTTTGTCAGGCTTTCCACCGAAACCTTTGAGCCGCTTTTTATATATTCCACAGCTTGTGAAACCGTATCCAGATATTCTTTCTGAGTAACATTTCCCATACAAACTCCCATGCACTGCTTTATAAAGAAATTAAGGCAGGGACGGGACTTGTTGAATTCCTGAGGAAATTTCTTTTTGCACGTCGGAAGCATAAAGACCTTGTTTGCCTCAACAACAGCCTGCTTTGCGGTATATCCGCTTGTGTAAGGGCCGATATATTCAGCTTTGTCGTTTTCACGCTGTAAGGCGTAGGTTATCCGCGGGTAAGGCTCGTTTGAAACCTTGATATAGCTATATCCTTTGTCGTCCTTTAAGAGAATGTTGTATTTGGGCTTGTGAAGCTTTATAAGAGAACATTCAAGCACCAACGCTTCAAACTCGCTGTCTGTAACAATAAAATCGTAATCGTACACAAGGGACACCATTTTTGCAACCTTGGGAAGATGGTCTGCGCCTTTTCTGAAATAGCTTGTAACACGATTTCTCAGGACTTTTGCCTTTCCGATATAAATTATCTTTCCTTCCTTGTCCTTCATAATGTAACAGCCCGGAGAAAGGGTAAGCTTTGCTGTTTTTTCACGAAGAAAAGGAAGCCTTGGGTTTTGCGTTTCAGAAACTGTCATGGTTTTGTCCTTTCTGACTTGTCTTGATTATTTGAAACTGTGACTACCGCTATTTCGGAGCAGTTAAAAAGCCTTAGTTTTCCTAAACCTTTTGAAACTATCATATTTGTGTTTCCAAGCTTATAAAGCCCTGCGGAATATTCAGGGAAGAATTTACGCTCCGGCGATAAAACTCCGCCCACAAAGGGAAGTCTTATCGCTCCTCCGTGAATATGTCCGCTCAGTACAAGCTCAGCCCCGTAGGACTTATAAGCGGCGGCGTAAAGAGGGTTGTGGGAAAGGAGGATTTCAAAGCCCTGAGGCTTTTCACCAAGCATATCTGTTATATTTTTCAGGTCGGGTCTGGGAAGGGGCGAAAAGCTTCCGTCACGGTTTCTGTAAAAATCTTTTCCAAGGGCAAATCCGCTTATGGTTATGCTTTGTCCGTTTTTTGTAAATTCAGTGCGTCTGTTGTCAAGAACACAAACTCCGCAGTTTAAAAGCAGGTCCTTGAGTTTTTCGTAGCTTTCCATGTTATCCGCCTCGTGATTTCCCATTACAAAATAAACCGGGGCAATTCTTACAAGCTTTTTTATAAACACTGCCTTTTGTGTAAAATCGGTTTCGGTCCTTGACATAAGGTCTCCCGTAAAGCAGACCATGTCGTAATTTTCCTTTGGTATCCTTTCAAAAAGCTCTTTATAGTCCTTGCCGAATTTCTTTCTGTGAAGGTCTGAAAGATGAAGAATTTTAAGCTCCCGCATATTTTCGGGAAGTCTGTCGTCTTTGATGTCAAAGCGTTTTACGGTTATCATGGTATTTGAAAGCACGGCTGAAATTCCTGCAAAAGCCACACCTGAAACAATTAACGAAATTGCTGTATTAAATAAATTCATGACGAATCTCCTTTTTTAAATCGTCGCAAAGCTTGATAAGGATGTCTGCTGAATAATCAGCAAGACCTGCCGTTTAGGCAGACCTGCCGAATACTCGGCAGGGGGACATCGGCGACTTGGTTATATTATGATACTATTATAACCCTTTGGCAGGGTTTTGTAAATCCCAAACAGTAAAAGTGACAAAAAAATTGCAGTTTTTTTATTGAAATCGCTGAAAATATAGTTTTTGTTCGATTTTTCAGCAGAATATCCAAAAAGTTTGACAAAAGGGTTTGAAATTCAAGAAGAAATGTGTTATAATATATCAGAATAGTTGTGTTCATATACAGAAAAAATAAAGAACAAAGGAAAAGCAGAAACCTATCCCTTGAGTGCTTGTCACCGTGGTGAAATTTTTTGTGGAGGCGTCTTTAAAATGAATAGAACAAAAAAAAGAAATTTAGGAAGAACAGTGTGGATCTTCTTTATAGTGATAATTCTTATAATAATTGCAGGACTTATTGTTACGTCCATGATTTTTAAAAATTCCGACGTTACCCCAAGCGCATTCGGATACAGCGTTTATGTAATGGACGAGGAAGGAATGGGAGAGGCTGTGCCGGAGGGTTCTCTTGTCATTGCAAAAAACTACAGTCCTTCTGCTGAAGATATAGGCGACGCTATTCTTTGTGAAAATGTTGAGGGGTACGGAACCGCCGTTCTTCGTCTTGCAGACATTATCCCAAACACAAAAACAGTGGTATATCAAGCTTTTTTTGACAACGACCCGGAGAGACTTATTGACATTCCCGCAAAAAATCTTGTTGGTCAGGCTGTTTCCTTTGACAGGACGGCAGGTGCGGTAATTCGATTTATTACCTCTTATCAGGGCATGGCTACCCTTGTAGTCGTTCCGATACTTATTCTTCTCGTATGCGAGCTTATTATCGGAATGTATTCAAAGAAAGCCGAAAAGGAAGCGAGAAACGCCAAATACCGCAGGAAAATGAGGGCGGCTGAGAACGCCGCAAAATCGCCTTTGAATCCTGCTCAGCTTGGAAGTCACAAAACTCCCGTTACCATTGACGAATTTATTTTCGGACAACACGAACAACAGGAGCATGGCGTTCACAGGGAAGGATCTGTGCAGAGCGGAGTTGAAGAGACTACAAGACTTATGAATCCTGTTAATAAGGATCAGCTGAGAAAGCGCAGACCGTCTGAACAGAGAGGCACGGAACAGAGAGGTACGGAACAGAGGGTTGCGCAGAGAGTCGTAAGAGATGAAAGCAAAGTTCCTCAGAGGGTCGCAAAGCCTGTTGAGCAAAGGGTCAGGAAACAGGAAAGGTCCGAACGCACTGAAAGGCCGGTTTATTCTCAGAGCCCGGAAAAGATACCTGCACAGGAGGCTGTTCCAAAGACGGAAATTGCAGCAGAGAAAGCATTGAAGCCTCAGCCGCTGACATCATCGTCTGAACAGCCAAAGGCAGCGGTTGTATCTGAAGCTGCAAAGGAGATGGCGTCAACGCCTTCAAAGACTTCAAAGTCTTCGGGTCCTTCGTATTCTTCGGGTGAAGAAAGGTCTTACAAGAGTTCAAACGAGTCCCTAGCTCAGCTTATAAAGCTTATGGAAGAGCAGGAGAGGATACTCAAGGAAATGGCTGATAATGCTGATAGTGAATAAAAATCAATAAAAATAAAGGAGTCGGCTTATGTCGGCTCCTTTTTGTTGTGTAAATTTTACTTATCAAGGCTCTTCATTGTGGGGACGAACGATAGCTTAAAGGCAATCGCTTACATATACTTACGCCCTTTTTCACTTCCTTATTTACGCCGTATTACAGAAGATGTACTTGCGTGTAAATCGGTGTTGATTGTGTACGGGTTGGTGTAAAAATTGGTGTAAGTGGTGTAACCCTTAAAAATATAAAAGATTCCGAGTATCGAAAAAGCTCTAATGCTCTCATCGTAAGAGAATATTAGAGCTTTTTTATATTTTACTTGTTTTTGAAGTATAAGTCAAGACCTTCAAACTCTGAACGCTTCAATTCCTTCGTGACATCGGTGTAAATGTTCAATGTTGTAGCAATATCCTTGTGTCCGAGTGTGTCCTGAATGACCTTAACATTTACGCCCGCTTCACACATTCTGGTAGTAAATGTATGGCGGAGTGAATGGCAGCTAAAGTGTGGCAAAAGTGTCTCTGCGTTTTCGTCTTTAACAAGCTGCTCATCATTACAGTCTCGTATAATTCGTCGGAGTGCCTTATTTAATGTTCCCTGATGTTGAGCCTGACCAAAGCGATTGATAAAAATGAAGTCTGAATAACCATCTATCGTAACCTGACAATGCAAGTCCAGAAGTTCCTGATTGTGCTTTTCCATTTGGAAAGCTTCTTTCACAAAATCCAGCATTGGAACCTGTCTGTTGCTCGCTGGAGTCTTAGGGGTATTCACATTAAAATAACAGCCCCTCTTGCTATCCTCTGCTCTGTGCTCATAATAGACCAGCGTATGATTCACATCGATAACGCCTTCCTCTAAATTTATGTCACACCATCTTAATCCGGTTACTTCTCCCACTCTCAATCCAGTTCCGACCATTACTGCGAATACCGGATACCAGTGCTGTGCTGATGGGGTGTTTCGGAGATAACTCAAAAACAGCTCTTGCTCTGACCTTGTAAGTGCCCTACGCTTTTCAGTTCTTATAGCAAGCGATTGCTTCAATTCTTTCAAGACCTTATCAGACGGGTTGTTTCTGATGTAATCGTCGTCTACCGCCATATCTAACACCTGATGGAGAACCGTATGGATACTATCTATTGTCGATGGTTTCAAACACCTTTCATCAACAAGGGAGTTATAATACCTTTTAATATCGGACTTCTTCAGCGTTGAAATCCTTCGTTCTCCAAAAGTCGGACGGACAAAAGTTTCGTACATATACTTATAATTCTCAAAGGTGTTATTTTTAAGACCACGCTTCAGTACAATCCACAAGTCAAACAAATCGTTAAGAGTCGTATATCGTGCTTCAGCTTTAATTCCGTCACTCTTGTCTTTTGCTATTTGTTCTTCCTTATAGCGAAGCTCATCAAGTGTTTTAGCATACACATAGTGACGGCTACCTTTTTTGTCCGTCCAACGAAAAAAGTATGTGCCATTCTCACGCTGACCTTCACCTGTTTTCAGGACTACTCTCGCTTTGTCCTTTCTCTTTGTCCTTGGCATAATCTAAACCTCCGTAATCTAAATTTTCTTGTGTTTGCTGATATACTCGTCCAGCTTTTCTCTTACTACCAGTAACTGCTTACCGTCAGATAGAACAAACGGACACTTTTTCATATTTAATAAGCTCCGCAGTTTCTTTCTGCCGATGTTAGAATAAGCCGCTGCTTCTTCAACCGTCAGGCAACCTCTTTCCCATATAGGGATAGCTTTTGCTTTTTCCATCAATTTGTCTTTATACCTCAAAATATCTTCGTCCATTTATCTCCCTCCTCATATGGTGCTTCTTAAACGGAACTCATTTTTTCAATATACTCATCGAAGGATTTTCTTTTGATTACCCTTCGACTCCCAATCCATAGCACAAATGGACAATCTTCTTGTTCGGTCAGCTCATACAGCCTATGAATGCCAATGTTAGAATAAGCAGCAGCTTCCTCAATCGTCAGATTCAGTTTGTGCCATACCGGAATGTCAAATTTCGATGTCTTGACATTTTCAGTTTCATAACTCATCTCGTTACCTCCCAATTCGTTATGCTCTAATCATAGAGGAAGCTGTGCGACAAGCCAATGATGCGAATTAGCTCATCGCACATTTGACATACTACTTAAACGGAATACATTTTAGCGATATAGTCGTCGAACACTTTCCTTTTTATCAATCGCCTTGTACCTATCCATAGCACAAATGGACAATCTTCACAGCCAGTCATATCATACAGCTTACGAACGCCGATTCCGGAGTATGCGGCAGCCTCCTCTATTGTCAGGTTCAGCTTATGCCATAAAGGAATGTTGTATTTTGCTTCTTTCATATTCTCTGCGCTCCGACTCATCGCTGCCCACCTCTCTGATTATCAGGAGCGCTCCTATCATAGAGAATGTACTCCCAGCCGCTTTCTCCGCACTTGTCACATTTCTCTTTTATCTTCGCAAATGGATCAGCACGCCGTACTATATAATTCGGATTGTGCAGATATTCGTTCAGGCACTTTGGACACAGACAGCGAATATCTTCTTTTTCTTCCTTCTTGTAGTACCACAGGTCGAAAATCTTTTTTAGGGTAATATTGATTCGCTTCCATAAACGCTCATCATCTACATTTCCGATGTAGTCGGTGAGGTGCTCTTTACTTACCGTCTGTATCTGTTCCAACAGAATCATTGACGGTTTTTTCAAACCAAAATCCTCTCCGATAACTATGTGCGATGGAAGGTATCTTTTCTTTACGGCTGTTGACAGACAGACCACAATCACAGTCGGAGCGTTTTGATTATAGCAGTCTGCCTGAACAACCAAAACCGGTCTAACACCGCTTTGTATTGAACCTTTCTTTTCTCCAAAATCATAGTAGAACAAGTCGCCACGCTTGATTTCTTTCTTCTGCATATTTGAAAACCTCTCTTTTATTTAATCTGGAAAGGTCTTTTCGTATCCGGAATTGAAACAGCCCTTTCACTTATTTGCACAAGGGGTGCCGAAATGCACACCCAAAATCAGAGGTTTTCATAAAATTTCTTGAAATTTTTCTTTGCGGCGGCGATTGACTTGTCCACTGAGCTGTAATTTACACCTTCCTCCTTGGCGATTTCTCTTGAACTTAATCCTCTAATAATGTTTTTCAATAACCGTTCTCTTTGAATTGGCTGTAACATAGCGAGCGCTTTTCTGACTTTTTTTATCATCTTAATTCGTTCTTTTTCCAGCTTTCTCGCTGCTTTGTCTAATTCTTCCTGTTCAAAGCTGTCAACGAAAGGCGTAATCAACTCCTTATGGAAGCATTCAGCAATGCCGTCTTTGTAATCGTATAAATCATATGTGCGCTTACACCGCATTTCATATTTGTGCGTGTTACGGTATGACTCGTCGATCACTTTACCTTGTTCGATTGACAGAAGCACAAAAGGAGTATACCGACTGATAACATCGGGATACTTCTCAAACAATTCTTTTTCACTTAGTTCACTGACAATCGCCCAAATTTCCGTTCCAGTATATCCTTGATATTCATATCTAAGATTTATCAGTTTGCATTCAGACGCAAACAAAGTCTCCTGCTGTGCAGTATTAAGTTTTTTTTGCATTTTCGTAATCTCCTTGAATTGTGAATTTTTGAGGTTGAGTCAAAAATCCGGAGATTACGGGTATTTTGCTATTTGGCACTGCCAATCAAAAATATCCATCTCGTTCCTTTCTTGGAACCGATGGACACAATAGAAAAAGCCACTTGATGTAGACTACTGCCACGAGAATATAGACCTATCCGGAAAGGATTAAATGGTCTATAAAATCAAGTGGCATTAAGGAAGTCTCGCACCAAGCGGCTCCAAAGCACTATGCTTGCTTTTATTCTTTATTTAGTTGTGGAATCTTCTCAGGTTACCTATTTCGCCTGAATGAAATGGGCGGGAAAGTTATCGTTTCTCCGCAGTTAGTACATTTCTCCTGCGTATATGCGTGAGTTCCCTTGCAAATATAAGAAACAGTATGCCCGCAGTAAGGACATATTTTTGCGACTTTGATTTGCGAGCCGCAAATAGCTTTCAGTTTATCCTGCTCTGCTTTGACCGCTTCATACTTTCGTGGATCTTGTTCTCTGATGTTGATTTTCGGCATTTGCTTCTCCTTATATATAAACTGTTATCATATCGTATGGATTGTCCAAATATTCCTTCTTCACAAGCCCAAGCTGCTTCATTCGTATGGCAAGTGCTTTCTTTGAGCTTCCCAAAAAATCCGCCATCGCTGAAAACCGTTCAAACACAACGGGGCAGTATATCCGGTTCAGACAGTCAATTCGTTCTCCAAGGCTAAACAAATACATTCCTTGCATTATCAGTTCTTGTGGAAGCAGAATAGCAGAGGCAAGAGTATTGGCTTGCCATTCCTCCCAATCCTTAATTCGAGCGCTCTTTTCATTTCCGGCACGGTAATAACGAACCGGCGAAGTCTGATTTCTAACAATACCATATTCTGTCGGGAACAATCTTTTGAAAATCTGATGGCTTCCTTCGTGCATAAGGGTAAAATTCTTTCTGCCTCTCAGCTTTTCGTCATACTGTAAGTCCGACTCCACAAGTACGGTATTCCCATCCAGCAGGACACTTTCTTCCTCATCTCCGGCTGTGAGAACATTGACCAACACTTCCTCAAAAGCTGTTAAGCCCAACAGCGAGCTGTCATAGGAAAGATGAAAATATCCTATATTTAATCCGAGCACATTTGTTAGAAACAGCTCAGGCTCAATTCGGTAAACTGTTCTTTCTTGTACTTCGGGAAGCTCCATATATTTCCTAATGTACTTTTCGGCTATCGCCTCAATGTCCATTCGGGATAAATGTTTCATTCACCTGACCTCCTTAATCTCATTTTGCTTCGACAAACCATTTTCCGTTTTCTTCATCAAACAAAAAAGTTGGTATGCCACAAACTTGTACCGTGTAGCGGATACCAGTACCGCCCACTTTTGTAGAAGCGGCACGGCAGCGTTGTATCACACGATCTATTTCATATTTTTCTCCATTTTCAAATGTAATCAGATGAGGACGGGCAGAGCCGTCCACTCTATGTGTCACTTCAACCTCTACATACACCTTTCGTCTTTGTTCTTCCATTTTCCAAAGCCCTCCTTATCCCACCATACCTGTCGGCATAGTAATCTCTGCTTTTTCAGACGGCATTTTGATGTTTTGAAAAAGGATTCCATTCCTAATACTGTTCTTTCCAAAACGCTGCCTGATTTCTTCAATACACCTATCCAATCTTTCCATCTTATCCATTTTCTCAGTATCCATAAACAAGCCAATCTGCCGGGGCGTGTCCTGTGGAACAAGATTGATAGCTTGTACGGTAACAGAACGAATTTGGTTTCGCCAAGCATAATTGCGCTCAAACAAGTAATATGCCGCCTTTGCTATTATCATCGGTGATTGCGTAGGCATATCCATTTTTGTCTGCCACTGTTTTGAATAAAGCGTATTGTCACGGATATGAAGCGCTACTCCCTCTGCGCTCAAACCGTGAACACGGAGCTTATGTCCGATGTCTTGGGTTAATTCGAGAATGACAGGCCACACCTGCTCATCGTTCTCCAAATCGGTGACAGTGGTTATGCCGTGTCCTATGCTTTTTACCGGAGAAACGAAGTCGGTCTTTGCGACGGTCGAACAATCCAAGCCGTTGGCGAAATTCCAAAGAGCAACTCCATTCTCCCCAAGCCAGCATTTCAGCAGCTTCGAGTCAGTTTTTGCCAAATCACCGATTGTCTTAATAGCATATCTATCTAAAACCTTCTTTGTTGCACGACCTACACCGAGCAATTCAGAAGCAGGGAGTCCCCATATCTTTTCACGAAAGGTATCCTTTTCAATCACCGTGACAGCATCAGGTTTCTTCATATCCGAGCCGAGCTTTGCAAATATCTTGTTGAAGGAAACGCCTACGGAAATTGTCAAGCCCAGCTCAAACTTAATGGTTTCCCGTATGGTGTTTGCAACCTTCTCCGGTGAACCGAAAATATTTTCTGTTCCGCTAATGTCCAACCAACACTCGTCCATTCCATATGGCTCAACTCGGTCGGTAAAGCGTTCATAGACATTTCTTGCGAGTTTGGAATATTTTATGTATTCCTCATAATGTGGCGAAACAACAACAAGGTCTTTGCATTTCTGTTTTGCCTGCCACACTGCATCGCCAGTCTGTACTTGAAACGCCTTGGCTTTATAATTCTTCGCAAGGACAATACCGTGCCGTTCCTCTACTGAACCGCAAACGGCAACCGGATATTTTTTCAAAGCAGGATCAAGCATACACTCAACGCTTGCATAAAAGTTATTCATATCACAGTGCAGAATATTGCGGAGCATTTTTCTTGCACCCCCTTGACAAAACTCACAAACCGTTTTATAATAAACTCACAAACCGTTTGTGTGTCTCCTATTATATCCAATCCGTTTGTGATTGTCAAGAGCTTGAAATCAAAAATTCTAAAACGGTTTGTGATTTTCAAAGGAGGGAATCTAAATGAAATTCGGTGAGAAGCTCCGTAAGTATAGAACTGATAAAAACCTCACCCAAGCAGAACTTGCAAAACTCATTGGCGTTGGTGTCAATACGATTTGTAATTACGAAAGCGGAAAGACATATCCGCAGAACCGTGAGGTATATAAGAAACTGGCTGATGTACTCGGCGTTGACGCCGACCATTTACATAACGAAAATGATGATTTCATCGAATCCGCACAGGGAAAGTATGGTTATCGAGGTAAAAAACAGGCTATGCAGCTTGTGGAAGAAATGGGCGGTCTATTCGCCGGTGGCGAGCTGTCCGATGATGACATCGACGGTGTTATGAAGGCAATGCAGGAATTATATTGGAAAGCCAAAGAGGACAACAAGAAATACACCCCCAAAAAGTATAAAAAGTAAGTCCGATTTTCGGGACACTAAATCTTTTATACTTAATATAGGGCATACTTTGCCCTGAAAAGGGAGGTGCATATGAAATGATTGACTCTGTTGGAATATATAAAAAAGCCAATAAGCTCGTAGAATTACACGAAACGAGAGATACCATAAAGTTAGCGAAAGCGTCAGGCGTTGAAGTTATTCCGGTTGATTGTTTCAATAACCTTCTCGGTATGTATGTTTATCGTTGGAAACACCGTGCGATGTTTCTTAATGATAGAATGGACGAATACCTGACACTAATGGTAGCTGGTCACGAATTGGGACACGATGTTTATCACCGAGAACTTGCAAAAGGTGAAGGAATGCGAGAATTTGAGCTGTTCAGAATGCAAAGCTCGACAGAATACGAAGCGAACGCTTTTGCCGCTCACTTACTAATTGACACCAATGAATGTCTTGAATACGCTCGAAACGGATATGATGTCGTCCAGATCGCAAGAGCTATGAACTCGGAGAT
>CALWNN010000027.1 GCA_944382845.1 uncultured Clostridia bacterium
CTTCTGTATAGAAAAACTGATCTACGGAAATGTCGAACAGAGTGACGAGTTTGAAAAACAGGTTGAAGCTGGGGTGCTGGCCTTTGTTCTCAATGTTCATAATGGTGCGGTCAGTCTTGCCGACCAGCTCCGCCACATAGGCTTGCGTCCAGCCCTTTTCCTCTCTGGCTTGTTTCAAAGCGAGCCCGAGCCCGTGAAAGTCAAACCTTCTTTCATCTTGGTTCATTATCATATCGCCCTATATCATTGTACATTTCGGGTCAGATTATGAGAATGTAATGAAATTTGATGTGAAGTGCTATTTTATTTCTCCTCCATCAACTTGTATTCTTCGAGCAAATGAAATATAATGAAATAAATTGTCGGAGGTGTGAACATGGATTACATGACGCTCAAAGAGGCAAGCGAAAAATGGGGCGTTTCGTCCCGACAGATAAATTATTACTGCACCGATGGACGCATCCCCGGTGCTGTCAAAATGGCCGGTGTCTGGCTGATCCCCAAAGAGGCAGAAAAGCCTATGGATAAAAGAAGAAAGTGTGGTGCTACAAAAGAATATGAGCAATGAAATTATTCTGTTAGTAGATGATGAAAAAGAGATTGCTGATCTACTTGCAGTTTATTTGAAAGCAGAAAATTATGAAGTAAGAACATTCTATAACCCTTTGGAGGCGCTTTCTTGTGTAGAGAAAGAGCAGGTTGACCTTGCTATTTTAGATGTGATGATGCCAGATATGGATGGATTTACACTTTGTCATAAGATTCGACAAAACCATCTGTTTCCGGTCATTATGCTGACTGCAAAGGATCAAGACATTGATAAAATCAAAGGGCTGACTTTAGGCGCGGATGATTATGTCACGAAGCCTTTTAACCCCTTGGAAGTTGTTGCGAGGGTAAAAACCCAGTTGCGTAGATACAAGAAGTATAATACCAGTCAGGTAGCAGTGGTGGAACCTATAGAATACGACAATAAGGGGTTGTATATATGCTGCGATAGTCATAAGTGTTCTTTGAATGGAGAACTTCTTTCTTTGACACCTTTTGAGTTCAACATTCTGTGGTATCTTTGCAAAAATCACGGAAGGGTTGTCTCGGCAGAAGAATTGTTTGAAACTATTTGGGGCGAGAAATATTTTGAAAGCAACAACAATACAGTAATGGCCCACATCGCTCGGTTGCGAGAGAAAATGCACGAGCCGCCACGCAAGCCTAAATACATTAAAACAGTATGGGGGGTAGGATATACCATTGAGTAAAGACACTATATCTTCCAGCCGCATGGCCCATAAAAAAACGGCAAGAAAGAATGCGGCAAAATTCTTGGTCGTTCTACTCGGTTTTGAAATTGTATTGTTGTTACTATTTTGGCTTGCTTTGATTGTGGTGACATCAACGGATTTGTATTATTCCGATGCCTTTATTCCTTGGAAACCTCTGTTACGGGTAATAATGTATGCCGTTTTCTTTATTTTGTCTATTTCAGGTTGCTTATA
Organism: uncultured Clostridia bacterium; assembly: GCA_944382845.1. Taxonomy (GTDB): domain Bacteria; phylum Bacillota; class Clostridia; order Oscillospirales; family Ruminococcaceae; genus JAAZZIT01. Next base: position 1,497 of record CALWNN010000027.1, read on the forward strand.
TATTTCATATCGTTTCCAGCTAAAACCTCTGGAATATCTGGATGATGTAGCAGAAGCAGCTCGGTTACTTGCTACCCCAACGGATGTTCCGGTATCTTTACCTGCGGATTTGAAAAATATTGAAGATGACTTAAACGCAGTACGGATACAAACTTTAGAAAGTAGGAAAGCAGTACAGGAAGCGGAGCAACGAAAAGATGATTTGTTGGTTTATCTTGCCCATGATTTGAAAACACCTCTTACCAGCGTATTAGGATATTTGAAACTGTTGGAAGATGAACCTAATATCTCACCGGAATTGATTTCGAAATATACTGGTATTGCCCGAACAAAAGCTGAGCGTCTGGAAGATCTTATCAATGAGTTTTTCGAGATTACCAGATTTAGTACCAACAAATTGGTGTTGGAACCCAAAGTAACTAATATAAGCCGTATGCTTATGCAGATTACTTATGAATTTAATCCCATATTAAAGGATAAAAATTTGCAATGGGATTTGCAAATACCAGAAAATGTTGAAATCACTTGCGATGTGGACAAACTTGAACGTGCAATAGATAATTTGATTCGCAATGCAATCAATTATAGTTTTCCAGATTCAGTTATCCAGTTTTCTTTGGTTCCTGCACCCGATAGCGTTCAAATATGTGTGCAGAATAGAGGCTACACTATCCCACTCGAAAAACTCGAACGTATTTTTGAACAGTTCTATCGCTTGGATTCTGCGCGCTCCAGTGATACGGGTGGAGCCGGATTAGGACTTGCTATTGCAAAAGAGATTATTGAATTGCATCATGGGATCATTACGGCTTACAGTGCAGATGAACTTATCCGGTTTACGATTCAGCTCCCTTCAGATTGTCAGAAAATCGTATGATTTTAATCAGAAAGAAATCATACGTCTCGAAGAAGAAACGAAAATAGCAAAATCCCTTTCTTGGTATAATGAACATACCAAGAAAGGGATTTTACTATTTTATATGACTAATCCCACATTGAAAGGGTGAGGAGCAATGAAAAAGGCGCAAATGATGGGAAAGATACAGTATGCGGGATACTTGCTAATTATTATGCAAGGGCTGATTCTTGCACTACTTGCTGTTTTCTTTTTGAACCAACAGTATATGGCTGTGTGGCGGACATATCCGAATAGTGAGACATCTATGACTGTGTATCTAAAAAATGTACCTGCCGAAAACCAGCAAAATACACAAGACTATTTACTGAGCGCAGCGGATGAACAATCGCTATTCATTGTAAGAAGGGTTTCTCTTTTAGACAATAGCGGAAACACAAGCGGTTACAAATTTGGCGTATATGGGGATGTTGATGCACAGTCGGCGGAACTGTCCTTCATGGGTAAAAAAGTTTTGTCTACTTCTGATTTGAGAGAGCTGTTGACTTCTGATAATTTGAATAGCACTTTAGGTGTTGAGACAGGAAGTATTTATAGCATCGGGAATATCCCGACTTTTCGATTTTACGAGCGTATTGTATTACAGAAACTCCCTGCTCTCTTTAATGATAGTCAGACTGTAAATGGCACTTACAAAGTTTTAGGATTAGACAATCAAGCTGCGCAAAGTGCATTTTTAACCGGATTATCCGAAGCAAGCGGTCTCCCGGAAGAAGATTTCTTAGAGGCTGATAGCGGAAGTGCTACCAATAATATGGTTTTGCGGGATGTGCTTCTCGCATTTCTGGCAGCCCAAATCTTTTTGAATACCGTATTTTTCCTCGTGGTTGTTATGAAAAATATGCCGAAACAAGGGAAATTGGTTCTGCTTGGGTGGTCTCGTTCTACATTTGCAAAGGAAATACTGGGCCGTTTTATTTCCTTTTCGATTATAGTGGCTCCCATATTAGTATTGGCCAATGGAATTATTGCGGGATGGGGAAAACTATCTGTTGCGTTATTCGCATGTTATCTGTTGGCGGCTTTGATAAATGTGCTTACAGTTGTCGTTGAATTATTGATTTCTGCGTCGGTTATTATGCTTACAAAACCGCTGGATTCCATTCGTGGTCGCATACCTAAAAAGACTTTGTATGCGTTGGGGGTATTCGCATATTTAATGATCAGCGCAGGTCTGCTTTTTTGCGGAGCCTATATTGATCAGCCTATGGCCTCGCTTTCTAACAATGCCAGACTTGCGCAACGATGGGAATCTGTATCAGAGTATCAAGTATTAAGCGACATTTCCGTTGGGGAGGATTCAGATTCCTTTTCAGGTGCTTCTAAGAATTTAGATCAAGATTTATATAACTGGTATTCTTCAATCGCAGATACTCCGGGGGTGTATTTAATCCATACCCAGTATTATGATTCAGAAATTTTGACTACTTGGCAGAGCAATCAAACCTATTCTTCAATACCAAGTGAACCTTTGTGGTTGTTCACGGCATCCCCCAATTATCTTGCAGATTTAGGCGTAGTCATTGACCCTGATGTACTAAGTGCAGCAGAAAGCGGTGTAAGGGTTTATTTGATCCCCGCAGAATTATCAGTTGAAGAAAAGAACCATATATCTGAATGGCTTCAAGAAAGAGACACCAAAAGTCTGAGTGATGGAGATATTCAAACGGCCTTCACGCAAAATCCAACCTTTAATTTTGTGGAGTATAATACAAATCAAAAGTTTTTTACATGGTCAACAGATGAACGGGAGAACACGGAAACTGCCGATCCAATCATTTATATTGCGACACCGCAGAACATGAGATACACCGAAACGGAAAGCCTAAAAGCAACGGGATTCAATGGATATATTAAGTTCACAGATGTGCAGATCGCCGATATTTGTATGAGAACAGATATGATTTCTGAATTCAATCTTTTAGACAATAACTTGATTTTTACGGATGTCCATAACTATATTGACGGATTGCAAAAAGAACTGAGTGCAACACTTATGTGGTTTGGCCTTGTTTTCTTGATGCTTATGCTAATTTTGGTGGGCTTGCTCGTGACATTGGCTGCCGTTTTCCGTATTGCTAATCAAGAAAAGATCAATGTAAAAAAGTTCATGGGATTTTCTTTCTTGCAAATGTACGGTAGACCAATGCTATTGTTGTCTGCTCTTACTGTATTAGAGATTGCCACAATGCTGCTACTTGGTTCAAAATTCGGATTGCTTTTGGTAGTAATCGTGTCCTTGGTTCAGATAATAATTTTTGTAAAATATATGGCGCACAATGAACTGAAAAATGTTTTAGCGGCCTTTAAGGGAGAGTGAACAAGATGAGTGCTGTTGATGTGAGAAATGTTACAAAAAAGTTCGGTACGAGGACAATTATCAAGAATATCTCCTTTTCCGTGGAAGATGGAGAACTGGTTGCATTGATTGGGCCTTCTGGATGTGGTAAGTCCACATTGTTGAATATGATAGGAACATTGGAACCTATTGATAAAGGTGATATTCGGATTTATGGAAAGAAGCTACCGGGTATTAACAGCCGGAAAGCTACCTTGCTTAGAAGAAACACAATTAACTATCTTTTTCAATCATTCGCTTTAATCAGTGATATGACGGTTTTTCAAAATTTGCTGCTGTCTATGCGTTTCCTAAATCTTAAGGAAAAAGAGAAGGAAGCGCGAATCCATTCCGTATTGAAACTTGTTGGTCTGTCCCATTTAGAAAGTTCTATGGTGAATACTCTATCAGGAGGTGAGCAGCAGCGTGTTGCTCTTGCGCGGACAATATTGAAACCGGGCAAGTTAATTTTGGCAGATGAACCTACTGGTGCATTGGATGTAAAGGCTGCCGAGCTTTCATTCTCTTTGATTAAAAGTCTTTGCAAAAAATATCATAAAACGGTAATCATGGTAACGCACAGTCTCGATCTTGCGCAACGTGCGGATCGCGTGATTGATTTGGCAAATTATCAAAGCAACATTGTCTAATACAAAAAATCTAATGAAGCAGCCGACTTTCTGTGGTCGGGAGCTGTTGCCCCGGTCTGTGTCCGAGGCGGCCCGCGCCGGTGATCCTCTGTCCGTGGAGCGCGTCTTGCGGTACTATGAGGGCTACATGGACAAGCTCTGTACCCGGACGCTCTACGATCTGGACGGTTCGCCCCGTGTGCGGGTGGACGAGTACATGAAGCGCCGATTGCAAAGCAGACTGATCCGGGCCATCCTGAACAGCCCATAAGAAAGCGCCGGACGCGGTGGCCTGCTGGCCCTGCGCCCGGCGTTTTTCTATGGGTTTATTCTACGCATTTCAAAGCCCGTTTCGACGGGTATTGGAGCAATCCTATTGCCGCACCGTCAATCGCTTGCCAGAGGCCCGCTACGGCGGCCTATTCAGCGGCTTAACTGCGTAGCTTGCAGGTATCTTTTCCGCTGCCTTTCGGCCTCTTGCTTCCGGCGCATCCGCACCGCACAATCGGGGCAGTATTTCGCCCGGTTGGATTTCGGTGTAAATACAGCTCCGCACACGGCGCACCGCTTCACGCTGTCCCGGCTCTGGATGATCTCGGCATACAGCGCCCCGTCCAGCGGGAGGACAGCGGCACGAAACCACCGGCACAGCAGCGA
>CALWNN010000028.1 GCA_944382845.1 uncultured Clostridia bacterium
GAAAAAGCGGGATAAAGACAGAGTTTTTCGGAGGAATACGCCGCTTCTGGAATCTGTGCTTTAATATGGTCGTTAAAAAAACTTCAGATGGAGATTGGAAAATATCTTATGTCAGAACTTCTGCATATTAACATTATATCGTACCAATATTAAATATATTTAAAAGTGATCCTGAACAATGAAATATTTTATGTGTAAGCAATATGGCGGCAAGGAGAAATCTTTGCCGTTATAATGTTTTATATTGATTTCAGCCGGTTTATGTTTAAAAAATTTATATCAAAGCAATACCAGATATAAATGTATCATCAAGCTAATTCTGGAATAATGTAAAAGATAATAGTGCAAAATTGTGCAATCATACAATTGTTTTATAAAGTTTTCTGTAATTCTTGACAAATTTATTTACATATATTATAATAAAGCTGATAAAATTCGTATTTTCACACAAATAAAAAAAGCTGTGTGAGTTCAGTGAAGAATTAGTATTAACACAGCGTAAATTGTTATTTGAAATATAGGATACGAACCCGAGAAACCTAACAAATATTAGGTGATTCACTATGAGGCATTGGTAGTGACTTATAAGAAATGTTAAAGGAGAGGCTATGAGATTATTATTTGAAATCGATAAAAAGGATTACCTACCGGGCGGAGAGACTTTTATAAGACCCTCTGCCAGGGCTATTATAATAAATGATGGCAAGATTGCAATGATTTACAGCATGAAAAACGGTTACTACAAGCTTCCCGGCGGTGGAATCGAGCCTGATGAGAATGCAGTTACGGCGATGATTCGCGAGGTGCGTGAAGAAACGGGGTTGACCGTAATTTCAGACAGCGTAAGGGAATATGGTTATGTGCATAGAATACAAAAAGGAAAACACGAACCGATTTTTATTCAGGATAACTATTACTACATATGCAATGTAGAAAAATCCATTGCCCCACAAGAGTTAACAGATAATGAAATCCAAGAAAATTTTATTCTGAGATACGTTGAACCCACAGAAGCTATCCGAGTCAACAAAAACAAGTCATGTCAATGTGAAGAAATTGACTGTATGATTCAGAGAGAGGTGGGGGTTTTGGAAATGCTGAACAAGGAAGGATTTTTTAAATAAGGTATATTGATTCGCTGATATAACCAAGTCGCCGGCGTCCTCCCCCCGCCGATTATCCGTCGTGTCTGCCTCCCATAGGAGTCGGGTTCCATTCAGTCTTTCAGAGGGGGTTATTAGAAATCCGATACTGAAACCCCAGAGGAGCAAACTACGACGAGTTATAATCACGCTTTGCTCCGATTTTAAAAAAAGAAGAGTTGTTGCACTACGCAACAGCTCATTATGTGATTTAAGCCGAGGAAACTTTAATATTTTTTTACAGTAATCCATTCATCAATTTCATCAAAGTTCGGAATTTCAAATATCCTTTGAAATTTTTGAGCAAGTCCCTCGTCCACAAAATAAGCTTCGTAGCCTTTTTCGAGTATATCCTTGTTTCGCTTTTTGATTCTCTTTTTCCACTCAGTGTCGGATATATCCAGGTAATAAAATTTATACATGACATTATTGTTACGGTAAAACCACTTTGCTTCGTCACGTTCCTTTTTGGTCCAGAATCCCCAGTCAAGTATTACATTTATCCCTTGATTTATAATCTCCAACGATTTTTTGTATAGGAATTTCTCGCACTTTAAAACGTATTCGTCATGACTTTCTCCGGGATGAGCCCCGAATAAAGAAAGTGTTATCTCATCAACTGAAAGTATAACTCCTTTGCATTCATCACATAGTTTTTTTGCAAGTGTGGATTTTCCACTGCAAATTTTTCCGCACATTATGTGTACCATTGCCATTATTTTCACCCTCGAAATTTTTTTAAAATTATATCACTGTCGATCATATCTGTCAAGTATATTTGACAATGCAAAATAGGTATTTGATATAGTTTACATTTGGTTGTATAATAAAGAAAATATATTGGGAGGCTTATTATGAAGTATACTAATCTTGGAAATAGTGATCTTGTTGTTTCCCGCGTTTGCCTTGGCTGTATGGGCTTTGGAGATGCAAATAACGGTCAGCATAAATGGACTTTAAATGAAGATGAGACAAGAGTCATAATAAAAAAAGCCCTTGAAATGGGAATAAACTTCTTTGATACAGCTCTTGTTTATCAGAACGGAACAAGCGAGCAGTTTGTTGGCAAAGCTTTAAAGGATTTTACAAAGCGTGACGATTATATTATTGCAACAAAATTTGTTCCGCGTACAACGGAAGAGATAGAGAAGGGGATAAACGGTATTAAACATATTGAAAATTGTCTTGATAAAAGTCTGAAGAATCTGGGGCTTGATTATGTTGACTTATACATTTACCATATGTGGGATTATAACACTCCGCTTGAGGAAATAATGGAAGGCCTTAATAATGCTGTTAGATCGGGAAAGGCAAGATATATTGGAATTTCAAACTGCTATGCATGGCAGCTTGCAAAGGCAAATTTTTACGCAAGGCAGATAGGTTATCCTGAATTTGTAAGTGTTCAGGGACATTATAATCTTATATTCCGTGAGGAAGAACGAGAAATGGTGCCATTCTGCAAGGAAGAAAATATTGCTTTGACTCCATACAGTGCCCTTGCCGGAGGAAGGCTTTCAAAACGACTTGGCGAAAAATCAAAGCGTCTTGAGCTTGACTCTTACGCAAAATTCAAATACGATAAGACATTCGAGCAGGACAGTGAGATAATAGGACGTGTTGCTGAAATTGCAGATAAATATAATGTTTCACTGACAGAGGTTTCATTAAGCTGGCTGATATCTAAAACGACTTCTCCTGTTGTTGGAGCTACAAAGCTTTCACATCTTGACGGGATATCCGGAGCAGTTGATCTTGAATTAAGCGATAATGATATATCTTATCTTGAAGAACTTTATGTTCCTCATGCTCTTGTGGGCGTAATGGCACAAAACGGAAAAACTCATGTGGGATAGTCACGACATAGACACAATACCGCAGAAATATGTATCCCAAGCCGTAAGGACAGGGAAAAATGGTCCGGAGATGTTCAAACTCAACTGTTCTTCCCGTGTAGCTATCGGCGCATGGGCAGTTGTTACAAAGGTTGTTTCTGAAAATTCAATTGCTGTGGGAAACCCCCTCAAGAGTTATCAGAGAAATCAAAGAGATAAAGTTTTAATTAGGGAGTGATTTTATGAGCAGAATTTTAGTTTCATATTTCAGTGCAAGAGGAACGACGAAAAAAGTTGCGGAAAAGCTTGCAAAGGCAATTGATGCGGATATTTACGAAATAAAACCTGCCTCAAAGTACACAACTGCCGATCTTAACTGGACAAATAAGTTTTCACGTTCAAGTATTGAAATGGGAGATAAGACAATAAGACCAGTACTTGCTGATAAAAATCCCGATATTTCTAAATATGATATTATATTTCTTGGATTTCCTATATGGTGGTATGTTGCTCCGACAATAATAAATACATATCTGGAAAGCCTGAAAAATGCTGAGACTTCAAACAAGAGGATAATTTTATTTGCCACCTCGGGAGGAAGTGGATTCGGAAATACCTTAAAAGAACTTATCCCAAGCGCTCCTGAGTTTGTTACTTTGGAGGAAGGCTCGGTTCTAAACGGAAGTTATGATATTTTACAGCTTAAAAGTTGGGCAGAGAAATTCATATGATTAATTAATGGTAAAACATATTAGTTGATCATATGAAAAGAATTTTACTGTATTCTGTTTCAAATCCGGTTTAATCATTTTTTGTTTGCTCTGACGAACAGCAAGCAAAAAAATTCCCTGACAGAGATTTCAGTTTATCAGACAAGATATATGACTCTGCATACAAGCTGGAAGATATGTTTTGAAATGGAGGCTGCAAAAAAAGCTGTTTCACTTGAATAAAAAAGGCTTGTGAGCAAAATGCCCTCAAGCCTTTTTGTTTAATTCTTTACACTTTGAGTGTTTTTTTTTCTATATCCGTAATATTTGGATTATCTGACTTTTCACAATTATTTTCGTGGGAAGTTTTATCCTTGCTGCTGAAAACAAATTTAAGAAGAACAGGCGTTATGATAGTGGTAAATACAACCATAATCACAACAGGAGTCATAAAGACATCACTTAATAGTCCGACGGCAGCGCCCTTTGTCGCAACAATAAGAGCAACTTCTCCGCGTGAAATCATTCCAACGCCGATCTGCAGACTTTCTTTAGGAGTATATCTCATAATAACAGCTCCAAGTCCGCAACCGATTATCTTGGTAACCACTGCAACAATCATAAGTATAATGGTAAATATCACAAGCTTTTTGTTTAGCCCGTCAAGAGTCATTGCAAGACCAATGTTTGCAAAGAATATAGGCGACAAAAGCATATAGGAAAGCCCGTTGAAGCGGTTTACAACATAGTCGTTACGCTTAAGCCCGGATACTGCAAGACCTGCTACAAATGCACCTGTAATGTCTGCAATTCCAAAGAAAACTTCAGCGCAGAATGAAAGTATAAGACAGAAAGCAAATGTAACTATGATATGACGGCGAAGATTTGCATCAGTTGCTTCTCGCCACTTTTTAAACCATTTGTGATAAAGGATTGCTGAACCTACCGCAAATACAAAAAACGCAGCAATGTTAATAAATACCGTCAAAACTCCGTCTCCTGCAAAGCTTCCGAATGTAGGAGCTGCATTTCCACTTTCTGTTGAGGGATTTCCACCAAGGCTTGTTACTATAGTAAGAGCGACAATGCCAAGAATGTCGTCAATTACTGCTGCTCCTAAAATAGCGTTTCCTGCCTTTGAATTTAAAACTCCAAGTTCTTTCAGGGTTTCAACTGTAATGCTTACAGACGTAGCCGTCATGATTACTCCGATAAAAATGTTCTGCCACATAAGGCTTGCCATTTCAGGGCTTTGGACAGTGTTAAAGAAGTGGCCTAATATAAAGCCTCCTCCCATTGGGACAAGCACGCCTAAAAGCGCAATTATAAATGATGCAAAGCCTGCCTTTTTAAGTTCGTTTAGATCTGTTTCAAGACCTGCGCTGAACATTAAAACTATAACTCCAAGCTCTGCTAAATCTACTATAAGTGAATTTCTTTCAACAACGTCAAGAAACATAGGCCCCAGGATTATTCCTGCGGCAAGTGCGCCGACTACCTGTGGTAAACTTATCTTTTTGGTGAAAAGTCCTAAAATTTTTGTTGAAAGAAGAATTATGGCTATCTGCAAAAGATAGGAATAGTTATTGTGAAATAAAAACTCTTTTATAACCCCAAGTCAAGACCCTCCCAAAAATCGGATATTGTAATAAGAGTACATAAATACAATAATATAAAATTATGAATTTTTTGATAATGTATATTTAATATTCACCGATTTAATTTATAATTTTTAGCTTATAAATCATTATTATGAGCTTGGGATGTAAATTGCAGTGCCGTTTTGTTAAACAGCCACACGAGAGTAATAACAGAAGCTCCCGCAAGAACAAATTCAGCTGCGAACTGAGCGTAGGGAAGTCCGTAAAGAGGGAACAGCTTATTTAAAATTATAAGGGCAGGTATTTCAAGTATAATCTTTCGCAGAATTGCAAAAATAAGAGAGAGTAGTCCATTTCCGAACGACTGGAAAACGCCCACTCCGAGAAAGTCAACAAAGTGAAATACAAGAGCAAGACTCATTCCTCTTAAAAAATGAGTTCCGTAATCAATAATAGTTGTATTTTTTATAAATAGTGATATCAGACTACCTGAGAAAATAATAAACAAAACAGTAACTGCGGCTAAAAACGTAACGGCAATCTTTGCTGTGAATCTGACTATGTCTTTTGCTCTTTCAATGCGCTTACTACCGTAATTATAGCTAATAAACGGCATGATACCTTGAGAAATTCCCCAAGCTGCCTGCATTGGTATCATATAAATTTTATATGCTATTCCCATTGCTGCAACTGCATGAGAACCAAAATCAGCAGTGAAATTATTAAGTACGGTCATTCCTGTAACGTTAAGCAAATTTTGAATTGCTGCAGGTATACCAACTGAAAAAATTCCCGTGACAATATTTTTTTTAGGCCTTGCCATAACAGGATTCAAGCAAACAAAAGTTGTCTTTCTTCTTATGAATAAAAGAACAAAAAAGTAAAGACAAGCGCAGACGTTTGAAATGAATGTTGCAAGACCTGCACCTGCCGCACCCATGTCAAGACACTGGGGAAGTACAAATATAGGGTCAAGGATAATATTTAAAAGACAGCCTCCCATTGTTCCGATACTCGCATGCATTACAGCACCCTCGGTTCTCACAAGATAAGCTAAAACAACATTGAGTATAGACGGTGCGGCACCCCAGCATACTGTCCAGTAAAGATAACCCCTCGTCGACTCAATATTATCTCCTTGCGCACCAAGAAGAGCAAGAAGCCCATCGTTAAAAATAAATACGATAATGGAAAATAAAATTCCGCACACTGCTGCCGCCCAGAATCCGAACGCTGAACTTCGTTTAACTGTATTAATATCCTTTCTCCCCAAAGCTCGTCCCATCATACTCGATGTACCGACTCCGAAAAGATTGTTGACTGCATTGAATGCAAGAAGCACAGGGGCCGCAAAAGTAACAGCCGCATTTTGAACCGGGTCGTTCAGAAGTCCCACAAACCATGTGTCAGCAAGATTGTAAAGCACCATTACAAGCGAGCTTATAACTGTTGGTACACAAAGGGTTAAAACCGCTTTTGGAATAGACGCATTTTCAAATATTTCGGTTTTCCTTGTATTTTCCATCATATCATTCCTTTCGAAATTCGCATAAAAATTATTATAACATATTGTCAAGTCAAATAAAATATTAAATATTACTAATTTGTAAAAAAAGCAATTCGGCTCTTGAAAGTACACTAAATTAGTAGTATATTAGAATTAAAAGATAAATTGATTATAACTATAAATTCAAGGCATAATAAATTCAAGCAAATATTAAATATTATGCTCAATGACCCACCAATTGTAGGGCAGCCGTTTTTCGATAGGTAATTATGCCTTATCGTTTTGACGCTGACGCTATAGTATAATAAATTTAAGAATAGAGGAGGAATTTTTATGGCTGAAATAATAAAAGCTGCGATGTTTGACGTAAAATCATATGATAAGGAGAGCTTTACGGCTCTTTGCGATAACGAAAAAATAAAGATAAAATATTTTGAAACAAAGCTTACACCTGATACTGCTGAGCTTGCTAAAGGATACGATGTGGTGATAGTTTTTGTAAACGATATTGTGTCAAAAGAGGTTATTGATAAGCTTTATTCTTACGGCGTAAAGCTTATTGCGCTCAGATGTGCAGGATTTAATAACGTTGATGTTAAGGCAGCTTTTGAAAAAATTCATATTGTACGTGTGCCTGCGTACTCGCCTTACGCAGTTGCCGAGCACGCAATGGCTATGCTTCTTACAATTATAAGAAGGACTCACAAAGCCTATATAAGAACCAAAGATTTTAATTTCAACATTTCTGGACTTACAGGCTTTGATCTTCACGGAAAAACTATAGGAGTTATAGGAACCGGAAAGATAGGAAGAACATTCATAGATATCTGCAAAGGCTTTGGAATGAACATTAATGCTTATGATCCATTCCCTGCAAAGGACTCAGATATAAATTATGTTAGTCTTGATAGTCTTTTCAGAGAAAGCGATATCATATCCCTTCACTGTCCGCTGACAAATGACACAAGACACATTATAAATAAAGATTCTGTTTTAAAAATGAAAAAGGGAGTTATTATAATAAATACTTCCCGTGGAGCTCTTATTGACACAGACGCACTTATCGACGGACTTAAAGACCGTAAAATAGGCGCTGCCTGTCTTGACGTTTACGAGGAGGAATCTGATATATTTTTCGAGGATTATTCGGGTCATATTGTAAACGACGATAATCTTGCAAGGCTCATTACAATGCCTAATGTTCTTATAACCTCTCATCAGGCGTTTTTAACTAAGGAAGCGCTTGAAAATATCGCGGAAACCACGCTTGATAATATTACGGCTTTTTTTGAGAGGGAAGAGGTGAAAAACGAAGTTTGCTATCAGTGTGACAGAAAAGAAGAGTGTAAGAAAAGTCGCAGCGGTAAATGTTTTTAATTTGCAATACAGCCTTCTCGCATTTTATGAGAAGGCTTTTTGATTTAAAAATTATTCTTATAAAATGTTAAGAATATATTAAAAATATCAAAGTTGCTTTAAAACACTTGCAAAATTTGTGGTTTTAGAGTAAAATAAAATTAAGTGATATTCTGGCTTTGCCATTATATCTTGAATAATAAAATCATGGAGGTATTATTTATATGGTAACTGCTGGCGATTTCAGAAACGGCATGACATTTGAAGAAGACGGAAACGTAATGCAGATCGTTGAATTTCAGCACGTTAAGCCCGGTAAGGGAGCCGCGTTTGTAAGAGCAAAGGTGAAGAACGTTATTTCCGGTTCAGTTGTTGAAAAAACTTATAATCCAACGGCTAAATTCCCGACAGCATTTGTTGAAAGAAAGGATATGGAGTATTCTTATACAGACGGTGATCTTTTCTACTTTATGGATCCTGAGACCTATGAACAGGTTCCCGTTAGCCAAAATGAGCTTTCAGATAATTTTAAGTTTGTAAAAGAAAATATGGTATGTAAAGTTTGCTCATATAAAGGAAAGGTATTTGCGGTAGAGCCGCCTAACTTTGTTGACCTTGAAGTAACCGAAACAGATCCCGGATTTGCAGGAAACACTGCTACAAACGCTACAAAGCCTGCAATACTTGAAACAGGCGCAGAGATCAAAGTTCCGCTCTTTATCGAAATTGGAGACAAGATAAGAATTGATACAAGAACTTGTGAGTACATGGAAAGAGCTTAAATTACAATAATTTCTCATAATATTATAAATATAGTGAAAGCGAGGGGTAAGAATGCTTAGTGAAAAGGTTTCGTATCTCAAAGGTCTTATGGAGGGGCTTGATATTGACAGCTCTACCAAAGAGGGTAAAGTTCTTAAGTTGATGGCTGATATTCTTGAAGAAATGGCAGGTACCATTGAGGATATTTCTGACGAGGTTGACGAGGTTGTTGAACTTGTTGATATAATCGATCGGGATCTTGGCGACGTTGAAGAGGACATCTATGATTTTGATGAAGAATATGATGATGACATTGACAATGATGACGACATTGATGATGACGATGATTATTCCAATGATGTTCAAGGAGCATACTCAGACGTAGAATACGACGATGAGGATGAAATTGACGACAAGGAACAGATGTACGAATGTAATTGTACAAACTGCGGAGATACCATTTATATATCCGAAAGCATTGTAAAGGAAGGATCAATGCGATGTCCTAACTGTAATACCTTGCTTGAGTTCAACTATTTAGAAGATGACGATGAGGATAATCAGTGATCTGATTAAATTATAACTTGATAAGAAATGTTTCAGGGGTGGTGAAAGTCCACACCGGAGGTGATTGGGTAATTACTCATAAGTCCTCGACCACGAAAGTGCTGATTCGGTGAGAATCCGAAACCGACGGTTAAAGTCCGGATGGAAGAAACAACAGTTAATTATAAAAACTGCGTCCCTGTATGATTTGTACAGGGACGTTTTTACTGCTGTTTCTCCTAATTTTAAATTCAGGAGGAATTTTTTATGGAAAAAACAAATGTAAGAATAAAGTCCCATGACAGAATAGTAAAGCTTATTGTACTTGCACTTTTTACGGCTCTTGCGTATGTAAGCCTATTCGTCTGCCATTTCAGAGTGGAATTTTTAAGCTTTGAGCCAAAAGACGCAATAATCGTTATTTCAGCTTTTATGTACGGACCTCTCGCCGGAGTTGAGGTAGCCGTAGTCACAGCGGTTATCGAAATGTTTACTATTTCTTCTACAGGCCTTTACGGACTTGTAATGAACATAGCCTCAAGCTGTGTTTTTTCCGCTGTGGCAGGACTTATCTATAAATACAAAAAAACAATTACCGGAGCAGTAATTGGCCTTCTTGCGGCAATAATTTCAATGACAGCTGTCATGATAGTTGCAAATATTGTAATTACGCCATTTTATATGGGTGCGCCGAGACAGGCTGTTATTGATCTTATAATCCCTCTTCTTCTCCCGTTTAACATTGTAAAAGGAATTTTCAGCGCTTCTCTTGCAATGATCCTTTATAAGCCTTTTGTTACTGCACTCAGAGCTACAGGTGTAGTTCCCACAGGATATGGAAGCTACAAACCAGGTAAAAAAAGTATTGCAGTAACAATAATATCTATAGCTGTTGCGGCCGGAGCAGTCATATACTTCCTTGTTGTTCTTGAGGGAGCATTCGGCTTGAAATAATTATTCTACATAACAATAATCTCTTATTTCAAGATATAATTCATCAGTGATCGCAAATGTAAGTTCTCTTATATTTGTAAAATATCCTATATTGTTTCTTAATTCAACAATTGCTTCCGCATCGGAAATATCAATGAGCAAATTCTCGGAAAATTCCTGTGCGGAGGCTTTGTTTATATTTACAGGTTTTCTTTCGGCAGGAGAAGATGTTGTTGTTTCGGGAGAAGTTTTTGGAATAGTCGTTGTATATACGGTGGTTTTTGGTACTGTTGTTGTTTGTTTCGGTTTGGTTTCGAGAGTTTTAGGTGAGGTTGTTATTGCTGTTTGCTCAGTAACAGGTTTTTGAGTTACAGAATTGGTTGTAGTTGCGTCAGGTGACAAATAAAAATAATTTTTTAACAACTCAACAGTTTTCTCGCCTATTCCGTCAATGTCAGCAAGTTCTTCAAATGAACGGATAATCTTATGTTCGCTTCGGTAAGCAAGTATTTTTTCAGCAGTTTTCACACCAATACCTTTTACTCCTGTTAAATCTTCAAAAGTAGCTTTGTTTATATCAACAGGATATGAAATCGAGGAAGTGGTAGTAATATCCTCGGTAGAATTTTCATCCAATTGAGTATATACCGGATTTTCAGGAGAAGATGTTGATTCGGAATTTGTCGATTCGGAATTATTATAAATAATTACTCCCGGATTGTCATTGGTATCGATTATAGATATAAACAAAACGATGACAAGTATTGTACCTATGATTATCAATGCAAATGCAATTATTTTGTCTATATTTTTCAAGATTTGTAACCTCATAAATACTGAAAAATGTCGAAATTTGTCGAATAAATTTTCAAAAAAACCGACACAACAATACATGGGTATCATCATGTCGGAGTTGATATTGTATTATTGGACTGCTTTTTTAAGTTCTTCTGTTTTATCGGTTTTTTCCCATGCAACGCCAAGATCCTCTCGTCCCATATGTCCGTAAGCCGCAAGCTTTCTGTACTGTGGCTTTCTGAGTTCAAGCGCTTCAATGATTGCTGATGGTCTGAGGTCAAATACTTTGTTTACGGCGTCACTTAATTTATCATCGGAAACAGTTCCGGTTCCGAAGCTGTCAACCATAACAGATACAGGCTTGGCAACTCCTATTGCATAAGCAAGTTGAACTTCGCATTTTTTTGCGAGTCCTGCAGCAACGATATTCTTAGCAACGTATCTTGCGGCATATGTCGCAGATCTGTCAACCTTGGTAGGGTCTTTTCCGCTGAACGCACCGCCTCCGTGACGGGAATATCCGCCGTAAGTATCAACAATGATCTTTCTTCCTGTAAGTCCGCTGTCGCCCATAGGACCGCCGATAACAAATCTTCCTGTAGGATTGATGTAGATCTTTGTTTCATCGTCCATAAGCTCTTCAGGGATAACTGGCTTGATTACATTTTCTATAATGTCTTTTCTAATGGTGTCAAGCATAACGGCTTCGTCATGCTGCGATGATACAACAACAGCGTCAACTCTCACAGGCTTGTCGTTTTCATATTCAACTGTTACCTGAGTTTTTCCGTCAGCTCTTAAATAGCTTAAAAGCCCGGATTTTCTAACGTCGGTAAGACGCTTTGCTAACTTATGGGCAAGAGAAATAGGCATTGGCATAAGCTCGGGTGTTTCGTCGCAGGCATAACCAAACATCATGCCCTGATCGCCGGCGCCTGTATCAAATGCATTTTCTTCTCGTCCTTCAAGAGCGTTATTAACACCCATCGCAATGTCTCCCGACTGTTTGTCTATAGTTGTTATTACAGCGCAGGTGTGACCGTCAAAGCCATATTTTGCTCTGTCATAGCCAATATCAACTATTACTTTTCTTGCAATTGCAGGAATGTCAACATTTGCTTTTGTTGTTATCTCACCCATGCAAAGTACCATGCCGGTAGTTGTTATTGTTTCACAGGCAACTCTTGACATGGGATCCTGTTCAAGCATATCATCAAGAATTGCGTCAGATATCTGATCGCAGATTTTATCGGGATGTCCTTCAGTGACAGATTCCGAAGTAAATAGATAGTTAGACATTTTAGTGACCTCCTTGAATTGTTGTTTTTGCATAATAAAAGCGCTCCGATTTTCCGAAACGCCGATGAGTTCTTTTTAAGTCCTCATCTTCCGGTAAAGCGTTATGTCGCTTCCGCAGGAATTAGCACCACAGTATGTCCTTCAATAAAAATAACATAAGACATAATAGGTTGCTGTGACTTCTCAGGACCTGTATCCTCCGTCACTCTTGATAAGGTTTTATCCGATATTATTATACAACAAATATATACTCCTGTCAACAATTTTTTTAAAAATCATAAAAATATTATATTAGGAATGTATTACGTAATATTGTGCAGAATAATGTAGAATTTACTATTGACTAATCGTTTTTAATGTGTTAGAATATTTAAAGTAATATTTATGATGGAGGTCACTATGGATAACTCAAACGAAACTACTATAGATCTTAAGGTTTTGTTTCTTTCTCTTTTAAAGCACATTAAATTCATTATTTTGGTTTCAGTAATTGCTGTTATTGCAGCTTTTGTTTTTACAAAATTTTTTATTCCTGAGAAATTCACATCTACCGCACAGATATATGTTGACCCAAGAAATAACGTTTCTTCAGAATCCCAGATCAATTATAACGATCTTACTGCGGCTGAAAAGCTTGTAAACACCTGCCAAATTCTTTTTACAGGTGACAGGATGGCTGAATATGTTGTCGAAGATCTTGATTATAAATACAATATGGATGGATTCACTATCACAAGAGTCAAGGATTATATTTCTGTTGAAGTTGCTACTACAGGTACATCTGTTATGAACATAGTTGTTACCACAGAGGATCCGGAACTCAGTGCTATTATCGCCAATATTGTCAGAGAAAGAGCTTCTGATGTTTATAAAGAGATAGTTGAAGGCGGAGTTGTAAAAACTGTAAATGAAGCTATGGTTCCTACTCTTCCTTCATCGCCGAATGTTGCCCGCAATGTAGTTATAGGATTTCTTTTTGGATTTGTGCTTTCATGCGCTGTAATAATTATTATGGAGCTTGTAGACACCAAGATCAAGCCCACCGATGATCTTATGCAGATGTACGGTATTCCGCTTTTTGCTGAGATAATGGACTTTGATACCAATGTGAAGTGAGGAAAAGATTATGAGTACAAATAAATCTATTAATCATAAAGCTATCAATATCAGCAAGAAACGCAGCATCGACCAGGACAGCCCATTAAGACTTTCAAGGGCAAAGAGCCGTAAGTATATCCTTAACGATAAAACCAAGTTCATTATTACCGAAGCATATAAGTCTGCCAGAACAAACCTTATTTTTTCCTTGTCCACAAGCGATAATAAGATAATGGTATTTACTTCTTCATCTCCTGCTGAGGGTAAGTCAACTACTTGTATTAATATGGCAATCTCCCTTGCAACAACTGGAGCAAAGGTGCTTCTTATAGATTCTGATATGAGAAAACCGTCTATTCATGCGCTTTTAAGACTTGATAAGTCCGTGGGGCTTTCTTCTATTTTAAGTGGAATGTGTACGGTTGCTGAAGCTATACACAGTAATGTGAGGGAAAACCTTGATGTTATTGTTGCCGGTCCTATTCCGCCGAATCCTGCTGAGCTTATTGGTTCAAACAATACTGCCGAGTTACTTTCCGTTCTTAAAAAACATTATGATTACATATGTATAGATACTCCGCCTGTAAATGTTGTTTCAGATTCCCAGCTTTATAATTCTCTTGTTGCAGGCATAGTATTTATTATTCGTGATGGTTATACAACTCATAATGACCTGCAGAGGGCATTGAGAAGCATTTCAATGGCTAACGGGAAGGTGCTTGGATTTATTAAAACTGCTTGTCATACCACAGGTATGTCTTCCGGATATTCTAAATCCGGTCACAATTATAACTATAATTATTCATATGGTTATACAAATGAGTCGGAAGAGGATTAAAATTTATGTTAATTGATTTTCATTCGCATATTCTTCCGGGAATAGACGATGGCTCAAGAAGTATAGAAGAATCCTTGCAGATACTTGACGTAATGGCAGATGACGGGGTCGGGATTGTTGTTGCGACACCTCATTTTTACCCTGACGATATCTCTATAAGCCATTTTATAAGACGAAGAAACAACGCCTATGAACAGCTTGCTCCTCATCTAAAAGTCAATCATCCAAAGATACTTCTCGGGGCTGAGGTATTGTATTCCCCCGAACTTATTCACAATAACGATGTAAAAGACCTTTGTATTGAGGGTACTGATTACCTTCTTCTTGAAATGCCTTATACAAAGCTTACAAACGCAATTGTCGACAGTGTAGAGGAGTTTTATGACAATTCAGGGCTTGATATAATTATTGCTCATATCGAAAGATATCTTCATTTTACAAGCTATGATGAACTTGAAAATCTTATGTCGCTTGACGTACTGGGTCAGTTGAACGCAAAATCCTTTGAGAAACGTAAAACAAGAAAAAATTGTCTCAAGCTTATTAATGATGGATATGTACACGTTCTTGGAACTGATTTTCATAGGATAGACAGGGGAGATCTGCCTGTTTCATATGCCTATAAAACAATTGCAAAAAAGCTTTCAAGTGAAGTTGCAGATCAAATCATGCACAACTCTAAGCTTGTTATTAATAATACCTATGCCGATGAAATTCTTTCTTAGCAAATATGAAAGGAACACCTATGAAATTCTCATTTTGCCCTCATTGCGGAAGTAAACTTTTCTCAAAAGATTTTGGAGACGACAAAAATATTCCATTTTGCGCAAACTGTGAAATGCCATTTTTTCCACGATCCGGTCTGTGCGTTATTGTTATTCCTGTAAATCAAAATAATATGATCGCTCTTACAAGACAATCTTACGGTGATATTTCAAAATATGTTCTCACCGCCGGATTTATAGAAGAAGGAGAGACTGCTGAGAACGCCTGTAAACGTGAGCTTTTTGAAGAACTTGGCCTTAAAACAGTTAATCTGACTTATCTTGCAAGCTATTACTACGAAAAAAGCGATAATCTAATGCTTGGTTTTACGGCGATAGTAAAAGATGGTGATTTTAATTTTTCAAACGAAGTCAGAGATGCTTGTTGGGTGGATCTGAATGAAGCAAGAAAGCTTCTTAAAAATACTACGGTAGGTAGAGAACTTCTTAATGAATATATTAATTTTTTGAAAACACACAACAATTATTGTTGACATTTTAAAAAGCTTAGTGTATAATATTTAATTGTTGTGATAATGTTTTGCTGCTATGGCTCAGTTGGTAGAGCACATCCTTGGTAAGGATGAGGTCACCGGTTCAAATCCGGTTAGCAGCTCCATATTGGTGGAAAAATAGATGCACACCATAAAAACCCCGTTTTTTACGGGGTTTTTTGCGTTTTAGCGCAAAAAAATTTAAGATGAAAACCGTGGATGCTTTTTAGCCCAAAAGTATTCGCCACCTCGACAACTGAATATTGTCAAATAAATAGGCAGACCTTGAGCAGATTTTGCTGTTAACTTGTCGATTTTTTATAAAAAATCTTTCATAAAGTTTTTAAACATATTATTAAAAACTATTGACAAATTAAATGTTATATGATATAACTTACTTATTCTGTTTGGCAAGTAAAGTAATTTTAATAATAATGGGTGAACATAAATAATTATTGTGATACTTCTACGTGATTGGTGAAGATATGTAAAAGATAGTGGTTTTCACAGCGGTTATGGTTATGTTATTTAGTGCTAAAATAATCTTTAAACACTATATAAAAGGGAATTATTATGAGTAAGAAAAATGGTGCAAATAAAAAATTATTAGTTTTGGTAGGCATTGTTGTAGTGATTGTAGTAATAGGAATCTGTATTTTTATAAAGATGAACAAAGAAAAAGATAATACATTGACAGATTACGACCGTATTTCAAAAATACTTACTACAACAAGAAAGACGGATATTTTTATTGTAGGTGAACAAATTGATTTCAATAATAAGATTACCACAAAGAATATCGATGAAGTTTCTAAGTCGAAGATAAGCGGAAACGGTGACTATACGGTAATCATTGTTAATGACTTGAATGACGAAGTGGAACTATCCGAAGATGAGATTGAATTGTTAAAGGATTTAATCAGTAAGAATAATTATATGCTCATTTATCTGGGAGAGAAATATTCAACGACCTGGGACGATGAGTCTTATGGAATTGCAGATATTGAAGGAAATCTGTGCTATATATATTATTCGTGGGATGGTGTTCCTACTCGAAATGTTGGGGTTTGGACTGAAACAGATCAGGAAGCTTCAAAAGATTATCCGTTAATGTTAGGGGAATCTTTGTTGCTAAGCATTGAGGATTATTTGCAATAAGTAAAATGATTTAAAATGATTAAGGATTAGAAAAACGTGATACGTTTAGTATAGT
The DNA here is from genome assembly GCA_944382845.1 of uncultured Clostridia bacterium. GTDB lineage: Bacteria > Bacillota > Clostridia > Oscillospirales > Ruminococcaceae > JAAZZIT01. The sequence goes on from CALWNN010000028.1 coordinate 16,897, forward strand.
CCTTTTTTATTTTATGATAAGGAGAATATCAGTGATTGAAATAAAAAACTTAACAAAAACATACAAAACAGATGAAGAAGAAAAAGAATTAATAGCAATAAACGATATTAGTTACAAATTCAACGACTCCGGATTTTATTTTGTCCTTGGGAAAAGCGGCTGTGGGAAAACAACTTTACTTAATATATTGTCAGGATTGGACAATTATGATTCCGGAGAAATTTTAGTGAAGGGAGAAGATTTAAAGAATTATAGTGAAAAACAACTGGACGAATACAGAAACATAAAAATCGGGATTATTTTTCAGCAATATAATCTTTTATCTGATATGAATGTCTATGAAAATTTAAGACTTGTACTTGAATTACAGGAATGGGATTGTGACGAGGGTGAGCGAAAAAAATATATAGACGACAAAATATCAGATATATTGAATATAGTGGGAATAACCGGATATCAAAACAGAAAAATCAATCAATTAAGCGGTGGTGAACAACAGAGGGTTGCTATAGCGAGAACATTGCTAAAGAGTCCCGACATCATATTTGCAGATGAACCCACAGGGAATCTGGATGAGAATACAGGGAAGGGCATTATGCAATTGCTTAAATCATTATCGAAAAATTATTTGATAATTATGGTTTCGCATGATAAAGAAGCTGCATATAGATATGGTGATTACGTAATTAATATTTCAGATGGCCAAATAAAGAGTGTAGATGAATTAAAGGAAAAAAATATCGTTTATTCTTTTTCTGTCAAAACAAATTCGAATAAAAAATATGATTACAAAAATCTGAGCAAAAAGGACGTGTTGGATAAACTTGAAACGCTTTTTACCAGTTTAGAAAGTGGCGAAACCTTAGAAATCAGCGATGTATATAAGGACATAGTAAATGAAGATGAAAAACTATGTTGTGAAGTGAATGAAAGGAAAAATATCAGAAGCAAAAAATTTTCAAAAGTCTATAAGCTGCGATTGGCAATTGAGTTTTTGAGAAAGAGAAAGATCAGGCTTTTTTTCACGACTATAGTAACTGCGCTATCAGTGGTTTTGTTGTTTTTTTCTTTATATATTAGTTTTTATAATAAAGAAGAAGTTATTTTGAAATATATGAAGGACGAAAGTCCCGTAATATTACCGGTTTATGTCGAAGCTCAATATACGGATGATTTTTATGTGGAACATGATAAGGAATTAAGAAATGGAGATTATTTAAGCAAAATTATAGAGCAAGACTTTTTTGGAGTTACAAATATAGCAAAGTGTATCACAGAAGAAGTAATAAGTCGGGATACAAATATCTTTACAAGTGCAACTTTTATATTTTGTGATGATTTTGAAGGTCTTAATTTGGATATAAACGGATCTTTACCGACAAAAGCAGATGAAATTGCCATAACCGATTATATTTCGTCAGAACTTAATTTGAATTTAGGCGATAAGGTCGAATATCAAGGCTGCGAACTAACAATATCAGGTATTATTCAAACGGATTACATTGAGTATCAGCTTGATAGAAAACTGACTTACGGGAGCGAAGAGGATTTCTTTCGGTTTAAATGCGAATATACTTATTTCGCCGTATATGCAAAAAGTGAATTGCTATCGCACAGTCAGGATAAAAAGAATAGTTTAACTATACAATACTCTGATTTTTTAAACGAAAAAAAGGATTCATTATATTTTAATAGTTACTTAGAAATAGGAAATACGTCAGAAATATCAGAAGAGGAATTGACAGAGGGGCGCTTGCCTCAAGGTGAAAAAGAGATAGTTGTTTCAATGAATTTTTTGCAAAATCATTCAATGGAGATAGATGACGTTTTGCTTAATGAGTATTCTTTTAAGGATATACATAGTTCAGTATACAATAATTATTACTCGGATTCTCCCAATATGTATGATTATTATAGCAATGGAGTTGTAATTGTAGGTGTTATTGAAAACGAAACAGACGATATAACTAAAGATGTATATGTACATCCTAATATCTGGATGAATATAATCGACGATAATTACAAGTATTTCTGTGCAAAGCCTTTGCTTTTGCCACAGCAAAGTGAATACAATGATATTGTTACTGTAGCCGAAAAAAAGGAGATTTTATTTGATGAACCCGCTATCAACAATATTGTTTTATTTGACATTATAATACAAGAGCTAAAATTGATATTGGGGATGATATTACTCATAGTGATGGCTTTGAATTTTATACTTATCGGAACATTTGTGAACATATCAATAAATGAAAATAAAAAGAACATTGGTATATTGCGCTCACTCGGGGTGACAATGTCAGAGTGTATGCAAATTTTCAGTATAGAGTTTTATGCAATATATTTAACATCCTTGAGTATTGCAACACTTGCAATTGTTTTTATTATCCGTTTTGTTAATAACTTTTTTTCACAGGGATTAAACGAAGTTAAGTATGATATTATTAAATTTAATGTTATAATATATTTAATTGTAACAATTACAGAATGCTTTATAAGTTATATTTCAATTAAATTGCCAATCGGTAAAATGAAAAAACAAAAACCGATAGAAACAATAAGGGATAACCATTTGTAATTGCAGTAAACAAATTTATTGGTGCAGATACCTTTGAGCCTGGCGGTTTTTATGTTGGCGAAGTGTCAGGGTGGGGTTTAGTAAGACAAACCCCACTATTTCTCCAACTAATATCAACACTTCCAATTAAAATTAATAACTGTAATACTATACAAATGATATGTAATATTTTGTGCATTCCTACAAAATCTTATGAAAGAATTGCAAAAGCTTGACAACCATTTATGATTGATATATAATATAAATATGAAATACAGGATATTTTTCCTGTATAAGAGGGTTGAGTGTTACCGTTGAATAAGATTGAATTTTTCGGCGTCGCACAATTACCTTACATATACTAAAAATATTGGAGGTATAACTATGAAAAAAAAGAAAAAAATTTTAACACTTGCTATTGCGTTGGCGATATCTGTAAGCTCTATGGCTGTTGTAGCCGGCGCTAAGACAATAAGCCAGACTTTCAGAAATCAAGATGTGGTAAATGTTGTGAAATATCAGTATGGCGATTATTCTACCATGTGCGCCGGAACCGGTTGGACGGGCATTTTATCGACAGATTCGCGTTATGATAGTTCATACAAATACGTTAAGTACCAGGATTATAGACGAGTAGACGGAGAATATATCCTTAAATGTACACGTTATAAATATGGAAATGACGACTTTATTTCTTCCGGCCCTCAGACATATGTAAGCGACAAAGTAGCAAAAAGATATCATTATGGTTATGTTTGTCTTACTTCTGAAAAAGCTTCAGGTATAGTAGATTCTTTCTCCTGCACAATTTATAAAGCGAAGTAAGTCATGTTTACACAGATAATAACAACTATATCTAATTCGCTGAAATCCAAACCCATACTTTACTTATTAATACTTATCACTCAAGTTGTCCTGCTTGTATGCGTTTATTTTAGTTACGGTCTTATATATAATGCCTACACAAATTATCAGGATGCTTCCGAAAGGGATAGATCCTTTTCAGCACGACTTCTTGATTATTATAATGAAACAAAAACAAAGGATGAGATATTTGCCGATGGCATTTCCTTTGATGTGTTTAATACCGGCATGAAAAAAATTTTTGATTACATAGGTGATACTCGATATAGTGTCATTGTTGATGGTGATATCAAATTGGGAGACAAGTATTATTATGTAAGTGTTTATGATGATAATTTATATTCGGACAAAAAACACGGACCGTATGATGTAAGCGTGAATATGGATGGATACGAAGTTGGTGATAAGATAGAAATAGACGGTATAAAATATAATATCGTTAGTGATAAATCAATTTCTGAATTATCTTTTTTCAGTTGTGAAAGTGCTCCGCCAAGCGTGATCCCTTGTGAGGTTTCTATTGAACTTGAATATCAGCCTACATATGAGGTGAGCAGGAAAATATCCGATACTATCCTTATGTATTTCAATCCTATTGAAATGCATGAGCCGGAGGTTTTAAAGCTGCTTGACATTCAGATGAATAACACACAAATTGCCATGGCTTTAGTTCTTCTTGCTATATCAGCCGCAAATTGCTGTATATGCTATAATTATATAAATGAAAGCAGACGTAAGACTTTTGCTATTTATAAACTTTGCGGCGCAAGGGATTATCATTGTTTAATAATATCGCTTGCCGAAGTCGCCTTGTATATGGCTTTGGGCTGTTTGTGCAGTTATCTGATTTTTGAAGGCTTTCTTAAAGATATTCTGATAGGAATTTATCCGAATATTATGGGAGTTTATACAAAAGATCTCTATAGTGATATTTTTGTAAAATACGCATTGATATCTCTGGTTATCATGATAATAAGCATTGTAAAACTGGCAACGTCGCCGATTGTTGTAGAAAGGAAGTGAGCCGGATGAAATATTTAAGGTATGGACTCCTTTTTTTCTTAAAACATAAAGTCACATATCTTCTGATGCTTGTACAGCTTATTCTCCTAATGCTGGCTGAAAATATGCTTATTGCAAATTTGAACAGCAGAGACGTTCTTTACGCGCCCTATGAAGATATTATCTCCAAGGATGGGTATTATTTTCTTCCACCCTATTCTTCCGGTGGAATATGGGATGAAGAGGGGCATATCGTTAAAACCAATGAGGAGGTTTTAGAGGATGTTCTTTCAAAGCTAAAAGGAGAATATAAAGTATATAATATCTACAGCTCAAGCATTGAAAACGATAAGGGCAGCGTTGCGATAACGATTATCGATGATGAAATCTATCATAAACTTAAGCTTCCTCTGGATTCAGGACACCACAGCAGTAAGAAAAATTCCTGCATGGTAACAAAGAACGATAAAGGTCTTGATGTCGGTACAATTTTAAATATTGATGGCGCAAAAATTGAGATAACCGGCGTTCTAACAGATAACACTTATATCCCGGATTATGGAACTTACGATATTGACATGGGTCTTATGGAATTGTACAGGGCATATACCTATTCCGGCACAGGCGCAAGCAGTCCTGTTGATGATGGCGATATGAAAGATATGATGGATTCGTATTATACGGATAAAACAGAAATTATAGCTCCCGTGTCTGCTTTTGAGGAACAGATAAATGCTTCCGGTTCAACGATTTACAAAGGAAATAGCGTTCTTTTGGTTTTCAATTCTCCGCTTTCCGAAGAGGATAGGCTCTATAATGAAGAAGTGCTCATTGCGGAGGATTGCGATGAGCCGGGTCTTTTAATGCCTTTTGAACAGATTAATAAAAAGGCCCTTATTTACCGCAATGAGGATTTTAATAAGATGCTTCCTCTTGTAATATGTATAATTGTTGTCATCTTTGTAGGAATAATATGTTCTTCCGCTATTATAACGGCTAAGCAGCTGAGAAAATTCGCTTTGCTTTATATAAACGGCGCAACAACCAAAGATTGTGTTATTATAAGCTGTGTTACCGCACTTATATCATCTGTTGTCGCTCTTGTTATCGCTTTACTGGTTCTGTTCTTAGGAATAGTAAATTCATTTGCAAACGACCTTGGATTTGTCTGGGGATTAAATAATCTTGTAGCAATCGCAGCAACAGTTATCTTTATTACATTGTCTTTCGGAATTATACCGGGAATGATTTTAAGCAGAAAAAAATATGTTCTGATAACTGAAAATTAGAATGAAAACAGGAGAAAAATTATGATAAAGCTTGATAACATCGTAAAAATCTACAACCCCAAGAAAGCTAACGAATTTGAGGCTCTGCATGGAGTTTCTGCGCAAATAAAGGACGGCGAAATGGTTGCGGTCATGGGAAAATCAGGTGCAGGGAAATCCACTCTTCTGCATATTCTTGCCTGTATTGATAATTATCAGGACGGGGAATATGTCATTGATGATACATTGGTGAAAAATCTTTCAGAGAGAAAATATGCTCAGATAAGAAATGAAAAAATCGGAATGGTAATGCAGGATTTTGCTCTTGTAGAAGACTTTACAGCGCTTGAAAACGTGATGATACCACTTAATTTTGCAAAGAAAAAAGTTAAGAACAAAAAACAAAAGGCCCTTGAAGCTCTTAAAGCAGTTGGAATTGAAGAGCTTGCCAAAAAGCCTTGTAATAAGCTTTCGGGAGGGCAGAAGCAAAGAGTTGCAATAGCAAGGGCAATAGTAAACGAGCCGTCAATAATTCTTGCGGACGAACCTACGGGCGCTCTTGACACAAAGACTTCAGCTGAAATTATGGGGCTTTTCAAGAATTTAAATAAAAATGGAAGAACGGTGATAATCGTTACCCATGACCCTAAGGTCGCTGAACAGTGCGACAGAACAATCGAGATTTCCGACGGAAATATCGTGTCCGACTGAATGAAAACAAAGCTTTTGATATGTTATGTTGAATATTTTTCATAAAACAATAGCTCCTTTATACATTTTGTCCCTCATTACGAGGGACTTTTTTTGTGATTTGATAACAGCTAAGTTGTAAGTAACATTTCACAGAAAATCTATTTTAGTTTTTATCAAAGTAATATTTTTAATACAGCATAGTCCTAAAAAATGTATATCAAACCCAATAAAGTACAGATCAACATTTTTGTGCAAACTGCACAATCAGGTGTATAATGTGAATTACTGCGAAAAACCGCATATTTTAGTACATTGTTGTCGAATTTTGTCGAAAAGAAATCGTTGA
>CALWNN010000029.1 GCA_944382845.1 uncultured Clostridia bacterium
CGTTGCGACGATTGCAATCTGTCGCCGAGGAGCTTTGCTCCTCAGGGTTTCAGTGGGGGATTAAAACCCCCACTGAAAAACTGAATGGAACCCGCCGCCTTAGAGGCGGGGGACATCGGCGACTTGATTATACCTCTCTTTACTGCAAAAAGCAAATATCTAAAACGAATGAAGATGCATTTGTTTTGGGAATAATAACAGTTATATTTTGTTGCTGACTTGTATCCCTTGAAAAAAGCCTGAAAAAATGTTATAATAATATACAGTTATAAATGCGAGGTGAAGATATGCTTAAAAAATTACTGTCCTTAATATGCAGCGCAGCAATTGCCGCAGCCGCCGTATCGTCTTTTCGTGTTTCAGCTGAAGATTATGAAATAAAAACAGTCGAGCGTCACGAACCTGACAGCATGCTTATTCTCGGCGATTCTATCGCAAGCGGCTACGGACTTGAAGGTTATGATGCCGGTGATAATAAAAGCACAAATAATTACGGAGCTCAGCTTGCGGAAAGCTATGGACTCACTAACGATACCTACCGCAATTTTTCAGTTGACGGGCTTACTTCTTCAGAGCTTCTGGAAAGCCTTGAAAACGGTATTTACGACGATTATTTAAGCTGTGAGCTTATTGTGATTTCTATCGGCGGAAACGATCTTCTCGACGTTTTGTTTGACAGCGAAAACGGAATCGCTTCAATTATTGACTTTTCTGAAATTTCAACAGGAAATTTTAATTTTCTTTCAAAGCTTACCTCATCTGATTTTCAGGAGCTTGCAAGCAAGGTTTCCTCATCTGCTGATGAAGCGATCGAAAACTACGGCGCAAACCTTGATAATATAATCTCATACATCAAAGAACATAACACTCAGGCTCAGATAATCGTTCAAAACCTCTACAATCCAATGAACACCGGAATTAAAGCTATTGACAACCTTTACGAAAGCAAAATTTCCGACATTAATGAAATTATCAATCAGTCGGATAATTGCTTTATTGCAGATATCTATACTCCGTTCAGCGAGTCTGAAACAAATCTCATACAAAACGACTTTACTCACCCGAACAGCAGTGGTCATGCCGTAATATACAATGCGGTTTGCTCATGCATAGCCGAAAACTGTATTTTTTATGACGAATACAAGGTCTCAACAACTGTTGTTGAAGTTGCTCCTGAAAAATCCCACTTGAATCAGTACTTTACAGCAATTTTCATTTTCGGCGGTCTGATAGTAATTATACTTGCGTCCGGAATTATAAAGTTTATTACAAAACGGAAAAATAAGGAATAGTTTTTAAATCCCACCTTGGGAACACTAACAGACAGGGACATGACCTGTCTGTTTTTTTATTAACACAGACTAAGCCTTATGAGTAAAATATATAAAGCAAAACGGAGGTGAAGTTCTTGGATATTGAACCCTTAAATAATTCTACAGTAAAAGTTACAATGACAAGGGACGACATGACAAAATGCAGTCTGACCTACTCGGATCTTTCTCATAAAACCTATGACGCACAAGTATTCCTTACCGGACTTGTCACTCTGCTGAGAGATTACAGCGAGGCAAAACTTGACACGAAAAAGATCTATATTGAAATATTTGCGGAAAAGGAGGGCGGGTGCACCATATTTGTTTCGGCAGTGCCTGAAAAAACTTCGGTTCTTGTAAGGCGCTCCGGGCAAAGCTCTTTTAGCGAAACAATTACAATTGACGCAAAAACGCCTGATAGTCTTTTAGAAATTTCCCAAAAGCTTATCAGACGATTTAAAAAAGATATTACCAATAGCAAATTGTTTTACAGAAACAGCCGATACAGAATCATATTAACCGCAACCAGACCGATAGAAAGTGAAATATCTGATATACCATATGAAAAAGGAGATGTTGCCGCCGCTTTGACAGCCGAGCATTGGCAGTGCATATCAGAAAATAACGCGCTGGATGTCATTAATGAAAAGTTCAGCGAATAAGGTCAGCCGCCTTTTTCATATCATCAGCGTTGAAAATATAAGTACCTGAAACGATAACGTCCGCTCCTGCTTCAATCACAAGAGGTGCGGTCTTATCGTTTATCCCTCCGTCAACCTGGATTTTAACCTCAAGTGAGCGTCTTAAAATCTCAGCTCTCAGCTTTCGGATCTTTTCAAGAGTTTCGGGAATAAAGACCTGTCCCCCGAACCCCGGCTCAACCGTCATTACAAGCACCATACAAATTTTATCAAGATAAGGATAAACCTTTTCAATATCTGTTCCCGGTTTAACTGCAACGGCGGCTTTTGCGCCCATCTGAGTTATCAGTTCAATTACGGCTTTGGGATCTTTGGCGGCTTCCAGATGAAAATCCACAAGATCCGCCCCAAGCTTCACAAAATTTTGTACATAGTTTTCAGGTTTGGTAATCATAAGATGAACGTCGATAAACATATCCGTTTTATTTCTTAAAGATTTTAAAACAGGAAGTCCGAAACTTATATTATCAACGAAAACGCCGTCCATTACATCAAAATGGAGCCAGTCTACTCCGGAATTTTTTGCTCTTTCACATTCTTTTTCAAGATTTGCAAGGTCGCAGCCCAGAAGAGACGCGGAAATTATATTACTCAAAATTATTTCCTCCGATTGTGTTTTTCTTATATATTATATACCCCATTTTACAGTTCGTCAAGGGCAAAATTATTAACAGGTCCGCAAAACACATTCCGCCGCAGGTATTATCCCACGGCGGATCTATATTAAACGGAAACTGGTTTAAAGCCTGATAAGATACAGAGTCAAGCTTAAGTTTTCCGGTAGTATATTTTATGCCTGAACAGATATTTTGTGAAAAATGCGATATCTCACCGAAATTAATTATTATACAATACAAAAGGAGAGCACCTTTAAGGCACTCTCCTATTATTTTGTATCACTTAAACTAAATTCTATTTGGATTAATTCCAACTTAAAATTTTTAGGATTGATTTATTGCTAAAGCTAAATGTACTGGGGGACTCACTCCTATCTTTTAAATATTCATTCGCCTGATGGTAATCTTAATCATAACTACCAACTCCCTGAAAGTATTTATTTAGTTTTGCAAACTGAGTATCACTCATTTTTGGTTAGTACATCGGACTCACCCTTCATTATAGATTTTCTATAGAATTTCTGAGTATGAATTAACTAAGCCATTGGACTGATTTCCTTTCGTATATTTGGAAACGTTTCATCAAAACTCTCTCCGAAACGTTTAAAGATCCGTTTGACACTTATTATCAAGTGTTTGCAAGCCTTTCAGCCGCTGCTAAATTTCTAGGTGGACTCACTCCTTACATTCAAAGATTCAGTTTCCTTGTGGTGTAAAAAACTTTCCTTAACATAAACACCACTCCTTACTTAGAAATTTATTCAATTGTGATCTTTTGCTTTGGATCTATATTATTCTTGTTTAATCTGAATTCTGCATGGGACTATCTCCAATCTGTTATTTATTCATTCTGAACTTCGACCTGCACATGTTCATAATCATCTGTCCCTTCCAATGAATTTTATTATAACTGCAAGTCATTTAACTTTTCACGTTGCTCTGCTTATTACAAAGCAGCTATTAAATTGTAAGCTGTTATTTACTAACAACCCACCTGATCCCTCAGGATTTGAATTTGTTTTTAGAGTATCCTATATGTAATGACTGATAGCTTATTCTTTTCCGCTACAGCTCTTCAAATCTTTTTAGTACCTAAATCAGGTTTTCGCTTGTCAGCTCTTATGTCTGAGTCCTGCGATATTTTTTAGATATGTCGAGCCGTATGGACACTCTGCTGTGATGGCTCTATACTGTTCATCGGACTCGCTCCTTTCGTGTAGATTCTGGATTTTTCCGGTTCTTTTTCAGCTTTGTAAAATTTTCATCCATTATGTTTAACGAATTACTTTGTACCGTTTGCTGACAAAAAGCCTACTCCGATTGATCCCTATATTTTAAGTACTGGGGAATTTTGAAGATCCTACATTCCTGATTCCTTCCGGTCGGTGTATGTCTTGATTTTCTTTTTCCTTTTCCTTGTCTATACTATAGCACATTTTTTGTTCAATGTCAATAGTTTTTTTCAAAAAAATCGTATTTTAATTATTTAATATTACTTTTACTAATATGCACTTGACTTTAAGAGGAAATTGTTTTATAATTAAAGTGTTGCGGTGCTTAAATAGTGTTTGTACCGCTTTTTGTATTCAACTCACAATAATAAATGGGAGGACAAAAAAATGGCTGACGAATTAGACTACACACCTGATCTTTACACCCTTGTTGACGAAGACGGAATAGAGCAGACCTTTGAAATGCTTGACGCTATGGAGGTTGACGATATTCAGTATTTTGCCCTTACTCCCTACTACGAAGAAGACCCTGAGGCTGCTCTTCAGAGCGACGGAGAGGTTATTATCCTTAAGAGCGTTCTTGATGAAAGCGGCGAAGAAATTATGGTTTCCATTGACAGCGACGAAGAATATGAACGCATAGGCGCAATGTTCATGGAAAGAATCGAAGATATGTTTGAATTTGACGACGATGACGAATGTGACTGTCAGGACGAAGGCTGTTCGCATCATCACAGCTGAAAACAGATGGGGTGATTTTTGTGAAATTCATAAGGGTAATTGCTGTGGCATTAACTGTCGGGGTATTCTTTTCCGGCTGCGGCTTTGAGGATATTGAAACAAACACATCTATAATTGTAACCACAACGACCGGTCAGCAGGGACCGCTTATGACGCCTGACAGTTCAGTTGATCCCGGCTCATCCGACAATGAGAGTTCTGAAAACACTACTCCATCGGAAAGCGATGATCAGAGCGGTGATCCATACCCTTCACTATACAGAGCAACCGCCAACGTAAATGCACGAAGCGGACCATCGACAGACGATGAGATTGTCAAGGTAGTTGATGAAGGTACAGAATTAACTGTTACCGGAAAACAAGATAATTGGTATATAGTAGAGATTGACGGAGTAGTTGCTTATATAATAGAAGATTATCTTGAAGGGGAAAACAGCAATGAAGAAGAAAACAGCAACGCATCAGGAGATGAAAATGCTGTTGATCTGCCGTCGGAATAATTCCATATATTTATATTGATTTTTCTTATGAAATGTGATATAATATAAGCAAGCTAAAGGAACAAAGAAAAAGTTTACGTTTTCTGCCTTGTTCGAGCAAGCATAGTTAATATAATCCAACACATCTTAATAGGGAGCTTACAGGCTCCGGGTATGGAGTGCAGACCTCCCGTCAGACTCCGCTTTATGCCGAGAAATTCTGTTCGGACGTTGGGAGCGTGGTAGTACCCGGGCGGGCACCCACCTGCTAAAAAGCGGGTTTTATACTCTATGCGACGGCAAGGCGGTATATGAAAATTTTAGCGCATCGGACTAATCCGGTGCGCTTTTTATGTTTGTTTTTCACTTTAGTTCCGGATCGATTTCGGAGCTTGGCGTCATCAATCATGCCACAACAGGTGTATGGCTTTGTTTGATTTTATGCGTTTACACCTTGTTTTCTAGAAATGCAAGCTGGCGAGGATTAAAGATCATGTTTCCTGCTTTCATATCCTCTTCAAGCTGCCACATTTTTGTTACCGAAAATACCGAGCTTACCGGAAAAGGCTGACTGTTTAAATAGCCGAGAACTACCATTGCAGGAGTAGCTCCCGTTTCGTCACACATCTGCTTTACCTTTGCAAGCCTTGCGAGATTTGCAGTGCTTACAAACTGACTTTCCATCTGATGAGTTATACTGTTTCCTCTTGCAATCTTCGAGAAAAATCCTTTTGCCTGAGGCGAAAACGCCATAACAGGAAAATTGTTTTTTGAATACCACGAGTGAGACTTCATGTCCATGCAAGCTATCGTTTCATCTCCGATAGCTTCCTTGCTTGTGTGGGCAAGGCTGTAATATATCTGGCTTATCCTAAAAGGTTCAAGACCGTTCTCAACCGCAAACCTGTTTGCTTCCTCAATTCTTTCAGTCGTCCAATTTGACGCACCCAGGAAATGCACCCTTCCGGATTTCACAAAGTCGTCAAGCACAGGCATTATTTCCTCCACAGGCTTCGTTTCATCGTCTCTATGAAGAAAATAAATATCGATATAATCTGTTTTCAAGGCTTTAAGACTTTCCGTAAGATCACTTTCAAGTTCTTCCCTTGAAAGTCGCGAAACGTTCATGGACTCATGAAGCGGGTGTCCGCCTTTTGTAACAAGTATAATGTCTTTACGGTTATTTCTTGCTTCAAGCCATCTGCCTATTGCCTTTTCCGATGAACCTTCCCCGTCCTCAAGCCATCCGCAGTAAGCTCTTGCAGTATCAATACAGTTTCCTCCAAGCTCAACATACTTATCAAGAAACTCAAAATATTCTTCGTCATTGTCCTGCTTTTCAAAAGAAGCTGTGCCAAATGTAAGCGCCGGCATCTCAATCTTATATTTATCATTTTCAATTTCAAATTTTATCATCGTTAGTCACCATTCCTTTACGTCTTAAAGACAACCCCATATCATATATTTTAAATCGTCATTAACAATGACAAGTCATTGTTTAGAGTTTGCTCCTCAGGGGGGGCAGTATAGGATTCCTAACTAACCCTCCACGGAAATTTCAAATCAAACCCCCGCCTTCTATAGGAGGCGAATCATCCCACAGGAGACAGACCCGCTGATTATTCAGCAGGGGGACATAGGCGATTTGGTTATACTTATTACAATACTATATCACATTTGTTTTCTTACTTCTACAATAATTTGTGAATTTTTTCAATATACTAAACAAACAATACAATATCGCATAAACTTATACAAATATAACTGTAAAGTTCTTTGCCCTTTAAATCAGTGCAAGCTACGAACTTGTCGCAGTTTGCTCCTCAAGGGGGCAGTATAGGTTTCCCAACTAACCCTCCTAATATGAGGCAGACCTGCCGAACACTCGGCAGGGGGGACATCGGCGACTTGGTTAAAGTTTTGAACAATAAGTAAATAATCAAAAATCACACTTGACAATATCGTACGCATGATATATAATATATCTTCGGTAAAGGTTATTTGCTTTACAGATTTTTGAGAAAGGGCGTGGTACTACGGCAAAGGATCTTAACATATCAAATCTTCTTGATATTTACGGTAAGGCTCTTACCGATAAACAGTATGACGTTCTTGACCTTTATTATAACGATGACCTTTCATTGTCTGAAATCGCCGAAAATATGGGAATTTCAAGGCAAGGCGTAAGAGACTCCATCAAACGTGGAGAGGAGTCGTTGCTTTCATATGAAAATCTCTTCGGTATTCAGAGAAAGCTTAAAAATTACGAGGATTTCCTTGTTGAAGCCGATCTGAAAGCAAAGCTTGTATTAAAGCAGTGCAAGGCTGTGGCATATTCAAACAGCATTGCCGTAAAGGCTCAGCAACTTATTGATTTCATTGAAGAAAACGAGGATCTTCTTAAAGACTGATTCAAATCGAAGCAAAGCGTTGATAATTACATCTCTTTCAGAGCTATACACCTCTTTCAGAGTTGTGCTTGATCACGCTTCGACATGGTTATAAACAAAGGAGGAAGGACTAATGGCTTTTGAAGGGCTTTCCGAAAAATTAAACGGCGTATTCAAACGCCTGAAGTCTAAAGGCAAGCTCAATGAGGCTGACGTAAAGACCGCAATGCGTGAAGTTCGTATGGCGCTTCTTGAAGCCGATGTAAACTATGGAGTTGTTAAGAGCTTTGTTGCAAAGGTTTCTGAACGCTGCGTCGGCGAGGAGGTTTTGAAGAGTCTCACTCCGGGTCAGCAGGTTATAAAAATCGTTAATGAAGAGCTTATCGCTCTTATGGGTGATGCAAACGCAAAAATAAACTTTCCCAATAAGCCCCCCTGCATTATTATGATGTGCGGACTTCAGGGCAGCGGAAAAACAACCCATTCGGCAAAACTTGCAAAATACTTTAAGGAACAGGGCAAGCGTCCGCTCCTTGTTGCCTGCGACGTATACAGACCAGCGGCTATCGAACAGTTAAAGATAGTCGGTGCAAAGGCTGACGTTGCAGTATTTGAAATGGGTCAGATAGACCCGAGAAAAATTGTTAAGGAAGCCTTAAAGCACGCAAAAGACTACGGAAACGACCTTGTTATACTTGACACGGCAGGTCGTCTGCACATTGACGAAGAGCTTATGAATGAGCTTTCCGACATAAAAAAAATTGCAGAGCCTAATGAAATAATGCTTGTTGTTGACGCAATGACAGGTCAGGACGCTGTAAACATAGCAAAAAGCTTTGACGAAACATTAGGTATTGACAGTGTGCTTTTAACAAAGCTTGACTCCGATACAAGAGGAGGCGCGGCACTTTCCGTACTTGCCGCAACGGGTAAGCCTATAAAGTTTGTTGGTACGGGTGAAAAGCTTGATGAATTTGAGGTATTCCACCCTGAGAGAATGGCTTCAAGAATCCTCGGAATGGGCGACGTTCTTACTCTTATTGAAAGAGCCCAGTCAACCATTGACGAGGAAGACGCCAAAAAGCTTGCTAATAAAGTCAAAAACAATGGATTTGACCTAAACGATCTGCTTGACCAGATGAAGCAGATACACAAAATGGGGTCGCTTCGTTCGCTTATCGGCATGATTCCCGGACTCAGCAATCAGATGAATGACATTGATGAAGAAGCCGGGGAAAAGCAGATGAAAAAGACCGAGGCCATCATTCTTTCAATGACAAAGAAGGAACGCGAAAAGCCATCGATTATAAATCCTCAGAGGAAGAGAAGAATTGCCGCAGGAAGCGGAACTAAAGTCGAGGACGTAAACAGGCTTCTCAAGCAGTTTGATCAGATGCAGAAAATGATGAAGCAGTTCGGCGTCAGCGGCAAAGGAAAACGCAAGGGCAATATGAGAACTGCCATGTCCATGATGAGAAACATGAAAAAGGGCGGTTTCCCTATGTAAAATCACGGCTTTACAGCGAAAAAGCGATTTTAAGTTAATAGACAGTTCGCAAGGTCAAGCAGTTCAAGCGGGAACTATTGAAGATTTCCCAAAATAAAGGTTTTATCCTTTAAGGTTAAAATACAAAAAATCAGATATGGAGGTGAAATAAATGGCAGTAAAGATCAGACTCAGAAGAATGGGCGCTAAGAAATCCCCTTTCTATCGTTTAGTTGTTGCTGATTCAAGATATCCAAGAGACGGACGTTTTATTGAAGAGATCGGATACTACGATCCTACAAAGGAACCTGCAGTAGTTAAAATTGACGCTGACAAGGCAAAGGCATGGATCGCTAAGGGCGCACAGCCTACAGACACAGTTAAGACTCTTCTCAAGAAGAACAACGTTCTTTAATTGTTGCCAATCGACAAGGCTTACTCATCCCACCGAAGGTCATGCCTTGTTGATTTATCCCGGTGGGAGGTAAGGAGAAAAATTATGAAAGAGCTTCTTGAAACGATCGTTTCTGAACTTGTTGAGGATAAGGACGCAGTTACCGTAACTGTTGACGAACCTAACGAGGAAGGCGTTGTAGTTTATCATCTTCACGTTGCTTCTGAGGACATGGGCAGAGTTATCGGTAAACAGGGCAGAATTGCAAAGGCTATCCGCACCGTTATGCGTGCAGGAGCTGCAAGAATAAACCAGAAAATAATGGTTGAGATCGAATAACTATCAAAAGATAAGTTTCAGCCCGTCTGAAACTTCCGATTCAGCAACAGAATTGGGGGGTTTCAGGCGGGCTGATTTTATATTTTCTGATATTCAATGAATCAACTAAAGTATCAAAGCATGCTTCATTCATAGTGTTTTATATAACATTTATGATAAGTTTTTCTTATGCTATTATGCCAAAAATCTCTCCGAACATAAATACATCCGCAACGAATAAATTGTCAGTATGTCCGTGCTATGCTATTTCTCTTGCCTCACACTAAAATCCAAGCCAAAGCAGTGATCGAGAGGTCCTGAACCTTTTCCCATATCAAGTCCACTTTCAAGAGCAAGAGTAAGATAGGACTTTGCGGTGTTTATGCTTTCCTCCAGAGTCATTCCCTTGGCAAGTCCGCAGGCAATGGCTGAAGATAAGGTACAGCCTGTGCCGTGGGTGTTGGGATTATCTATCCGTCTGCCCTTAAACCATGTAAGTTTTCCCTTTTCGCAAAGCACATCTGACGAGTCGGATACTGAATGTCCTCCCTTTAACAACACTGCCGTGCCGCATTGTTGTTCAATTTTCATAGCGGCCTGTTCCATGTCATCTGAACAGACTATTTTCATGCCGCTTAAAATTTCAGCTTCGGGAATATTCGGAGTAACTACCTCAGCCATCGGCATAAGAATATCTACAAGTGCTTTTTGCGCCGACTCTTCAAGGAGCCTGCTTCCGCTTGTTGATACCATTACGGGGTCTACCACAACATTTTCAGCCTTGTAAAAATTAAGCCTCTCTGCAATAGCCTCAATAATCTTACCCTGAGATAACATTCCGATCTTTACGGCGTCGGGTCTGATATCTGTAAAAACAGAATCTATCTGCATTTTAACAAAGTCAGGAGATACAGGGAAAACCCCCTGAACTCCCGTTGTGTTCTGGGCGGTAAGAGCGGTAATCACGCTCATCCCGTAAACCCTGTTTGCAGCCATAGTTTTAATATCCGCCTGAATACCTGCCCCTCCGCCGGAATCAGAGCCTGCAATTGTAAGAACAGCTTTAAGCTTCATATCATCTACCTACTTTTCAGAACAGAATGTAACCTTCTTACCTTCAAGGATCATGTTTGTTGTTCTTACCGCGCACATTTTTCCGCACATTGAACAGCTGTGTCTGTCCTTTGGAGGAGTCTGTTCAAAATAAGTTCTTGCTTTTTCACCGTCAACAGCTATTTCAAACATCTTTTCCCAGTCAAGTTTGTGTCTTGCTTCAGCCATTTTGTTGTCGATATCTCTTGCGTGAGGTATCCCCTTTGCAATATCTGCGGCATGAGCGGCAATCTTGCTTGCAATAATACCCTCCTTAACATCATCGGCGTCGGGAAGTCTTAAATGCTCCGCAGGAGTTACATAGCAAAGAAAATCCGCACCGCTTGCAGCTGCGATAGCTCCGCCTATAGCCGAAGTTATATGGTCGTAACCGGGGAAAATATCTGTAACGATAGGTCCCAAAACGTAAAATGGAGCATTGTGACATATCCTCTTCTGAAGCTTCATATTTGCTTCTATCTCGTTCATCGCCATGTGACCCGGTCCTTCAACCATGACCTGCACGTCCTTTGCCCAAGCCCTTTCAGTAAGAGCGCCAAGCTCAATAAGCTCAGCAATCTGACCCGCATCGCTGCTGTCATCGATACAGCCGGGTCTTAAAGCATCTCCAAGAGAGATAGTTACGTCATATTCTCTGAGAATATCAAGAACTTCATCATAATACTCGTAGAAAGGATTTTCATTTCCTGTCATTTCTATCCACGCAAAAAGAAGAGAACCTCCTCTTGAAACAATGTTCATTTTTCTCTTGTCACGTTTGAATGCTTCAATACATCTTTTGTTTATTCCCGCATGAATGGTCATAAAGTCAACGCCCTCTTTTGCATGGGCTTCAACAACTTTGAGAAAATCCTTTGCTGTAATTTCAAGAAGATCCTTTTCAAGATAACCGATTGCGTCGTACATCGGAACAGTCCCTATCATTGCAGGACTTTTTGCAACAAGCTCTTTTCTGAAAGTGTTCGTCTTTCCGTAGTTTGAAAGATCCATAATAGCTTCCGCACCGAACTTTATCGCCATATCAACCTTCTGCATTTCAAGTCCGTAATCTTTAGCGTCTCCCGAAATTCCAAGGTTTACATTTATCTTAGTCCTCATGCCGCTTCCTATTCCCTCAGGAGAAAGCGAGCGGTGATTTACATTCGCAGGGATAGCAACTGTTCCCTTTGCAACAAGTTCTCTTAAAACCTCAGGTTCCATATACTCCTTTTTAGCAACTATCTCCATCTCAGGAGTGACGATACCCATTTTTGCCGCCTGCATCTGGGTCTTATAATTTCTTTCCATAGCTATTATTCCTTTCAACAAAAATTTCCTAATACAAAAAGGACAGCCGAAAAAGGGCTGTCCCGTGAATATCACAACAAAACTCCCTACGCCGGCATTATCCGAATCAGGTTTAGGGTCGAAGTCTGCACTTCCTCTCAGCTGTAAAGCTCCCCTGTTTTCCCATTAAAGCTAATTACACAATTATTATATAACTATTTTATCCCTGTGTCAAGTCTTGTTGAATCTTATCCATTTAAGATCAAAATCAGTTCCCGGAAGAAATGTTACAAAGAGGTTGTATTTTCCCTTTTTCACATCAATATCGAATGTCTGTTCGGAATAATCTTCACTATGTCTGAACTCACAGAGAATTCTGTTTTCCTCATTCCCTTTAAGCTGAATATGAACGCTGTTTACTTCAAGAGGCGTTCTTCCGCATATTGTAATTGAAGCGGGAGTTTCATCTGAAAAATCAACTTCACCGAATTCAAGGCAGACGTTGTTTAAAATTCCTGTCACAGCCTGAGTTCCAACATTGTATCCGTCCCCGTAAATATCGTCAGCCTGATTTGCATAAAGCACTGCAAATTCCTTTGTCTGTCTTTCAAACTCAAAGCCCTTGATATGATAGCCGAAATCAGAAGCAATGTAAAAGTCGTGAACGCCTCTGAGTCTCTTTGAAAGAGTATATTTTTCAGGCTGGTAGGTAAGCCATATGGGAGCAATGTTATAATCAAATTTACCCAGAAGCTCACCGCCATCATCGGGGTTTCCGTCATAAAAATAAATGTTTACAGGATCGTTTGAATTTGAGAAAATAGGAACGCTCACCGTATCCGAGCCGAATTCTCCAAAATCAACGTCCTTAAAGCCGATATAAGCAAACTCTCTGTCTGAAAATTCCGCACCCTTTTCAATTCCGTTTGAAACAGCTCCGCCACAGCTTGAGTAAAGTCCGCCCAGAACAAAGGAATACGGATCGGTGTATGTTGTTTCAAATCCTTCTGCGGTCATGGAAAGTTCAGATATGATATGATATCTCCGGTCGCCGTTTTTGCATAATGCACGAAGCTTGAACTGACCGTTTCCCTTTGCAGTAACCATAACCTTTCCGTTTTTTACCTCACAGTCTGCAATAGGCGACTTTATATTTCTGAAGGTAACGGTACGGAATTCGATTTCACCGCCGTTATTGTTTTGCGGAAGAGCTGTAAATTCAACCTCAGCCTGCGGTTTTTCAGGAGTAAGGGTTTTAGTGCCTGCACAAAGCTTTATGGTTCTTACAGGGATATCATCTTCGTTTTCAGCGGATATTCCCGTTATCCTTTCATTAAAGGATATTCCGCTTCTGATCTTGCTTTCACAGGCAGAAATTCTAACTTTGCATCCTTCAAGTCCCTTTGAAGTAAAGATAACTTCTATGTCTCCGGTCTTGTCCGTTGAGCCCACATAAGCCATAAGTTTTCCCGAAAAAAGCCTTCTGTCCGAAGTTTTGTACTGATCATAATCAGTGCTGTCTCCGTTGTCGAGTCCTAAAAGTCTTCCGTTTTCAGACACTTCAACGAAAATTCTGTTGTTTGCATTTTCAACAACATTTCCGTTACTGTCAACAGTCCAGATCTCTACCCTTGTAATATCCTCACCGTTTGCCTTGATAACTTCCCTGTCCGCTTTAGCCATTATTTTTACGCTTTCACCAAAAGAGCGTCTGAGTTCCCTTGCGATGACATTTCCGTACTCGTCATAGGCAAGCGCTTCTATTTCCCCGGGAGTAAATACAAGACGGTAATCTGCAACAATCTGCTTTCCGTTTTTATGATCGATATCAAATTTCGCCTGTGAAATTCCGTCCTTAAAAAGTTCAACCGACGGAGCGTTTGAACAAACCCGAACGTCGATTATCTCACCCTCGTTAAAACTCCAGTAAGGGAAAATGTGAACAAACGGATCTTTTCTGTAGTCCGTCCACTCAGCCTTGAAAATATAGTAGCTGTCCTTTTCAAAGCCTGCCGTATCGATCTGTCCGAAGTAGCTGTTTTTCGTCTGATACGGAGTAGGTTCTCCTATATAGTCAAAGCCCGTCCAGATAAACTGACCTGCGCAGAACTCAGCGTCACGGTCGTCGATTATACAAGCCTCTGTGTTTTTTGCCGCCCATCCTGTTGTACAGTTTCCCAAAGACGAGCATTGTTCATCATCGTTTGTCAGTACCTGCATTGAAAGTGGGAAATGGTAAATTCCTCGGCTGTGAACAACCGAAGACGTTTCACTTCCGTAAATCATGCGTTTCGGGTTATCCCTGTGGTGTTCGTTATAAAGCCTTTCGCCGTAGTTATACCCTGCAAGCCCAAGAAAATCAGCGCATTTCTGGGCGTTTTCCCACTGCATATAGTTTGAGCCGATAGTCACATAAGCATTATTCATATAGTCATGACTTTTTACAAGTGAATACAGCATTTTTGTGATTTCAAGTCCCCTGAGGCTTTCATGTGTATCGTAAATTTCGTTGCCAATGCTCCATCCGATAACAGAAGGATGATTTCTGTCACGTCTTATCCAGCTTGCAACGTCGCGCGCCACCCAATCGTTGAAAAATCTTGCATAATCGTAGGTGGTCTTTGGCTTCTCCCACATATCAAAGCCCTCGGAAAGAATTAAAAATCCCTTTTCGTCTGCAAGCTCCATAAGCTCTTCCGCAGGCATATTGTGAGAAGTTCTAATTGCATTTATGCCCATTTTGCGAAGCTTTTCAAGTCTGTCAGACATAACGGAGCGATTAAAAGCAGATCCCAGAGCGCCGAGGTCGTGGTGTTCGCAGCAGCCATGAAGCTTGACCCATCTGCCGTTTAAGAAGAATCCCTTGTCGGGGGTAAACTCGATCGTTCTGAATCCAAACCTTACTGTCACGCAGTCGATTAAAGTTTCTCCGTCATATAATTCGGTTTCAAGAGAATAAACTTCCGGGCTGTCTATATCCCATACGGAAATATTACCAACCCGAACTTCCGTTAATACTTCTCTTCCCGAAAATTCTGTTTCATATTCTTTTACAGTTAAGCCTTTTCTATTAATCTTCTGAACAACCTTTGCTTTCTCAAGCTTCTCTGAAATTTCAACGTTTGTTTTAACTGTCCAATCATCGGTACAGTTATCAACAAGAGATGCGTTTACATACACCCCGTCAGAAACGATATGAACGGGAGGTCTTTTCACAAGCTGGACCTTTCTGAATATCCCTGCTCCGGAATACCATCGGGAATTCGGGCTTCTATAATCGATCCTTACCGTTATGAGATTTTCCCCCTCAGTCAGAAAATCGGTTATTTCAAATTCAAACGTGGAATAACCGTATTTCCACTCGCCGACTTTTTTGCCATTGACAAAAAGTGAGCTGTCCATATAAACTCCGTCAAAGCGTATGAATATCCTTTCAGCTGTTTTCTTATAATAATATTTTCTCCTGTACCAGCCGGTTGATGTTTCATAAAGATTTTTTGTATCGTATATCAACCAGTCATGGGGGATATCCACCTTTTCCCAGTTAAAATTGTCTGAATAATCGGTATTTATAGGTTGTTTTGAAAACTCCCAATTGTCGCAAAACAATAATTTTTCAGTCATGCACCTTTCCCCCTTGTTATGATTTAATTACATTTTAAACCACATACAAAGCTATGTCAATATTAATTTTTTAATATAGCCATGCAATTTTCAAAGAAAAAATTTTGTGTAAAAATGTCCGTTTGTCAATGATGTGAGACCAAGAAAAATAAAAAAAAGAAAGATTCTGTTGAAGTGAGGAGCGCAGCGACGAACGGAGACATAATCTTTCTTGCCGCCGTCAGCCGCCCATCTCGGTGTG
>CALWNN010000030.1 GCA_944382845.1 uncultured Clostridia bacterium
TAAAGATTCTCATTACCCGTGACGGCGAAGCTGTTGATGCGGTATATACGACAAATCCCGAAAACATCAATAATCAGGTTGGAATTGGTGAAAGCGGTTGGTATCAGTACGAATATACCATTAGCGCATCTAATTTCAAGGAAGACGGCGTGTATCGAATTACGCTATCTTCTCAGTATGTAGCAAGCGATTCCGAAAATAACGATTCGGCTAGTGTGCCGGATAACTCCGTTGACGCCGAAGGGAACAGGATCCTTGATACAATGAACTTCACAGTCGATACAAAGGCACCCGAGATACGAAACATTGTTAACCTTGAGGAAGCGATTATCAATGCCCAGACTGTTGATGTGAAGTACACTATTGTTGACGTGGGTGGATTGAAGTCTATTGAGGTTATTCTTAACGGTGAAACAATCCAAACCATTACAGAATTCGGCGACAATGGATTCAACTATTCCGGACAGTTTACTATCAACGAGAGCAATTCCGCTCAAACAGTTCAATTGAAAGTTACAGACCTTGCAGGTAATGTTACTGATACGGCAGCAGATGATTTCAGCACCGGTGATCTGTATATCTTCAATGACAGAGAAACTGTATCTACAAACATCTTCGTTCGTTGGTATGCTAATAAAGGACTCTTCTGGGGTTCTATCGGCGGTGTAATTGTGCTTGCCGGCGCAGTTCTCTTCCTTGTTACATATAAGCGTAAGAGGAAAGAAGAAAAGTAATTAAATAGTTCCCTGAATTCTCCCACACAGGCTTCTGCCTGTGTGGGAGAACAGGAGCTGTTTGTCAGAAGTCGGATCATATCCGATGTGGTTCAACTTGTGATAAACAGCAAATGCCAAGATGAGAAGGTGTGACCGGTTTGAATGCTCTGATTGAAAACAAATGCATAAATGAAATGCTATGCGGCTCTAACTTTTCCTACATTCTTAACGACAGCGGCTCTTTCTTGTCTACTGAATATAAAGTACTCCAAAGCCAGGGCAACAGTTGTTTTGTTAAGTGTATGAAGATGCTTTATAACGGAAAAATTCAGCTTTACTATCTGACAAAGAATTATAAACCTTTATCTTCCTTACTGTCTGCTTTGGATTCGGAAAATTTTATGGTGATTTGTGCAAATATTTTTTCAGATATTATTGATGTAAAAAGTAATGGATTTTTAAGTTGTCAAAATATTGATATTTCACTTGAAAGAATCTATGTTGATACTGCAACATATAAGGTATCTTTAGTTTATATTCCTGTCGCACAAAGGCTGTTTGATGATATTTCCGGCTTTGAAAATGAGTTGCGCACAAGCTTAATAAAGATTATTCAGGGACTATCAACGTTATCTACGCCTAAGACAATACAATTTGCCGCAAATTTATCAAACGGTTCTTTGAGCATAGAGAGTATATATACTTCAATCAAAAGCGGAAAGGCACCGATTCCGGATCCGCTTATCGAGCCGGTGAACGATTCGCAGAATAATCATGGACAGATGAAGTTGGTCGCGATGAATGCACCGAATCGAATTGAAATTGTGATTTCAAAAAGCGAATTTACTATTGGGAAAAAGGCGGAACTTGTAGACGGAGTGATTGGGTTCAATAAGATGATAAGCCGCTCTCATTGCAAGATCACGCAGCGTGGTTCTCAGTACTACATAACGGATTTACAAAGTGCTAACGGAACATTTGTCAATCACGCAAGACTTCAGCCTAATATGCCGCATCTTATCAATAACGGCGATGTTATTCGCTTAGCAAATAGTGATTTCCAAGTAGTTGTAGAGTAATTGGGGGGGGAGATATATTGTGGCTAAGCCGAGAATTATAATTGCGGATACGGATATCAGCTATATTATCCCCCTGCAGCTCAAGTTTGTCGAAGAGTTCTTTGAAAAAATTGATATTGAGATTATTACCGACAAGGATTATTATGAGCAGCTTTTTTCCGCACCGCAGAAAGCCGATATACTCATAGTTTCCGAAGAGCTATATGATAGTTCGCTGCAGCGTCACAATATAGGAAACATCTTTCTTATGACCGAGCAATATGAGGATGATAAAACCGGAGATCTAAATGTAAATCGCATTTTTAAGTACACAAGTATAAAAGAAATTTTAAATGAGATTATCGGTAAAAGTTCAGAAGCACTTAAGATTTCGGCCGGTACCAAAAAGGATACGCAGATTATCCTTGTATATTCCGCGTGCGGTGGAGTAGGAAAAACTACGGTTGCGCTCGGCATCAGTGCTTGTCTTACTAAAAACTATAAGCGTGTGCTTTATATCAATGCAAGTCGTCTTCAATCATTCCAGAGGATGCTTGATAATAAGAGTTTCATTACCGCCTCAGATGTGTATGCAAAACTCGTCAATCCGTCCGAAAACATATATAACGACATTAAACACGTAATCAGACAGGAATTGTTTAGTTATCTGCCCCCGTTCAAAGCAGCACTTATGTCTTTGGGACTAAAGTATTCTGTATATGAAAAGATTGCGGTCGGAGCGAAAAAATCTACAGACTATGATTATATCATTATTGATGCAGATTCGTCTTTCGATGAAGAAGAAGCAAAATTAATTGATATTGCGGATAGGGTTGTTCTTGTGACTAGGCAAAATGAAGCTTCTGTTTTTGCAACAAACCTGTTGGTGTCCAATATTAATGGTGCTAATAGTGAGAAGTATGTTTTTATCTGTAATGATTTTAATAAAGACCGTGACAATGCCTTGATTTCTCCTAATGTGACAATGAAATTTACCGTAAGTGATTATGTGGATAAATTCCCTCATTATGATAGAATAAAGCCGGTTGATTTATCTAATGAAAGCAGTATTCAGAGAACAGCGTTTTTAATTATATAAGGGGATGCTTGAAAAATGAATAGTGAAACCGCAATTATTGTTTTCAATATTATAAAGAAGAATATCTCTGTTGACTTAGAAGTCCCCCTAACTATCTCTGCTAATGATCTTGTTATTGCAATTAATGATGGGTACGGATTGGGGATTGACATAACTAATGTGAAAAAGTGTTATCTCAAAACAGAAAAACCTATTGCACTTCTCAAAGGGAATAAGACGTTAGCCGAATTTGGGATAAGAAATGGGACAGAAATCTACTATACTGAATAAGGGAGAAAATATGAAAGGTAGATACAAGCTCATACTTTCGAGCAAGAATCTATATAAAGAGATTGAATTATCTCCTGATATTTTAGAATTAAGAGTTGGAACTTCTCTGGAATGTACAGTGAGATTAAGAAAAGAGTTGTTCTTTTCTCCAATCGAATTGAACCTTCAAAAAACTGACGATGGATGGCAACTTCTTTGCTCTGATAATATTTATTTTACAGTTGGAGATGTTCGTAAGCTTCTTACAAAAAAATTGGTCCACGGTGACGAGCTGTTTATAAAATATCAGGATTCCGATAATGATGTGTTTTCGCTATCGTTCGTCATAGATTTTGAATATGAAAACAAGGACTATGATATTGAGATTGATATTAAAGGACAGTCTCAGGTGAAAATTGGTGGTAGTGATGGTCAAATCCGATTCACTGATCAATTTCTTGGTAATGATTCTATGGTTCTATCTATTGTAAATGGAAGAGCTGTAATTCATGATAACCAAAGCAAATATGGTGTATTTGTAAATGGTGCTAAAATAAACAAATCGGCAGAAATTAAGGATTTTGATTTCTTCTCAATTGTTGGGTTTAGTTTTTACTATAGATCCGGAAAGCTTTACACATCGTCTGATAGTACAATGAAAATAAATGGACTTAACAGTAGGAAAGTTGAAATCCACTCGACTCATTTCAAATATCCTAAATTTAATAGAAATTCTCGGGTTCAATATGTTATCCCCGAAGAGAATCTTGAAATTCAGCAAGCTGTTCAAAAACCTTCAAAGCCTAAGAAGAGTATAGTGATGTCGTTGATTCCTTCTATAGTCATGCTTGCCATGACAATTGTTCTTAGAGGAATTATTGGCGGAGGAAGTTCCTTT
>CALWNN010000031.1 GCA_944382845.1 uncultured Clostridia bacterium
ACATCCAATAGGCATATTTTTTCTTGTTTTCCATCAAAACTTCCTCCTTTCAGACAGACCCCTCAAAGGGGCTTTTACGACCCCTTTGAAAAGCCCCTAACGGTCGGCTCTGCCGTCCGATGTGGTGAGTGCGGGAGACCCCGCACTTTAACCTGCTTTTCATAATGACGGTAAATTAAGCCCTGAATTACCTGCTACTGTTGCCTCCTGCCCTGCTCCTCAATCCGTTTTTGAACCTGTTCTACACAATTATTTCCGCATTCCTTTGCTTCTGCAATTTAAAGATTAGCTGTACTGCTTCTTCAATTGGCGGTATGCTTAGCAAAAAATGTACATAATCTGGCACCATATGTTCCTCTATTATTTCTACACCTTTATATTTTCAAAGCATTCTTATGATGTCTTGCAAATCTTTTCTATATTGGTTATATATTATTTTACTGCGATATTTTGGTACAATTACTATATGGTACTTGCATAACTATTTGTGCTATTAACCATTAAAATTCTTCTTTCTAGTACTCTAAGACTTGAACCTCCTTATTGTACTACTCTGGAGAATTTTTTGTGTAACTTTCGACGCGCACCCGCATAGCGGGTGGTTCTTCGTTTTGCTCTCCGCACAAACCAACCTAAAGGCACAAAAAATAGGACAGTGTCAAAAAGCACTGTCCTAACCACATTTTCTGTATGATATGCAGAAACAAGCATCCAGATTATAAAAATGATAATATAAACATATTTATTATTTAAAATGAATTTTTACAGTTGTTATTTCAAATGGAGAAAGATCCAAACTTACAAAATCCATTTTATTCAACTCGGACATTTCCTGCTCGAGCATATTGCATAATGTCCATCCGATCATACCGTCAAGTTTCAAACGAACCAAAGTGCGGCCTCCGCGGAATTCATGAAAACGAATAATAACATCATTACCGTTTTCCGCTGTTTTGACTGCATCAACAACAATATTCCCTTCAAAACTTAAAGCCGGGAAATCCTTCGCTGTTCCTTTTGCAGACAATACCGGATGATTTAAGAAATGGCTTTCAGGTATAGTGCTACCTTCAGTTACTTTTCCGGCATGCGGAAGCAAAGAATATGTAAAGCTGTGTTTTCCCATATCGGCAGCATAATCAGGCTCTTTAGAACTTTTGAGTAAAGTTATCTGCATTTCATTGCCATAAATACTATATCCGTATTTGCAATCATTCATAAGACTAACGCCATATGAATCATCGGAAAGATCTGCCCATTTATGAGCACAAACTTCAAAGCGCGCATAATCCCAACTGGTATTATAGTGCGTGGGTCGCTCAACATGTCCGCACTGAATATCAAATGTTGCCTTTGTATTTCTGATATCAACAGAAAAACCGGCTTTCAGCAATCGATGATCCTCATGCCAGTCAATATTCGTCACAAAATCAATCCGTCTGCTATGTGCGTACAGTATCATGTCCTGCATAATAGTTGATTTGCGGTATGTATATTTAAACCGTATAACGCAACGGAGCGCTCCCGCTTCCATAAAGGTACAATCTGTAAGGGTTGGTGTTTGACTATCCTTTAATTTATAAAAAAGATCTATATCCCAAGCGTCAAAATTAACGGGTTTGTCTTCAAATACATTAAGAGTATTTCCAAGGGATTTAAGCACTTCCCTGTTATTTTCCTTATCAAACAATCGAGTAAGCTGTCCGTTATTATTCCATTCAAGCAAATAATAAGGTGTATTAAGTCTTTGTCCATTTATATCAGCAACAAAAGGTATTTCTGTTTCATCCGCAGTTGCAGAAACAACTTCCACTGTTTCCATAGAAAAAGGTTTTATAGCAAGCTCTACCAAAGTTGCATTTTCGGTTCTTTGAGAAGTAAGAATATTGCCGTGGCTATCCCTGAAACCTACTGACGCATCGCATAACGGAAGACAGCAAACACGCTTTCCTCCAAAAGAGCAGTCATTTATGACAGTGTATTTATCATTTTCAGCAACAATAATTCTATTTAACGCCTCAGTTTCTATCTTATCAAGAGTCTCACCCAGTAAAGCATATTCCTTATCACTGTCTTCGTATACTTCACGAATTGAAGAACCGGGTATAATATCATGGAATTGATTTCTGAGAAGAATTTTCCAGCAATAATCTATGTCATCACTATTGTAATTGCCACCCCTTAAAAGTGCGAGAACGGAAAGCCATTCGCTTCTAAAAAGACGATTTTCATATAACCGGTTATTTTTCTTGTTTGCACCTTGTGATGTATATGTTCCTCGGTGATATTCAAGATAAAGTTCGCCATCCCATACCGGCAAATAACTATCGGTATTCTCAACCGAATTGTGCAAACGTTCAAAAAACTCTCCTGCACTCGAAAGCTTTACATCAGGTAAACCCGGAATATGCTGCATTGCATGAGCCATTTTAAGCATATCACGGTTTACGCCTCCTCCGCCGTCGCCGTAACCGTATGCAATAAGAGTCTCCCGGCTTATATCCTTATTTTTAAACTTCTTCCAGCTTCCGATAACAGAGTGCGGCGTAAGAAGTCCGTTATATGTAGCAAAACGGTTGCCAATATCATCTCCGTCAAGCGGAGTCGATATAAAATATGTAAGAACTTCGCTTCCGTCTATTCCTCGCCATATAAATAAGTCATTAGGAATACTGTTATATTGATTCCAACTTATCTTTGTGGTCATAAAAGTACGTATATTACAGCCTTTCAAAATTTGCGGCAATGCCCAGCTGTAACCGAACACATCCGGAAGCCATAAATACGAACAATCTCTGCCAAATTCTTCTTTAATGTATTTTATGCCGTATATAAACTGCCTTATAAGTGACTCACCCGACGGAATATTGCAGTCTGCCTCAAGCCACATACCTCCGTCCGGCTCCCAGAGCCCCTGTGACACACGATTTTTTATAAACTCGTAAATCTCAGGCGAATCATTTTTAACATATTCATAAAGCTGCGGTTGAGACTGAATAAAATGATAATCACTGTATTCATTCATCAGTCTGTTAACCGTAGTAAAAGAGCGCATCGCCTTTTCTCTTGTATGCTTAAGACGCCAAAGCCATGCTACATCTATAT
>CALWNN010000032.1 GCA_944382845.1 uncultured Clostridia bacterium
TCTTGGCATAAAATCTCCATTTGGATCAACCGTTCGGAAAGCTGTATATACCATTGAAACATTTGGATCAGCTTCAAGAATATCCACCTGCTTTTGCAATTTATAAGGGTCTATCCAATAATCGTCACCCTCGCAGAGAGCCAAATATTTGCCTTGCGCCTTAGGGAAAACATATTTTACGAACATCCCTCTTACACCTTTTTTATATTGGTTCTCTTCATGGAATATCGGCTTTATCAAATCGGGATATTTTGCTGCGTATTCTTTTATTATCTCAGTAGTTCCATCCGTAGAACAATCATCATTTATGATGATTTCGAACGGGAAATTAGTCTTCTGCATCAAAAAGCCATCCATACATTGACGAATGTATGGCGCGTGGTTATATGTGATGCTGCATATTGAAACTAAAGGCTTATCCATTTTCTTAATCTTCTTATGTGTGGACAGGCAGGATTCGAACCTGCAAGAGCACTCTATTATGTTCATCATCAGAATCACCAACACGAATGTCCATTGCCTCAGACCTGTCCAGATTCGCTCCTGTCCACCGTACAACAAACTTCTTCATATTCTTTTTTGTATTTAAATGTTCAACTTGATTGAGTAATCCCGTTACACTGATAAGTCCCATAACGTATTGAAAGAAAGACACGTCTGGGCAATTAAGTACAAATGTTGATAAAATTCTGATAATTACTAATAATCGCTGGAGCTATTTGTTAATTCAAGACAGGAATAACGTTTAAATTCAATACGATGTTTTTAAACGCAATTCCAAGTCTGCCAAAATTTCCAAAGTAGGTTTCTTCGCTATCAAATCAATGCATCTTTTTACGTTTTCTATCGGATAATTCCACCATTGTATTTCCAACAATCGGTTTCTTATTTTTTCGTCAAAACGCCATCTGTGGAATTTGTTTACTCCAAAAACAATTGAATAAGGCGGAACATCCTTTGTTATTATGCTATTGGCACCTATTACCGCACCGTCTCCAACTGTAACTCCGCGCATAACAACAGCATTACATCCTATCCAAATATCATTCCCTATCGTAACATTACCGTCATATTGATTGTAATACCCCCCCCCTATCTATCATTTTGAAACGTTTTGCGAACAACATAGAATGTGAAGAAATACGATTAGGGTCATGATTTGCTGGACCTATAGACACATTCCATGATATAGATGAATATTTTCCAATTTGGCATGAAAAACAATGAGTATTTATGCTTATATATGAGAAATCTCCCATTGCTGAATAGCAAAAACGACTGTTTTTTCCAATCATGCAATGTTCGCCTATTTGAGATTTCAATACCACAGAATTGTCATCAATAGAGGCTGTTGACGCTATTGTTGAGTCTTTAATGTTGGCATTCATAACTTTCCCCTATATTGATACTTGTATAATGATCCATATAAATAGGTAATCCATCTACATCACGCAACATTATGTTGTCATTAGGAAAAACTTTTGTCAATTCTGTAGACATTTCATTTATTCTTCCTGTTAAAACCAACATCTGATACTCAGAAAAGTTAAGTCCGGCATTAGCGAATGTTGATGTGAAAGCCACATGTCTTATGTTAATTTCTGTTACAACAGGTTTACCTTCCTTATTCTCCCGTAAATCTGTAACAACTAAACCATTCATGGTTTCACCCGTCTGTGCTATAACAGATTGTATTGCATCATATGCTACATCAAAGACATTTTTATCATTTAAAAGTTTTCCTTTATTCGTATTGCCTGTGATACCAGAAACCGCAACTTTACCCATTAAATAACTTATACGCTCAGCTACTCCATATTTCAGCAATTTACCTTGATTGAATAGAGTAAAACAAGCTAAATTACGTCCAGGTAAATATTCTGACAACATAAAGCTTTGTATTCCTTTATTAATTACAGCCCACGCTTTAACGTCTTCATAGCAAGTAGCCTTCAATGAACCCTTCCCTGACGTCGTTCCTTCTGCATAATCTCTAATCCAAAGCGGGTATGAAATGTGAATGTTATGCTCGGAACACAACATTTCCTCTCGCGTTATAATTTGATATTGTGGAATATAGTCTTTTTCACATAAAGTATCATACAAAGACTTCTTGCTAAGAACTTTTTTCGCAAAGCCAGCAGGTATCTTTAAGAATTTTACATTGAAAGGATGTTCACTCCAATACAACACTTCCGGTTCTGGAATGAGTATTGCATATTCTATTTGATT
The DNA here is from genome assembly GCA_944382845.1 of uncultured Clostridia bacterium. Classification (GTDB taxonomy): domain Bacteria; phylum Bacillota; class Clostridia; order Oscillospirales; family Ruminococcaceae; genus JAAZZIT01. The sequence goes on from CALWNN010000032.1 coordinate 2,233, forward strand.
TTCATCTATAATACGTTGCATTATGGTACGATACTCTGGATCAGAAAAATATGGAACCTTATAGACTTTTTCATACAAACCCTCATATATTCCATACTCATTATAGCAAACGTCTGTACCAATAAATTCACATTGCCCTTTAAATATTTCACTTCGATTTAAAGAGCGAACTACAGAACGTGATGTGACTCCGCAAGCACCAGTCACTAATATTTTATATTTACTCATAATATAATATTTATAATTCTATCAATATCGTTTGAAGTTAAAGCATGGTGCATCGGCAGGCAGATTACGCTGTCGGCCATCTTGTGAGCCTCGGGCAAGTTCTCAAGCTTCGCACTCTCCAATCCACGATAAGTGGAAAACTCGCTGATGAGCGGATAGAAGTAGCGACGGCCAAGCACGTTCTGCTCTTTCATCTTGAAGTAAAGTTCGTCGCGGGTCATACCATACTTGCCGGCATCTACAAAGATGGGGAAGTATGAGTAGTTGTGGCGCACGCCGGGCATATCGTCGAAGAATGTTATGCCCTCAACGTTGCGGAGTGCGGCGCGGTACTTGACGGCTACTTGATGACGCGCCTCAATTGCTGCATCAACTTGCTTCAGGTTCAACAAACCGTATGCAGAACGTACTTCATCCATCTTGCTGTTGATGCCGGGACCTACTACGGTTGTCTCGTTGGCAAAGCCGAAGTTTTTCAGGTAGTCTATGCGTTTCTTCATGCGCTCGTCGTGCATCACCATTGCACCACCCTCAACGGTGTTGTAAACCTTGGTGGCGTGGAAACTGAGCGTGCTGAGGTCGCCGGCGTTGAGTATGCTCTCGCCGTCAACTTCTACGCCGAAAGCATGGGCGGCGTCATAGATTACTTTCAGTCCGTATTGGTCGGCTATTTCCTGTATGCGCTTTGTGTCACAGGGCTTACCGTAGACGTGTACAGGCATTATGGCCGTGGTCTTGGGCGTAATGGCAGCCTCTATCCTGTCGGGGTTGATGTTGCCCGTCTTCGGGTCTATGTCAACGAACACGGGCTTTATGCCGTTCCACCAAAGGGCGTGCGTCGTTGCCACGAAGCTGTAAGGCGTAGTGATTACCTCGCCAGTTATGCGCAGTGCCTGCAATGCTGTTATCAGTGGCAATGTTCCGTTGGTGAACAGGCTGATGTAGGGCACTTTGAGGTAGGCGGCGAGTTCTTTCTCCAGCTGCTTGTGAAACGAGCCATTGTTGGTTATCCACTTGCTCTCCCATATTTGTTTGAGCATCTCGTTGAAGTCGTCGAGATTTGGCAGTAACGGTGATGTTACTGTTATCAGTTTATTGTCCATAAGGAATGTGTTTATTTTGTTTTTATTGTTTTCTCTTGGCCAAAGAAATCAGTTCTGCAAGTTCTGAGAACCTGAAAACGTATCCAGACAACGAGTAAAAGGCCACGCCTACAGCGATGCCGACGCAAAGCTTGGCGATGTCACCTGGGATGAAACTGTTCACTGTAAGTATTAAGGTGAACATCACGAGGCCCAGAACTATCGTGGGCAGCAAGTCGCACATCTGCCGGAAAAAGCCGACGTTTATTAGCTTACCTGTATAATATGTGTTTATTGCCAATGCCACGAGCGAGTTCAAAATGGAGCCGTAACACATCACTATCAGGCCAAATGGGGCTGTGATGCACAGTACGCTTACGCCGAGGATTTTCTTTATGATTTCAAGGCGTAGGAACAAGTCTGAACGGCCTTTCACCTGCAAGAGGTTGAGGTTGATGGCATGGATGGGAAACCACATCATCGAAAAGCAGATGATTTGCAGTAACTGCCCGCAAAACTCCCATTGCGGACCAAGCATCAGGTTTACAAGAGGTTGGGCTACAGAAGAGAGACCTATCATCAACGGAAATATGATGAAAGCGGACAGTT
>CALWNN010000033.1 GCA_944382845.1 uncultured Clostridia bacterium
TAAAATTTAATTATCAAGATGTAAAAAGCCTATCTGCGATATTTTCACAGACGGGCTTTTTCCGTTCTTCTTTCGCAATGAAAAAAAGCGTTGAAAATATTGGATTCGATAAATGGTAAAAATGCAAAGTCAGGGAAAGCAAAACGATTAATAATTTTCAAACAAAACTGAAGCACAGCATAAACAAATTGGTTCTATAATATCCCCATAAGATAGGAAGTTGCAAAAAAGGTCGCAAAGCAGAATAATAAAACGAAGCTATCTCCGAGTGTACGATACAAAAAAGCCGGAAAAACTCGTCACATACCTATGCGCCTGCTAAGGCAGTCCCATTTTCCTTCGGAAAACAAAGAGGCTCGATAATATAAAAAATGGGTACAATTCAATTTTAACATATCGGTTTTGGCAAAATGCTGAATATGTTATCTGTGGATTTTGAATAGGGCGATGTTCAGCGTAGGACTCGGTGCGGTCAGCAACGTTGTATTAAAAAAACAAGTTTGATACAAATTAAGATTTGATTTTGGAGGCGAGATCATGAGAGCGGCTATTTATAACGGGCAGAAAAATATTCTGCTGACAGAATTGGAAACACCGGTGCCGGGGGATAACGACATTGTGGTGCGCAACCTGTACGCCAGTATCTGCGGAACAGATGTGGCGGTTTATCTTCACGGGCCGAACACCGGGCATCGGGTAACGGTGGGCGGAGAATTCGGGCATGAAATGGCTTCTCAAGTAGACAAGGCACTGAATGTGGTTATTCATTATTAAATATTTAAATTTAAAGATATAAGATTAGTCTCTGTATAACTATTAACTTTAATTTAAATAAAGTTAGTGCTTTTTCGGCCTCGTTTCATCCGTCCATTTTTCGGGGTTGCTGTCATCGGGTATCAGACCGGCGAGAATCTGCTCGTAGTGCCGCAGCTTCTCGTCCATGTAGGCAGCCGTCGCTTTGGCTTCCTCAATGCGCTGATACGCCTGCTCTCTCTGTCGTAGGATAATCTGATACCTGGCGTAAAGGGTTTCTCTGGATTCAGGCAGGCGGCACAAATCGCAGTATTTCTTAATATCTTCAATGGACGCGCCACAGCCCTTTAAACAGGCAATTCCCTGCATCCAGTTGACGGATTCTTCATTAAAAATACGGCGGTTGCCCTTATCCCGCAGACAAGGCAAAAGATTAATGTCAGTATAATAGCGAATGGTATGTTCCGTGGTATTGAACATCTCAGCAAATTGTTTCAATGTGTAAATCATATATCCTCCTAAAACTTCTATTTCAGAATTGTATATTATTGCATTTCATTTCCGGGTCTGCAAATAACGGCATACAGTTGCTGTATTGCGACCATTCCTCAACTAAGCCGATAGCAAAAGAGCGTATCCAATCTCCATTACAGAAGCAATAATCCATATGATACGCCTTGCTTTCTGTTCGATACAAATTAAAGATTGGCAGAATCTCTTCATCATGCCTTTCATGTCTGGTATGGCAATAGGCAAATACCATCCCCGCCGCCGTTTTTTCATTCAAGGGGCTCATTTATATAGAGAGCTTCGCAAATATTTCAAGCACCTTACTTCGATTCTTTCTGATCCACAGGTGATTTTGGGCATAGGTGCAGTAGCCTTCAGATGACATCTCTTTCAGATTTTTACGCTCCTGTATGACATGGAAATCAACGGAAGATTGGGAGATAAGCCTGTGATTTCACGCAATTTGCCGTTGAAGGATCCAGGCAACGATTCTCATTTTGCCTTTTTACCTTTCCGTGCAGTTCGTATACCGTGGCGGATGATTTTCAGCGTAGCTTGGGAGGGAGTATCCGCTTGCCACCGTTCCACGATAGACTGAGCCTTTTCCTTGTTGTATTTATATAAGTCATTCAAATTATTACCTACGCTGCGCTGTACATAGGGGTTTTCGTCATGGCACAGGTTGTCCAGGATTTTCACATAGTCATCAAACCGCTCTACGGCATCGGTCAGCGTCTTCGCCCAGGGTAGCCGCACACGCATACACTCGCTGGCGCACCGGCGCACATATGCGTTTTCGGATTTGCTCCATTCCAGCAAAACCGCCATGGTGCGTTCCGGGAAGGCTCGGATCAGCGGACGCATGGCAAATTCTCCTGTATAACGCTTGGTTAGTTCCCGGATAAAGGCGACAGACTGCTCAAAACATTCCGGCTCCTCCCCGCAATGAGCCTCAACATATTTCCCGACAGGCGCAAGCCATGCCCCGTCAGAATACATGGCGGAAAACGAACTAAGTTCCGGTCCAAGCATTTTAGAAAAAATTTGAAGCGTATCTGAATAGGAAGGCAGATACCTGTCAAAAGCGCCCACGAATACTTTCATTCGCCCTGTATATTCCAGATCTGCTATCTGAGAGGCAATATAGGACACAAAACACTCCTTATCAAACGGCGGATACAGCTCCTTTATTTTATCTGCAAGCATTTCTGCGAACTGCTCGTTGTAATAATCCTTTAACAACATAAAATATAACCTCCAAACCTGTAAAAAAGAAAAACTTTTCAAAAGGCTCTTGACTTCGAGTTACCCGAACATGATATACTTATTATAGCACAAAGTAAGCAAAATCACAAGAAAAAATCGAGAGGTTGTTAAAATGAAGATGATTACTTTGAACAATAACATTCAAATGCCCATGCTGGGTTTCGGTACATTCCTGATGGGGGGTACAGAGTGTGAAGAAAGCGTTTTGACAGCACTGCGCTGCGGATACCGCATGATTGACACGGCGGAGGCCTATGGAAATGAGGAAGCTGTTGGGAATGCGATTGTAAAAAGCGGAATTCCCCGTGAGGAATTGTTTATCGTCACTAAAGTAAATTTTCGCTCTTATGAAAACGCCCGCAAAACTTTAGAGTCGTCACTCAAAAAATTGAAAACCGGCTATCTGGACATGGTATTGCTTCATTGGCCGTTTGGAAACTACTATGCCGCATGGCGTGAGATGGAAAAGCTGTATCGGGAGGGAAAATCCGGGCTATCGGAGTTTCTAACTTTGAACCGGACCGATTAATTGATTTGATTGAGTTTAACGAGGTGCCCCCCGCCGTAAATCAGATTGAAACTCATCTGTTTTGCCAACGCCGCGTAGAACATGAATGGCTGGAAAAATATAATGTCCGGCACATGGCATATGCTCCATTGGGACAGGGACGAAAAAATGAAATGTTTGAACATCCATCATTGGTTGAAATTGCAAAAGCGCATGGCAAAACAGCCGCTCAGGTTGCGCTGGGTTACCTGATGCAGAGCGGCGTAATTGTTATCCCGAAGTCCGTTCATGAGGAACGTATTAAAGAAAACGCTGACCTGTTCGATTTTAAGCTGAGTGCGGACGAGATGGAGAGCCTTGTAAAAATTGACATGGCTGTTCCTATGATTGGCGATCCGGAAAATCCCGTCATGGTAGAATCAGCTATGGAATGGTAAGAGGTGAAGTGTGCGGTGAAACATATTTTATTGCTTGGGGCGACCGGCACTGCCGGAAGTGCTGTAACCCAAAAACTGTTATCCGATACGGATCATCAACTTACCCTGTTTGCCCGTCATGCTGGAGAGATGTATTCGGATACCCCTCGCATGACGGTGATAAACGGCAATGCGGAAAATATAGATGATTTGAAAAAAGCTATGCGTGGACAAGATATTGTATATTGCGCCATATCAGGGGAGTCGTTGCCTAAGATTGCGGACAATATTGTCACGGCAATGAATCAATGTGAAGTCAAACGTCTGATTTTTATGGGTGCAGTTGGCATTTACAATGAAATCCCGGATGAGATAGACGGCGAGGACAATCTGGACAACGAACCGGCTCAGCTGCCGAACCGTCAGGCAGTTGACATTGTGGAAGCAAGCAATTTGAATTATACGATTCTTCGCCCCGGTTATCTCGAAGAGGGCGATGAAAATGATTTTGTTGTGACCGTAAAAGGTGAAGCGGCAAAAGGATATATTACAACAATTTCGTCTTTGGTGAAAATAGTGGTGCAGCTTATTTCAGACGAAACACTGTATGTAAGAAAAAGCGTCAGCATGACCAGGGATGCGGCGCAGAAGGAGACAGCAAAATGAAAATAAGAAAATTGCGTAATATCGAAGTATCAGAAATCGGATATGGATGTATGGGCTTTCTCATGGATACGGAGCGGTGCCTCCAAAAGAAGAAGCGATCCGGCTGATACGAATGGCTTACGAACTTGGCTGTAATCATTTTGACACGGCGGAAGGCTACGGAGCCGGAGCAAATGAGGAGTTGGTAGGCGAAGCGCTGGCTCCGATCCGTCATAAGGTCACCATCGCCACAAAGTTGCATTTGTACAGTCGGGAAAATTTAGAGCGGCAGATAGAGGAACGCCTTGACGCTTCTTTGAAGCGCTTGCGTACCGATTATGTGGATTTGTATTACCAACATCGCAATGAAGCGGGCGTCCCACCGGAGGAAGTGGCTGAAATTATGGGCAAGCTCATGCAAAAAGGAAAAATCCGCGGCTGGGGGCAGTCTATGACTACGGTTAAGGAGATTCGCCGTGCCAATGCGGTAACGCCCATTTCTGCTGTGCAGAGCGAGTATTCCATGATGGAGAGAATGTTTGAAAAAGATGTAATTCCCACCTGCGGAGAACTTGGAATTGGCTTTGTGGCGTTTTCACCTATGGCAAGCGGTTTTTAAGCGGAAAATACCATAAAACTGATGTGTATACGGGGGATGATGTGCGCCGGGTAATTACTCGCTTTGCCCCGGAAAATGTAGAGGCCAATCAGCCCTTGCTGGATATGCTCCACGACTTTGCCGCAAGTAAGGGGGCAACACCGGCACAAATTTCCCTTGCGTGGATGCTGCAAAAATATGATTTTGTTGTTCCTATCCCCGGCATGCGAAAAGAGGAACGATTGAAAGAGAACTTTGGAGCGTCTGAAATTGTCTTGACCGAACAGGAGTTTAATGAAATCGAACAGGCGCTTTCCCATATTGTTATTTACGGCAACCGAACGGATCAGGACATTGCAAAACTGCACGATCTTGCACAGGTCAACAACAGCAATATTACACAGCGGTAATATTTCCTTCATTATGCAGGCGAGTAAAAATCAGCGATGGGCATACAGGACAGCGAAGCATCGGTAATCTTATATTTATACGTTTACATATGTAGGGCAAATCCGCACCCCCTTTAAAGATTTCAAGTGATTCCCTAAACTAATAGGAACCGGTGTGACATAACACGTCGGTTCCTACCAGAATACTTTTTACTTTCTTATGGGACGATGCCTAAAGCGGATCGCCCCTTATTTTTTATTCATGCAAGTATAAAATCAACCTTGCCGCTGCTGACATTAGCGTCAAGAACCTTTATATTTACCTGCTGACCTACTTTATAAGTCTCGCCTGTGTTTATGTTTTTAAGTTCGGCATACCCGTCAAAGCTGAATATTCCGTCCGAAAGGGATTCTACTCTTACAAGTCCCTCACAGGTGTTTGGAAGTTCAACAAAAAATCCGAATTCCATAACGGAAACTATTATTCCGCTATAGACCTCGCCGATATGTGATTTTAAAAACTCGGCCTTGTAACAGTCTTCGCAGCTTCTTTCTACCTGCATGGCAGTTATTTCGGTAGCCGTTGACTGGTCTGCCGCCGCAAAGGCAAACTTCTGATAAAGTCTCTGACATTGCGCGATGGATCCGTTTTCAAGAAACTCGCTCATAATGCGGTGTATGGCAAGGTCGGGATAACGTCTGATAGGCGACGTAAAATGAGCATAGTCGTCAAGCACAAGCCCGAAGTGCCCTACCGGCTCAACGCTGTATTTCGCCTTTGCCATTGAACGCAGAACAAGATTGTTTACCACAGTGGCTTTCGGAGTATTTTTTGTTTTTTCAAGAAGTCCGCTCAAAAGCTTTGGCGTAATGCTTCCGTTTACAACAAAAGGAACATTCAGAAGGGAAAGTCCCTCAATAAGTCCTTCTACCTTTTCCTTCGGCGGCTGCTCGTGTATTCTGTATACAAAGGGCAGACCGTTTTCTGTTCCGAATCTTGCGGCGCACATATTTGCCATAAGCATAAAATCTTCAATTATTTCTTCGGTTCTTCCTCTTGCTTTAAGCTGTACGTCAACACAAATATCATCTTCATTTATAATAAGCTTGCTTTCACGGCTTTCAAGCTGTGGAGCGCCGCGCTCTATCCTGTTTTTATATAAAATATCCGCAAGCTCTGACATTGCAGGTATACAATCGATTACCTCTTTGTATTTTGATTTCAGTTCTTCGTCTACATTTCCGTTGATAACCGAATTAAGTTCGGAATAAACGCCCTTTACTCTTGAACGTATAACTGTCTTTGCAAACCTGTATGAGGTTACCAAGCCGTTTTTGTCAAGCTCCATAAGACAAGAAAAGGCAAGCCTGTCCTCGTTTGGGTTCAGGGAGCATATTCCGTTTGAAAGCTCTTTTGGAAGCATAGGAACAACTCTGTTTGCATAGTAAACGCTTGTGCCCCGTCTGAATGCTTCGTTGTCAAGAGGCGATTTAGAAGTTACATAGTGGGAAACATCCGCAATGTGAACCCCAAGCTTATATCCATTTTCAGTTTTTGAAACCGAAACAGCGTCGTCAATATCCTTTGTGTCTGCGCCGTCAATCGTGAAGATGGGCATATCCCTCAGGTCAAGCCTGTTTTTTGCTTCTTCCTTAATTGAATCTGAATTTGAAATCTCTCTTGCCTGAGCGATGACTTCGTCCGGAAACAAAGGAGTAATGTTGTTAACATCAAGAATAGACATTGCGCATACGCTTGCTTTTAAGGAACTTCCAAAAGAAGCCGTTATTATGCACTTGTGTTCGCTGTGACGTTTTCCTCTCTTGGTTATTTCAGCCATTACCTTGTCGCCCTGCCTTAACTCAAACCCAAGAGGATTTTCAAAATCCATAGGATATTTTGAAAGGGTATCGGGAACAAGTACATACCGACCCATATCTATTTCAATGTTACCCGTAAAACGTGAGAAGTTTTCTTCAAGGACTTCTACTACTTCGCCTTCTGGTTTGTCGCCGTGTCCCTGAAATGTTTTTACAAGAACTATATCTCCCGGCATTGCCCCGAGCAGAAATTTTCCGGACACAAAATATTCTTCTTCTGTGTTGATATCTTTTACAAAACCGAAGGTTCTGTTGAGTCTTACCACCTTGCATTTTATACAGCGGTTTTTTTCAACTGTAAAAAATCCGTTCTTTCCTTCGTTTATAACTCCTTTTTTCTTCAATCTTTCTACGGAAGCAGTAAAATGCTCAAAGCTGAAATTTTTTGAATACTTTTCCTTTGCGCCTTTTAAAATGGTTTTGAATGTCTGTTTCTTTTTTGATTTTTTTACTTTTTCAATTATAAATTTTTCGTAATCTGTTTTCATTTTAAATTCCCTTTTCTTTTTAAATTGTATGCGTCGTATCTTCCCAAAGGAACAAATCCCAGCTTTTGAGCCATGATATAAGACTGCTCATGGGCAGCGTCCCAGTGGGGTTTTTTCCCTCTTTTTATACTCTCTATAATAAAAGCTGCCGAACAAATTGAAGCAAGACCCATATTTCTGTAATTCCTGTCCGTTTCTATCTGTATCTCATAGCCGCCGCTGTAGTATGAATACGCACAAGCTCCCGACAGGATCTTTTCTCCATGTGCGATTACAAATCCAAGTGAGTTCTCCTGAAAATCATTAAAATCAGGGCTGATCCCTTTGAAATCATGACCGAAAGAGAGGCTGTCAAAAGAATCAAAATCCTCTTTTGTTATCTGTCTTAATGAGAAACCATCTTTTTTATTTATCTTGTCCCTTATTTTTTTAAGAGAATCTATATCAAAGCTTTTTGGAGTTTCAAGGCGGTATCTGTAAAAATGTGCTGAGATTATGCTTTCTCCTAAATAGTTTATCCAGTTATTGTCGCTGCAAACAAGGGTGGTTTCTTCACCTTTTATATCAAGAACCTCTTCAATATTATCGATTTTAGCCGGCGATCCCCAAAGATATCTGAAATCCCCAAGTCGGGCAAGAATAACAGTCGGGGATTTTTCGTTGTCTGAATATATGCCTCCCCCTTTTCCTTCAAGGATAGTATAAACTGACGAATCGTGAAAGGGAGCGAGCGATCTGTAGTAAATGTCTGTAAGAACGGTGTTTTTACTTACTTCATTAAGTTTCATGATTCCTCCAAAAAAAATGCCCTGCTTTGATAAGCAAGGCAACGGTCTATCTTACTTTACCTGTGAAACAATAGTTGTAACAAGGGTAGCAACAAAGAAAACGATTGATGCGATCTTTGTAAATCTGTTTAACTTGGCGTCCTTTGTTCTTGAGCCGTTCCTTCCGAAGAACGAGTCGTTTGAGCCGCCGCCTATCGCAGATGTAAGACCGCCCTGATCCTTTGTATCCTGAACAAGAACGATAACTATTATTACAAGACTTGCAAGCACAAGAAGTATTCCGCAGATAATTTCAACCGGTCCCATATTTTCCTCCTGATAAATTTAAACAATAATATTTGCCATACAAAATGTATTATAACACATATCGACCCTGATTGCAAGGGATAATCAAAAACTTTTTTCGATTATTTAAAAACTATAAGAATTTACAAATAAGTCACAAATACAGCTTGGCGTTATTATATAATTATGACAATTGAATTTGAATTTTTCAGGAGGAAGTTATGAAGCCAAGATTTTTATCATTGCTCACAGCGTTTATTCTTGCAGCAGGTCTTTCTGCCTGCTCAAACGATACCCCTCAGACTTCATCTGAGAATGATATAAACTCATCTTCTCAGCAGCAGACAAACGCAGAAGGGTTTTATGTAGATGGTACCAAGCTTTACGATGCAAACGGAAATGAATTTATAATGAGAGGCATAAACCATGCTCATACATGGTTTAAAAACGACCTTGATATGGCTCTTGAAGGAATTGAAAATACCGGCGCCAATACAGTGCGAATAGTTCTTTCAGACGGTGGACAATGGCAAAAGGACAGCGTTGAGGAAGTTAAAAGCATAGTGGATAAATGCATTGAAAGGAAAATGATCGCTGTTTTAGAGGTTCATGACGCTACCGGAATTGACGATATTGCGTCTCTTGAGGCGGCAGCCGATTATTGGGTCGAAATTAAGGACGCCCTTATCGGAAATGAAAAATATGTAATTTTGAATATCGCAAATGAGTGGACGGGAACGTGGGATTCCGTACTTTGGCAGGAGGGATATACAAAAGTTATTCCGGAAATAAGAGATGCGGGGATAAAAAATACCATTCTTGTTGACGCAGGCGGCTGGGGACAGTACGGAAAAAGCATTGAGGACAGCGGAAAGGCTGTGTTTGAATCAGACCCTCTCAAAAACACAATGTTTGCCGTTCATATGTACGGAACAGCCGGCAAAAACCAGAATACGATAAAAAGTAACCTTGACGGCGTAAGAAATCAGAACCTTTGCGTTATCGTGGGCGAGTTCGGATACACCCATACCGACGGAGATGTAGATGAAGAATATATTCTTAAATACTGTCAGGAGCAGGGAATAGGCTACATTGCATGGAGCTGGAAGGGAAACGGAGGCGGAGTCGAGTATCTTGATCTTGCCGACGACTGGCTCGGACAAGGGCTTTCTTCCGACTGGGGAGAAGTGGTCATAAACGGCAAAAACGGCATAAAGGAAACATCAAAGGTCTGCTCAGTTTTTGAATAGGAGATTTTAAAAAACTTTCAAAGCTTCCGGTTATTTCCGGGGGCTTTGTTTATTATTGTAGAAAAAATCCGGTTTTGACTGTGAAAAATATTGAAAATGCAAAAATCAAATAATTTTGAAAAACTAACTTGACAAAAGTATGGAAAAGTGTTATATTTGTATTTGTCATAAATACATTTGTTTTTACAGAGAGGACTGAAAGCCGTTGGAAAGCACAAAGCTTGTGGTTGTAAATTCCGAGGTTCTTCCGGAAATAATAATTAAAGTACTTGAAGCAAAAAAGCTTCGTGCAAGAGGCGAGGCTAAATCCTCTACTGATGCCTGCCGTGCGGTAGGCATTTCAAGAAGCGCATATTATAAGTACAAGGATTCTGTTTTTGCATACGAGGAAAAGCTTAACCAGAAAATAGTGTCTTTTTATCTTGTTTTAAGGGACGATAAGGGAGTTCTTTCCTCAGTCCTTACAAAGCTTTATGAGCTTAATACAAATGTGCTTACGGTAAACCAGAATATTCCGGTTGATGATGTGGCGACGGTAACTATTTCTTTAAGGTTTGAAACTGACGAGCTTGATGCTGCAAAGGTAAAGTACGTTCTTTCTACCCTGAACGGAGTGGTTGACGTCAAAATTATTTCAGGGGAATAAAATACAGGAGGAAAAAACAGATGGCAAGTATAGCTGTTATCGGTTACGGCGTTGTTGGTTCGGGAACCGTTGAACTTTTTGAAAAGAATAAGGAAGCTATCAGAAAAAAATGCGGAAGGGATATCGAGATAAAATATATTCTCGATCTTAGGGATTTTCCTGACAGCCCGTATGCCGAAAAATTCACAAAAAACTTTGATGATATTTTAAAGGATCCTGAGGTTGAGGTCTGCGCTGAAGTTATAGGCGGAGTAACTTACGCATATGAGTATACAAAGAAACTTCTTTCCGCAGGGAAAAGCGTTGTAACTTCAAATAAAGAACTTGTTGCAACACATGGGGCTGAACTTCTGAAGATTGCTTCTGAAAACAATGTGAACTATCTTTTTGAAGCGTCTGTAGGCGGAGGTATTCCTATTGTACGTCCGCTTAATAAATGCCTTGCCGGAAATGAAATAATCCAGATAGCAGGAATTCTAAACGGCACGACAAACTTTATTCTTACAAAAATGATAAGGGAACAGCTTGATTTTGATTCCGCACTTAAAATGGCGCAGGAGCTTGGATATGCGGAAAAAGATCCTACTGCCGATGTTGAAGGATACGACGCATGCAGAAAGATCTGTATTTTAGGTTCTCTTGCATATGGCAAGCATATTTATCCAAAGTATGTTCACTGCTCAGGAATTTCTTCGATCACACTTGATGATGTTGAATATGCTGAAAATGCGGGTTATGCGATAAAACTTATAGGAAACGTTAAATCTGTGGGAGATAAGGTCTTTGCAATGGTTTGTCCGAGACTTGTTTCAAGAACATCTCTTCTTGCCGCCGTTGACGACGTTTATAATGCTATCTGCGTTACCTGCGACGGTGCAGACGATGTTCTGTTTTACGGGAAAGGAGCCGGAAAGCTTCCTACCGCCTCGGCTGTGGTTGGGGATATAATCGACGCTGTAAAGCATAAGGGAAGGGCGCTTTCAATTTCATGGGATGAGTGCTACGACGAGGATTATGTTGTTCCGTATAAGAGCGATGCGGTGTCTATGTTCATAAGACTCAAAGCTGAAAACGCCGATGAATTAAAGCCTTACCTTTCCGAACTTTTCGGAAAGCTTATCCACATCGAAAGAAAGGGCAGACCCGACGACGAGATAGCATTTATTACTCCGTCATATATTGAGTATGATCTTGACAGTAAGCTTGAAGAATTAAGCCGGTATGCCATAATAAAAAGCAAAATAAGACTTCTTTGATAAAAAGCTCCGCCGGAAAATCCATAAGCCCGGCGGATATTTTTAAATCTGTTTTGCTCCGATTTAATATCACAAAAAGGAATGATAAAATGATAAATATTCGTATCCCGGCGACTTCCGCAAATTTAGGCGCGGGATTTGACGCATTGGGGCTTGCTCTTACCTACTATAATTATGTTGAGATGGAAGAAAGCGACGTTATTGATATTTCTTCTGCCGACAATATAAAAATTCCTCAGGACGAAAACAACCTTATTTATATTTCCGCAAAAGATCTGTATAACGTCTGCGGGAAAAAGCTTCAGGGACTTAAGATAGTTCAGACAAATAATATACCAATGGCAAGAGGCTTGGGTTCAAGCTCGGCTTGTATAATCGCAGGACTTGTCGGAGCAAACACAATGCTTGGAAACCCTCTTACAAAGGACGATCTTGTTGATCTTGCGGCTCAGATAGAAGGACACCCGGACAATACCGCTCCCGCACTTTTAGGGGGGATCGTTACGGCGGTTTTTGACGGAAAGAAGGTTCACTGGGTGAAGCAGGAGGTTTTTACAAAGCTTAAATTTGTGGCAATCATTCCGGATTTTGAACTTAAGACAGAAAAGGCGAGGGCTTGCCTGCCAAAAGAGATACCGCACAAGGACGCAGTTTATAACCTTTCGAGAGCGGCTCTTTTTTCAGCCTCTCTTTTAACGGGGAAATTTGAAAACTTACGAACCGCTGTTCATGACAGACTTCACCAGCCTTACAGGATGTCGCTTATCCCAAACGCAAGAGAGGTTTTTGATATTGCCTATAATCACGGGGCTTATGGAGTTTATTTAAGCGGAGCAGGACCTACGATAATGGCTATAGTTGACGAAAACAATACTTATTTTGCCGGGAAAATGAAGTTTTCGCTTGATAACGCCGGGTTATCCGGATGGCAAGTGCATGAGCTTCACATTGACAACAACGGTACTGCACTAATATAACCATATCGCAAATGTTCCCAATCCAATTGCTTGGCAGGCTGCTGTATTATTCGACAGGTCTCATTCTAAGGCGGCGGATTTGATTCGGAATTTCAGCAGGGGTGTAGAACCCTAAATTGAACCCCCCTGAGGAGCAATGCTCTAAAAAATGACTTGTCCGTTGTTAATGACGAGTTGCAATCATAACAGTCGATTCTAAGCAAGATTAATCTGCTTTGCTCCGACTTAAAGACAAACAAAAAGGGACGCAGTATGACGTCCCTTAATCTTTTATGTTGTTGAATTTTGCAAGAGTGATGTTAAGAGGGGAAAAGCTGTCAGAAAGATAAGTCGGATTTGAACTTTTAAAGAAACACTCTCTTGAATGTTCTATGGGCAGACGCACAATTACCGTTGAACCGCCTGTTGAATTTGAAAGAAAGCTCAGACTGCCGTTCATAAGTTCTGCAAAAAGCGAAACGTAAATAAGCCCCATTCCCTCAGAACCGGGAACAGTGTTGCTGTCCGACGTGTGTGGTTTTCTGAAAAAAACATTCTTCATAATCCCCGATGGAATCCCTATACCGTTGTCAGTAACAGTCAGTATTGCCTCCCTATCCTTCTGCTTTAAAGAAACATTTACCTTCTTTGTTTCCGAAATATTGTACATAAATCCGTTGAGTACAAGGTTTGCCGCAACGGTTTTTATCTGATCCTCATCACATTCAAGTATAATATTACTGTCAATATCCCATGTGAGCTCCCTTTTTCCTCCTGCTATCCTGTGCCTGCATAGAGAGAGAGTCTCCTCAAGAAGTTGTGAAACATTGCAGTGACACCATTTGAGCTTTCCTCTGAAAAGCCTGCCTATCTGAATTGAATTTGTTATTCCGGAAAGTATCCCGAAGCATCCGTCTATTATGCTTTCAGTCTGAGGTATGTGCTGATAATTATCAGTGGTTTCAAGGAAAGTTCTCATGCTTATGGTGCCTGTAACTATCTGGGCAAGCTTTTCTCTGATAAGAATAGTGTTTGATTCATCAATAAGCCTACCTCCGAAAAGTTCGTACGGAGATACGAATTTGACAATATATCCGCATACTGCTCCTGTATCCGTATCGTTGAGCCTTGCCATAAAAACAGCGGTAAGTCTGTCCGGGTGTCTTATAAAGCCGTAACATCCCTTACCTTCGGGAAGTCCGCATAATACCCCGTTCTTATCGTACAGCCTGATTTTTATTCCGGCAAGACTTCCTGTCAGATCTGTATTCTGATTAAAAAGAATATTAAGCTTGTCATCTGTTATTACGCAGGACGACATTGCTACGGCATAAATATTCTTCCAGAAACTCAATGTTTTTTCGGTCATTATTTTTACCCCACATTCATAAAGCCTGACGCTTCGATAAATTAGTCCGAATATATTTATTATAACAAAGCGCCCTACAACTTTTGTAAATTTTAAATCAACAAACAGTTACAATTGTATATACAACAATTCTGTTCAATAGGAGTTATAGGCATTATAAGTATTATACATATTGTAAAAAATAAAAAAGTAGGTTATTTTTTTGTCAAAGTGCTTGCAAAATCAAAAGAAATGGTGTAAAATATATATAGAAATTTTTTAGGAGGTTAATTTACTATGGCAGTTAAAGTTGCAATTAACGGTTTCGGACGTATAGGACGTCTCGCATTCAGACAGATGTTTGGTGCAGAAGGATATGAGGTAGTTGCTATCAACGACCTTACAAAGCCCTCAATGCTTGCTCATCTTCTCAAGTATGACACCGCTCAGGGAGGATACTGTGGAAAGATCGGCGACAATCTTCACACCATTTCTGCTGATGATGAAGCCGGAACAATTACAGTAGACGGAAAGACACTTAAGATCTATGCTATGGCTAAGGCTGCTGAGCTTCCTTGGGGAGAAATCGGCGTAGACGTAGTTCTTGAATGTACAGGATTCTACTGCTCAAAGGAAAAGAGCCAGGCTCATATTGATGCCGGCGCTAAGAAGGTTGTTATTTCCGCTCCTGCAGGAAACGATCTCAAGACAATTGTTTACTCAGTAAACGAGAATACACTTACAGCTGATGACACTATCATTTCTGCTGCAAGCTGCACAACAAACTGTCTTGCACCTATGGCTAAGGCTCTTAACGACTATGCTCCTATCCAGAGCGGTATCATGAGCACCATTCATGCTTACACAGGCGACCAGATGATCCTTGACGGTCCTCACAGAAAGGGCGACCTCAGAAGAGCAAGAGCAGGCGCTGCTAACATCGTTCCTAACTCAACAGGTGCTGCTAAGGCTATCGGACTTGTAATTCCTGAGCTTAACGGAAAGCTTATCGGTTCTGCACAGAGAGTTCCTGTTCCAACAGGTTCAACAACTATTCTTACAGCTGTTGTTAAGGGTACAGACATTACTAAGGAAGGTATCAACGCTGCTATGAAGGCTGCTGCTTCCGAGTCATACGGCTACAACGAGGATCCTATCGTTTCTTCTGACGTTATCGGAATGAAGTATGGTTCACTTTTTGATGCTACTCAGACAATGGTAGCTAAGATCGCTGATGATCTTTACGAAGTACAGGTTGTATCTTGGTACGACAACGAAAATTCTTACACTTCACAGATGGTAAGAACTATCAAGTACTTTGCTGAGCTTGCTTAATAAGAGTAAATAAGTCAAGTAAATTTTAAAGGCTGTCTCATAGTGAGGCAGCCTTTTTGACATATTAATTTTTTAATCTATGACTTCGATATTGCGCCTGCCTGCGGCGGCAAAGCCGCCGCTGTTTTCAAAGCCTATGGCTTTGAAAAAGCCCCACCGCCCCTCAACTGAGGGACAGTGGGGCAGCAGGCGCCTACCTTTAAGGTTACCCGTTCATGTTCATGTGTTCAAGCTGAAGCTCTTTTATAAGCTCTGAAAATTTCCAGTTTTGATTTGATGAAGTCGCCACAGCTTTAAGCATAATTGAAATTTTCCTTGCCCTCAATTTGTCTAATAGCCTGGTCATTTCTGACCTGTCAATTCCGCACATAACAATAACTTCATCGGTGGCTTCCACAACTTCATTTTGGGGATTTTCCGAAAATCCTTTCCAGCCTGCAAGAAAGCCTATCGACTGATTGAGAAGAGGGTCGGTTACTTCGACAGCCTTGATTTTTTCCTCGTTTGTAAGCTTTAAAAAATTTTCAAGCTTCTCACCTGATATGCCATGGTAAAGTATTACTTTTTCAGGCTTTATAACTCTTGCTTTCATAAAAACCTCCTTTACTTTTCTATTCATTCTTGTCGGGAATAGTAACGATTATTCCTACTTTTGCAAACGCTTTGACAAGGTCGTCGGTTTTAATGTCAAACAAACCGCTTTCCGATATGGATTTGTCGTTTTCGTAATAGCGAAACATAACGTGACACTCACTGTAATCCTTGCTGTAAAAAAACTGCCCCTCAATGTATGCGTTTTTGACTGCGTAATAATTTACAGGAACAAGCTTCACAAAGGCGGAATTGTCCACAGCCTGAGCAGATAAAAATTCCTCAAAATCTTACGCAACGTAATTTATCCGCTTTGATTTCAAAGAAAGTATTTCCTTTGGAATCTTTCTTCCTACGCCGGATTTTTTTCTGAAAAGTACCATGATCTATCCTCTATCCTTATAATGGTTGTGTATTTTGTTTTCAATTCTGTGTGTAACATTTACAATTATTACTGAGCACACAATTCCCAATGTGATACCGCACAGAACATCTGATGGGTAGTGGACTGAAAAGTAGATTCGTGACACCGCAATAAGAAAAGCAACACATAATGCTCCGATACCTAACCGCCTGTTGAACATGAATATCGTTGTTGCAGCCGCAAACGACGATGCTGAATGTCCGGATGGGAAACTGTACCCTGAGGGAGCTTTTATCAAAAGCTCGATAGTGCTGTCTGCAACAAAGGGACGCAGACGCTCAAAAATATTTTTCAGAATAATATCGTTGATAAGATATGTTATTGCAAGACATATGAGCATATATATTCCCATTTTTCTTGTCTTTTTAATAGCGAGAAACACAAGCGAGGCAGCGATCCATAAGGCTCCCGCTTCTCCGAGATATGTGAATATGCCCATAATAATATTCATTGCACCGCAGCTTAAAGAGTGTACCATATCAAAAACTGCATTGTCAAATTTGTTTATAAGCTCCATAATTCCTCCAGAAAAAATAAACTGATAAAATTATAACATATAAAAATAACTATTTCAACAAGAAATTTGTTGAAGTTCAAGCCGTTTAGTGGTATAATTATTTCAGGCAATTATTTAAGCTTATACTAAACTGCTTGATTCTAATGAAGCAACTGCTTTTTGATGTGCAATTATACCATATCGCTTCGGCGCTATGGTTTATATATTTGCCTGTCTGAGCGACTGACAATAAATTGAAAGGAAGATGGGATGTTTAAACTGTTCAAATACCTGAAAGGATACGTTTTGCAAAGCATATTGGGACCGCTTTTTAAAATGACCGAGGCGACCTTTGAACTTATCGTTCCGGTAGTTATGGCTAAGATCATTGACGAGGGAATAAAAAACGGGGAAAAACATTTTATATTTGTTATGGGAGCTGTTTTGGTCCTTCTTGGACTTTTAGGGCTTGCCTGCTCGCTTACCGCACAGTATTTTGCGGCTAAGGCTTCAATGGGATTCGGGACAGCGCTTAGAAAAGATCTGTATCACCATATAAACACCTTTTCTCATAACGAGATAGACCATATCGGAACATCGACTCTTGTAACAAGAATGACAAGCGACATAAATCAGGCTCAGACCGGAGTCAATATGTTTCTGCGCTTGTTTCTGCGATCGCCTTTTATTGTTATCGGCGCTGTGATCGCAGCATTTTTGATTAATGTAAAGCTGACTCTTATTTTTGTTATCGCTTCACCTGTTCTGGGACTGATAATTTACCTTGTAATGTCTTATTCGATTCCACGATATACCAAAATTCAGAAAAAGGTAGACAGAGTTTCCTTGTTGACAAGAGAAAACCTTGTCGGAGTAAGAGTTATCCGTGCTTTTTCAAGACAGGACGAGGAGATTTGTGAATTTAAGGATAACGCCGACAACCTTATGAAGACCCAGATAATAGTAGGAAGGATATCCGCACTTTTAAATCCCGCAACATATGTGGTTGTAAACGCGGCTATTCTTGCAATAATCTGGTTTGGCGGAGTAACTGTAAATGTGGGGGATCTGACTCAGGGAGAGGTTATCGCGCTTGTAAACTATATGTCGCAGATACTTCTTGCTCTTGTGGCCCTTGCCAATCTGATTGTAATTTTAACAAAAGCCTCCGCCTGTTCGGTGAGAATAAACGAGATATTTAAGATGAAGTCATCAGTAACCGATGAAAACAACGCTGAGGTCAAACAAACAGACAGGGAAAACTCAGTTGTTTTCAAAAATGTTTCATTCAGATACAATATGGGCGGCGACTACGCTCTTTCAGGACTTGATTTTACAGCGAAAAAAGGTCAGACTATTGGAATTATCGGAGGAACAGGTTCGGGAAAATCAACTCTTATAAGTCTTATTCCCCGTTTCTATGACGCAACAGAGGGAGAAATACTTGTTGACGGAGTTAATGTAAAGGAGTATCCGTTCACGCAGCTTCGTGACAAGATTGCTGTTGTTCCTCAAAAGGCAGTTCTGTTTAAAGGCACTGTAAGGGATAATATGAAGTGGGGAAAAGCAGACGCCACTGACGAGGAAATAAATAAGGCTCTTGAGATCGCACAGGCAAAGGACTTTATCGAGGAAAAGCCTGACGGACTTGACACGATGATAATGCAAAACGGACGAAATCTTTCGGGAGGTCAGCGTCAGCGCCTTACCATTGCAAGAGCGATAGTTAAAAAAAGCGAGATACTTATCCTTGACGACTCCGCCTCTGCTCTTGACTATGAGACAGACGCCAAGCTTAGAAAAGCCATAGCTAACGAGATAAAGGGTCTTACGGTGTTTATCGTTTCCCAGCGCGCTGCTGCTGTCAGAAACGCAGACAAGATACTTGTTCTTGACGATGGAAAAATAATCGGCGAAGGCACACACAGAGAACTTTTAAGAAACTGCCCTTTTTACAAGGAAATATGCCTTACTCAGCTCACAAAGGAGGAGGTCATGAGAGATGAAAAGTAGAAAAAAAACCGAAGAAAGATCTGTGCTCATGCGTATTCTTTCCTTTACCAAGCCTTATTCCGCGTATATTGTGTTTACAATGATTTTTGCCCTTATTTCAGTTGCTCTTACCCTTTACGCTCCTATCCTTACAGGCGATGCTATCGACCTTATAATCGAAAAGGGAAAAGTGGATTTTGCAGGGATAATTCCAATACTCATTAAATTTGCAGTTACGGTTGTAATAACTGCACTTGCCCAGTGGCTAATGAACCTATGCACAAACAAGCTGACATATATGACTGTCAGAGATATCAGGGAGCAGGCTTTTGAAAAGATACAGAGAGTTCCGCTTAAATTTATTGACAGCCAGGGTCAGGGAGATATCCTTTCAAGAATGATTACCGACGTCGAACAAGTATCAGACGGACTTCTTATGGGCTTCACCCAGCTTTTTTCGGGTATCGTCACGATCTTTGGAACAATAGGCTTCATGCTTTCAATAAATGTGAAAATAACTCTTATAGTTGTTGTTATAACTCCTCTTTCCCTGTTTGTTGCAAGCTTTATTGCAAAGCGAACATTCAATATGTTTAAGATTCAATCCGAAACAAGAGGAGAAATGACTTCTCTTATTGAAGAAATGGTTGGAAATCAGAAGGTAGTTAAAGCTTTTTCCTATGAGGACGACGCAGAAGAAAAGTTTGATGTGATAAATAAAAAGCTTCAGGAGTGCGGAGTAAAAGCTTTGTTCTATTCGGCACTGACAAATCCTTCCACAAGATTTATAAACGGACTTGTGTATTCCGGCGTGGGAGTTTTCGGCGCAATCTCGGCTATCGGAGGAAATATTTCCGTAGGTCAGCTTTCCTGTTTTTTAAGCTATGCAAACCAGTACACCAAGCCCTTTAACGAAATAAGCGGAGTTATTACCGAACTTCAGAGCGCATTTGCTTCGGCAAAAAGAATTTTTGAAATTATTGACGCTAAGGAACAGACTCCAGACGCTGAAAATGCGGTTGAACTTGAAAAAGCGGACGGACGAGTTGAACTAAAAGACGTTAAGTTTTACTACGATCCTAAAATTCCACTTATAGAAGATCTTAATTTAAAGGTTATGCCGGGTCAGAGGATAGCGATAGTAGGTCCTACAGGTTGTGGAAAAACCACAATTATAAATCTTCTTATGAGATTTTACGATGTGGTGGGTGGAGAAATTTCTGTTTCGGGATATCCTGTAAAAGAGATAACAAGAGACAGTCTGAGAGGAAACTACGGAATGGTTTTGCAGGAAACATGGCTGAAAACCGGAACAGTTTTTGAAAATATAGCTTACGGAAAACCTGACGCTACGATGGAAGAAGTTGAAGCTGCTGCTAAAGCGGCTCACTGTCACGGGTTTATAAAAAGACTTCCTAAAGGCTACGATACAGTGCTTTCGGACGAGGGAGAGAACATTTCTCAGGGTCAGAAGCAACTGCTATGCATTGCAAGAGTCATGCTTTGTCTGCCGCCTATGCTTATTCTTGACGAGGCTACCTCTTCTATTGACACAAGAACGGAAATACTCATTCAACAGGCTTTTGACAGAATGATGGAGGGACGGACCTGCTTTATAGTAGCTCACCGTCTTTCAACTATCAGAGGAGCGGACTGCATACTTGTTATGGACAAGGGTCATGTTATTGAAAAGGGAACTCATGAAGAGCTTCTTGAAAAGGGAGGTTTTTACGCTAAAATATATAATTCACAGTTTGCAGTTTAATATTTTTAAATTATAAATGCAGGAAATATGGCGGTTTCCTGCATTTTTTATTATATGTTTGTATAGCAGTTAATTGAAATTTCAGCAACTATATGGGTTTTAGAATTTTCTATTAACGCTGTATTTCGTTTTTTGCAAAAAAATTAAAATAATATTTGACAAAGCTTTGAGAGTGTAGTATAATATATTTATAGAAGGGGGAGGTGAGCATATGTACGTTTTTTTACAGGAGCTTGACTTGTTTGTCAGGATAAAATTTATAATTTTTATACCTTCATTGCTGTGTCTTGCTGTGATAGCCGCTGCCGAGTATCTCAAATATTCTCAGGAGGGAACAAGCTACAAAGCGCCGAAAATATTGTCTGTGCTGTGCTTGCTTATTTATCTTACCACTGACAGCGTGATATCCATTGTGATTTATCTTTTAGGTTTCCGAGGACTTGTCACCGATATTGCAGGAATTGTTGCAGGGATAATCATTACCTTGCTTGTATGGTTTGTTGTTTCAAGAAGCTCAGGCAGGCGTTGGGCTGATGAAAATATGTTTTATAAAGAACTTGAAGGTTGTACGGGAGTTATAACAAAGTCTGTGAGAAAATCGGGAAGCGGAGTTGTTGCTGTAAGGTATAACGACAAAACAGTTGAAGCCACAGTCATAGCCGAGGAAAGCATTTCAAGGGGTGAGCGTGTAAAAATTATCGGTTCAACCAAAGACTGGCTTGTTTGCGAAAAAGAAAACTAAAGACCGGTGTTGAAAATTTTTTCAAATCCGGTCTTTTGCGTTTATTAGAGAGACAAAAAAACCTGCCCCGTAAAGAGCAGGTTTTTCTTTAAATCGGAGCAAAGCTCCTCAGTTTTTCAGTGGGGGATTTAATCCCCCACTGAAAAACTGAATGGAACCCTGCCGAATATTCGGCAGGGGGACATCGGCGACTTGGTTATATTAGATATTAGAGTCCGTTTGGATTATTCTTGGTAAAGTTCCAGCCGTCGGCAGTCATTTCATCAAGCTGATACTTTGCCTCCCAGCCAAGAAGTTCCTTTGCCTTTGTGGTATCTGCATAGCAGGTGGCGATATCTCCGTCCCTTCTTGGAGCGATAACGTAAGGTATTTTCTTTCCGCAAGCCTTTTCAAAGCTCCTGAGCACCTCGAGTACGCTTGAGCCTTTTCCTGTGCCAAGGTTCACTGCTTCTGTTCCGGTGTGCTTTAAAGCATAATCCAAAGCGGCAAGATGACCCTTGGCAAGGTCGGTAACATGAATGTAATCTCTTACGCCGGTTCCGTCGGGAGTGTCATAGTCGTTTCCGAAAATGCTTAATTTCTCAAGCTTTCCTGCCGCTACCTGAGCAATGTACGGAAGGAGGTTGTTTGGTATTCCATTTGGATCCTCTCCGATAAGACCTGACTTGTGAGCGCCTATTGGGTTGAAATATCTTAAGAGAATGACGCTCCACTCCTTATCGGAATGTGCAACATCCTTTAATATCTGCTCGATCATTACTTTAGTGTAGCCGTAAGGGTTTGTTGCGGAAGTGGGCATATCCTCTTTGTAAGGAACAGGATTATTCATTCCGTAAACAGTTGCAGAAGATGAGAAAACGATTCTTTTACAGTTATATTTTCTCATGGCTTCAATAAGAGTAAGAGTGCCTGTAACGTTGTTGTGATAATATTCGATAGGCTTTTTTACTGACTCTCCCACCGCCTTGTAGCCTGCAAAGTGGATAACAGCGTCAATGTTGTTTTCAAGGAATATCTTGCATACTCCCTCAATATCAAGCATATCGATCTGATAAAATTTAAAATCTTTCCCAGTTATCTCTTTTATCCTTTTGAGAGCTTCAGGTTTGGAATTGTAGAAATTATCCATAACAACAATGTCATATCCGGCATTTAGAAGCTCAACGCAGGTATGTGAGCCGATAAATCCTGCGCCTCCGGTTACAAGAATTGAACCCATAATTAAACTCCTTTATTATAATTTTAATTATTTCTGTGATTTCATAAATTTTTCATATGCTTGTCTTAATTCAACAGCTTTTTCCTCAGGACAGGTAGGATTGCAGTAAGCCCATGCGCCTGTTTCGCTGGAAGCGTTGTATTTAAGCTTGTCGGCAGATCTCATTGGCGGGAAGAATTCAATATGGAAATGAAAATCTTTTGAATAGTCACCGCTGTTTACGGGAGCGTTATGCATACACATCATATAAGGGAATTTCATGTCAAAAAGACTGTCAAGCATTCCTGCGGTCTGCTTTATTGTCTTTGCAAGGCTCTCACGCTCTTCTTTGTTAAAGTCGGTAATGTATTGCTTATGGGCGTTTGAGAATATGTATACGCCATAAGGATACTCTGTAAAGAAGGGAAGGAAAACGGTGAAGTGTTCGTTTCTGAAAATTATTCTTCTGCCGTCGCTTATCTCATTTTCAAGCATATCACAGAAAATGCACTTTCCTGTCTTTTCAAGATGTTCCTTTGCAGATTCACACTCAAGTGAAAGTTTTTTCGGAATAAATGGATATCCATATATCTGACCGTGAGGATGCGGCATGGTAACTCCCACAGCTTCGCCGCGGTTTTCAAATATAAAAACATATTTTATTTTTTCATCAGCGGAGATTTTTTCAAATCTTTCGCACCACAGCTCCACAAGCTTAAAAACGTGCTCGTCGCTGAGTTCGGGCAAAGTAACGGTATGTTCGGGAGAATAAAGAATGACTTCGCACTTTCCGTAATTCTTTTCGACCTTAAAAAAGTCGTTTGCAACGTCGTCCGGTATTGGAGGATCCTGTGAAAGTGCAGGAAAATCGTTGTCATATTCGTAAACCTCGAAGCTATCCGGAACTTTACCGCTTCCCGGGCAGAACGGACACCAGTCTTTTGGCATCTGGGGTCTGTCTTGTCTGTTTGAGGCTATCATGATCCAATCCTTGGTAAGAGGATGCCATCTTAATTCAGCCATAATTTACACCGTCCTTGATACAAGCTTATGCATATTATTATAACATATTGAATTCCCTTTTTCAACTGGTTATTATAACATATTGGATTTCCTTTTTCAACTGGTATTTTTCACGTTTTACACAAAACAAACAAAGGTTTTGTATATATTTTATACAAACAGAATACAAGCAGTTCATCACTTATGGTTTACAGCCGCCCATGCCGACGATAACACAGGAACCAAAGCTGCGCAGGCAGTGGAACACAAAAGCTGTATGCTGTTAAGCGGAACGGTTGAGAATACTGTTTGCAAAAATGGAATGTAGATAGCGGCGACAAGACACAAAAGTGATATTATTACAGAAATTACAAGAAAGATATTGTTGAGATAATGGATATTAAAGAGAGATCTTTCTTCGCTTTTACATTCAAATACATGAATGAGCTGGCTTGCAATAAGTGTAAAAAGTGCGCAGGTTCGTGCCGTGTGGATATCTCCTCCGAAACGAAGTCCAAGTACAAACGAACATATGGTGAAAAGCCCGATAAGTATGCCCCTGAAAACAATTCTGCCTAATAGACCTCCCGAAAAAAAGCTGTCGGAGTTTTTGCGCGGAGGTTTTGACATGATATTTTTTTCAGTGGGTTCAAGTCCGAGACCTATTGCGGGAAGTCCGTCTGTAACAAGATTTACAAGAAGTATCTGAGTTGGAAGAAGAATAAGAGGAAGTCCCATAAGTATGCTCAGAAACATTGTTACGACTTCGCCTATGTTGCAGGAAAGAAGATAGCGCACGAATTTTCTTATGTTTGAGTAGATAGTCCTTCCTTCCTCCACTGCGCTGACAAGAGTTGAAAAATTATCGTCAAGCAAAATAAGGTCTGCCGCCTGCTTTGTAACGTCGGTCCCCGTTATTCCCATGGAAACGCCTATGCTTGCTTCTTTTATGGCAGGAGCGTCGTTGACTCCGTCTCCCGTCATTGCTACAATATATCCATGTCGTTTGAACGCTTTTACTATTCTGAGCTTGTGGTCGGGAGTGACTCTTGCAAATACGGCGGTATTTTCAATTGCTCCGTCAAGCTCGCTGTCGGAAAGAGATGAAAGCTCATCGCCTGTCATTGCTCTCATGCCGTCCTTTAAAATTCCTGCCTGACTTGCGACTGCGCAGGCGGTAAGCTTGTGGTCTCCCGTTATCATCACAGTTTTGATGTGGGCTTTTTCGCATTTCCTTATAGCTTTTTTAGCCTCCGGGCGAATGGGATCTTCCATTGCGCAAAGCCCCAAGAAAACAATTTTATGTCCCAGTTGCTTTGAAAACGCAAGGACTCTGTATGCCTGCAACGCATATGAATCGTTGGCTTTTAAGATAAGCTTTCTTATATTGTCGGTAAGCGGAGTCTCGCCTTTGTCGGAAAGTATGTATCCACAGTTTTTTAATACAACGTCAACAGCTCCCTTTGTGAAAATTACCGTTTTTCCCAAGCTGTCACGGGCAGTTACAGACATAAACCTTGTTTTTGAGTCAAAGGGTATCTCGCTTATTCTTTGAAAGCCTGATTTTTCGGCAAATATCCCTGCCTTTGCTCCTGCGACAAGAAGCGCGGTTTCAGTAGGGTCGCCTACCGCTTCCCATACTGCTCCTCTTGAATTTCGGTTTCTTTTGGACGAGTCGTAAACAGGTTCAGATATGCAACCGTTACTGCAAACAACCGCACAGGTAAGAAGCTCGGTCAGCACAGTGTAATTTTCCGGTGAAATTTTAATTCCATCGGTTTTTACATCTCCGTTTTTTGAATATCCTGTTCCGGTAAATTCAAATTGGTGGTTTGCGGTAAACACCTTGCACACAGTCATTTTATTTTCGGTGACCGTACCTGTCTTGTCGGTGCAGATAACAGACGCACATCCTAAGGTTTCAACGGAATGAAGCTTGTGGACAAGAGCGTTTTTCTTAAGCATCCGCCTTACCGCAAGAGCAAGCGCAATAGTTACCGCCGCAGGAAGTCCCTCAGGAATAGCCGCAATGGCGATCGTTATACCTGTCATGAACATTGTAAAAAAGCTTTCGCCTCGTATTAATCCTGCCGCAAAAACAAGAACACATACACCGATGCAGATTAAGCCCAAAACCTTTCCAAGCTCGTCAAGCTTTTTCTGCAAAGGGGTAAGCTCATCGGGAATATCCCTTATCATTCCCGAAACCTTGCCCATCTGCGTGCGGAGTCCTGTTGAAGTGCAAAGGCATTTTGCAGTTCCTTTTACAGCGACTGTGCCCATATAAGCCATGTGAGAACAGTTTATGCTTTCAAAGTCTGTTTCAGATGTTCTGCGGATTTTTTCCGCAGGCACAGACTCTCCGTTCAATACAGATTCATCGCAAGAAAAGTTAGAGCAGGAAAGTATATATCCGTCGGCAGGGATACGGTCGCCTGCTTCAAGCAAAAACACGTCACCTTCTGCCACTTCCTCGGCGGGTATTTCGGTAAGCTTTCCGTCGCGATAGACTTTTGCGGTCGGTGCGGTCATTTTCTCAAGAGCAAGAAGCGTATTCTCTGTGCGGTATTCCTGAATGAATCCCAGAACTGCGTTTATAAGAACAATGAGAAGTATAGTTCCTGCGTCGTAAAATTCCCCAAGGATGATCGAAATCACAGTTGCACCCAGAAGGATCATTACCATAAAATCGTGAAACTGTCCAGCAAAGATCTTTGCCGCCGACTTTTTCTTCTTTGTTGACAGCTTGTTCAAGCCGTTGATCTTCAACCTTCTTGCGGCTTCTTCACCTGTAAGTCCCTGTGTGTCCGGAGAGGACTCCGGCTGTGTGATTTGCGGCTGAAATGTTTTGTCAAGTATTTCAAGCATTTGCATCCGTCCTTTCTTTGGTTACTTGTCCTAACAAAGCATATTCAGCAAAAGAAAGGATTATGCAAAAAGAATCCCTCATGTAAAAAATAATGTGGGGAGACTTATAAATTCGGGATTGTATGAGTTTTTGTCCAACATTTCAAATGCTTTTTGGAAATTTTAGTGTAATACAGTGGATACTGAACAAAAGCGAAAGGCTTTGGAACCGCAAAAACACTGTGTTACAGAGCTTTTTCTTGAACACGCTCAACGCCAAGATACAGAACTTCCTTACGGGTTTTCTGTACTGCGCCATCAAATCAAGAAATAAAACATCCTTGCCATTTTATATCAATTACGGCGTTCCTTTATCAGCAACTAAAGCTCCGAAAAAAGACGGTAAAGGTTATGAAGCCATCAGAAATATTTCTGTTTCTTCGGGTATGAAGTGGCTAAAACAAATTTCTGCTTGTAAGCCTTTAGCTGATTTAGCATTTTAGTTTTGTGCATTGTGACGGTTTTATTTTTTACTGCCTACTTTTGCTTGACACTAACCGGTGAAGGTGATGAATTGACTTTTTCGGGGTGAGGGTGTATAATGGAGATAGGAGGCAGGTTGCTTTTCGTCGCAACGTGATTAAGCACAGCTCTGAAAGAGATGTAAGTATCAACGCTTTGCTCCGATTTAAAATCAATTCTGCTTTGACAATTTCATCAACTGCACTTCGTATAGTATTCATTCTCTGTACCCATTCCAAGGGGTTTCTCGCTGCACACTTCTGACACACTCTTTTTTTCTTATTGTACTTACTTTGCCTCGGATGTGTCAAGTTTTTTTATGTGGGATCAATATAAGATTGTTGATATTTTATGGATGGTCTTTTTCATTTCAAAGTAAAGCGGATGCAGAACAAAATTGAATTGTATCCGTTATTTTGTTTCGCAAACTCTGCTCTCATGCTAAAGTTTTGATCTGCCTATATTATTGTATTATGCCATGGTTTTAACAAATTATGTATTGATTTCACGTGAAAAATTTGGTATAATGTCGATTAAGGTAGGTGAGTTTTATGATAAGAATAGCAGTAGTAGACGATGAACCTAATCAAGCAGAGCAAACTGCGGAATATGTACGGGAGTATATGAAGTCTAAAAATGCAGATGCAATAATTGAGATGTACAGCAACGGAACAGAACTGGCTAAGATCTCGACTTTGTACGATCTGAT
Source organism: uncultured Clostridia bacterium (assembly GCA_944382845.1). Lineage (GTDB taxonomy): Bacteria > Bacillota > Clostridia > Oscillospirales > Ruminococcaceae > JAAZZIT01. The sequence goes on from CALWNN010000033.1 coordinate 27,607, forward strand.
GTTTCTTGATATAGAGATGCCTGAAATAAATGGGATATATCTTGCAAGAAAAATAAGACAGACAAATCATAAACTGCATATCGTGTATGTAACAAATTTTATGAAATATCGTGATGCTGCATTTATGGTTCATGCCTACGGATATATTAAAAAGCCTGTTGTGAAAGATAAAATAAATGAAATTCTTAACGATTTTTTGAATGAATGCCGAGATAAAAAGAATACGGTGGTATTTAAACAAATTGACGGAACGAATTACATTACAGACGTTTCCGATATATGCTATTTTGAATATATCGGAAATAGAAAGATAAACGTGTATATGTATAATAACGACTGCATAAGGATCTCAAAATCTTTGTTAAATTTGGAAAGTGAGTATGAAGCTTACGGATTTGCCTCACCTCATAAATCGTATCTCGTTAATCTTAACAGAGTAAAGGATTTTGATATGAAAGAATGTGTTTTGCTCTTTGATAATGGAATGACAATAAATACTGCTCATAAAAGGAAAAAGAAGTTTCAGAACATTCTGAGCGAATATTTTCATAAAAGACTGGAGAATAGGTAAAATGATAACCACGGTAATGAATATAATTTCAAACATAATGCTGTTTGTTTTTGCAGAGAAAATATATCCGTATTATTATCCTTCGAAAAAAAGGACGGCATATCTGAAGATAGCTTTAATTATTGGAATATCGGTTTTGCTTGCACTTCTCCAACCGATCGAGCTTAAATTTATCAACTATGTTCTGGTAGTTCTTTCGATAAATATGTACAATAAAATTTTCTATAAAACTGAGGGATACTCATATATTTTGTTTAATATGTCGGCGCTTTTGTTCATCCTGCTGGCAGAGTTCGCTTCTGTAATAATAATTCCGTTGGTAACGCATAAAACGATAAATGAATTTCTTGCAGAAGGAAATATGCTGAGCAGTTATCTGATAAACTGGTTTATTATGTTTGTAATTTTTCAGACGGTATATATGACGATGAAAAAGCGCAAAGAGCAAATACCAAGTATAACATTGACAGCAATAGCGGCATATTTGCTGTTATTTGTGCTTGAGATAGTAATGATAGGCTATACAACAAAATTAGTCTCCGAGAAGAAAGCAACAACAGTATTACTTATAGCTTTAAGCGGATATTTTCTGATAAATCTTCTTGTGGCACATTTGATATTCAAAAGTTCAAGGGGCAGTGAGATAAAATATGAATATGAACTGCTTCAGCAGCAGGCAGCAACTCAGATGATGCTATACAGGGACCTGCTTAAGAAATACGAACAATCACAGAAGATAACGCATGATGTCAACAGACATCTGGTAACCTTGTCCGGACTTTTTACGGATAAGGAAACAAAAGCAGAAAAATATCTGTCTGATTTTGTACAGGAAATAGAACAGATAAAACCTCAATTTAAAAGCAAAAATGCTATATTGGACGTCATAATCAATCATAAGATACTTCAATCAGAAATGAACGGTATTCATTTTGCTGTGGATTATGATGATACCGATCTGAACTTTATTTCAGATATGGATATAACGGTGATAATGGCAAACATACTGGATAATGCTTACGAGGCGGTTGAAAAGCTTGATCAAAACCATAGAGAAGTAAGACTGGTAATAAACCATATGGCAGGTTATGTGCTGATAAACGTATCGAATAATTATGCTCAGGTAAACCGTGAACCGGACGGAAAGTTTCTTTCAACAAAAATAAATCATCTTGGAATAGGAATGAAGAACGTACAGCGGGCGGTAGAAAAATACGATGGCATTTACGGCGCAGAAGTCAATGGCGACAGATTCATAGTGAAAATCACAATTCCATATGTAAAAAAAGAGCGTTCCGTGTAAAATCGGGACGCTTTTTGCCTTTCGGTGCGCCTAATCGGCGTTTAGTGCGAATGTATTGACAAATTGAGGATTTTGTATATATAATTATTTTATTGTGATTTACGAAATAAATGCTTAATATATTTTTAAGGAGGAGTTTTAAATGAAATAATATTAAAAGAAAAGTGCTCGGATTTGTAAGAAGAATCTCTGTTAAAACAGCGGAGCAATCTGCAAATCAGACATGTCTTTGGTGGATTCATCAGCCTAAGCTGCCTGAAAAAGTAAAGAAGCCGAGAAAATTCTAAACAAAATGTGTGATTCTTTTCACCTTATTTTATACGCCCCTCAGATCATTTGCAGGCGGAATTCATGCTAATACACCTGCAAGATGTTATTTTTTTTCATTGTCAATGCTAATGTTAACTGCTTTGATATTTAAGTTTCTTAGAATAACTAAGCTGTTTTTTTACTTTTCCATAGTATTTTCAGCTATAGTATTAATTTTACTATCGCCGGTAGAAGATCTCAATAAACCATAGGATGAGATTGAAATAAAAATATATAGGAAAAAAAGTTTATTAATATGGTGTATTGAAGCTACAGTAGGTGTCATAAGTACTTATTTTTCTTTTGATTTACTGTATTCATGTATTTTCTTGAATTTCACAGCATTAAGCGTAATGCTTATATCAGGTAAGATTAAAAACACGATAATTTGTAGTAAAAATAAAATTATGGAGGAATAATAATGAAACGCAAACTAAAAGACTTTCTTAATAAGCGAGTCATATCAACAGCAATCAGCGCCGCCATAACTTTTAATATGATAGCAATTTTACCCATGAGCGTTTTTGCCGACGATAATTCATCGGATGAAAACAAGAGCAAAGTTACGTCCTTTAATGGAAATAGATATCAGCTCTTTGACGAATCTATGAGCTGGACAGAAGCAAAGAAATATTGCGAAAGTCTCGGCGGTCATTTGGTCACAATTACATCCTCAGAAGAGCAAGAATTTATTAATGAGTCTTTGTTATCCATTGGAGAAAAATCTACTTATTTTATCGGATTATCCAGAACAGATGCTAACTCTCAATGGAATTGGGTCACAGGTGAAGCTTTTGAATATACTAATTGGGATATTGGTGAGCCAAACAGTAATAGTGAACATTATGTACATATGTATAGGACAGTTCATACTCTTGGCACATGGAATAATACCCTTAATTATGTGTCGGGTGCTGCAAGCTATGCCACTGAAAATGCAGGTTTCATCTGCGAATGGGAAGGTACAACCGAAAAACAAGAAGAAGTTTCCCCATATACACTTTTCTCCGGCAGCAGTACGGAAAATTTTCAGCTCAACTGCTGGAAAAGCACCTTTAACGGCAACGTATACACAGGCGCAGGCTTTGTAAGCAACGCATCTGAAATTTATCTAAACGGCAAAGTAGACGCTGTTAATACGATCACGACAAACGGCTGGCAGATCAATATTGATGAAAGAAACGAAAATGCCGACAAGGAAGCTATGCCCGATTGGGACGCATGTATTCATAAAATGGCAGGCGCTTATGAATTTACCGATGAGGACGTCGTAAGGATTCAGGATACAAACGTCATAGACGGCGCGGTTAAAACTACCGGAAAGGTTGAGATCAGCGGGACGACCTTTGACGGTAACTGCTACATCATTGCCGACGGGGATATTACATACAACGTGAACGATTTTATTTCCACGGGTCGTGTTGTACTTTATTCCAGAAACGGAAATATCACAATTAACGGCACAAATATCGATATGAACGGCATAATGTACGCTCCTAACGGTACGGTTGCCTTTAATTCCAATATTGCAAATATAAACGGCAGAATTTTTGCCGATAAGATCAATTTTAATGGAAGTATTTTCAATGTTACGGGCAGCGATTCGGATTGGGAGCTTCTAGGAACTAAAAGCGTAATTTCAAAAACATATACTCTTGACGATGACTTCAACGAGGGCGAATTTGACGGTCTGGGACTTGATATTGCAGACGAATTGACCTTGGAACAGCGTTCGGGCAACGATAATGTTCCTTTGGAAAACAGCTATAAAATTGACAGTGCGGCAAACGGTATAGGTCTGACAGTAAAATCCGACAAATCATCTCTTGACAAGCCTGAAGATTCCGTGAATCTTGAATTTGATCTCGGCGGATTCGGCTCTCAGGAGATTGAGGAAAACAACGTAGATCTTGCTATTGTCGTAGATACTTCGGGAAGTATGAGTGGTTCAAGAAGAACTAACGCTCAGAATGCAGCAAGAGAAGTAGTTGCACAGATGAAAGAAAATGATAGATGTGCAATAATTAAATTTACCTCAAGCGCAACTGTTTTGCAGGACTTTACCGATAATTACAAGTTGCTTGATACGGCAATAAACAAGCTTGGAGCAAGCGGTGGAACAAATATTGCAAGCGGTATAAATAAAGCAATCAACTGCTTTGATAATTTGGAAGATAATTCGAGGCAAAAATATATTATTCTGTTATCTGACGGCTCAGATTCCTCCAAATCTGCACAAGCCGCTTTAGACGCATATGCTCTTGGCATAAGAATTTTCGCTTTGTCCATCGGCAATGACAGCAAGCAGATGCAGACGGTAGCCGCAAACAGCAACGGTATTTATCTTAACAGTCCTACGGCAGAGCAGATTAATGAAATGATGCAGCAGTTTGCCGCAGAGGTTTTTGATACGGCAGGCAAGGATGTTTCCTTTGAGATGACCGTATCCAAAAAAGCAGATATAGATACCTCTGCAATTAATCCTCAGCCTACAGAAATAATTGAAAATGAGGACGGTACAAAAACGCTCAAATGGAGCTATGAAAAGATCTCAATTTATGAAAATCAGAAAATAACCGTTCCTGTTTCTGTTAACGATTTGGAATCGGGATTGTTCAATATTGCAGACAGCGTATCATGCACATACTTCAACAGAAACGGCGAATCGTCTACGGTTTATGCCGACGATATTGTTATGCCCGTTCATAGTTATAAGGAATCGGGCACATGGACGGCGGTATACGACAGCAAAACTACTGATACCGTATGGAAGAATATTTACTGGAACGGAAAGCTCTATGATGACGGAATGATCGCAGTAAAGGCTTGCGCAGGAAACGACGAAAACGCATTTGGTAATTGGGTCGATATCACCAATCATGCGGACATTAAAAATCTTTCGGGCAGATATGTTAAATTGTCTGTTGAGATGAACGTCTCATCAACCGGCAAAACTCCGGAGCTTTTCGATATTACCGTGCTTTCCGACGGCTCAGATAATGTCAATTACATAAACAACGCTCCGGAAACCAAAATCGTTGGTTCGGATACGACTTGCGTAAGCAAAAGACTTTTCCTATCCACAGAAACTGTGGACGACGCATTCTGCACACAGCTTGATTTCAAATGGTCGTGCGATAATGAAGATGTAATTATCAGCAGCCCGAACAAGCCTTACGCTTCATTCAAGTTTAATGAATCCGGCGAATATACAGTTACCCTTACTGTTTCCGACGGCAATTCAGAAACTGTTGTAAGTAAAACGATAACCGTATTGAACGACGAAGTTATGGTAATTCCGATCATTGACATAGAATCTCCCTCTGTTGTAAAGGCAGGCTCTGCAGTCAGCGGAAGGATCAATAATCTTAACGGAGCGCAGATAACCGAGTACGAAATTAAAGCAGGAAACGAAAGCGTTTCGGCAGACGAGGACGGTAATTTCACTTTTACCGCTCCGGAAAACGACTGCATAATTGCAATTAATGTAAAGGCGGCAAATGCGCTTGGTCTTTACGGTGAAAGCAGCAAGGCGATAGTTGTGGACGGAACCGCTCCGAGCGTTGAGCTTAAATCCAACAGTGACGAAATCCACGCAAACGATACCGTTACCGTTTCGGCTGTTATGAGCGATGAAAACGGAATCAAGGATTACATCGTGACTCTTAACGGCGAAGAAATCACTCTTAATGAAATTTATCAGTATATATTCACGCCCGAAACCGCAGGCGAATACGTATTTGTGTTGACCGCCGAGGATATTGCCGGAAATACTTCCGATACGACTCTTGTTCTTAATGTTTCCGAAGAAGAAATCAAGGACACAAATCAGCCGGTAGTTAAATATTCCGTTCCCAAAATTCTGATGGCAGGCGAATCGGGCGATTTCAGATTTATAGCGTCAGATGATACGGGAGTTGCAGAGTTCACGGTTAAGGTCAACGGAGTGGCTGTGGCTATTGACGAAAACGGTCATTTCAGCTATGTGCCCGAGGAATCAGGCGATCTTGTAATAGATGTTCACGCGGCGGACGAAGCAGGCAATAATACGGATTTTCAGCTTACCGTGCCTGTCATCAGTCTTGACCTTGTAACCGAAAAAAAGACATATAAGGAAAATGAGATCGTTACTGTTCAGCTTGTATATTCGGATAATCTGAACATAACCGATCAGCAGGCGGCGATCGACGGCGTTCAGATGACCATTGAAAACGATATGATATCCGCCGAGGGACTTTCGGTAGGAACACATAAGGTAGTATGGCAGGTTCAGGACGAATGCGGAGCTGTTTTCACAGGAACTCTTGAAATCGAAGTAATTGACAGTACTGCTCCGGAAGTCAGCGTTACTCTTTCTGACAATAATCCTAAAGAGGGAGATACCGTAACCGCCGAGATCACTGCAAGCGACGAACACGGCATTGCTTCTGTTACCGCAAAGCTTGACGGAAATGAAATTGCCGTTAACGAAAGCAAGGCCGTTCTTGAGAATCTGACAGCAGGAAAGCATACTTTTGAGGTCACGGCAACCGATACTACTGGAAATTATACTGTTTACACATATGATTTCACCGTTCTGAGCAATCAGCCGGTAGATACGACTGCACCTGAGCTTGACGTAACTGTTGAATTTACCGAAGACAAAAAAATTGAAATAACCGCTGTGGCTACAGATGACAGCGGTAATGCTGCGATCACCGGAACTATAAACGGTGAAGAAGTAGTATTTGATAATGGAAAGGCTGTATACACTCCTGCCGGAGTCGGCGATTATGTGATCATTGTCCGTGCCGAAGACGAAAGCGGAAACTATACCGAGAAAACCCAGACTGTTACTATTACAAAGGAAGATACAGTATTTGAGCTTAAGCTCGGCGTTACCGTCGAAAAGGACAATATCAAGCCCAATGAAACAACGAATCTAATTGTAAGCACATCGTCGGTTCTTGGAGAGGTTTCGCTGTCATGCACGGCTAATGGCGGAACTGTTACGGAAAACGAGGACGGGTTCAGCTTTGTTTCCGATAAGACGGGCACTTTCGAGCTTGTTGTTACGGCAACGGATAAGAAAGAAAATACCGTAAGTCAGACCGTATACATCACCGTTACAGAAGATAAAATCGATATTGGTGACGATGATGAAGGAACGGGAGATTACGTAAACAAGTATACTCCCGAACCCAGGGCAAGAGTGATCCTTGATTCCAATGAAAAGACGGAAACAAAGATGACGGAGGAAATGGCTGATCTTGCCGATCATCTCGAAACGCCTCTTGCTGTTTATGAATATCTTTACAATAACCTTAACACTGAGTATTATATAGGCTCAAGAAAGGGCGCAATCGGTACATACGAGCAGAACGGCGGTAACGACGTTGACTGCGCAAGCTTGCTTATTGCAATGCTCAGGTATATGGGTTATGAAGCTGAGTATGTTACAGGTACTATTGGTGTTACCCAGCAGCAGTTGATAGATTTAACAGCTGCCGATAACATTGAAACTGCTCTGAAGATTTTCATGATACAAGGCAAAGAAGTCAGCAAGTCCGCCGATACGTATTATTTCGATCACACATGGGTCAAAACCACTATCGATGGCAAGGAATATGATCTCGATATCAGTTTCAAGAAATACAAGCAGGTAGAGAGTATTTCATACGAGATCGAAAAGCAAAATTTTGATTTTGATATTTCAGAGTTTAAGGATTCTTCTGATTTTTATATTAATTTAAGCAGCCTTGACCAAACTGATGAAGAGGCAAGCGTAAATGTTACGGGAAAAATGATTGCTCAGAGAAAAATATCGCAATTACCTTTGCATTTGCCATTTGCTTGTGGTATAATAAAAGAACAAGTTAAAAATATTTACGATTCCGAGATCATCGACACCGATCTACTCAAAATCGGCATAAATAATGGTTATCAAATCGCAATATCGGGACCTGAGGCATACATTTCGAATATAACGATCGGATACGTGCCAAATGACAGCTTGTATGATATGTTCGGAGGAAGCAAACCTGAAAATATCTACAGTCTTTCTGACGATTACCTTTCTGCATATACCGATACGTTGTCTCCTGCTCTTTATGTCAATAACGAAAAAATTTATGAATGGGATAACGCTCTTACAAGTCTTGGAGAACTGCAAACTCTCAATATTACTGTTTCCTCCGGTGAAATCGCATATGGAGAAAACAAGGAAATACTTGTAGGTTCTGTTAACGCTATTGTGACCGATACGCAGAATATTTCGGCTCACTCACTTTTGACGGCTTATGAAAAAATGCCGCTTTCCGATGATGAACAGTCAAAGGTAACTGAAAATAACGTCTATAACGATGAGTACATAGGCAATTTTCTTAATCTTATAGGTACAACATATTTTGCGCAGCTTGATATTGAAAACAAAATGCTGTCGGGTGCAAAGGAGATTTATACCGAGCGTTCATTCAGCTATGGCATATTCACATACGAACCGTATGTAACGGAACGTTTCGGAAAATATTCTATTGAGAAAAAAGGCTCGTTCGGAGTTGATATTCTCGGCAATATATCTTCGACAGTGAGCTATAACGGAAATGCTGATGACGAATACGCTTATCGTTTTGCTGCCGGATATGTTTCGTCGTATCTTGAGAGTCTCGTGCTTGAGCAGTTTACCGGTATACAAAGCGTATCAACGGCGGAGGTTCTCAGAATAGCTGCCGAACAGGAAATAGATATTCGGATAATTTCTTCCGAAAATGCTGAAGAGCTTGATAATCTGCAATTATCAAGCAGAGATATCGAAGATATTCGTTATGCTATAAATTCCGGAAAGATAGTAGTAGTTCCGGAAAAGAATATAACTGTAGGCAGTTGGACCGGAACAGGCTATATCGTTCAGGATATAAACGGAAACGATTTTTCGTTTATGATCAGCAATGGACTGAACGGTGGTGGAATAACAGAATATTCACAATTGGACTTGACAGCGTATTTAGCTATAATTTCATTGCTCACTACTATTTCTATGAAAAACTGGTTAATTAAATTATCTGGTATTGTTACGGATTTGCTTATTGCAGGTTCATATTTAGGTGGAATAGGGATATTAGTTGGTACTATTGCTATTATGTATATCTTAGCATCAACTTACCAAAGTAATGTAGAGCTATACTACAAAGCTTTAGAAGGTGATAAGTATGCGGCTAATCTATTAAATCAAAATGCTTTTTTCAAACTGTATTTTTATACAATGTTCAAGGGGCTAAAATGTATATGGGGCGAGATGTTTTAGTTTTATGTAAAGCTAATAATATTAAAAATAAATCATATGATTATGATATTCGTAAATAAGACAGAAGGTGATTTTAATTTGAATTCCAATGAGAATAATAGAGTTAATAACTATGATTTTGAGGTAACTCCACGTAAAATAGTTACAACAGAAACGATTATTGGCTTTTGTGGAGTAACAATTGCTACAATAATTTGTGAGCTTGCATTTACTCCAATTATTTTCTGGTTTTCATTAGCAATATTGTTTATTCTTATTATTGAATTAATTCATCAAAAAAATAAATCTAAAATATCTGTTAAAAACAATTCATTATATTATAGGAACAGCGTTTATGAATGTGAAAATATTAAATTTATTAAGGTAACAGTTCTAGGCAATGTATATATTCATTGCTCTGAAACAACAATTAAAATACATAAATCATACGAAGGTTATAATAAATTATGTAATTGGGCAAAAGAGAATCATATTGTGTTTATGGATAGTACTGCATAGTTTGTATCTGAACTAAATTATAAATCTAATTATATCTATTAAAGATTCGTATGAAGCCATACTTATTTTGCAAACAGCTATAAAGCTTGTCTTAAGCGCAACTTCTTTAATGCCGGTTGTCGGTGGAGTAGTTCTGTTTGCATTTTC
>CALWNN010000034.1 GCA_944382845.1 uncultured Clostridia bacterium
CTTCTATACTTACAAACTCAAGTTGATTTCTTTCTTTTTTATCCTTTTGCAGCATTTTTATCACCCTTTTCATTATACCATATTTGACTCAAAAAAGCCACCCTTTCGGGTGACTTTTTCGACAGACTGGGACAGCCTGAAATAAAAGGCTGTCTTTTTTTAATGGAATATGAAAGATTATAATTGATTTTGAAAGATTTTAAAGCGGTAAATTTATTATTAAGATAAAACTTTCAATTATTTGTTCTGTTTTTGGTGAAAATGCACAAATAATCAGTGTGCTCGATGTTCAAGGCTACAAAAATCAATCGATTTTGAAAGAAGTTGAATGAAAATGCTTGATTTATTTTGCGCATATGCTATAATATACTCAGAAAGCTTCATAAAGCTTCATATTGAATGAAATGAGGTGAATAAATGCTGACCGAAGAAAGATACGCAAAGATCCTTGAAGCGGTAAATCTTAGGAAAAGCGTTACTCTTTCCGATTTGTGTATCGCCCTTGGGACAAGCGAGTCTACGGTGAGACGCGATCTTACCGCTCTTGACGAAAAGGGAATGCTTGTAAAGGTAAGAGGAGGAGCTATTGCTATTGAGGATAATATCAATTTCACTGCTGAGGAGCGTGACGTTGAAGAAAAGTCAAGGCTTTTCAATGAAGAAAAGGAAGCTATAGCAAGGTATGCGGCGTCTCTTGTATATGACAATGATTTTATTTTCATTGACGCGGGAACTACTACCGGAAAAATGATAGATCATATCAGAGCAAAAAACGTCACATTTGTCACCGACGCTTTTGTTCACGCTAAAAAGCTTGCACAAAAGGGATTTCGTGTTCTTCTTCCCGGTGGAGAGATAAAACTTGCCACGGAAGCCATAGTCGGAGTGGAATGTCTTTCAAGCCTTAAGAATTACAATTTCACAAAATGCTTTCTGGGGGCTAACGGGATTTCACTTAACGGGGGATTTTCAACTCCCGATCAGAACGAAGCAAGCGTAAAGCGAACTGTCATAAACAACAGCCGTGAAGCTTATATCCTTGCGGATCATTCAAAATTTGATAAAGTTACGGCGGTTACCTTTGCGCCTCTTGTAAGGTGCAGGATAATTACTGACAGACTGCCTGACAAAAAATATCTTTCAGAAACAACTATCAAGGAGGTAATGTAAAAATGGTCTATACCGTAACGTTTAATCCTGCAATCGACTATGTTGTTCATTCCGACAAAATGAAGGTTGGAGATGTAAACCGTTCAAAGGGCGAGGAAATATACATTGGCGGAAAAGGTATCAACGTTTCCATAGTATTAAGCGAGCTTGGGATAAAATCAAAAGCCTTGGGCTTTATCGCTGGATTTACCGGTGACGCAGTTGAAAACGGAGTTAAAGAAAAGGGTATTGACGCTGAATTTGTAAGGCTGCCGGAAGGGTTTACGAGAATTAACGTCAAGATAAAATCCGACGAGGAGACTGAACTTAACGGTCAAGGTCCCCGTATAACCGACGAGGCGCTGGATGAACTTTTTGAAAAGCTTGATAAGCTTAAGGACGGAGATACTATCGTCCTTGCGGGAAGTATACCTGCCTCTCTCCCCTCTGATATTTATGAAAGAATACTTGAAAGGCTTTCAGACAGAAAAATAAAGGTTGTAGTTGACGCTACAAAGGATCTTCTTTTAAATGTTCTGAAATATAAGCCGTTTCTTATCAAGCCCAATAATTTCGAGCTTGGTGAAATGTTCGGGGTCGAGCTTAAAAGTACGGATGACATAATTCACTATGCTTCAAAGCTGAAGGAAATGGGAGCGGTAAACGTTCTTGTTTCAATGGCCGGAGACGGGGCGCTTTTGCTTGACGAAAACGGAAGGACTCATATATGCGGAGTTTGTAAGGGAATAGTTAAAAATTCCGTTGGCGCAGGTGATTCAATGGTAGCAGGTTTCGTGGCAGGTTCTCTTGACGGAGATTATGAGTATGCGCTGAAACTTGGAACAGCTTGCGGTGGTGCAACTGCTTTTTCGGAAGGACTTGCTGAGAAAGCTTTGATAGACAGTCTTTTAAAACAGCTTTAATTTTGAATTGGAGGGAAAACTATGAGAATTGTTGATTTATTAAGCAAAGACAGTATTTTCCTTGGGGCAAAGCCTGCAAACAAATCAGAAGCTATTGATATGCTTGTTGATCTTCAGGCAAATGGAGGCAAGATAAAGGACAAGGAAGAGTACAAAAAGGATATTCTTGCAAGAGAAGAAATGGGTTCAACAGCAGTAGGCGAGGGAATTGCTATACCTCATGCCAAAAGCGAAGCGGTAAGCGAACCTTCTCTTGCTGCTATGACAGTTCCTGAAGGAGTCGATTATGAGGCTCTTGACGAAATGCCTTCATATCTTCTTTTTATGATCGCTGCTCCGAATGACGGAGACGTTCATCTTGAAGTTCTTTCAAGACTTATGACTATCCTTATGGACGAGGATTTCAGAGCAAATCTTATCGGTGCTAAATCAAAGGAAGAATTTCTTGACATCATTGACAAAATGGAAAAAGAAAAGTACCCAGAAGAAACTGCCGCCGTAAAAGCAGATTCAAACGCAGTTTACAGAGTGCTTGCAGTAACCGCCTGTCCTACAGGGATCGCACATACTTATATGGCTGCCGAGGCTCTTGAAAAGGCAGGAAAAAAGCTTGGAATTACTATCAAGGTTGAAACAAACGGCTCGGGAGGAGTTAAAAACGCTCTTACCGCTGATGAAATCGCAGCTTGTGACGGAATCATAATTGCGGCAGACAAAAGCGTTGAAATGTCACGCTTTGACGGAAAGAAATTAATAAGCACAAAGGTTTCGGACGGAATTAAAATTCCAGAGGAACTGATAAACAGAATAATTTCAGGTGACGCACCTGTTTACACACATCAAGGAGCTAAGGCGGAGGATACTTCCTCCGGCGGCGACAGCTTCGGAAGAAAAATCTACAAGCACCTTATGAACGGTGTTTCAAATATGCTTCCATTTACGGTTGCAGGAGGAATTTTCATAGCCATTGCTTTCCTTATCGACTCTATAGTCGGTGCGCCTCAGGACGCAAACTTCGGAACATATAATGAAGTTGCAAATTTCTTCAAGACAGTAGGCGGATTTGCATTTAATTTCATGATCCCTGTTCTTGCAGGTTACATTGGCATGAGTATAGCGGACAGACCAGGATTTCTCGTAGGTTTCGTGGGCGGCTATATCGCAACAACAGGCTCTACATTCGCAAATATTGCCGGAGATGTTCCTTCAGGATTTTTAGGCGCTCTTCTTGCAGGCTTTGTAGGCGGTTACCTTATGCTGGGACTTGAAAAGTTGTGCGACGGTATGCCTAAAGCATTAAACGGCATAAAACCGGTACTTATCTATCCTCTTGCAGGGCTTGGAATGATCGCCGTTATCATGTGTGCTATCAACCCGATCATGGGAATTATAAACGATGGACTTACAAATTTCCTAAACGGCATGGGCGGCTCAAGTAAGATACTTCTTGGCTGTATAGTTGCCGCAATGATGTCCATAGACATGGGCGGACCTTTTAACAAGGCGGCTTACGCATTTGGAATCATGGCAGTATCCGAAGGAAACTATGATATAATGGCTGCCGTTATGATAGGCGGTATGGTTCCTCCTATTGCAATTGCACTTGCAACAACATTCTTCAAAAACAAGTGGACTGAGGAAGAAAGAAAGAACGGTCCTGTAAACTATATCATGGGACTCAGCTTTGTAACAGAAGGAGCAATTCCTTACGCTGCCGCAGACCCGTTAAGAGTAATCCCTTCATGTATGGTGGGCGCTGCCGTAGCAGGCGGACTTTCAATGGCGTTTAACTGTACACTTATGGCTCCTCACGGCGGAATATTCGTATTTGCAGTAGTAGGAAACTGGCCGATGTACCTTCTTGCTCTTGCGGCAGGTTCGGTAGCAGGAATGTTAATGCTTGCTCTTCTTAAGAAAAAACGTGCATAATTTCAGTATATAATAAAATCATATAAGGAGATAGTTATCATGGTATCAAAGGTGGTAAAGGTTGTAAATGCACAGGGGCTTCATATGCGCCCCGCAGGATTACTTGCAAAGGCTGCTTCTGCACATAAGGAATGTAAGGTGACTCTTAATGCAAACGGAAAAAGCGTAAATGCAAAGGCTGTTATGCAGATCATGTCAGCAGGTCTTAAGTGCGGAACAGAGGTTGAGGTGGTTTGTGACGGAGCGGACGAGCAGGCTGTTCTTGACGAAATCGCAGGAATGTTTGAAAACGGATTTGGCGAATAAGGCGATTTTACAAAATAAAACAATAGAATACAAGCGTAACAAGCGGCGGAATTTTTCTGCCGCTTTAGCCGCAGGAGGTGCTTTTTATGATAAAATACAACGGAAAAGGCGTGTATGGAGCTGTTGCAATAGGCAAGATCTCCATATTCAAAAGACAAGAGGCTAATGTCCGCCGTGTTCATGTTGAGGACATTGAGGCTGAAAAAGCGAGAGTTGAAGAAGCCAAGGCAAAGGCTGAAAGTCAGCTTTCTGAAATTTACGAAAAGGCAGTAAAGGAAGTCGGAGAAACAAATGCCCAGATCTTTGAAATTCATATGATGATGATAGAAGACGAGGATTATAATGAGTCTATTAACTCAATTATCGAAAGTCAGTCAGTAAACGCTGAGTATGCCGTTGCACTTACTGCGGACAACTTTTCAGCAATGTTCGCTTCAATGGATGACAGCTACATGAGAGCAAGAGCTGCCGATGTAAAGGACATTTCAAACAGGATAATTGCCTGCCTTGGCAATGATGTTTCTTCTGCCGAAATAGGGGGCGAAAAGGTAATAATCTGTGCGGACGACCTTGCGCCAAGCGAAACGGTTTCTCTTGACAAGGAAAAAGTGCTTGCTTTTGTAACTGCCTTTGGTTCTTCAAATTCTCACACAGCCATTCTTGCAAGAAACATGAATATTCCCGCAATCATCGGCGCCGGAGAGGAATTTCTGAATAGTATCAAAGACGGAGATATGGCTATCGTTGATGGATTTACAGGTGAAATTATAGTTGATCCCGATGAGGAAACTTTAAAGGTCATGGAAAAGAAAATGAGTGATGACCTTGAAAAGAAAAAGCTCCTTCAGGAGTTAAGGGGCAAGGGAAATATAACAAAGGACGGTACTAAAATAAATATTTTCGCAAATATCGGCGGAATTGATAATATAGGCGCTGTTCTTGCAAACGACGCAGGCGGGATCGGTCTTTTCAGAAGCGAATTTCTGTACCTTGAAAACACCGATTATCCCACTGAGGAGCAACAGTTCTCAGCATACAAGAAGGTTCTTGAAAGTATGGCAGGAAAGAAGGTTATTATCAGAACTCTTGATATCGGCGCAGATAAGCAGGTGGATTACTTTAACCTGAAAAAAGAGGAAAACCCTGCAATGGGACTCAGGGCAATAAGAATATGCCTCAAGCGTCCCGATATTTTCAAGACACAGCTCAGGGCGCTTTACCGTGCGTCTGCTTTCGGAAACCTTGGCATAATGTTTCCTATGATAACCAGTGTAAAGGAAGTTGACGACATACTTGAAATTTGTGAGCAGGTAAAAAAGGAACTTGACGCAGACGGTATCGAATATTCAAAGAAAGTCGAAATGGGAATTATGATAGAAACTCCGGCTGCGGCAATTATAAGCGACAGGCTTGCTCCCAAAGTCGATTTCTTCAGTGTGGGAACAAACGACCTTACTCAGTACACACTTGCCTGCGACAGACAGAATTCTGATGTTGAAAGCTTCTGCGACACTCATCACGAGGCGATTTTGCGGCTTATTGAAATGTCTGCAAAGAATGCTCATGCAAACGGCACGTGGATAGGAATTTGCGGCGAACTTGCTGCTGATACCAGCCTTACTGAAGAATTTTTAAGAATGGGAATCGATGAACTTTCTGTTTCGCCGTCCTTTGTTCTTAAAGTAAGGGACAAGGTAAGAAGTATTGACCTTTCAAAATAGCAACAAAAAAACCACCCTTAATGGGTGGTTTTTGCATAGGATAATTGCTTTTTCAGCTGATTATTCCTCGATAAGCTCAAGGTCATCTCCCGAAACTCCGCAGATAGGGCAAACTGCCTCTTCGCCGTCAGCAACCTCGAATACTTCGCCGCAAACGATGCATCTGTACTTTTTCATAAATTGTTCCTCCTGTTTTCAATTTTTAAATCGGCACAATCATTTTAGCGCTTATTTGCCGATCATTTCCACTATTCTTTCCTTGCCTGTAAATCCGACAACCATATCTGTCATTTTACCGTTATTAAATGAAATAAGAGTTGGTATACTTTCAATTTTAAATGCCATTGAAGTTACGGGACACTTGTCAACGTCCATTTTGCAAACCTTAACGCTGTCTGCGTAATCCTTTGCTACTTCTTCTAAAATAGGTGCAAGTATACTGCACGGTGCGCACCATGTTGCAAAAAAGTCAACAATAACAGGCTTGTCCGAATTCAGTACTTCATTTTCAAATGTTTCATCTGTAAGAATAATTTCTGCCATTTATATTCTCCTTTCATTTATGTGTATCAACAATTATAGTTTCTGATAATATTATATCATTTTATACATCCAAAGTCAATGGAAACTTAAGACCGACAGCCTCAAAAAACTGCCGGTCTTACATTGAAATATTCAAGGAAAAAAATAAAACATTTTTCTTTTTCTTAGTAATTTTCGATTCTTATTTCAAAGAAGCTCTTTGGGTGATTGCAGGTCGGACAAACTTCAGGAGCCTTTGTTCCTACGACAATATGTCCGCAGTTGCGGCACTCCCATACCTTTACCTCGCTCTTTTCAAATACCTGAGCTGTTTCAATATTTTTAAGAAGCGCACGATATCTTTCCTCGTGAGCCTTTTCAATTGCCGCTACGAGTCTAAACTTTTTTGCAAGATCCGTAAATCCTTCTTCTTCGGCGGTTTTTGCAAAGCCCTCGTACATATCTGTCCACTCATAATTTTCGCCTTCTGCGGCCGCTTCAAGGTTAGCGGCGGTATCCCCAATTCCTTCAAGCTCCTTGAACCACATTTTTGCGTGTTCCTTTTCGTTGTCGGCAGTTTTAAGAAACAGTGAAGCTATCTGCTCGTAGCCCTCTTTCTTAGCAACGCTTGCAAAATATGTATACTTGTTTCTTGCTTGTGATTCTCCTGCAAATGCAGCCTCGAGATTTTTTTCGGTCTGAGTTCCCGCATATTTGTTTGCCATAAAAATAACTCTCCTTACTTTGATTATTCAATTCAAGGTAAACTTTGTGAAAAATTCTTGCTTGTTTATTATAAACAATTATTTTCAACAGAATTCCTTATAATTTATTATAACATCATAAAGACAAATTGTCAACAGCTATCAAAAAATATGTTTATTCATAAAATCACAAAAAATAAATTTGTTAAAGATAAAAAAAGTGTAAAATAATATTGTTTATTATTGACAAAGATGCTGTAAAGATGATATAATCTTAGGGATTTGCGACTGCAAAAATCTTAGTAGGAAAATTGATAAACTGCGTATAACCAAGTCGCCGATGTCCCCCTGCCTAAACGTCAGGTCTGCTAATCATTTAGCAGGTTTGCCGCATTGGTCAACGGGGCAAATTCAGTCTTTTATTGGGGATTATTACCTACACTGAAAGACTGAGGATCAAACTCTAAACTTAGACTTGTCATTGTTAATGACGAGTTGCTTTTTGTCGCAGCGCGATTAAGCCGTCTGCTGATAAGCAGACGACTCTGCTGATAAGCAGACGACTCTGCTGACAAGCAGACATCCTTATCATGCTTTGCTCGGATTTAAATATTATTAATGAAAGGAAGTACATTATGGAAGGTAAAAAGAGCGGTTTTTCAAGTAGGATCGGTTTTATTCTTGCAGCGGCAGGATCTGCTGTGGGGCTTGGAAACATATGGAGATTTCCTTATCTTGCTGCTAAATACGGCGGCGGAATTTTCCTTATCGTATATATTATTTTAACTGTAACATTCGGATTTACTCTTCTTGTAACGGAAATTGCAATAGGAAGAAAAACCGGGAAAAGCGTTGTCGAGGCATATGCTGCAATCAACTCGAAATTCCGAGTAGTCGGCTGGCTTGCGGCGGCTGTGCCAATGATAATCCTTCCTTATTACTGCGTTATAGGCGGCTGGGTAATGAAATATTTTACCGTTTATGCTTTTGGACAAAATGCTGCCGCTGCGGATAACGGAGAATTTTTCAACTCCTTTATCGGAAAAGTGGGAGAGCCTACCGTGTTCTTTGCAGCTTATCTTATTATTACAACTCTTATAGTAATGATGGGAGTTGAAAAGGGAATTGAAAAGGTAAGTACTATAATGATGCCGATTCTTATACTCATGTCAATTTTCATAGCGGGATATGTTATGACTATAGATAATGCGATGGAAGGCGTAATGTACTACCTGAAACCGGATTTTTCAAAGTTTTCAATTAAAACTCTTGTGGCTGCAATGGGCCAGCTTTTCTATTCTCTTTCTCTTGCAATGGGTATTATGGTGACATACGGCTCATATATGAGAAAAGAGGATCCTCTTGAAAAATCTGTTCGTCATATTGAACTTTTTGACACGGGAGTTGCATTTCTTGCAGGACTTATGATTGTACCTGCGGTTTATGTTATCTCCGGTGAGGACGCCATGAACACAGGACCAAGTCTTATGTTTATCACCCTTCCCAATATCTTTGAACAGATGGCAGGAGGAAGAATTATCGGAATGGTATTTTTCCTGCTGGTTCTTCTTGCGGCTCTTACTTCTTCTATTTCACTTATGGAAACCGTTGTTTCTGTTGTTTGCGAAAAGTTTAAGATTTCACGAAACAAAAGCTGTATTGCAATTATGATTCTTTCCTTTGCGGTAGGACTTCTTTCTGTGTTTGGCTATAGCATCTGGGACGGATTTACCATTTTCGGAAAACAGCTTCTTGATTTCTTCGACTTCATTTCAAATAATATTATGATGCCTATGGTAGCTTTCTTTACCTGTATTCTTATCGGATATGTTGCAAAGACAAAAACAGTTGAGGATGAGGTGGAGATCAACTCACCTTTCAAGTCAAAAAGACTTTACAGAGTAATGATAAAATATATCGCTCCTGTAATTATGATAGTAATTTTCCTTTCATCAGTTTTCGGATATGTTTAAAAATGTAAATTTAAATTGTCGCCGAGGAGCTTTACTCCTCAGGGGTTTCAATAGTTGTTTTTATCAAAGATAAAAACAACCGGGGATTAAAACCCCCACTGAAAGACTGAACGGACCCTGCCTCCAATAGGAGGCAGATCATCCAATAGGAGGCAGATCATCCAATAGGAGGCAGACCTGACGTTTAGGCAGGGGGACATCGGCAACTTGGTTATAATAGGACAAAATTCATTGCGCATATAATGACCTGTAGCTTTTAAAAGCCACAGGTCATTTTGGTTTTAAGAAAGGATAAGCTTCAAATGGATTATGAAACTGCTTATGAATATATAACAGACGATTTTACTGTAAAAATAGAAAAGCCCCTGCGCTCCGAAAAGGAACAGCAGGAGGCCTACGAAGAAACAATAAAGAGAATTGCTTTTTATCTTGAGGAAGTTATACAAGACGCACCTTGTACTTTAAAAGCCAGTAATTTATCTGAAGAAGATAAGCCATTATCTGAGGGTTAGCCATAAGCTGACCGTACCAGTAAACGGTGTTTTCCATGTCAAGAAGTTCTTGAATCTTTTCTTTTTTTACAATTGAAAGGAGAGGCGACGAGACGTCCTCGATAACTTCTTTTAAAAGCTTTGAAACCGCTTTCTTGTATGAGGGATTAAAGGTTTTTGGATACGGACTTTTCTTGCGCCAAAGAACCTTTTCGGGAAGAAGTCCTTCTGCCGCTTTTCTTAAAAGTCCCTTTTCACGTCCCTTGTAGTCCTTGTACTCCCATGGAACAGTGTAAAGGTACTGTGCTATTCTGTAGTCGCAAAACGGAACTCTTACTTCAAGTCCGCTGTACATGGACATTCTGTCCTTTCGGTCAAGAAGCGTCTGCATGAACCATTCATGATTTAACCTTGTCATTTCTCTCATTCTTAGCTCAAGAGGGGAATAGACATCTTTGTTTTTAACCCCTGAAATTGTTTCAAGATATTTTGAGTGAACGAATTTCTGAGGGTTCATGGCTGAGAGCAGGTCGTCTTTTAAAAGGGAAGTCCTGTAGTCAAGGCTCTGGCTCCATGGAAAGCCGTTTGTTTCGCGAATCGTTTTGTCGCGATACCATGGGTATCCTCCGAATATCTCGTCGGCGCACTCTCCCGAAAGACAAACCGTGCAGTGCTTTTTGACCTCTTTGCAAAAGAGAAGAAGCGATCCGTCAACGTCGGCAAAGGCGGGAAGATCCCTTGCGTCCACAGCCCTGAAAAGACTGTCCACAAGCTCCGGAGTGTCAATTGTTATCTTGTGGTGAATACTTCCGATGTGCTTAGTCATGATCTCGATAAACTCATCGTCAGAATTTGGCTGGAACTTATTTTTGGTGAAGTATTTCTCGTTATCGCGGTAGAATACCGAAAATGTGTGAAGCTGTTTGCCTTGTTCTTTGTACTCCTTTGACGCCACTGCTGAAATTATACTTGAATCAAGTCCTCCCGAAAGAAATGTACTTAGCGGTACGTCCGAAACAAGCTGACGCTTTATTGAATCGGTAACGAGATATTTTGTTTTTTCAAGAGCTTGTTCAAAGCTGTCTTTTGTCGGTTCGTCAACAAGATCCCAGTATTTTTTGAAGGTGAATCTGCCGTTTTCAAAATAACCACAACAGGCAGGGGGAAGCTCGTTGATATTTTTAAAAATCCCACATCCCGGAGTTTTTCCCGGACCTAAAAGCATTATCTCAGCAATGGAATTGATATCCGCTTCAGGTGAAATAAACGGAGCTTGCAGGATACCCTTTATTTCCGAAGCAAAAACAAACCTGTCTCCACGCACTGAATAGAAAAAAGGCTTTACTCCTATTCTGTCGCGGCATACAAAAAGTCTCTCCTTGTTTTCTTCAAACACCGCAAAGGCAAAAATTCCGTTGAATCTTAAAAGGCAATCCTCTCCCCAGCAGACGTAGGAGAGAAGAACGACTTCGGTGTCGCAGGAGGTTTTAAAGGAAAAGCCTTTTGTCATAAGTTCCCGGCGTATTTCCTCGGTGTTGTAAAGCTCGCCATTGTAAACAATGGTGTAGGTTTCGTCCGGAGTCTTGTATGTCATGGGCTGTATTCCGTTTTCAACGTCGATTACCGCCAGCCTTGTGTGGACAAGAAGAGCGTTTTTGGCTATGTAGATCCCGTCCTGGTCCGGACCTCTCCTTGAAAGGACCTTTTTCATTTTTTCAGCCGTCTCAAGACACATATCAATGTCTTTACAGTTTATCATACCTGCAATAGCGCACATAAAAATTCCTCCTTTTGTGTTACAAGAGCATTATATGCGCAAAAGGGTTTTTCCGACATAAAAAAGCGACAGATAACTCTGCCGCTTTTGGATTTTAAATCGGAGCAAAGCGTGATAAGGATGTCTGTTTTTCAGCAGAATTGTCTGCTTTTCAGCAGACGGCTTAATCACGTTGCGATGAAAAGCAACCTGTCGCTGACTGCAGCAAGCTGCAGATAGGAGCTTTGCTCCTCAGTTTTTCAGCGGGGGATTAAGCCCACACTGAAACACTGAATGGACCCTGCCTATTAGGAGGCATGGGGACATCGGCGACTTGGTTATACTTTTGTGGCTTTATTGTCGGTTTCTTTTTTATGCCTTTTTTCTTCGTATTTATGCTTTGTAGCCATGCCGCCTCTTATGTGCCTTTCGCGCTTGTTTTCGTCAAGCACTTCTTTTACAAGCTTGTAAAGCTGAGGGTGAATTTTTTTGAGGCGTTGAGAAACGTCCTTGTGAACAGTTGATTTTGATATCCCGAATTTGCTTGCGGCACCTCTGACGGTGGCTTTGTTCTTTATTATGTATTCCCCCAGGATTATTGCACGGTCCTGCTCCTTTCCAAAATCCATGTTATCACTCCAATACAGGTTTTTTAAAATTATATGCCGTAAAACAACTAAAAATAACTTTAAGTAAAAATTTGGGCAAACAATTGATTTGCCTTCAATTCTCCGTTGCAAAAATAAACGGGCTGTGATATAATTACAAGAGTATACAGCTTTTAAAAGGAGAAAATAATGTTACTTAGTATTGAGAATGTTTATAAATATTTTAACGGCGAGGCAATTTTAAAAAATATCTGCGCCACCGTTGAAAATAACGATAGGATAGGCTTGGTCGGAAAAAACGGCTGCGGAAAGACGACTCTTCTGAAAATCATAACGGGAAAAGAAAACTTCGATAAGACTGCCGACGGAAGGGGTGCTGTCAGTTTTTCCGGAAATGTCACCATCGGATTTTTAGAGCAAAACAGCGGACTTGAAAATAACTGCACCATTTATGAGGAAATGAAAAAGCCTTTTGCAGAACTGTCCGAGATATTGGCTGAAATGAAGGAACTGGAACAGAAAATGCCATTTGTCAAAGATGAAGAGCTTGAAAAAATGTCTCACCGTTATGCCTCTCTTTCATCATACTATGAAGCCAAGGACGGTTATATAATCGATGTTAAAATAAATACCGTGCTTAATGGAATGGGCTTTGCAGATAAGGGCAGGGACAGAATAATAAATACTTTAAGCGGCGGAGAAAAAACAAGACTTGCTATGGCAAAGCTTTTGCTTGAAGAACCAAATCTTCTTATTCTTGACGAGCCTACCAATCACCTTGACTTTCAGACCTTAATGTGGCTTGAGGATTACCTGAAATCTTATAAGGGAGCAGTGCTTGTGGTTTCTCACGACAGGTATTTTCTTGATAAGCTGTGCAATAAAATCTGGCAGATACAAAATAAAAAGCTTACCGTTTACAAGGGGAATTATTCCTCTTATGTAAATCAGCGTGAAATGAATCTTGCTCGTGAAATCAAGGAGTATCAGGCTCAGCAAAAGGAAATATCAAAGCTTGAAGATTATATCGCCAGAAACAAAGTGAGGGCTTCAACTGCAAATATGGCGAAAAGCCGTCAGAAACAGCTTGATAAAATTGAAGTTATGGACAAGCCCGAAGTTTATGAGAAGCCACCGAAGATCAGGCTTGAATACGATATTGCCCCGCCTAAGGAAGTGCTTACCGTAAAGGGCTGCGATGTGACGGTTGGAAAGGGAGAGAAAGCAGTCACACTTATCGAAAACCTTGATCTTATTATCAGACGTGGAGAAAAAGTTGCCATTGTCGGACCCAACGGGATAGGAAAGACCTCAATTTTAAAAACGCTGCTTAATATAAATCCTCATGAAAAGGGAAGGATAAACTGGGCAAATAACGTAAAAGTAGCTTACTTTGAGCAGGAAAACACCTCCCTTGATGTAAATAACACGGTTATGGACGAGGTTCACAAGCGTTTTCCGAGGCTTTCCGACCTTGAAGTAAGAAAGGTTCTTGCAAGCGTTCTGTTCACCGGGGAAAACGTGTTCAAGCCGGTGGGAGTTATAAGCGGCGGTGAAAGGGTAAAGCTGTGCTTTGCGATTATGATGCTTCAGCGGGCGAATGTTCTTGTTCTTGACGAGCCTACAAACCACCTTGATCTTATGGCAAAGGAGGTTTTTGAAGAGGCGCTTTCCGAATATGACGGAACAATTTTACTTGTTTCCCATGACAGATATCTTCTCAATAAGATTCCGGGAAGAATCATTGAGGTGGATAAAAATGCAGTTTTAAGCTTTGATGGAAACTTTGATAAATACATTGAAGCAAAAAAAGCCGTACGGGTTCAGAATGATGAACAAAAAAAACTCACGGAAGCTGAAAATATTCGGAAAAGCAGAGAAGAACAAAAGCAAAAGCAGCACCGCACCCGTGAACAAAGGGCGCAGGACGCCAAAAGAAAGCTTATGATAAAGGAGCTTGAAAAGGAAATCGAACAGCTTGAAAATGATATCTCCGTTCTTGAAGCCGAGATATCAGACCCTCAGACGGCTCTTGACTATGAAAAAATTAACGGGAAATGTATTCTTCTCGATGAGAAAAAGAATGTTCTTAATGAAAAAATAGAGCAATGGGCTGAACTTGGTTAAAAGATATGCGTAAATGGATTTTTTGTTAATAGTAACATTAAATAAAATTTGATTATTAGCATAAATAAATTTGTGCAAAAAAACAAAATAACGTTGACATTTATGTAGATGTATGATATTATTAATATAACAATATGAAACATATTGCAGCTATTTTTTCATTTTTGGAGTTGACGTTATGACTGAATATTCATACCCGATATTGGCTGACGAGGTTAAACTTCCTGTATATGCTATAGGAGTTGGCTCGATAGATACAGAGTGGCACGTTAAAAGACCGGAAGGGTTTCCTTATTACCAGTTTATTTACTGCGTAAGAGGACAGGGAAAGCTTATCCTTGACGGTAAGGAATATATAATTGAAAAGGGAAAGGGATTTTATCTTCCGAAGGACTATCCTCACGAATACTATGCTACGGAGGAAATATGGGAAACTCACTGGGTGACATTTGACGGAAGAGAAGTGCCGGAGCTTATGAATGCTATTAATTTTGAATCGGCAAGAACATTTGAGATATCAAATCTTTCTGTGATCGACGCACTTTTCAAGAAAATGCTGTATATTTTAAAGACCAACTATAACTACAGCGGTTATCAGTGTTCCGGCTTTTTATATCAGTTTTTGCTTGAGCTTAACAGGTATGCAAACCTGCAAAGCTCGCCAAATGAAAGTTATAAGTTAAAGCAGCTTCAGCCTGTTATAGACTATATCGACGAGCATTTTATGGAAGAGATCGAGCTTAGGCACCTTTCGGAAATAATCGGACTTTCACCGCAGTATCTTTGCAGACTTTTTAAAGAGTGCCTGAGTTTAAGACCTTTTGAGTATCTTGCAAGAAAAAGGATACAGGAAGCAAAGAAGCTTCTTTTAGAGGAAAAGTACACTATAAATGAAATAGCCGGTCTTGTGGGATATAACGATTGCAGTTATTTCTGCGCAGTATTCAAGCGTCACGAAATGCTTTCTCCTGCTGAGTTCAGAACTCTTCACAAAAAGACCGTTGGTTCTTGATTGACTAAAAAAATACAGCAGCCTGATTTGTTTTCAGACTGCTGTTTTGTTTTGTAAATTGGTTTTAATTTTCGGGAAGAATAAATGCCGCAACAATGTATGCGATAATTCCCGCACCGATAAAGCCTAAAAGAACTGTAACAATCCTGACGGCATTCGGGTCAACATTAAAGTATTCTCCGATTCCTCCGCACACGCCGCAAAGCATTTTGTCACGGCTGCTTCTGTAAAGTTTTTTCATAAGTAACCTCCCTTTGTACGCCTCAGTTGTTTGTAAAATCAATTTCTACCTTGCCGATGCCGTTTGAGATGTCAATGCTGCCAAGCGTTACTCCGCCCTGAACGTCTGATTTTCCGCCGTCGATATTCACCTCGCCGATGCCGTTTTCAACACTTATATTATATTCGCTGCGGCTGCCGACAATCTGCATGAAAATTTCTCCGACCCCGTTTTCAATGGTACTTTCTCCGCTAAGATGATTATTTTTGAGGAGGATTTCGCCAACTCCGTTTTTAAGCTTTAAATTATTAAGGTCTGACGACTTGCAGTTAAACTCGCCTGCTCCATTTGTGATAACAGCTTTTTCCGAAACAGCGCAGTTTCTTAAGGTTGACTCGCCGAC
This sequence comes from uncultured Clostridia bacterium, assembly GCA_944382845.1. Lineage (GTDB taxonomy): Bacteria > Bacillota > Clostridia > Oscillospirales > Ruminococcaceae > JAAZZIT01. Next base: position 15,845 of record CALWNN010000034.1, read on the forward strand.
TCCGCTTACAAGAGTAAGACTTTCGGCTGAAATATCTGTGGCGTTAAGTTCACCCACACCGTTTGTTATTATAACTTCATTGAGATTACAGCCTGTGGGGATTGTGACAGTTATTGTCGTTATCATTTTCTTATAGCTTGAAACACCTAAAATTACATTTATTTTAAAGCGTTCAAGCTTGTTTTTAGAGTCGTACTCAAGCTTAAAGGTTTCGCCGTCAAAAGTATATTCAAGGTTTTCTTCAAATATACCCGAACAGTTTACCGAGAGATTTTCTCCGCTTGTAATTATAACATTTGCAGGAAGCTTAGAGGTTATGCTGATGTTTTTAAGATTTTCGCATTCAGAAAAGGTTTCGCTTTTTTGAGTGGTAATGTCGCTTACGGCACTGTCCGAGGCGTGAATTAAAATTCCGCCTGTGATACAGAGTGCAAGTCCGATAAAGATAAGAGACAAGGAAACTATGTACTTGATTTTTTTCATGCTGTTAAACCTCCCTCTGAGCAATAAATCTTGTGGAAAGGTTTCTTATTCCATTAACAATAAGCGAAAAAGCCTTGCCGAGGAGACTGAAAACCGGGGAAACAAGAAGAATAGACAGTCCCATAAGAACAAGCCCCGCACCGATAAGAAGAAGCCCGAAGGGGGCAGACGTAAAGAGAAGAATGATTCCTCCGGCAACAAGCGCAGCAGCCGCGCATATAAGGGAAATTGTCAGAGCAAAACCTACTGCAAAAAATGAAAATATCAATGCAAATGCAACCGAGATAACAGTGATCCATACCGGAAATGTGATAATAAGAAGAATGATCGTAGTTAAGATTTTATCGTTTTTTTTCTTACTTGCAGGCGAAACAGTATTTTCGGCTTGCGATGAAGAATTTGAATCATCTATGGAAAAACCGTTTTCCACAAGTATTTGTTCAGCAATTTTCTCCGGACTTCCAAGTTCGTTTACAGCCTTTTGTTCGTCCTCGGCATCCTCAAAAAACTCCTCATAATATCTGAGCGCTTCTTCCATTTCTTCTTTGGGAAGAACAGAAAGCCTTTTTCTCAGTATGTCTATAAAATCTTTTTTTGTCATATGTAACCCCCGTCCTTTCCTGAGATAAGAATGGTTTCAATTTTATTTCTGTATATTTTCCAATCTTCCCTGTAAAGATTGAGAGCGGCCTTGCCCTTTTTGGTTACCTTGTAGTAACGTCTGTTCCTGCCCATATATTCCTTGTCGTATGTTTCAAGGCAATCCTCTTTCTGAAGCCTTCTCAGCACAGGGTAAAGAGTCGATTCCGAAATTTCAATTGCGTTTCGTATATCATTTGTGATTTTATAGCCGTATGTATCTTCCTTTTCTACAACTGCAAGAACAAGTGCATCAAGAAGGGAAGCGCCTATGGGAAAGCTCATAATCATTCTCCTTTCGCTAATAATATTTAAATCGGAGCAAAGCGTGATAAGCTCGCTTAATCACGTTGCGACGACTGCAATTGTCGCCGAGGAGCTTTGCTCCTCAGTTTTTCAGTGGGGAATTAAAACCCCCACTGAAAAACTGAATGTCCCTCGCCGCCTTATATGAGGCAGCCCTGCCGAATATTCGGCGGGGGGACATCGGCGACTTAGTTATATGTTCTATATATATTATACGTCATATAATATTGTTTGTCAACTATTTTAAAAAAATAATCAGCAAATACAGCTTTTCGCCGCCGACAGTGACATTTGCACTGCTGTCGGCGGCGAAAGCACGGCAAATTTCAGATGAGAATTATCTCATCATTATAGCGCTGATTCCGCTTGCAACTTCACCCATGGCTTTTAAAGCCTTGCCTGCGTTACTCTTGACTTTTTTACGCTGATGAGAGGTGGCGTTGGAAACAGCGTAGGTTATAGCTCCGACTGTAAGTCCCATTGCCATTCCCTTGGCGGCAGACGTTAAGTTCATATTATCACTCCTTTTTGTTTGTGAAATTATTATTTGCAAAAAGAAATTTTATATGAAACTGAAATTTTACCATGTTGAAAAAAATCAAAAAATGTGGTAAAATATCTGACGGAGGGGATAATTGTGAACACAATAAAAAAAGTTGCGGCGATCCATGATATTTCGGGAGTTGGAAGATGTTCTCTTTCGGTTATAATCCCAACTCTTTCGGCGATGGGAATACAGGTCTGTCCTGTTCCTACTGCCGCTTTGTCAACTCATACAGCTTATGTTGACTTTGTTATGAGCGACCTTACAGAATTTATTCCCTCTGCACTTTCTCATTATAAAAAACTTGAAACGGAATTTGATTGTATCTACAGCGGTTTTCTTGCCTCGGACGAACAGATCGACCACTGTCGTGAATTTTTTTACGAATATAACTCTGCATTAAAGGTCTGCGACCCTGTAATGGGTGATAACGGTAAAACTTATAGAACTTTTTCAAAAGAGCTTTGTGCAAGAATGATTGACCTTGCAGAGGTTTCCGATATAATAACTCCGAATTTAACAGAAGCGGCAATCCTTCTCGGAGATGATTATCCTTCAATGAGCATGACCACGGCTCAGATAAAAAGCTGGCTTGTAAGGCTTTCCGAAAAAGGCCCCGGAATAGTTGTTATCTCCACTGCTCCTCTTGCAGACGGAAACGTTTATAATGTTGGGTACGACAAGAACAATAACGCTTTTTGGAAGATTCCCTGCGACTATGTTCCGAGAAGATATCCGGGAACAGGCGACTTGTTTTCAAGCGTTCTGGTCGGCGGAATTTTAAAAGGCGACAGCCTTCCTATCGCTATCGACCGTGCAACATCATTTGCCGAGCTTGCAATAAAAACCACATACAGCTATCAGACCGATCCGAGAGAAGGGGTTATGTTTGAACCATGCCTGAAATGGCTTACAGACTATCAGGTTCTCAGAAATTTTGAAAGCCTTTAAATATCTCACTTTATTGTTGACAAATAAAAGCTTGTTAAAAGACTTTTGAAAAAACAAAGTAAAAATCAAACCGTGAATAAGGAGAAAGCAATGAATAATAAGAAAAATGTGGTTTTTATATGCGTGCATAATTCATGCAGAAGCCAGATAGCCGAGGCATTGGGAAAGCATTTTGCCTCTGATAATTATAATTTTTACTCTGCCGGAACGGAAACGAAACCGGAAATTAATCCTGACGCTGTGCGGATTGTAAAGGAACTTTACGGGATTGATATGTCAAAGAGCCAGTACAGTAAAACAATTGACGATATTCCCGCTCCTGACATTGTAATTTCAATGGGCTGTGACGTTGGCTGTCCGTATATCGGAAGAAAAATTGACCATGACTGGGGAATTTCCGACCCTACCGGAAAGTGTGATGAACAGTTTATTGAAGTAATCAGACAAATTGAAAAGAAAATAATCGAAAGCTTTGTAAACCGCTGATACCAATAATACGAGGTTCTTATCATCAATATAACCGAGTCGCCGATGTCCCCCTGCCGAATATTCGGCAGGTCTGCCTCCTATGGGGAGGCGGGGTTCCATTCAGTTTTTTATTATATGGAGGATAAACTATGAAAGTAGAAAGGTTTTTGGATTCAATATGTTTATGACCGGATCGGTCGCTTGAAATTTTAATTGGACTGATGAGAAAGAAAAACGGAGGATTATATATATGAAATTTGTCATTGAACATTTATCAAAAAGCTTTGAGAAAAAGCAGGTTTTGAAAGATATCAACTTCACTTTTGAGGAAGGGAAAATTTACGGATTGCTTGGCAGGAACGGCGCCGGTAAAACAACCCTTTTCAACTGTCTGAACAGGGATTTGAAGGTGGATAACGGGAATTTCTATATAGAAGATGAAAACGGAGTCCGCCGTGAGGTGGTCGCAGATGATATTGGGTATGTGTTGTCTACCCCGACCGTACCGGAATTTCTTACGGGCAGAGAGTTTTTGAAGTTTTTTATGGACATCAATGAGAAGTCCATTAAAAATCCGAAAAGTATTGACGAGTATTTTGACTATATGAGTATTGAGCCGGAGGACAGGGATAAACTGCTGAAAGACTATTCTCACGGTATGAAAAACAAAATGCAAATGCTCATTAACATCATCGCTCAGCCGAACATTTTGCTTCTTGACGAGCCTTTAACATCGCTTGATGTGGTGGTTGCTGAAGAAATGAAACAGTTACTGCGTTCCTTAAAACAAAATCAAATCACTATTTTTTCCACGCATATTATGGATTTGGCGCTTGACCTCTGCGATGAGATCGTATTGCTCAATCACGGCGAGCTGGAGGTTGTGGAGAAAACAGATTTAGACAGCAGTGAATTTAAGGATAAAATTATTGCGGCACTCAGGGAGGAAGAAAATGAATAAGACGCTTAAGATTTCTTTCTCCCTGAAAAATACATATCGTGTCAACGGTATCCTGTTTTCCTTAAAGCAGATACCGCTCTTAAAACGGCTGCTTCCGTCAACGCTGTATAAAGTAAAGGGACTTAAAATTGTTGCGAATATAATATCCGTACTGTGGGAATTTGTTTCTGCATTCCTCGGCAAGTTTCTTTACTTTTTTACAATGGTATGCGGTATTGGCATCCTGTATAAAGAACTGCCTGAAAATGAGGTGTTTCTTCATATCCTGCTGTTTCTCACTGTGATCGGAAGCTTTGTGAACACGCATCTTTTCAATCCGACAAAGGATAAGTATTATGCAATGATTCTTATGAAAATTGACGCAAGGGAATATACACTGGTAAACTATATCTATTCCATTCTGAAGATTGTCATCGGATTTTTGCCGTTCACGATCCTGTTTGGTATGGACAGAGGCGTGCCTTTGTGGTTTTGCCTGCTTCTTCCCCTTTGTATAGCGGGTATGAAGTTAACATATGCTGCTATTACCCTGTGGGATTATGAGAAAAGAGGCTTTGGATATAACGAAAATAAGCTGTCTAAATATGTGTGGGGCTGTATCGCTCTGCTTTTAGGTATTACCTATGCTCCGCCTGCTTTTGGATTTGCATTGCCGGAAATGGTATCAATGATTCTCTTTTTAGTCTGTATCCCATTGGGAGCAATCAGTCTTAAAAAAGTGTTGACTTTCCGGGACTATTATGCAATCAACAAAGAATTATTGGCAGGATTGACAAATCAGATGGACAGCACCGTTGCAACTCAGCTTGTAAAGCAGGCAAATGAAAAGAAAATATCCACGGATACTTCCATTACCAGCAACCGCAAAGGCTTCGAGTACCTGAATGATTTGTTTATCAAAAGACACAAAAAGATACTCTGGAACTCTACGAAAAAGATTTCCTATGTGTGTGTTTGCCTTGTTGCCGCTGTGTTGGTGGGAATCTATTTGTTGCCCGAAGAAAAATCTGCCATTAATAAAATTGTGATGACTTGGCTTCCGTACTTTGTGTTTATTATGTACGCCATCAACCGTGGCACGAACTTTACTCAGGCTCTTTTTATGAATTGCGATCACAGTCTGCTGACCTATTCGTTTTATAAGCAGCCCAATTTCATATTGCGGCTGTTTCAGATCCGCCTGCGTGAAATTATGAAGATCAATGCTGTTCCGGCGCTGGTCATCGGTGTGGGGCTGGCGCTGATCCTGTTTGCTACCGGAGGAACGGATAATCCACTCAACTATGTGGTGCTGATTGTTTCTGTTCTTTGTATGAGCCTGTTTTTCTCCATTCATTACCTTACGATTTACTATCTGCTCCAACCTTACAATGCAGGGACGGAATTGAAAAGCGGAACATACCGTATTGTTTTGACTGTGACTTATTTCGTCTGTTTTGCTTTAATGCAGCTTCGTATGCCGATTATGATATTCGGAGTAATGACGATTATGTTTTGCGTACTGTACAGCATCGTTGCAAGTATTTTGGTATACCGCCTTGCACCCAAAACATTCAGAATCAGAACGTAAGCAAGGGCTTGTACGGGTATGAGCAATCACAAAGGGCATATGGAAATCAGAACGGAGGATTTTGTATATGAGAAAGTGCCTTGGATGTGGAACGGAAATGAGAGAAAACAATGCTATCCGGTGTGTGGCAGACGGGCTTTGCCGGGTGGGAGGTGAAAGACAGTGAAAACGAAGGAAGAAGTTTTGTTTGAAGAAGCGCCTGTTGGCCGTGCTGTGCTTTCTTTGGTTGTTCCAACTGTAATCAGCCAGTTGATTACAGTGATCTACAACATGGCTGACACATTTTTCATCGGGCAGATCGGAGACCCTAATCAGGTAGCTGCCGTGTCGCTGTGTATGCCGATGTTTATCTTGCTTACAGGGCTTGCCAATCTGTTTGGCATTGGAGGTTCCAGTCTTATGTCCCGCAGTTTGGGCACTAACAACCATCAGAAAGCGAAACGGACAGCGTCTTTCAGTATCTGGACTGCTGTTGCGGTATCTTTGCTTTATGGGATTGGACTTTTCTTGAGCCGGTCTGTAGTTCTCCCTGTTGTGGGTGTTGATTCAGAAACCTATGGCTTTTGCTGTCAGTATATTTTCTGGACCATCACGATTGGGGCGGTTCCTACCGTGTTGAATCAGCAACTGGCCCACTTGGTGCGGGCAGAAGGACATTCGGTGCAAGCCAGATTCGGTGTTGCTCTGGGCGGCGTACTGAATATTATTTTAGATCCGATTTTTATTTTCCCACTGGGACTGGAAATAGCAGGCGCTGCCATTGCTACGATGATCTCTAATGTGATCGCCACATTCTATTTTGTTTTTCTTATCGCCCGGAAGAGGATCACAACCGACATTTCGTTCCATCCAAAACACTACACATGGGGAGAGAACATTCCCAAAGAAGTGCTGCTGGTCGGTATTCCCAGCTGCCTGATGAATTTAATGGGGGTATTGTCCAATGTCACGATCAACAAACTGATGTCCGGCTATTCAAACGCCGCTGTGGCTGGTGTTGGAGTAGCCAAAAAGGTCGATATGCTATCCTTTGCTATCGCTACCGGTATGTCTCAGGGAGTGTTGCCGCTAATCGGTTACAACTACTCCGCCCGCAATTATAAGCGCATGAAAGCGGCGCTCAAAGTGGACTTTCTGTTTAGTTTTACGGTGGCTTTGATTGGAACTGTGTTCCTGTTCACTTGTGCGGGACCTATTGTGAGAGCCTTTATAGATGACGCAGAAACTGTGCGCTATGGTCAGATTTTCCAGAGAATTATCTGTATTACCGGTCCTTGTATTTCCGTGACGATGCTTGCGATCACTGCTTTTCAGTCCGTTGGGAAAAAGGTGCAGCCTACTATACTGTCGCTGATGAGAAAAGGCGGGCTGGACATTCCGTTTATGCTTCTTCTGAACAGCTTGGTCGGGGTTAACGGCATTGTGTGGGCAACCCCTATTGCCGATCTGTGTGCTATGTTAGTAGCGGTCATAATGATTGCTCTGTTTTGGAAACGGTTATCAACTCAAGTGTAGAAAAGCGTTGCGTCATATTTTCTATGATTTCAGCATATTATTTAAAACGATAAAATATAAAAAAACCGCCTATCTACGGGATTCAGCGTAGATAGGCGGTTTAATTCTGGTGAGCTATCGGGGATTCGAACCCCGGACCCTTTGATTAAAAGATACTCCTAATTAATAGCCTCCTGTTTTTCTATCTTTTACTATAAATTAAGTCGCTGAAATGGATTTTGGCGGCTTACTTGATGGTAAATCCATCAAATCATAGCAAGGTCGCTCCTTGTTAGGGGGCGGTAAACAAGCCTGCCGCCCTTTTCTATGCTTAATTTTCATTCGGCTTGTACTCATATTTAGCTCATTTGAGCAGAAAGAAGGCTTGATTATGCAATTAAAGAAAACAAAAATCATCTCGGTAGTATCCGAAAAGGGCGGAGTTGGAAAAACAACTACCGCCTTTAATCTTGGTTGCGCCCTCAATAAGAAAGGGTACAGCGTATTAGTCGTTGATCTCGACAAGCAATGCAATCTGTCTACTACCTGCGGTTATCTTCCCGACGGCAAGGACAACATATCAGACGTGATATATAACACTGTCATGGGCAAAAATGTTCTGCTTTCGGAGGCTGTCAGACACTCAGAAAACGGGCTTGATTATATCCCCTCAAGCCTTATGCTTGATGCGATTAATTCACAGATTGCTTCCGACTTTGACAGCGCATTTGTTTTAAAACGTATCTTTGCCGGTGATTTTTTCAAAAAATATGACTTTATTATTTTCGATAACAAAACAGCACTTGATATTTTGACGCAAAACGCTCTTAACGCCTCTGACTACTACATTCTTCCCGTCGAGGCAGGGCAATATGCTTTTGACGGCATTGAAAAAATACTATCTAAAGCATCGTCAATCAATGCTACAACTAATCCTCAGCTCAAACTGCTGGGGATTTTGTATAACCGGGCGGAGAGTCGCACTAACATCGGCAAGGCAGTTGCCGATGCTACCAGACAGCTATACAAGGGAAAGCTCTTTGAAACAGTAATTCCTTATCGAAAGACGCAGATTGAAACGGCGATAAGCGAGCAGACCGGCTGCGTTAATCTGAAAAACAACACTCTTTCCGAAAGCTATTTGAGCCTTGCTGATGAGGTTATTGAGAGGGTGAACCGAGGTCTAACGGAGAAATCATTATGAAGGTAAAAAACATAGAC
>CALWNN010000035.1 GCA_944382845.1 uncultured Clostridia bacterium
ACTTGCTTTTACGTCTTTTCACTATATCGCAAAGAAAAAGGAAGCCTGATTACATACTGTTTGTTTAAATCGGAGCAAAGCGTTGATAATTACATCTCTTTCAGAGCTAACATCTCTTTCAGAGCTAACATCTCTTTCAGAGCTATACATCTCTTTCAGAGCTATACATCTCTTTCAGAGCTATACATCTCTTTCAGAGCTGTGCTTAATCACGTTGCGACGAAAAGCAACCTGTCGCTGACTGCAGCAAGCTGCAGATGGGAGCTTTGCTCCTCAGGGTTTCATTGGAGGATTAAAATCCCCGCTGAAAGTCCGAATGGGACCCCGCCTGATAGGAGGCAGACCTGCCGTTTAGGCAGGGGGACATAGGCGACAAGGTTATAAGCTGTAATGCAGTCTGCTTAAACCACCACGAAAGCATAGTGGTGGTTTAATACTTTAAATCATAGCAAAGCCCGGTAGGTTCGTTCAGAATCGGCTTTGACGATTGCAACAGTTGCAGGTAGCTTTGTTACTCAGGAGTGTTCAAGTTGGGATTACCTATCTGACCTCCTACTGAAAACCGGATGAAACCCGCCGCCTTAGCGGTGGGGGAGCATCTGCAACAAGATTATTGCAAATTTAATTTCAAACAAAAGAGGACGGTAGAAAAAATGTCAAATAAAATGTGGGCAGGGAGATTTTCAAAGGAAGTTGATGAAAGGGTAAACGACTTCAATTCGTCTATTTCCTTTGATGCGAGAATGTATAAACAGGATATAGAGGGTTCTGTCGCACACGCAACAATGCTTGGAGAGTGCGGGATAATCGACCCTGAAGAAAGCAAAACGATTGTTAAAGGTCTTAAAGAAATTCTTTCTGATATTGAGGAGGGAAAGCTGCATTTTGATCCTAACGCAGAAGATATCCATATGTTTGTTGAAGCCGAGCTTACAAGCAGACTTGGCGCAACAGGGAAAAGGCTTCATACTGCAAGAAGCCGCAACGACCAGGTGGCTCTTGATATACGACTCTATCTCAGAGAAGAAATAAAGGAGATAAAGGAGCTTGTCAGAAAACTTATTGAAACGGTGATGGTTCTCGCAGAAAATAATCTCACCACCGTTATGCCGGGGTATACTCATCTTCAGAGGGCGCAGCCTATAACTTTTGCTCACCATGTGCTTTGCTACGCACAGATGCTCCTGAGAGATATGGGCAGACTTGATGATACATACAAAAGAATGAATGTGCTGCCGCTGGGAAGCTGTGCGCTTGCAGGAACGACTTACCCTATAAATCGCGAGAGAGTAAGAGAACTTTTAGGTTTTGATGAAGTAATGATGAACTCTCTTGACGGGGTTTCAGACAGGGATTTTTGTATTGAGCTTGCTTGTGCGATTTCAATTTTAATGATGCATCTTTCAAGGTTTTCTGAAGAGATCGTTTTATGGTGTTCATGGGAGTTTAAATTTGTGGAGCTTGACGACGCTTACGCTACAGGCTCGTCAATTATGCCTCAGAAGAAAAACCCTGATATTACCGAGCTTATAAGAGGAAAAACAGGAAGAGTCTATGGCGATCTTACAACCCTTCTGACAATGATGAAGGGACTTTCGCTTGCTTATAATAAGGATATGCAGGAGGATAAGGAAGCCATTTTCGATGCGGTAGATACTGTTAAGCTTTGTCTTACAACCTTTATCCCTATGCTTGAAACAATGAGAGTTATTCCTGAAAATATGAGAAAGGCTGCCGCTAATGGGTTTATCAATGCAACCGATTGCGCTGATTATCTTGTTAAAAAGGGAATTCCTTTCAGAGACGCATATAAGATAACTGGAACTCTGGTTGCAAAATGCATTGAGAATAATACGACTCTTGAAGAGCTTCCGATTGAAGAATACAAGAAAATGTGCGAAACCTTTGACAGTGATATCTATGACGCAATAAGCCTTGAAAGCTGCGTTATGCAGAGAAAGTCACAGGGCGGACCGGCTCCTGAAGCTGTAAAGGAACAGCTTGAATATTTAAGGAAAAAGCTTGATGAAAAATAAGAGATTACTTGATAGGCTTCCTGAAAATAAGCATATTTCCGCAGGGCTTATCCTTGCTATGTGGACTGTCTTATGCGGTACAATGATTTTTGTTTCGGGAAATGTCCTTGAAAATATATTGCTTTTTATAATTGCCTATAATATGCTTTATCCTGTGATAACAGCTGTTTTCTGCTACATTTTTTCAAAGGAATACGGAATTTCATTTCTTCTCTGCGGCGGAATTATAACTCTTTCCGTTATTTCCTTTGTGTTTACCGAGCTTATAAGATACGCAATGCCTAATATAATAGTCATGACTATTATAATTGTGTTTTTTGCAAGCGGGATAGGAAATGTAATGGGTGGCAATGACGGCCCGGGAGAAAAGGGCAAAGGCAAAAAGAAAAAGGATAAGTCCTATAAAAATATTCTTGACGATTAGATCGCCCTGAAATAAAGGAATGATAAATATGAAAACAAAGATTTTTATTGACGGTAAAGAGGGAACAACAGGACTTCAGATCTATGAGAGGTTTGAAAAGAGAAATGACGTTGAGATCCTTCTTATTGATGATGAAAAAAGAAAGGATACGAATGAGAGAGCAAAACTTATAAATGAGTCTGATGTAACCTTTCTTTGCCTTCCGGATAAGGCAGCGATTGAAGCGGTATCCCTTGTTAAAAATGAAAAGGTGAGGATAATTGACGCTTCGACTGCACACAGAACAAACCCCGATTGGGATTACGGATTTCCTGAGCTTTCGGCTGAGCACAGAGAGAAAATCGCAGCCTCAAAAAGAGTTGCCAATCCGGGATGTTACGCAACGGGATTTATCTCACTTGTTTACCCTCTTGTGAAAAACGGGGTTATTCCCGAAGATTACCCGATAGTTTCTCATGGTGTTTCAGGTTACAGCGGCGGAGGAAAGAAAATGATAGCTGTTTTAGAGGGAGAGAATAAGCCATATGAATGCTATTCTCCAAGACAGTACGCACTTTCTCAGCACCACAAGCACCTGCCTGAAATGCAGAAAGTCTGCGGACTTAAATATCCTCCTATTTTTAACCCGATAGTAGACGACTACTATAGCGGAATGGTAGTGACCGTGCCTCTGGCAACAAGGTGCCTTTTAAAAAAATATACTCCGGAAAATATCCATGAGATACTTGCTGAAAATTATAACGGAGCAAATTTTGTGAAGGTAAGAGAGCTTTACGGCGAGAAAACTCTTCCTGACGGATTCCTTGCGGCAAACACTTTGGCAGGAACAAATATGCTTGAGATTTTCGTGTGCGGAAACGAAGATACTATCCTTCTTTGCTCAAGGCTTGATAACCTCGGGAAAGGGGCTTCGGGTGCTGCGGTTCAAAATATGAATATCATGCTTGGAATTGACGAAACAACGGGACTTGTTTAATAACTTTAATATCAGTTTTACCAAATGACATGGAAAGGGAAAAATTTATGGAAATGAATTTATTTGAAACTATAGAGGGCGGAGTCTGTGCGGCGGCAGGCTTTCGTGCGGCAGGAGTTTATGCTGGAATAAAAAAGTCCGAAAAGCCTGAGGGGAACGAAATTCCGGTTTCAAGCCACAAAAATGACCTCGGTCTTATCTATTCGGATCATGACTGCAACACCGCTTGCGTTTATACGCAGAATAAGGTGAAAGGTGCGCCTATCATTGTTACCAAAAGACACCTTGAAAAGACCGGTGGCAAGGCGAGAGCTGTTATTGTGAACTCTAAAAATGCAAATACCTGTAACGCTGACGGAGTGGAAAAGGCGGAAAAAATGTGCGATCTTTTGGCTGACGCCATGGGACTTGAGAGCGAGCAGGTGCTTGTTGCATCAACGGGAGTCATCGGTCAGATTCTTCCTATCGAGCCGATAGAAAAGGCTATCCCTCAGCTTGCAATGTCCCTTTGCGTAAGCCAGCATCTTGAAGCTGCAAAGGCAATTATGACCACCGACACCTTCCCGAAGGAGTATGCAGTCACATTTGAAATTGACGGAAAGACCTGTTGTATGGGCGGTATGGCAAAGGGCAGCGGAATGATTCATCCCAATATGGCAACCACTCTTAACTTTATTACAACAGACTGCTCTATCACAACCGAGATGCTTCAGAAGGCTCTTTCGGAAATTGTTAAGATAACATATAACTGTTTGTCGATTGACGGAGACACTTCTACAAATGATATGGTATGCCTTATGTCATCGGGAGTTTGTGAAAACAAGGAAATCACTGAAGAGGGCGAGGATTTTGAAACATTTAAAAAGGCGCTCTATCAGGTTATGGCAAACCTCACACGTATGCTTGCAAAGGACGGAGAGGGAGCAAGCAAGCTTCTTACCTGTATATGCTCAGGCGCTCCCGACCTTGACACCGCTATAATCGTTGCAAAAAGCGTTATATGTTCTCCGCTTTTCAAGTGCGCAATGTTCGGTTCCGACGCAAATTGGGGAAGGATACTCTGCGCTATAGGTTATGCGGAGGCTGACTTTGATATAAATAAGGTCGGGGTAACTTTAAGCTCGTCAAAGGGTGAGATCGAAGTTTGCAGAAACGGATCGGGAGTTGATTTTTCCGAGGAAAAGGCAAAGGAGATACTCCTTGAAGACGAGATCTATATTAATATTGATCTTCATGCGGGAGAGGCTCAGGCTACTGCATGGGGTTGTGACCTGACTTATGACTATGTTAAAATAAACGGCGATTATAGAAGCTGAAATTCAGAAAATCAATTAAAAAGGAAGAATGAAAATGATATCAAATTCTCTGCGTTCTCAGGTGCTTATTGACGCATTGCCCTATATACAGAAATACCACGATAAAATAGTTGTTATCAAGTACGGTGGAAACGCTATGACAAACGAAGAACTAAAGGACGCTGTAATGAGCGATATTGTTCTTCTTTCAGAAGTGGGGATCAAAGTTGTTCTTGTTCACGGAGGAGGACCGGAAATTAATTCTATGCTCAATAGAGTGGGAATTGAAAGCAAATTTATAAACGGTCTGAGATATACAGACGAGGAAACTATCGACATTGTCAAAATGGTGCTTGCCGGAAAGGTGAATAAGGAGCTTGTTTCGCATTTTCAGCTTCACGGAGGAAAAGCTGTCGGTCTTTGCGGAATCGACGGACAGATGATAGTTGCCGAGAAGAAGCAGGGCGAAGTTGATCTTGGCTATGTGGGAGAAATCAAAAAGGTTACAACAAAACCAATTCTTGACGCTCTCAATAACGGCTATGTTCCAATAATCGCAACTGTCGGGACAGGCGAGGACGGTCAGCCCTACAACATCAACGCCGACACCGCCGCCGCAAGGATAGCCTCTTGTTTAAGAGCAGAAAATCTTATTTTAATGACTGATATAGCAGGTCTTCTGGAAGACAAGGATGACGAGTCGACTCTTATACATTCGGTAAACGTAAGCGAAGTTCCGTACCTTAAAAAGACGGGAATAATAAGCGGCGGAATGATACCAAAGATAGACTGCTGTGTTGAGGCGGTAAGACGCGGAGTAAAGAAAACTGTTATAATTGACGGAAGAGTTCCTCACTCGATCCTTATTGAACTGCTTTCTAACGAGGGTGTAGGAACACAGTTTATCTGATATTGGGAGGCAAACAAATGAACACTATTGAAAAATTCAACAGCCATGTAATGAAATCTTACGGAAGATACGATCTTGTCCTTGAAAAGGGGGAAAAGAGAACTGCTGTTGACGAAAACGGTAAGGAATATATCGACTTTGGATCGGGGATAGGAACAAACAGCCTTGGATTTTGCGATGACAGCTGGGTAGATGCAGTATGCACCCAGGTGAAAACCATTCAGCATACGTCAAATTACTATTACACAAAGGTTCAGGCTGATTTTGCTGATATGCTTTGTGAAGCTACAGGCTACAGCAAGATGTTCTTCGGAAATTCAGGAGCTGAAGCAAACGAGTGCGCAATTAAAATTGCAAGAAAATATTCCTTTGACAAGTATGGAAAGGAAGCTGAAAGGAACATTATTATAACTCTTAAAAACAGCTTTCATGGAAGAACGATAACCACTCTTTCAGCAACGGGACAGGATGTTTTTCATAACTACTTTTTCCCGTTTACTCCGGGGTTTATATATGCTCCTGCAAACGACAACGAGGAGCTTGTGAAAATAGTCAAGGAAAATGAAAATAAGGTCTGCGCTATAATGGTTGAGTTTATTCAGGGTGAGGGAGGAGTTGTTCCTCTTGATGAAAGCTTTGTAAAAACCATAGAAAAGATATGCAGTGAAAATGATATACTCTTTGTCGCAGATGAAGTTCAGACCGGCATCGGAAGAACAGGAAAATTCCTTGCAGGAGACAATTACGGAGTAAAACCTGATATTGTTTCCCTTGCCAAGGGTCTTGCAGGGGGGATACCTATAGGCGTATGCCTTGCAAATGAAAAGTGCAGCGGTGTGCTTACACCCGGAACCCACGGTTCAACCTTCGGCGGAAACCCTGTCTGCTGTGCCGGTGGAATCGCAGTTTTAAACAAGGTAACCTCTGAAGGATTCCTTGACGAAGTTTCTGAAAAAGGTGAATACTTAAAAGAAAAGCTTCTTGAAATTCCGGAGGTAGAGGGCGTTGACGGAATGGGCCTGATGATAGGCGTAAGGCTCAAAAAAGGCAAAGCAGGGGATATCTGTAAGGCTTGCCTTGAAAACGGACTTTTGATTCTTACAGCCAAGGAAAAGCTGAGATTTCTTCCCCCTCTTACAATTACAAGGGAAGAGATTGACAAGGGAATAGACATATTAAAAAACATTCTTAAAAATATATAACGGATATTCGGAGGTACATAGTAAATATGAAAAACTTGCTTAAAATGCTTGACCTATCAAGGGAAGAAATCATTGATATTTTAAATCTTGCAGACCAGCTTAAATACGAACAGAAAAACGGTATCGAACACAAAATTCTGAAGGGTAAGACCCTTGGAATGATATTTCAGAAATCATCTACGAGAACAAGAGTTTCCTTTGAAACAGGAATGTATCAGCTTGGAGGTCAGGCTCTTTTCCTTTCAAACAGGGACCTTCAGATAGGACGTGGGGAGCCGGTTCAGGATACCGCAAGAGTTCTTTCAAGATATCTTGACGGAATTATGATAAGGACATTTGAGCAAAAGGAAGTTGAGGATCTTGCGTACTATGGTTCGATCCCTGTAATTAACGGACTTACAGACTTCTGTCATCCATGTCAGGTACTTGCCGATCTTATGACCATAAGAGAGTTCAAGGGAAGATTTGACGGACTTAAAATGTGCTATATCGGCGACGGAAACAACATGGCAAACTCACTTATTGTCGGAGGACTTAAGGTTGGAATGAATGTTAGTATTGCTTGTCCTGTAGATTATCGTCCTGCAAATGTTGTTCTTGATTTTGCGGCAGGATACGGAGATAAGTTTATGATGACCACCGAGCCTCTTGAAGCTGCTAAGGGAGCTGACGTTGTTTTTACTGACGTATGGACTTCAATGGGTGAAGAAGGCGAAACCGAAAAAAGAAAGATCGCCTTTGAGGGATATCAGATAAACGACGAGGTAATGGCGGTCGCCAAGCCTGACGCGATGGTTCAGCACTGCCTGCCTGCTCACAGAGAAGAGGAAATTACCGAAAAAGTATTTGAAGCTCACGCTGATGAGATTTTCGAGGAAGCGGAAAACAGACTTCACGCCCAGAAAGCAGTAATGGTAAAGGTTATGGGCGAAAATCAGGAATAAAAATCAAGCCGCCGGAGTTTTTTCTCCGACGGCTTTGCTGTTTGTGATTATTTCTACATTCCAAGCAAACGCTGTGCGTTTTTGTAAAGTATAAGCTCTTTTTCTTCAACGGTCAGAGGCAGGCTCTTTATAAGCTCAGCATTTTCAAGAGTTCCCGACCACGGACAGTCGCTACCCAAGAGAATCCTGTCCGCTCCGTGCTTCTTTATAATGCGGTAAGCCTGTTCTTCGGTAATGTATCCTGCAAGCATCGAGGAGTCAAAATAAATGCTTCCCGGAAGCCCTGCGAGAACTTCCTCGACTTGCTCCCATTGCCTGTTTGCACCAAGATGTGCAAGTACCATTTTAAGTTCAGGCACAGCCTCGTGAACACGCTTTGACATCTGAGGAGTTGCGTGAATATGCCCCGGACTGTAGCAGTCGTAACCTGCGTGGAATACGCAGATAAGCCCAAGCTGTGCGATCTTTTTGTATATCGGGAACAGTCTTTCCTCGTCAATTTCAAAGTTCTGATAATCAGGGTGAAGCTTTACTCCCTTTAATCCTAACGATTTGATTCTTTCAAGCTCGTCATAAACATCTTCCGCATCAGGATGGACGCTTCCGAAGGCAATTATATTTCCGCAGTTTTGCTCTGCGGACCAATCGTTGATTATCTTTTGCTGAGATGGCTTTGTGGCAATTGGGAGAAGAACGCCGTAATCAACTCCCCACTGGGAAAGCCTGTCTCTTGTTTCTGTAATAAGCCCTCTTGTTTTCGGAGTAAGCCCGGAAATCTTCTCAAGTTTTGCAACGGCACGTTCCGCCACCTTTTCATTGAATGCGTGAATATGAAAGTCAATAAGCATCTTACCATTCCTTTTAATTTTAATCTGCATAGATTTTAGCATAATATTTTTATTTGAGCAGGAGATTTTTATGAAAATTCTATGAAGATAATTCTGAACCCCTTGACATCACAAGACAAAAATAGTATAGTATTATTGTTACGTAACAAAATTTATGAAAGGAAATCAATAGTATGCCTGCCGTTATATCTTTCGTAGTCTTTACATACTTTTTTAGCTTGGGCTTTTATGGCTTCAAGTTTTTTTGGCGTGTAAAGAAAGCTGCGAGAGTATGACAAGTGAAAAGTGTACAGATAAAGATTTACTTGTGGATATGCCGTGGCTTTGAAAAGAAGCTGCGGCTTTTTTGTTGCAAATTAATTACATTTTGGAGGAAGAGAAAATGATTATTATTCTTAAGGACGGAGCAAGCGAAAAGCAAATAAACGAACTTGTTGACTGGCTTCACGGATTCAACGTTAAAACAAATCTTGTAGACGGCGTTCACCAGCGCATTATCGGTCTTATCGGCGATACGACCAAGATTGATATGGAAAAAATTCAGGCTAAGGAGATCGTTGAACAGGTAAAGCGTGTTCAGGAGCCTTATAAGAACGCCAACAGACGTTTTCACCCCGACGACACGGTTATTGAGGTAAGGGGAAGAAAAATAGGCGGTGGAACTCTTAACGTTATTGCAGGTCCGTGTTCGGTTGAAACAGAGGATCAGATCATTACAACCGCAGTTGCTGTCAAGGAAGCAGGAGCTACAATGCTTCGTGGCGGTGCTTTCAAACCGAGAACTTCTCCTTACGCTTTTCAGGGACTCGGAAAAGAGGGAATAAGACTTCTCTGCGAGGCGAGAAAAGTAACAGGACTTCCTATTGTTACCGAAATAATGGATCTTTCGGATATTGACCTTTTTGCCGATGTTGATATCGTTCAGGTAGGGGCAAGAAATATGCAGAATTTCACACTTTTAAAGGCGCTGGGAAGATGCGATAAGCCTGTACTTCTTAAAAGAGGTCTTTCGAGCACACTTCAGGAGCTTCTTATGTCTGCCGAGTACATCATGTCTGAGGGAAATAACAAGGTTATCCTTTGCGAAAGAGGAATAAGAACATTTGAGCCTGCAACAAGAAATACCCTTGATATTTCCGCTGTTCCTCTTCTCAAACAGAAAACTCATCTTCCTGTGATTGTTGACCCGAGCCATGCTACAGGAATCGCTTCACTTGTTGAGCCTATGTGTTTAGGCGCAGTAGCAGTTGGATGCGACGGGCTTGAGATAGAAGTTCACAACGACCCGAAAAATGCATGGAGCGACGGCGCACAGTCCCTTACTCCCTCTCAGTTTGCAGAGGCTATGAAAAAGATTGCCGCACAGGCTGAATTTTCCGGCAGACCTATAGACAAGGGACAGGAATGATTTAATAAAACAAGCCGGTTTTTCCAAATTGAAGCCGGCTTTTTATGTTTTTCTTGAAATGAGAACGCTTTTATGGTAAAATTAATAGAGAATAAGGCGGGAGGTTTTTATGAAGTTTAATTGCATACTGAAAAAAATCGTTGACGACTCTTATGATATAGAGATAAGCAGAGGCCTTGAGGATACCCTTGTAACTGATATGAAAAACGGACTTTGCACAAAGGCTTCAAAGTACGCTGTGGTTACCGATTCAAATGTAAAGGAGCTTTATGCGGAAAACATCTGCAAAAAATTAGTGAAGGCAGGTCTTGAAGCCCACCTTTTTGTAATTCCTGCCGGTGAAAAGTCCAAAACAAGGGCAATGAAAGAGTTTGTTGAGGATTCGATGCTTGAAAAGGGATTTCGCCGTGACTGCGCAGTAATAGCTGTCGGAGGCGGAGTCGTAAGCGATCTTGCCGGATTTGTTGCGGGAACATTCGGAAGAGGAGTTCCTTTTGTAAACTATGCGACAACTCTTCTTTCTGCGGCAGACGCTTCTGTTGGTGGAAAAACCGCTGTAGATACCCCGCTTGCAACAAATCTGATAGGAATGTTCAACCAGCCAAAGAAAGTTTACATCGATATAGAAACATGGAAAACATTGGATAGAACAGAAATTTCAAGCGGACTTTCGGAAACCATAAAACACGCCTGCCTTGGGGACAAAGAACTTTTTGAATTTCTTGAGAAAAATATTGAAAAGGTATTTGAAAATCATGGGGAAACTTGTGAGTATATTGCCCGGAGAAACTGTAAGGTGAAATATCAGGTGGTCATGCAGGACGAAAGGGAAAGCGGACTGAGAGAAATATTAAATCTCGGGCATACTGTTGGCCGGGCAGTTGAAACTGTGTCCGACTACAGACTTTCCCACGGAGAGGCTGTCGCAATAGGAATGGCGGCGCAGGTAAGACTTGGATACAGCCTTGGCTTTATTTCAAAGGAAAACATGAACAGAGTTATTGACCTTTATAAAAGAGCTGAGCTTCCTGTGACCGTTCCCGAATATGTTGATAAGCAGGCTCTTGTGAAAAAGCTTTACACCGATAAAAAGGTGAGAGGAGGAAAACTGAGATTTGTTTTCCAAAAGGAAATAGGCGATGTTGTGTGCTTTGGAGAAAACCTTTATTCACATGAGATAGAAGAGGAAAGAATAAGAGAAATTCTCAATGATATGTGATTTCCATATAAGAAAAGAGAGGAAAATGTTATGAACGTTGAAATAATACCATCATTATTGAAAGGCGACGTTACTGTTCCTCCCTCAAAAAGCGTTGCACACAGAATGTTGATCTGCGCAGCGCTTGCAAAAGGGAAGTCGGAGATCTCGAATCTCAGCTTTTCAAAGGACATTACCGCAACAATAGAAGCTGTAAAAGCTCTTGGCGCAAAAATTGAAATTGACGGAACAACTGCAATTGTCGATGGAATTAAAAATCCTGCTGAAAATGCCTGTATTGACTGCTGTGAGTCCGGTTCAACACTAAGATTTATGATACCGGTGGCGGCGGCTCTTGGAACTAAAACAGAATTTTTCGGGAGAGGAAAGCTTCCTGAAAGACCAATCACTCCATTTCTTGAGGAGCTTCCCAGGCATGGAACCGTATTTGACTATAACGGTACAATGCCGTTTGGAATAAGCGGAAAGCTTTGCTGCGGTACATACAGGATAGGCGGAGATGTTTCCTCTCAGTTTATAACCGGACTTCTTCTTGCGTTGGGCGCTCTTGAAGGAGAAAGCAGAATAGAACTTACTTCTCATCTTCAGTCAAAGCCTTATGTGGATATAACTGTGTCAGTTCTGAAAAAATTCGGAGCTGAAGTTAAAACAACCGAAAAAGGCTACACTATAATCGGAAGAGGAGGATATACTCCCTGTAAATGCGTTGTTGAAGGGGATTACTCTCAGGCTGCATTCTTTGAAGTGGCAAACGCTCTCGGCTCGCAAATAAATATTCTGGGACTGGATAAAAATTCACTTCAGGGGGATAAAAAAATTGTTGAAATATGTTCGCAAGTGATGTATAATAAAAATAATGAGCTTGACGCTTTTGAACTTGACTGCTCGGATATTCCAGACCTTGTGCCTGTCCTTGCCGTCCTTGCAAGCTTCTGTAAGGGAAAAAGCAGGATAACTAACGTTGCAAGGCTGAGAATAAAAGAGTGCGACAGGCTTGAAGCTATTTCTCAGTGCCTTAATAAGACCGGCGGCAGGGTGACCGAGTTTCCTGACAGCCTTGAGATAGAAGGGGTAAAATTCCTTTCAGGGGGCGAGGTTGACAGCTTTAACGACCATCGGATACCTATGGCAATGGCAATAGCTGCCACAAAAAGCAAAAGCCCAATACTAATCAAAAATGCGGAATGCGTATCAAAATCATATCCTGATTTTTTTGAAGTTTATGAAAAACTCGGAGGAAAAATCAGAAGATTTTAATGTTCCATACAGGAGGAAAAACAATGTCATCAATCTGGAGTCACAATATCAGCGTTTCAGTTTTCGGAGAAAGTCACGGCCCTGCAATAGGAGTTGTAATGGACAATCTTCCTGCGGGAGAATATATCGACATGGAAAAGTTAATGGAGTTTATGGCAAGAAGAGCTCCCAAGAAAAACAAGACCTCTACTCAACGTCGTGAAAGCGATATGCCTCAGATTCTCTCGGGATTTTTAAACGGCAGAACAACGGGAACTCCCCTTTGCGCTTTTATAAATAATAACGATACCCATTCTCAGGATTATAATAATATTGCAAGACTTGCAAGACCGGGTCATGCTGATTATACAGGAGCGCTTCGTTACGGCGGATTTAACGATGTTAGAGGAGGAGGACATTTTTCGGGACGTCTTACTGCTCCTCTTTGCTTTGCAGGGGCGGTTGCAGGACAGATACTCGAAAAAAGGGGAATTTATACGGGCGCTCATATTCTTGAAATTCACGGAATAAAAGACGACGCAATAGACAATGTTTCTGTTACCAGAGAACAAGTAGTAGAAATGAGAAAGGCTGAATTTCCGGTGCTTAATGTTGAAAAGGGCAAGGAAATGATAGCCGATATTGAAAAGGCCTTCATGTGCCAGGATTCTGTGGGAGGAATCGTCGAGTGTGTTTCGGTAAACGTTCCTGCCGGGATAGGAAGCCCTATTTTTGACGGACTTGAAAACAGCATTGCTTCATTGATTTTCGGAATTCCCGCAGTTAAGGGGCTTGAATTTGGCGTGGGATTTAACTGCGCTAAAATGCTCGGAAGCGAAAACAATGATGAATTTTATGTGAACGATGCAGGCCATATTGTTACAAGAACAAACAACCACGGCGGAATTTTAGGTGGCATATCTTCCGGAATGCCTATAAGCCTTCGTGTTGCTTTTAAACCTACTCCGTCTATCTCGAAACCACAGCATACTGTTGATATGAAAAATATGTCAAACGATGTTATTCAGGTAAAGGGAAGACACGATCCGTGTATCGTTCCGAGGGCTGTTCCTGTGGTTGAAGCGGCAGTGAATATCGCTTTGCTTTCTCATATGCTTGATTATCCTAATTTCTGATTAACTCTGAAAAGGAAGATTTTGTGAATAACAACAATTATAACGATTTTGATTTTTCAAACATTAATAATGTTACAGATATTTATGCTGTAAAAATACTTCTCTGTTATTTTCTTAAAAAAATAAACAGACCCGTCACTCCGATACAACTGCTTGAAATTGCAACATCAGCTAATATTATAAACTACTTTTCGTATAACCATGCTGTGGATTCAATGCTTGATGGGGGACTTATATCCCTGGAAAAACATGACGGGGAGGATTATTTTGTTCTTACTGAAAAGGGGCTTGACGGAGCTGAAGAGTTCAAGACTATGGCGCCTAAAACTGCAAGGGAAAAGATCCTTGCGGAAGGACTCAGATATTTTGCAAAACTCAAAAATGAAAATACCGTCACTTTTGAGATAAGGGAAGTGGAAAAAGGTTGCATGGTTCACTGTACCTGCTCCGACAACGGCGTGAAGCTAATGGAGCTTGATATTTTTGCTCCCGATATGGAACAGGCTGAGTATATTGTTAAAAAGATAAAAATGAACCCTGGATACTTCTATTCTCAGATAATGGATTTTGTTCTCGATAATACCGAATATGTTCCGGAGGTTAAGGATTGATTATAACAATATATAGCGGGCTTTGGGAGAAAATATAATGAATGTAAGGATTATTCAGTCTGATGAGCTGGAGCTGTTGCTTCAGCTTTCTGTTTGTAAATAAGTCGCAGATGTCCCCCTGCATAAACGGCGGGTTAGATTCAGTCTTTCCGTGGGGATTATAACTCTTGAGGAGCAAACTGCAACGAGTTGCATTTCGCCGTAGCGTGATTAAAAGATAATACAGTAAGTCTGTGTATTTGTGTGCTATTTCAACAGAAAAATACACCACTCGTCAAATTTACTGTTAAAATCGCCAAAAGTGAAAAAACCCACAAAAAAGAGTTGACAAGAGAGAGAAAACGTGATAAGATAAATAAGTCGCCGGTTGAGGGGGACGAAAAAAACGAAAAAAGTTTTTAAAAACCTCTTGACAAAGGAAAAAAGATGTGCTAAAATAGATGAGCGCTCTTAAGAGAGAGGCGAAAGCACCTTGAAAATTGAACAAAGACGAATTAACGAAGAAACCCTTTGGA
>CALWNN010000036.1 GCA_944382845.1 uncultured Clostridia bacterium
GGAGGCAGGGTTCCATTCAGTTTTTCAGTGGGGGTTTTAATCCCCCACTGAAACCCTGAGGAGCAAAGCTCCTATCTGCAGCTTGCTGCAGTCAGCGACAGATTGCTTTTCGTCGCAACGTGATTAAGCACAGCTCTGAAAGAGATGTATAGCTCCGAAGGAGATGTTTAGCTCTGAAAGAGATGTATAGCTCCGAAGGAGATGTAAGTATCAACGCTTTGCTTCGATTTAAATGATTTTATGTTATGGAAGAGAATTTAAATTTGAAAACTAATGAAAATTTCAGCGAAGAGCCTGTTTGCGTTGTGAATTATAACGTTACAGCTTCTGAAAACGAAAATGCTTATAATGAGTTTCAGAACAGGTTCAGAAAAAAGAAAAGAATAATTTCCACTTGTGTTTTTTCAGCTGTCTTTCTGGTGTTTCTGTTGCAGGAAATAATTTTTGAAGGCTCAAATATAAACTGGATAGGCATGGTTGTAACTGCCGCAGCGGTTTTTATAACATGGTATAATCCCGTAATGGTGAGAAAGACCCTTGTTCAGGCTCTTGAAGCAATAAAGGACGACAGGTATATATTTACTCTGTACAAATGGGGATTTACAATTGAAACGATAATTCCGGAGGACGAATTTGAAGATGGAGAAGAAAGAGTTTCTCCTCCTCCGAGAAGGGTAAAGTTCAGCGACGGAAATTTTTCATGCTGTGAAAATGAAGAGCTGTTTGTTATATTTATCGGAAGAGAAACGATTTATGCTCTTCCAAAACGCTGTATGAGCGATAACGACAAGGAAATTATAAGAAAAATAATGATTTCAGACGCCTCTGATTTAAAAAGAAAAGAGTGATGGATTTGTACAATAACAACACAAAAGTAATCGTAAGGGATATAAACGAAGAAATGAAAAGTTCGTTTTTACAGTATTCCATGGCTGTAATAGTTTCACGTGCCCTTCCTGATGTAAGGGACGGACTAAAGCCTGTTCACAGACGTATCCTTTACACAATGAACGAAGCGGGAAATACCTCCGACAAGCCCTACAGAAAGTGCGCATACACAGTCGGAGAGGTGCTTGGTAAATACCACCCTCACGGCGACTCGTCTGTATACGACGCGCTTGTAAGACTTGCCCAGACATTTTCAATGAGATACCCTCTTATTGACGGTCACGGAAACTTCGGTTCAATTGACGGAGACCCGCCTGCGGCTTACCGTTATACCGAAGCAAGAATGTCTAAAATGGCGGGTCATCTTCTTACCGATATAAACAAGGAAACTATTCCTTTTCAGACAAACTATGATGACAAGCTAAAAGAGCCTGTGGTTCTGCCTTCAAGATTTCCTAACCTTCTTTGCAACGGTTCCGTGGGAATCGCCGTTGGTATGGCAACAAATATTCCTCCTCACAACTTAAACGAGGTCATTGACGGATTAAGGCTTATTGCCCACAACCCTGACGCAACTCTTGACGAGCTTATGGAGTGCATAAAGGGTCCCGACTTCCCTACAGGCGGAATAATCATGGGCAGAGCAGGAATAAGGGCGGCATACGGCACGGGCAGAGGAAAAATTACTTTAAGAAGTAAAACTCATTTTGAAGAAATAAAGGGCAGGACTTGTATAATAGTTGACGAGATCCCTTATATGGTAAATAAGGCAAGGCTTATTGAAAACATCGCTCAGCTTCACAAGGACAAGCGTATCGAGGGCATTTCTGAACTTAATGACGAATCCGGCAGACAGGGAATGAGAATAGTCATTACCCTTAAAAAGGAAGCAAATCCTGAGATAGTTTTAAACAGGCTTTTCTCCTTTACCCAGCTTCAGGATACTGTGGGAGTTATCATGCTTGCCCTTGTAAACGGCGTTCCGAAAGTTCTTACTTTGAAGGAAATGCTCACTCAATATCTTGATTTTCAAACCGAGGTAATTGTAAACAGAACCAAGTTTGAGTTGAGAAAAGCAAAGGAAAGAGCCCACATTTTAGAGGGACTTTCTATCGCTCTGGATTTTATCGACGAAGTTATCGAAATTATGAAAACTTCAAAATCCATTCCGGAAGGCAAGCAAAGACTTCAGGACAGATTCAATATTGATGAAATTCAGTCGGAAGCAATCGTTCAGATGACAATCGGACGTCTTACAGGTCTTGAAAAGCAGAAGATACTTGACGAACTGGCTTCACTTCGTGAAAAGATAAAGGACCTTGAGGACATTCTTGCAGATCATCAGAGAGTTCTTGAAATAATTCTTGACGAGCTTGGAGAGATCCAGAAGAAATTCGGCGACCCAAGAAGAACCGAGATTGAAAACGTCAGCGGCGAGGTTGATATCGAGGACCTTATTCCCGAAATGGAAACAGTTGTGACATACAGCCATAACGGTTACATCAAGAGAATGCCTGTTTCCACATACAAGGCTCAAAGGCGTGGAGGCAAGGGCGTAAACGCTATGAAACAGCGTGAAGAGGATTTTGTTGACCAGATGTTTATCTGTTCCACTCACGACCATATTCTCTTTATTTCCGACAAGGGTATAATGTACCGCATAAAATGTTACGAGATTCCGGAAGGCTCAAAGGCGTCAAGGGGAACGAACATTGTAAATATAATTCCCGTTTCCGACGGCGAAAGGATTCAGGCAATGATAAAGACCGAGAATTTTGACAGCGGAAAGTACATTGTCATGGTAACAAAAAACGGAAAGATAAAGAGAACGGCTCTTGACGCATACAAAAATGTACGGAAAAACGGACTTATTGCCATTGGTCTTGACGAAGGCGACGAAATAAGAGGGGTTCTTCTTACAGACGGACAAAGCGAGATAATGACCGCCACGGAAAACGGAATGGCTATCAGAATTAAAGAGGACTGCGTAAGACCTATGTCCAGAACAGCTCACGGAGTAAGGGTTATAAAGCTTCGTGATTCGGACAACGTTGTTGCAATTGATAAGCTTGAAGAGGGTAAGGAAATTCTTACGGTTTCCGACAAGGGCTTTGGAAGAAGATGCAGGCTTGAGGATTATCCTGTTCAGAACAGGGGCGGACTCGGAAGGCTTAACTATAAGGTATCGGAAGAAAAGGGTCACGTCTGCGGAATTAAAGTGGTTGACGAAGCCGACGATGTAATTATGATATCCTCCGACGGAATAGTTATCAGAATAAGGGCTTGCGACGTTCGTATTATGGGAAGATACGCTAAGGGAGTGCGTCTTATGCGTGTAAACGAGGGCGAGAGAGTGGTTACATTCACCAATGCCGAACACGATGAAGAGGCGGAAATCTCTGAGGTTGAAGTTCCAAGCGAGGAAGAGCTTCTTGCACAAGAGTCCGAAGCCGAAGCTGAGGCTGAAAAAGAAGCAGAGGTTCAGGATGAAGAAGTAGAATCGGATTCCGACTCTGAGGAGTAAACTCTGAACGATGACTTGTCATTGTTGCAGTCTGTTGAAAACTTGAAATCTATGTTTTCTTTTCGGTGCGCTTAAAAAAATAATCCCCGACTTGTGAAAATCGGGGATTATTTTTTAACCAAACAGCATATGTATCCTTGCCTGAGATGAAATGCGTCATGTGTCAGGTTTGCTTTTGTCGGAAGATACCGCAAGACCTGCCATCAGGAAAAAGATTGGAAGTGACGCAGGAGTTGAAATTGAAAAACAGGCGGCTGCGCAATACCCTGCACAGGCAATAAATACTCCCGCTCTTTCGTATCCTTCTTTGCGGCTGAAAAACCTGCCCAAGCCTTCAATCCCTCTTTTGCAGGACAGAACTATAAATCCAAGGTAACAAACAAGGGACGGTATGCCTGTTGAAAGAGCGATGTTAAGATATTCGTTGTATATCCTGTCTGTTGAGCCTGCCTCGGATATCATAGATTGAGCGCCGTAACGCTCCAAGCCGATACAGTCGGGACCTGTTCCGAATATCCAGTTATCCTTGAGCATTGAAAAACCGTCTTTCCATGAGCGTGAAAAAAATCCTATCCCGTCCGAATCGTATCTGGGATTTGATACCATAAGTCTTGAAAGACTGTCTGTGCTTGCGATATAGCTTTCATAAAATCCGTAGTAATCAAAAGCTCGGAAAACGGCAAACACAACTGCGCTGAGAACAAATGCACAAATAAGCTTTCCGATGGGGTTTTTGAAAAATCCCTTCATAATAAGCCCGTGTCCGGTTTTTATCCTTGCAATTTCAATTACAGATCCACAGATGAATATAACCGCTGTTCCAACAATAACTGCCATAAGCTTTGTGAAAAGTCCTCCGCAAAGACAAACAGCTCCGCAGAATATGTAAAACACACGTTTTTTTACGCTGTCGCAGTACATTATTCCCGCAAGACATATTCCGAGTCCTATAACTGCATAGGAGCAAAGGGCATAAGGTGAACCGATAATTCCGTTTGCAATAAGATGGTCGATGGAAATTATGTCAAGAAAGTTTGCTTCTGAGAAAAATCCCGGAATGTACCGGCTTGTTGCAGGGATAGCCTGCATAACGCCCACAAAGCAGTTTACTGCTGCAACAATTACAACAATATCGCAAAGAAGCGTTCTCAGCCTTGTTCTTTCAAGCTGAACTGCAGCGGCAAAGATTCCGATACAGGCGATAATTGTAAGAAGTCCCTCGTATCTTCCCTGGTTTCCGAAAAAGGCAATGTTTATATCATAGGCAAAAAAAGTTGAAACTGTGCAAAGTCCTCCGTAAACTGCAAGCAGTATAAGAGGCATGGATTGCCTTAATGTGAGAAATTTCTTTACTCCTGCTATAAGAAGAAGGAGAAATCCGAAAAATCCGAAGGCCATAAGGGCAATCATTGGTATTTTAAGCTTTTCAAGTGCGTCGCCGCTTGACATTGAATAGCTTATTGTACCTGTCATAAGGTCGGCGCCTTGGTAATCAAGGGTGTTTCCCTTTGCAAAAAAATAGGGAAGATATGAGGCTGTAAGAGCAATTACGAAAAGTAACAGAAATCCGAATACAAGACTTCTGTATGTGGATTCCTTCATATTTACGATAAAATCTGTTTTTTCGTTGTGTTTAAATATTTTTCCCATAAGGAATACTCCTTTGTATCAGGCTTTCCGCCTGAACCTTGTTTTACAAACTAAGGGGCAAAATTGCTTTTGCCCCTGTGATTTGCACGGTTATTTTATTTAGCGTATTCGACCGCTCTGCTTTCTCTTATAAGATTTACTTTGATCTGGCCCGGATAATCCATTTCGTCCTCAATTCTTTTTGCAATTTCTCTTGCAACAAGAACCATTTTTTCATCGTTTATCTTTTCCGGCTGGATCATGATCCTTACTTCTCTTCCTGCCTGAATAGCGTAAGATTTTTCTACGCCGTCATAGGAAGAACATATCTCTTCAAGCTTCTGGAGTCTTTTGATATAATTTTCGTAGTTTTCACTTCTTGCTCCCGGCCGGGCAGCTGATATTGCGTCCGCAGCCTGAACAAGAGCTGCAACAACAGTTTTTGTTTCAACATCGCCATGATGTGCTTCAATTGCGTGTATAACATCTGCGCTTTCCTTGTATTTTTTGCAGACGTCAACGCCTATCTGAACATGAGATCCTTCAATCTCATAGCTAAGCGCCTTTCCTATATCGTGAAGCAGTCCCGCTCTTCTTGCAAGGTTTGCGTCAACTCCAAGTTCTGACGCCATCATTCCTGCAAGGAGTGCAACTTCAATAGAATGATTAAGTACATTCTGTCGGTAGCTCGTTCTGAAACGAAGTCTTCCGATAAGCTTGACAAGCTCGTGATTGAGTCCGTGAACGTTTGTTTCAAGCACTGCTCTTTCGCCCTCCTGCTTGATCCTGAACTCAACCTCTCTTTTTGCCTTTTCAACCATTTCTTCAATTCTTGTGGGATGTATTCTTCCGTCCTGTATAAGCTTTTCAAGAGCTATCCTTGCTATTTCTCTTCTTACTTGGTCAAAGCATGAAAGAGTGATAGCTTCCGGAGTGTCGTCGATAATAAGATCCACTCCCGTAAGAGTTTCGATAGTCTTGATGTTTCTTCCCTCACGTCCGATAATTCTGCCCTTAAGTTCATCATTTGGAAGAGGAACAACAGAAACAGCGCTCTCGCTTACCTGATCGGCGGCACACCTTGAAATAGCAAGGGATATATACTGTCTTGCCTTGTCCTCGCATTCATCCTTGAGCTGAGTCTCATAATTTGAGATCTTTACAGCTTTTTCGTGGATAAGCTCATCCTCAAGGGATTTCAAAAGGTAATCCTTTGCCTGCTCCTTAGTAAATTCGGAGATCCTTTCAAGCATTTCAAGCTGACTTCTTTTAATTGTATCAGCCTCCGCAAGCTTTTCATCAACCTTTTTCAGCTTGCTCTGAAGCGCTTCCTCCTTCTTTTCGATGTTGTCAAGCTTTCTGTCAAGAGATTCTTCCTTTTGCTGAACTCTTCTTTCCTGTCTTGAAACCTCGACACGACGTTCCTTAAGCTCCTTCTCAGCCTCGTTACGGCTTTTGTGGATCTCGTCCTTGGCTTCTACGAGAGCTTCTTTTTTAAGGCTCTCGGCATTCTTCTTTGCGTCCTCAACTATTCTTTCGGCTTCCTTCTCGGCAGAGCCGATAGCAGCCTCTGCGGTTTTGCGTCTATATTTAACGCCCTGTTTAAACAGAATAAATCCGCTTATCCCGGCACCGACAATAAAAGCAATGACAGCTATCAGAATGGTCAATCCTAATGGAATGTTCATCGGTTTAGCCTTCCTCCTTTATATAAATTGTAAAGTTTCAAACCGTCAGACGTTTGGCTAAAACGTTTGAAGCGGTGCATAAATGCAATGTATACAAAAAGTTGTACACTTATATTTTATAACATTTCACCTCTCATGTCAAGGGATTTTCGCCGATTTTCACGACTTTGGAAGCATAATTTCAAAAAAACTTATAAAAAGTGCTTGACAAAGTGATTTTGAGGTGTTATATTAAAAAGTAAAGTAAATCTGTGACGGAGAAGCCGTAAGAAAAATTGGTCTTTAAACAGAGAGCGTTGCCGGCGGCTGAAAGCAATGCAAAGGATTATTTTTACGGACACCACTCCTGAGTGCGTTCAATACACGCCGTTAAGCCGCGTTAAGGCATAAACGAGGGAAAAGCTATGATTTTCGGCTTTTCTGAAACTTGGGTGGAACCACGGTAATTTTACTGTCCCGGTCTGAATTTTCAGGTCGGGACATTTTGTTTTT
Source organism: uncultured Clostridia bacterium (assembly GCA_944382845.1). GTDB lineage: Bacteria > Bacillota > Clostridia > Oscillospirales > Ruminococcaceae > JAAZZIT01. The sequence goes on from CALWNN010000036.1 coordinate 7,222, forward strand.
TCAGGTCGGGGCAATTTTTACAAATTGCTATAGAAAACAATATAAGGAGAGGACATGGACGCAGTTATTAAAGAGATTGGTTATGACGGGCTTGGGGTCTGTCTTGAGGTCATAAAGAAAAGCTTTTCTCAAAAGGCGGAGGAGCTTTGTCTTGACAAAAGCGCCTGCTGTGATCATCCGGCGTTTTTAACTATGAAGAGGCTCAGCTTTGAGTTTGAAAACGGAGTCAAAATGTTCGGGCTTTTTAAAAAGGTCGGGCAGATAGGCTTTGCGGGTCTTGATATCAGAGAGAGGGAAATTATTCTCACCAAGCTCTGTGTTGTTCCGGGTGAACAGAATAAAGGATACGGCAAGGCTCTTGTTGAGTTCTCAAAACATCAAACCAAGGTTCTCGGAGGCAGCACTCTTTCGGTCATAATCGCCAAAGCGGAAGAAAGTCTTATCGGATGGTTTGAGAGTCAGGGTTTTGAGATAATAGAAGAACGCACTGTGCCTACTCCTCCATACGACATTGTAAAGCTTTCGGAAAAGGTGTGAAAGAAGGGGTGAAAGGGGATTGAGAATGGTTTTTGCCTGTATTTTCTACGGGCTTTCTCTTCTCGGACAAGCCGCCCAGACCTTGCTTTTATACTACGCGGCAAGCGGAACAAGGATACCTATAAGACTTGCGGTACTGCTTTTCATTCCGATTTTTATTTTGACCTACTGGTTTACACTTGTTTTTGACGCGCTGAGCACAACAAAAAGGTCGGTGGTTGTAACAGGAATGAGCGGAACTAAAATTCAGGTAAAGGACGTGGTTTTTCCGAGAAGAGTCAAAAAGATACTCAGGATAATATCTGTATTGTGGACAGTGGCAATAGTTGTTGTCTGGGCTTATTTCTTTGTTAAATTCTCACTTTGGTACGTTATCTGAGAAAATATGAGCAGATATAATTTATGGTTAACAACAAGTTTAAATCGTTTCATTCAATTTTAAGCAAGCTTAATCGGCTTTGGTCCGATTTTAAATTAAAGAAAGGATAATTAAAATGATAAAACTTACTTTAAAAGACGGTTCGGTCCGTGAAATTGAAAAGGCTATGCCTGCTTGTGAAATTATCAAAGGTATAGGAATGGGGCTTTACAAGTCTGCCTGCTGTGTAAAGATTGACGGGCAGGTAAAGGATATGAGGACAGTTATCGATTCGGACTGCACATTTGAGGTCATGACCTTTGATTCAAAGGCAGGAAAGGAAACTTTCTGGCACACTGCCTCTCACCTTATGGCTCAGGCTGTAAAGAATCTTTACCCTGATGCAAAGCTTGCAAGAGGACCTGCCACCGAAAACGGATTTTACTATGATTTCGGAGTTGAAAAACCTTTTACAAATGCAGACCTTGAAAAAATTCAGGCTGAGATGAAAAGGCTTGCCAAGGAAGGATACGAACTTGAAAGGTTTGAGCTTTCCGCCGATGAAGCCGTAAAACTTATGGCTGAAAGAAATGAGGATTACAAGCTTGAACTTATAAAGAAGCACGACGACAGAGGAGAAAAGCTGAGCTTTTACAGGCAGGGGGATTTTGTTGACCTCTGCGCAGGACCTCACCTTATGTCGGTTTCACCCATAAAAGCGGTAAAGCTTCTTTCATGCACCGGCGCATACTGGGGCAAGGCTGAGGAAGGCAGACAGCTTTCAAGAATTTACGGAACGGCATACCCCAAGGCTTCTCTTCTTGAAGAGCATCTTAAAAGCCTTGAAGAAGCAAAGCTTCGCGACCACAACAAGCTTGGACGTGAGCTTGAATATTTCACAACTGTGGATTACATCGGTCAGGGACTTCCCATCATGCTTCCAAAAGGAGCGAGAGTTATACAGCTTCTTCAGAGATGGGTAGAGGATACCGAACAGGCAAAGGGCTGTCTGCTTACAAAGACTCCTTTGTTTGCAAAAAGGGATCTTTACAGGATTTCAGGTCACTGGGATCACTATCTTGACGGAATGTTTATTTTAGGAGATCCTTACGACGAGGAAAAGGAATGTTTTGCTCTTCGTCCTATGACTTGTCCTTTCCAGTATCAGGTTTTCCTTAACAGACAGCGTTCTTACCGCGACCTGCCAATGAGGCTTGTTGAAACGTCCACTCTTTTCAGAAACGAGGACAGCGGAGAAATGCACGGACTTATCCGTGTAAGGCAGTTTACAATTTCCGAGGGGCATTATATTTTAAGACCCGATCAGCTTGAGGAGGAATTCAAGGGCTGTCTTGAGCTTGCAAAATATATGCTCGGAACAGTGGGACTTTTAGAGAACTGCACATTCAGATTTTCACAGTGGGATCCGAAAAATCCGAACAACAAGTACGAGGGTACCGCAGAGCAGTGGGAAGAAGCTCAGGCGGCAATGAAGAAGATACTTGATCATATCGGTCTTGATTACGAGATAGGAATTGACGAAGCCGCATTTTACGGACCTAAGCTTGACATTCAGTACAAGAACGTTTTCGGCAAGGAAGATACTCTTGTTACAATTCAGATAGATATGCTTCTTGCAGAAAAATTCGGAATGTATTATGTTGACAAGGACGGACAGAAAAAGCTTCCTTACATTATCCACAGAACATCTCTCGGTTGTTACGAAAGAACTCTTGCTTATATGATCGAAAGATTTGCGGGAGTGCTTCCTTTGTGGCTTGCTCCGGAGCAGGTAAGGCTTCTTCCTATCGGCGAAGGTCATGTTGAGTATGCAAAGGGAATAGCTGACAGGCTTACCGCTCTCGGAATGAGAGTAACGGTTGATTCAAGGGACGAGAATATCGGCTCAAAGATCAAGGCGGCAAGACTTGAAAGAATACCCTATATGTTCATTGTGGGCGATAAGGAAGCAGAAAACGGCACTGTTTCCGTTCGTTCAAGAAAAGAAGGGGAAATGCAGGGGGTTGCTGTTGACGACATTATCGCAAAGCTTGATGAAGAGGTAAAAACAAAGGCATTCTGATATAACCGGGCCGGCAGGTGTTATTAGCAATCCCATATTGAAACCCCGAGGAGTTTTGCTCCGATTTAAAAATTGACCAATTAAAAAAGCTCTCCTTATTTTTAAAGGGGAGCTTTTGAATTTAAGTCGGAACAAGCCGCCTTCTCAGAGGCATATCTGCGACATAGGCGACAAGGTTACGGTTATTCCGGGAAGATAAGCTCTACCTTTCCCGTGGTGGTGCTTTCCGTTCCTTCGGGAAGTTCAAGCTCGGTAGTAACCGTAGTCGTGGTGGTCTGTATGGGTCGTCCCGTAAACAGTCCATCGTCTCCGCCGTCGTCCTCTACCTTGCTTACGCTGAAATTCTGAGGTATTTTTTCGGTAGTAGTTGCATTTGCGGTTGTTGTGGTTTCGGTTGATGATGTAACCACGTCGTCCGAGTTGTCAACCTCCATATTTCCGCCCTCAAATTCAACAGGTCCGTTGGGCATACTTGAAGGAACCTTCTTTTTAAATTCAAGGTCGCTTTTTCCGAAAATTTTCTTTATAATAACGTTTGCATTTTCCATTATGCTTTCAAGAGGCATATCAGAGGTGTATTTTTCCGATATCGAAGCGGTATATTCGCCGGTTTTAATAGTTTCAAAGGAAAGTTTTTCTCCTTCGGCGTCCGCCGCGGAGCCGTTCATGAAAATAAAGGTTATTCCTATAAACAGTATAATAAACCCGATAACTCCCAGATTAACAAAATCGTATTTTGCAGTGTTCATATCCTTTGCCATTCGGGTAAGGGTATTGTCGGTTAAGGAAGGCGTTCTCTCCTCGGTCTTTGCAGCTTCTATATAAGGCCGGACGGCTTTTTTCTCCGCAAGCTCCTCTTCTGTAAGTTCATCGTCTGACGGCTCAAAGGGTTCAAATATGTCTAAAAATTCGGGAGGGATATAACCTGTTTTATTTTCGCCATTTTCGACGTCTGTTTCCTTGTTTTCATATTCCTCCTGTTTTTCCTGCTCATTTATTTCTTTTGCAATATCCGAAACTATGGAGTCTGCAAGCTCCTCAACAGGAGAACTTGTTTCCTCCTCAGAAGGATTTTCCTTGCTTTCTTGCTCAGGAGGAGTGGACTCTTCGGTTTTTTCGGAATACTCTTCCAGAATATTTTCTATATCATTATTTAAAGAAGCTTCATGCCTTTCATATCCGGTAAGGGCTTGTTCACTTTCCTCATCTTCGGCGTCGTAAGCGTTGTCCGCCGGGTCGTCCTCCCAGTACAGCTCGTATTCGCCGTCATACTCCTCGTTTTCGCCGTCATACTCCTCGGCTTCGTCGTTGTCAGAGTAAACGGGAATATGCTCTCCCTTTTCGTTAAGAGAAAAGTTAAGGTCTTCGACGTTTTCTGTTTTGTCTTTTTTCTTATTCTGTTCTTCTCCTTTAGAAGAAAACCTTATATCAAGATCGCTCATATCCTACCTCTTTTTCTACACGAGATAATATGCCTCAACGGTATATATCACAAGAACTGTCGCTGTGCAGACGGTTTTTAAAGCTCTTGAAAGAGCGTAACCCTTTTCGCTTTGTTCTGCCTTATTTACAAGCTTTTTAACAAGGTCGGTCACAACAGGCAGAGCGAAAAGCGTTCCGAACAAAAGAAGCGTCCAGTTTTCCTTTATTGCAGAGTTTATTGCTTGGTTTGTAAATGCTGAGGTTTTTATTCCGAGAAAGCCTTCCGCCCAGGCCCTCAGCTCCCACTTTTCTCTGAAAGCGAAAAGACATACTCCCACAAGGGAAACCGCAATTGTATAGACATCTCCCAGAAGGGGCGGTTTTGAACGGAAAAATCTGTTTAGGAATTTTCTTTCAAGAATTATGAAAACTCCGAAAAACAACGCTCCCGCAATGCTTCCGAAAGAAAGAGAATACCAGCACCCGATAAGAAATGCCGTCGCAATAACCCGCAGGGGATATGCGCCTTTTCTTCCGACAATTATATTTCTGCGGAAAAAGTTTGTCAAGGTAAGGTTAAATCCTGTGGCAATTCCTCTCACATGATTTCTGAGCCTTAAAGGTCTTACGTTTTCCGGATAGGTAAATCCGTTTGTTTTTCCAAGTCCCAGAGCCATGTCGGTAAAGCCTGAAAATCCCCAGTAGATAAAACCTATAAAGCCAAGCATACCTGCCCATGCCCCAAGAAACGTTATATTGCCGAAATCAAGTCCCGCGTCATAGAGCTTATAAAATGCGGGAGCAAGAATTACCGCTTTACCCAATCCGATTATAAATCTTGTCAGACCGGCGTTCAGGTCGGAAGGAGTTATCCGCCGACTTCGTATTTCACGGCTTATGTCGCCGTATCTTACAACAGGACCTGCAAGCATAAAATGATATGAAACCATATATGTCAGTATGCAGAAAGGATTTTTTTCCGGTTTGATTCTGTTAAAATAAACGTCAAGGACGTAACTTGCTCCTCTCACGGTGTAGAATCCTATTCCAACCGGAATAAGTTTGTCTGAAAAGGAAAGAAAATCAATGTTGTCGAATATCCCGCCCGGTCTGAATAGAAAGTTCCACGAAAATACGGCAAAAGTTGCGCCGTTCATTAAAAGGTCGAGGACAAGTCCGGTTGTCCTTACAAGCTTTTTTTCATTGGAAGCAATAAGTCCGAAAGCATAGTCGAAAATTGCCGTCAGAAACAGCATAAGGATTATAGCGGGTCTTCCCCATGAAAAAAATATCAGTGAAGAAATTACAAGTATAAGATTTTTGTATTCTGCGCTTCTGTCAAAAAAGCTGAATATAATAGTTATGGGAAGAAAAGCAAAAACAAATAAAAGGTCTGTGTATATCAATTTGGTATCTCCTCAAAAATGCAGTGTTCTTCAAAATCATTCTTTTGTTTGCAGTTTATAGCATTTTAACTTAATGGTTTAAGTCTTATTTTCTTTAAAAATAAGTACAAATTAAGCAATATTATTTTATCACATTCCACAAAAAAGTGCAAGCGAAATTATGTATAAAATAAAAATTTCGTGAAAATAGAAAAAAGCGATTGAAAATTTCTGAATATATGGTATAATTAAAGTAGATATCAGCCGTAACTACTATAATTTACGGCATATGCTTTCTGATAAGGAGTGATATAGATGGCAGGAATATTTATTACAGGCGCAAGCGGAATGATCGGAACATATCTTACCTCAAGCCTGCTTCAGAAGAAATACAAGGTGTTTGCTGTGGATTCAAAGCCGAACGACTTTGTAGGAACGGATCCGAACTATGTATTTGTTCAGTGTGATATAACTGATAAGACAGCCATAAGCGATTTTCTTGACAAAAACCAGAATGAGATCGATACGGTAGTTCATCTTGCTTGCACAGTTGATAACGACATTGATTCTTATGTTACTGACGAAGAAGTAAAGAAGAGCAAGATATGTGACAAGTTTCTTTACAGGGCTGCGCTCAATGCAAGGGTAAGAAACATCATCATTATAAGCACCACTCAGGTTTACGGAGTACAGAAGGGAAGAGAGCCCATTCGTGAAACTGCCGACACCAAGGGAGGCTCAAACTATGTTGACATGAAGCTTGCCTCAGAGAAAGCATTGCAGAAGGAGCTTAAGAAAACGGCTGTTATGCCTGTTATCGCAAGGGTTGCCCCTATTTACACTTCAGAGTACACGCAAAATCTCCGTGACAAGATTTATGATCCGAAGGACGATGTTGCGTTTATTTACAAAGACGGCGAATACGGATTTTCTTTCTGTTGCGTATTCAACCTTATTGATTTTATAAACGGCATCATTTCAATTCCTCAGGGAAAATATGACGGAATATACAATGTCTGCGACACACGTCAGATTACTGCAAGAGAGATAATCGAGCATGAAAGAGAACATCAAAGGATAGGCGCTGTCATCCAGAAGAGCATGACAGGCGACGCAATAAAGAGCATTGTGCCTTTAGGAAAGGGCAAAGCCAAGTGTGATTACAGATATTTTGACCCGGCGACTATTTTTTCTAACTGGAATATTGACAATACCAAGGCTCAGAGGATATCTACATTCCGCTGGACGCTTAAAAACACAAAATAACAGCGTTACGCTGTGAAAAATCCCCTCGGATTCCGAGGGGGTTTTTTGCTTTGATTCTTGACTTAAAGAAAGACAGAACCTGATGTCATTTCAGTTACTGTAGGAAAGTATCAGAGGCGATTTTTAAAAGTTCCCTTGCCGAAGCTTCAATGTCGTTAGCCGAAAAAATTGCGGAAACAACAGCTATTCCGCTTACTCCGCAGTTTTTAAGCTCTGAAACCCGTTCGCCTGTTATTCCGCCTATTGCAACGCATGGAATATTAACCGCCGAGGTTATATTTTTAAGGTCATCGGCAGTTATTCTGATTGCGTTTTTCTTTGTGGGAGATGGGAATACCGCGCCTGCTCCAAGATAGTCCGCTCCCTCGTTTTGCGCCTTGACTGCCTGCTCAACTGTTTTTGCGGTGGCGCCGATCACGAAATTTTCTCCGACAATTTTTCGTACTTTGCCTATATCTTCGTCGTTTTGCCCTAAGTGAACTCCGTCTGCGCCTCCTTCGAGAGCCGATTTGTAATCGTCGTTTACAATGAGCTTTACACCGTAAGCGTGACAGACTTCAGCGGAAGCCTTGATTTTTTTAACATACTCTGAAAATCCGATTCCCTTTTCCCTTATCTGAACAATGGTAACTCCGCCTTTTATGGCTTTTTCTATTTTTTCGGGCAGATTTTCACTTCCGTCTGTAATTGCGTAAAGCAAAAGTTCCCTTTTATCTATTCTCATTAAAATACCCTGCTTTCTTGAATTTTTCGTAAAACCCGAAAACATTTTCGCAAGTCATAAATCCACTCATAACGCATACTCCCTGCGCTCCCGCTGTTTTGCATAAAACTGCGTTTTCAGGTGAGATCCCACCGATTGCGTAAAGCTTTCCGGAATAATTTTCCCTTACCCTTTTAAGAAATTCCGTTCCTCTCGGAGCAAGACCCTTTTTGCAGTCTGTTTCAAAAATATGCCCTGCAATCAGAAAATCACAGCCGTTTTTTTCAGCCTCCGTCCCTTCCTCAGCCGAATGGCAGGAAGCGCCCAAAAAATTGAAAAACCGTCGCTCCCCCTCGCCGAGAGATAAAAATTCCTTCATCGGAAGCTGTAAAGCCTTGTGGTTTAAGGTTAAAGCCGAGCCGGTAAAGCGGTTGAGAATTATCCTGTCTTTTCCGCACAGCTCGATGACCTTGTACGCAAGAGCCGTGTAGGATTTTTCGTCAAGCTCCTTTTCACGAAGGATTATCTTCACGTTATCAAGATGTGAAATTTCCTCAAGACGGCTTAAAAAGTCGGTTTTGCAAAGACTGCGGTTTGTAACGCAAATTATTTCGCTCATAATGCCTCACATAAAGTCACACATAAAGATAGTCGTTCATGACAGGCTGAAGTCCCTGATTCTCAATGTCACGGTACATTGTTTCAAGACTGCGGGAATCGTTTATCTCAAACTGTTCGTCCCCTTCTTCAGCTCCGGAATCTTTTCCGGTATACTTGCTTTCGTGGTCGCCGATTCCTGTTGAAACGCCGGCGGAAACCTTTGTTGCGGCGATTTTGACTATTCCGTCACGAAAAGACTTGCTTTCACGTGAGGAAACGGTTATTCCCGCAAATGGAAGGAAGATACGGTATGCGCAAAGCACTTGGCAAAGCTGTTTTTCATGAACGTCAAGAGGATTTATCTTGTCGTTGTTTATTATCGGACGAAGCCTCGGACATGACAGGGACATTTCTGCATGAGGGTATTTTCTCTGTAAAAAATACAAATGAAGAGCTGACGCAAGAGCGTCCTTTCTGAAGTCGGAAAGCCCTAAAAGCGCAGAAAACGCAACCCCTCTCATTCCTCCCATCAACGCCCTTTCCTGAGAGTCGAAGCGGTAAGGCCAGACCCGCTTGTGGCCTGCAAGATGAAGCTGTTCATACTTTACAGTATCGTAGGTCTCCTGAAAAACAGTTACATAGTCTGCCCCGCACTCATGAAGATATCTGTACTCGTCGGTGTTTACAGGGTATATCTCAAGTCCTACCATGCGAAAATACTTTCTTGCAAGTTTGCAGGCTTCGCCGATATACTTTACATCGCTTTTTGCCCTGCTTTCTCCTGTAAGGATAAGTATTTCCTCCATACCCGATTTTGCGATAACTTCCATTTCCTTTTCTATCTGCTCCATGGAAAGCTTCATGCGCCTTATGTCGTTGTAGCAGTTGAAACCGCAGTAAACGCAGTAATTTTCGCAGTAGTTTGCAATATAAAGTGGAGTAAACAGATAAACGCTGTTTCCGAAATGCTTTCTTGTTTCAAGTCTTGCTTTTTGAGCCATTTGTTCAAGAAAAGGTTCAGCCGCAGGAGAAAGAAGAGCCTTAAAGTCCTCTATGGTGCATTTTTCATGCTCAAGGGCTGAAATAACATCTTTTGCCGTGTATGAGCCGTAGTCATAGCCTTCCACCTCGCTCATGACCTTTTTACACACATCGGAATTGATTATTTCCATGCCCTTCATGTATTCCATGTGATTTGTTCGCACAGAGGGGTCGGTTTCAAGGGCGTGTTTTCTTTTTGCCGCCTGCTCAGATAAATGTCTGTTTTCAATTATATATGTGTTTTCTGATTTTTTTGAATCGTCCATATTCTGAAATACTCCTTTCTGAAAAATGTAAGATATGATATGGTTTTTTTATCTTAAAAATCCCGTAAGGGGGTCTGACGCCGACGCGCCTCTGTAAAGGACTCTGCCAAGACCCGAAAGATAAGCCTTGCGCCCCGCTTCAACCGCATTTTTAAATGCGTCCGCCATAAGAGGAAGGTCCCCTGCCGTGGCAAGAGCCGTGTTTGCCATTACCGCCGCAGCTCCCATTTCCATTGCTTCGCAGGCCTGTGACGGTCTGCCGATACCTGCGTCAACTATTATAGGCAGGTCTGTTTCGTCGATAAGTATCTGTATAAACTCCCTTGCGGCAAGTCCTTTATTTGAGCCTATTGGTGCGGCAAGAGGCATAACAGCCGCCGCTCCTGCGTTTACAAGCGCTCTTGCAGCGTAAATATCCGGGAACATATAAGGCATTACAACAAAGCCCTCTTTTGCAAGTATCTCTGTTGCTTTTATGGTTTCGTTGTTGTCGGGGAGAAGATATTTTGAATCTCTCATTATTTCAATTTTAACAAAATCTCCGCAGCCAAGCTCTCGTGCAAGTCGTGCAATTCTTACGGCTTCCTCGGCTGTCCTTGCTCCCGACGTGTTAGGAAGAAGTGTAACTCCCTTCGGAATAAAATCAAGGATATTTTCCTTTTCCTTGGTGTTTGCACGTCTTACCGCAAGGGTGATTATCTGAGCTCCCGCATATTTTACGGCGGCTTCAATCAGGTTTAGTGAATATTTTCCCGAACCTAAGATAAATCTTGAATCAAATTCATGACCGCCGATAATAAGCTTGTCGTTGTTGGTATTTTCCATAGTATTTCCTTCTTTCCTGTGTTAAGTGTCAAGGCTGTGTTTCTCCCGAGATAAGCCTTATTATCATGTGCGCCTGATGTGAAGCGCAGACGCTTACCCGAGAGCAGAACATTCCCTGATTTTCATTTACCTCGCTTGTTTCATCTCCGCAAAGGTAAAGGTTTTTCATTTTTCTTTTTGTTTCAATCAGATTGGCGGAGCCTTCTCCCGCCATTCCCGAAGCGCACACCACGGCTTTTTCGGGGAAACGCTCAAGGCAGAAGTTTACAAGCTCAGCCTTGCTTTCGGCGTTGTCAAAAGCCTCGCAGACGATATCCGATTGCGAAATTATTTCCGCTGTTCTGTTTAGCGAGTCCTCATCTTCAGCCGAAAACTTCATATCAAAGGAGATAAGGCGGCAAAACGGGTTTGCCTCTCTTACGATTTCCTTTATTGCGGAGGTTTTTTTCATTCCTATCTGACTTATCCTGTAAAGCTGGCGGTGAAGATTTGAAATGTCAACCGTATCAAAATCTACGGCGTAGATTTTCCCTACTCCGCTTCTTGCAAGAATATTCACAATATGAGAGCCAAGCCCTCCCAGTCCGAAAACAGCGATTTCAGAATTTTCAAGAAGCTTCTGCATTTTTTCTCCGTGACGTTTGGCAAGAGCCGAGTAAAATTCCTCACGGCTGAGAAGATATTCTTGTATTTCAGCCATATCAGCCCCCCCCCACAAAGCTTACGACCTCAAGCGAGTCCCCTTCCTTCAGCAGGGTTTCGGAATATGACGCTTTTGGCACGATTTCTCCGTTTATCTCAACGGCAATTCTTTTTTCGTCGAATCCTCTGTCCCTTACAACCTCGATCAGGGTCGTTTCATTTTTTACAGAATAAATTTCTCCGTTAACCGTTATTTTTACAAATTCCATATTTTCACCTCTTCACAATTTCTCACTGCATATTATAACAAAAAAGAAAGCCGATAAAATATAACGGCTTTCCGAAAACTTTTGCATTTATCCCTTATCCCTACGTTGGCATTATCCAAATCAGGTTAGGCGGAAAGCTCCGCACAGGGTCGAAGGTTTCGCCTTCCTCTCAGCCTGCATAACAAGCTCCCCTAAGTTCGCTGTATATTCAGTTTGTCTTTTAAAAATCAAAATTCCATTTTCTTTTCAATGTAAGCTTCAAGCTCGTCCATTTTTACTCTTTCCTGAGCCATTGTATCTCTGTCACGAACGGTCACGCATCCGTCCTCAAGAGAATCAAAATCGAATGTGATACAGAAAGGAGTTCCTATCTCGTCCTGACGGCGGTATCTTTTTCCGATAGCTCCCGCTTCGTCATATTCAATATTGAACTTCTTTGCAAGCTTTGTATAAAGCTCGATTGCAGGCTCTTTAAGCTTCTTTACAAGAGGAAGAACTGCCGCCTTTACGGGAGCAAGCGCCGGATGCAGGTGCATAACGGTTCTTGTGTCGTCCTTTTCAGCGTCGATAACCTCTTCGTCGTAAGCTTCGGTTACAATTGAAAGGAAAAGTCTTTCAACTCCGAGAGACGGTTCGATAACATAAGGAATGTACTTTGAGTTGTCCTCGGGGTCGAAGTATTCAAGGCTCTTTCCGCTGTGGTTCTGGTGCTGGGTAAGGTCGTAGTCGGTTCTGTCTGCGATTCCCCAAAGTTCGCCCCAGCCGAACGGGAACAGGTATTCAAAGTCGGTGGTCGCCTTTGAATAGAAGCTCAGCTCCTCTTTTTCGTGGTCGCGAAGTCTTAAATTTTCCTCCTTCATTCCAAGCGAAAGCAGGAAGTTCTTGCAATAGCTTCTCCAGTAATCAAACCATTCAAGGTCTGTTCCCGGCTTGCAGAAAAATTCAAGCTCCATCTGTTCAAATTCTCTTACACGGAAAATAAAGTTTCCGGGAGTTATTTCGTTTCTGAAGGATTTGCCTATCTGACCTACTCCGAAAGGAACTTTCTTTCTTGAGGTTCTCTGAATGTTTGCAAAGTTTACGAAAATTCCCTGCGCAGTCTCCGGACGAAGATAAAGCTCACTCTTGGTGTCCTCGGTTACGCCCTGGAAAGTCTTGAACATAAGGTTAAACTGTCTGATATCGGTAAAATCCTTAGCGCCGCAGTCGGGACAGGCAATGCCCTTTTCACGGATATAGTCCATCATCTGTTCGTTTGACCAGCCGGCAACGCTTGTTCCGTCAAAATCCTCTATAAGGTTATCGGCCCTGTGTCTTGTGTGACAGGACTTACAGTCCATAAGAGGGTCTGAAAATCCACCCAGATGTCCCGAAGCAACCCATGTTTCAGGGTTCATAAGTATTGCAGAGTCAAGTCCGACGTTATATGGGGTTTCCTGAACAAATTTCTTCCACCATGCTCTTTTGATGTTGTTTTTGAGTTCAACCCCGAGAGGACCGTAATCCCATGTATTTGCAAGTCCGCCGTATATTTCGCTTCCGGAATAAACAAAGCCTCTGTTCTTGCATAAGTTTACGATCTTGTCCATTGTTTTTTCAGTATTTTTCATATTTTTATTTCCGTCCTTCCGTACAATAATTGTACAATGTACAATTGCGCAAGAATAATTACACCATCTTTTATTTTAATAGATTTTCCCCTATAAGTCAAGGGGAGAAGAAAATTAACATTTAGTTTACGAAATATTTTTCGCCATTGATGTAAACTAATATGCATACATGATATAATTATCATGCTTAGCTTAGCTAAAACAGCTAAAATTTAATATTCTGACAGGAGAATAATTATGAAGTTGAAAAAATTATTGAGCGCGGCTTGCGCGGCGGTTGTTTTATGCGGATGTCTTGCCGGATGCGGTGCGGACGAAAAATCAGACGGGGAGAGTAATATGGACAAGACAAATGACAAAAGCAGCGTTGTGTTAAGCGCTGAAAACGCAAAGCAGCTTGGAAGGACAGAGGTTATCGACGGAACTGTATGGTGCGCTTTTTCCGGAACAGGAGTTGAGTTTTCCTACAAGGGACCTGCTCTTGACGTAACTATTCAAGGTGACGGCGCCGCATTCGAGGGTTCGGGAAACGAAGCAAGAGTTGCGGTTTATGTAAACGGCGAAAGGACAATCGACGAGGCTGTTAATTCCGCTGAAAAGGTACTTAATGTTATTACCGAGGACACCGGGGACAGCGAGGTTACCGTTTCCATCGTAAAGCTTTCAGAAACTGCCATGTCAACTATCGGCATAAGTCCTCTTGACCTTTCAAATGGCGGCGAGGTAAAGCCTACGGCTGCAAAGGAAAGAAAGATCGAATTTATCGGCGACTCTATTACCTGCGGATACGGCGTTGACGACGAGGATAAGGATCATCACTTCTCGACCCTTACAGAGGACGTTACAAAGGCGTATGCGTACAAGACTGCCCAGGCTCTTGACGCAGATTACAGCATGGTTTCAATAAGCGGATACGGCATAATTTCCGGATACACATCAGACCCTTCAAAGAAGGTTTCCGAGCAGACAATACCTCAGTATTACACAAAGCTTGGTTTTTCATACAACAAGTTTGCAAATACGACTGCTCCTCAGGACATTGAATGGGATTTTTCAAAATTCACTCCGGATGTTGTTGTAATTAATCTCGGAACAAACGACGACAGCTACACAAAGGGCGACAGTGCGAAAATGCAGGAATACATAGACGGCTACCGTGCATTTCTTGAAAAGGTAAGAGAGAAGAATCCCGACGCTGAGATATTCTGCACACTTGGACTTATGGGACAGGGACTTTGTTCTGCGGTTGAAGAAATGCTTTACTATTACCAGCAGGACACAGGAGACGAAAAGGTACACTTTGTAAAGCTTGACGTTCAGGACGCTTCTCTTGGTTATGCAGCGGACTGGCATCCTGTTGAAGCAAACCACGAAAAGGCTGCCGAAACTCTTACTGCGGAAATAAAGTCAGTAATGGGCTGGTAATTAAAAAGGAGAAGGCTATGAAAATAAGAAATTTTGTAGCGATACTTGCCGCCGCGGTTTTGTTTGCGGGCTGTGGTTCGAGTGGCTCTGAAAGCTCCAAAACCACTTCTGAGGGAAGCTCTCAGGGGTCAGAGAGTTCTCAGACTGAAGAGGTAAAGGAGGAAAAAATCGTGTACGAAGTTGACCAGACAAAGCCTCTTATTGCTCTTACCTTTGATGACGGACCAAACACCACAACTACAAACGACGTTCTTGACAAGCTTGTAGAGTATCAGGTGCCGGCTACATTTTTCCTTATCGGAAACAACATCAACGAGCAGAGTGGCGAGACTGTAAAGAGGGCGTATGCGTTAGGTTGTGAAATTGAAAATCATTCTCTTACACACTCGTATATGACCGAGTTTACGGAAGATGAGATAAAGGCTGAAATTGAGGAAACCAACAAGAGAATAGAAGATCTTATCGGAGTTACTCCTAAATTTTTCAGACCTCCGTACATTGCGGTAAACGTGACTATGTACGACAGCGTTGACCAGACATTTATTGCCGGTATCGGCGCTAACGACTGGGACGATTCGGTAACGGCAGAAATGAGAGCCGACAAGATAATCGAACAGGCAAAGGACGGAGCGATCATACTTCTTCACGACGCTGAAGGAAACTCAATGACTGTTGACGCCCTTGACGAGATAATCACAACTCTCAAGGATCAGGGTTATCAGTTTGTAACGGTTGAAGAGCTTTTCAAATACAAGGGCGTTGAGTTAAGCCCTCTCGATTCAAGAATATATACTTTTGTTGAGGCTCAGAATTGATACATAGTTTAAAATCTTATGATAAGCAGGTCTTGTCCGTATGGACAGGACCTGTTTTTTCGGGCGCAAAAAAGCCCTCCTTCTGAAAAAAGGAGAGCCGAACTTCAGTATGTGTATACAATTGGATACCCCGGAATGTATTTTTTTATCATCATGGGGTGGGTTTCAGCTTCAAGTAAAATTACCGGCGCAAGCCTTTTTGCGGTTTCGCAGATTTTATCTAAAGGCTTTTTAATAACCACCGGGCAAACGGGAGATACTGTAAGCACCTTTTTTTCGCCGAACTCCATTATCCGAAAGGGCCATATCCGACAGTCGAAAGGTTTTAATTCGCCTAAAATGCAACCTTTTTCCCTGTCAAGCCCCCGGCACAGGTACAATCCCGGCTCGGATTCGGGAACAACTCCCATTATACGGTTTGAATCGTAAATTGAAAATTCCATATCAGGAAACTTTTCTTCAAGCTTTGTCGCAAGTTCGTCGCTTACAACGGGAACCTCCCACATATCCTCGTCCCCAAATTCACAGCATATTCTGCATTTCGCACAGTCTTCTCTTGTGAGAAGGTCGGAAAGCATACTATCCCCTCACTTTCTTTGCTTTTTTTGCTCTGAAACAAATTCTCTGAGCTTAGAAACGGTTTCCTCGCTTACTATGTGTTCGGTTTTACAGGCGTCGTCGTTTGCTGTTTCTTCGCTGACGCCCAAAACATCACGGTAAAATTCCACAAAAAGCAGGTGTCTTGAATAAATGTCGTCAGCCCGCTTTTTTCCCTTGTCGGTGAGAATTATCTGCCCGTCGGACGCCATCTCGATAAATCCGGAACTTTTGAGTATTCCCATTGCACGGCTGACAGACGGCTTTGAATAGCCAAGCTTATTTGCTATATCAACGCTTCTTACATGACCTGTCTTATTGTGAAGCAAAAGTATGGTTTCAAGATAATCTTCTCCGCTTTCGTGAAGTGCCATTTTTATTTCTCCTTTTTATTTCATATCCTTTGTTTTTTAAGAGCTTCAATTACCGCTGCCGCAGATTTTTCCTCCGCGTGAAGAAAATTCACGGGTTCGTTTATATCCTGAAGATAATGCGCGTCGGAACTTGTGATGACTCTGCACCTTTCAAGATATGAATGAACAGATTTAAGTTCGTCGTATTTTCCTTTGTTTTTAAGCTCAACAGTTGGGAATGTGCTGTCGGGAGGAATAAATCCAAGGTTTGAAAGAAGTGAATTTGCGCTTTTGTCAATGTGGGCGGGAATAGCTATCCCTCCGAACCTTTCGGCTGTTTCAAAAACCTCCCCGAAGGATATGGAGGTGGCGTTTATAAGCAGAAGCTCTTCCTTTTTTATAATGTTGTCGTCGCTGTCCATAAAAAACTGTTCCCCGAAAATATCAGGGTCATTTTTTATTTTCATAAGCCTGTCATGAACATATTCACTCATTTCAAGGGCGTTTTTTACTTCGGGAAAAAGGCACACCACATGGACTTCTTCTTCCGTCGTAAGCTCCATTCCGGGAATGAAACAAACTCCGTAAGCGTCGGCGACCTCCTTTGCGGCAGGACAGTTTCCTGCTGAATTGTGGTCGGTAAGGGCAATAACGTCAAGACCCTTAATGTACGCCATTCCGATGATGTTTGCGGGAGTTGAATCGTTATCGCCGCATGGAGAAAGACAGGAATGAACGTGCAGGTCGTAAGAAAGGCTAACCATTTATAATACCGTTTATTTTAAGCGCAGTCTCAAAAATCGGCATATCGCTTTTTAAAACGGAAATATCCTGCTGTTCGGCTTTTTTTATAAGCATATCGTCAATGGCGGCGCCTTCTGCAAGGACTATGCACGCCATGTCCGTAAGAGAAGCCACAGCCGCAGCGTTTATATTTCCCATTATGGTTACCCAGCAGGCTCCTGAAAAACCTTTTGACATAACCACGCTTAACAGGTCGCAGCAGTATATACCTGTTATGTCGCGAGTTCCCTCCTCGCCTAAATTAAGCGCTTCAAATCCGCTTTTTTCCGCAAGTTCCTTTACTGTCATTGCAGGTCGCACCTCTTTCAGCTTTAGTTAAATATATCGATAATTATTCCCCGCAGACTTGCAAGCCGCACTCCCTATATGCAAGCCGCACCCCTGTTACAGGCCTTTAAGGTCGTCTGTCATTTTGTGAATGTAGTCTCTGAGGAGATGTACGCAGTCTTTTTCGTTTGCGACTCCCCTTACAATGTCCTCCGCAAGGGCTTTGCAGGTAGGCGCACCGCACGAGCCGCAGTCAAGCCCGGGAAGCCGCTTTATGATTTCGTCCGCCTTTTCCATTTTCGCAAGTGACTCCATAAGATCAGAGCCTAAGCGGAATACCGGAAGATACTCGATCTCGTTTTCCCAGAACGCTCCGTCGATGACCTGCCCTTCAATATGGCTTTTTGCCACAGGCATATATTTTCTCAGCTTTTTAAGCTTGCTTTTTGCCACATAAGGATTTTCTACCTGTAAAACTCCTCCCACACAGCCTCCGGAGCAAGCGTTAAGCTCAATAAAATCCAGTTGGGTGATTTTCTGATCCTCAAGGTCCTCAAGGACGTTTATTACATTTTCGATTCCGTCCGCCGCAAGAAAGCTGTCGGTAAGAAGTCCTCCGGCTTCTCCTCCCGAAGCCCCCCAGCTTATGCCTATCTTTCCCGACATGGAAAGCTCCTCTGAGCCGTTGGCGGTTTCCTTCATAAAAGGAAGTATTCTTGTGTAAACCTCCTTGATTGCAAGAACGGCGTCTATCTGAGATTTTTCGCTTGTAAGAGGAAATCTTACGGCAGACACCTTTGCAGGACAGGGCGAGATAAACACTATGCCGATATCCTCAGGAGCAAGTCCCGTTTTTTTCACCGCTTTTTTTCTTGCAAGCTCGGCTGCAATGTCAACAGGCGCGCTTATGGGAAGAAGATGTTCGATAAGATTGGGAAACCTTACTCTTATAAGTTTTACAATAGTAGGGCAGGCTGTTGAAATAAAGGGCTTGCCATAAGGGTGGTTGTTTATGTATTCCCTGCTCATTTCCGAAACAAGCTCAGCTGCGGCTGAAACCTCGTAAACGTCGTCAAAGCCCATTGATATCAAAGCCCGAAGAACAATGTCCGTGTCGTGGAGGTTGTTGAATTGTCCGTAAAATGAAGGGGCGGGAAGAGCCACCTTGTATTTGAATTTCTCAATGTCCTCAAAGCTGTCGTAATCGGCTTTTTTTGCATGGTGAGAGCATACCCTTATGCATTCACCGCAGTCTATGCAGAAAGGAGCAATGATATGAGCCTTTCCGTTGCGCACGCGGATAGCCTGGGTAGGGCATCTTTTTATACAATTTATGCACCCCTTGCAAAGATCGCTGTCAAGGCGCACGGAGTTTAAGAATTTATCCATTTTTCTCACTCCTTAAAGGGTTTGTCAGATAAAACAAGAGGGCAGCTTTTTATGCGGCTGCCTTTTCTTGCAACGATTTGATGATCTTAATAAAATTATTTCATGTGGACGACCATTGTAACAGTTGTCCCCACTCCCAAAACAGTGTCAATATTCATTTCATCTGAATATTTTTTCATGTTGGGAAGTCCCATTCCGGCGCCGAATCCAAGTGAGCGTATGTTTTCCGAAGCCGTGGAATATCCCGCCTGCATAGCCTTTTCAATGTCGGCAATTCCCGGACCGTTGTCCTTCAGAACAAGTATAATGTCTGTAGGCGTTATTTCAACGTCGATAACTCCGCCCTTGGCATGAATTACCATATTTATTTCGCCCTCGTACATGGCAATGGCGACTTTTCTTATTACTTCGGGATCACAGCCCATTTTCCTGAGCTTTCCCTTTACGTCGCTTGAAGCCTCTCCCGCTCTTGTAAAGTCGGTTTTGTCAACAACGTAATGAAATTTCAGGGAACTCAATGAGATGCACCTCCGCGAAGTCCTTTTTCGTATAGTATGCCGCAAGCCTCGAACATTCGCATATTTGTTGCAAGTATAGCAAGACCTCGCTGTCTTGCAAGCTCGATCACAGCTTCGTCGGGAACTTTTCCTCTTACAAAGCAGATGCATACGATATCCATCATTTCCGCAGTCCTCACCGTCTGAGGGTTGCAAAGTCCGGTAATAAGCACAGACTGATCTTTGACAAAGGCAAGAACATCGCTCATCATATCCGATCCGCAGGCGGTATGAACTTCCTTATCAAGAAGATCTTCTCCGCAAAGCACATCTGCATTAAGAAAATTTTTAATATCCCCAATGGTCATATTCAATGCTCCTTTTTACGTTAATACATTAATACTTTAATAGGTTAATATGTTTACAAGATTGTTCGTTTGTTAATATCACTAAAACTAATTTTAAAATGATAATAAAATTCTACATAAATCATAACATTTTTTTTCCCCCTTGTCAATAGAAAAAAACACGTTGTTTTCGGGGGGCAGTGTTGACAAGTGGCTTTAATGGCTGTATAATATTCTTAATATTTTATAAATATTTGATTTTTGATTTTTATAACCAAGTCGCCGATGTCCCCCTGCTAATTTTAGCAGGTCTGCTAATTCTAGCAGGTCTGCTTCCTGTAAGGCGGGTTCCATTCAATGTTTCAGTGGGATTTATTAGGTATCCCATGATGAAACCCCTGAGGAGCAAGGCTTCTCGGCGACGGTTTAAATGAAAGCGGTGATTTTATGGCAAGAAAACTCAAAACAGGAAAAAAGAAAAGCTTTATGGATATGATCTCAGGGTCGCTTTCCAAGTCCGGAAAGCAGGCTTCACAGCATGAGACTCCCGTTCCCACGCCTGAGCTTTACACAGAGCAGGAGCTTGAAATTGTTGAAAACCATATTATGAGCAAGATAGGTAATTACAAAAACGTATTTCATGAGATATATTCTCCGGACATACATTGCGACGTATGTGTTATAGACCCTACTCCCGAGAGAAATTTCTACACTCTTGTAACACTTGGAATGGGCGCTCACAAAATGAATGTTCCCGAAGAATTTTTAAAATACAACATAAGCCGTGCGGAGCTTGCGATATGCGTTGGTGCGGATTGGGACATAAATTCTTCCGATGAAAAGTTTTACTGGCCCATAAGGCTTATAAAGAGCCTTGCAAGATTTCCCGGAGAGTGCAATACATGGCTGGGATACGGTCATACCATTGACAATCAGGGACCTTACGCTGAAAACACCAAGCTTTGTTGCAGTATTCTTTCCGCTATTCAGTCTGACAAAGAGGGAGCGGGAAGCTGTGTTCTTCCGAACGGTGACGAGGTCAACTTTTATCAGGTCATTCCCATCTATCCCGAGGAAAGGGATTTCAAGATAGAAAACAGTGCTGATGAGCTTTTTGACCATTTTGAAGCCGATACATACATTATGAAGCCTGACAGAAAATGTCTTATTACAGAAGAGATAGCAAAGAAGACATGGTTAAGAAAGAACACTATCGACTCGTATTATTTTCACAATTGGAAAGTTAAAGAGAAAAATCTTGCAACAGACGAGATAAACGCTTGCAATCACATTGCGATATTTTTACGTTGGTCAATCGAGCACGGGCTTGTAAGCCAACAATTCAAGGAAACATTTCCGGACATAATCAGTGACGTCATGACCGGAAGCAGAAAGACGGATCTCCGTGAATTTATCATTGAAAATTTTGACGGCAGGCTTTATTCTTTCATGCTTGAAGAGGAAGGTGACAGATTTGCTTGGTATTATTACGGCAGAGGTTGCGACCCGTCATACACGTCGGACATTGACGCTTATGCGGTAGGATATTTCGGGCTTCCCCGTTATCACAGCAATGAATTTTGCGATGAGGCTTATTTATTTGTGCCCTACGACGAGGAATACTACAATTCAATGGCGAAGCGCATTGACCGGGTCTATGAATATTTCAGAGAAAATATCAAAGGCTTTCAGCAGAGCGCCCCAAAGGAAAACTACAACGATTACGAATACACGGCGGAGTTGATAGGGCTGTTTGAGGAATCTGGTTTTCACAGTCTTGAAGAGATTGAATCTAAGTCTGCCGCCGAGCTTGAGTCTGTTTTTGCGCAAGCAAGAAAGCTTCAGGACAAATACGGCATCTCCGACGCCAGACTTGCAGATATCCTTCACAACTCATTTTAAACGGCTTATAGCCTTTTTGCCGGACTTTGATAAAAAGAATTAATCACAACTCCTGAGGAGCAGACTCTGAACAATGACTTGCCGTTGTTAATGACGAGTTGCAATTATCGCAGTTTGCTCCGATTTAAAAGTTGTCAAATCTGTTCGTTTGTCAATGATGTGAGACCAAGAAAAATAAAAAAAAGAAAGATTCTGTTGAAGTGAGGAGCGCAGCGACGAACGGAGACATAATCTTTCTTGCCGCCGTCAGCCGCCCATCTCGGTGTGGCGTTGCGATGGCGATTTCCACCCTAAAACTGCCATCGGAATATTGTTTGCTCGCCTTAAGTATCGCTTCATCTGTATAAGCAAATCGTCATATGAATAAAACTTAAGAAAGTTATAAAAACGTTCCTGATCATTCCTGTGACTGCGTTCGACCTTTCCGTTGTGCCATGGTGTTCTCGGACGGATCAGTTTGTGTGCAATTCCGTATTTGCCGCAGAATCGGTCAAAAATATGCACTCTGTTCGTTTTCTTGAAGTTTGTAAATTCACCGCCGTTGTCTGTCT
>CALWNN010000037.1 GCA_944382845.1 uncultured Clostridia bacterium
CCCCACTGAAAAACTGAGGAGCAAAGCTCCCATCTGCAGCTTGCTGCAGTCAGCGACAGATTGCTTTTCGTCGCAACGTGATTAAGCACAGCTCTGAAAGAGATGTATAGCTCCGAAGGAGATGTAATTATCAACGCTTTGCTCCGATTTAAATCTTTGGCGCAGCGAATAATAATTAACGGGTGATATATTCCCAATAAAACCGGAGGTAAGAAGCCATGCCTGATAATAATAAGAAAAACTGCGGCAGCAAAAAAGGTATAGCCGACAAACGATCTGAGTTAAAACAGCATGATAAAAATTGTGGCTGCAAGGAGCAAGTGAAAGACCTTAAAACATTTTAATCCAATGAGCTTCGGGTAAAACCGGAGCTTTTTTATTTGAGAACTTTCTTAGCTGCATTATCAAGGTAATCGCTGTTGTAAAGTTCAATTATGCCTTTATCTACCTGAGAAGCAAGCAGGGGATCAACAGGTATTCTTGCCAGAACCTCAAGACCATACTGTTTTGCGATTTCATCAATGTGACTGTCGCCGTAAAGCTTTATTTCTTCG
Organism: uncultured Clostridia bacterium; assembly: GCA_944382845.1. Taxonomy (GTDB): domain Bacteria; phylum Bacillota; class Clostridia; order Oscillospirales; family Ruminococcaceae; genus JAAZZIT01. Next base: position 555 of record CALWNN010000037.1, read on the forward strand.
CCGCATCCCGGACATTTTACATAGCTCATGTTTTCAACAAGCCCTAAAACTTTAACGTTCATAAGCTCAGCCATTTTAACTGCCTTAGAAACTATCATGGAAACAAGATCCTGAGGAGATGTTACAACAATGATTCCGTTAAGAGGTATAGACTGGAAAACGGTAAGAGGAACATCGCCTGTTCCCGGAGGCATATCGACAAACATATAATCAATATCGTTCCAGATAACATCCTGCCAGAACTGTTTTACCGCACCTGCAATTACCGGTCCTCTCCAAATAACAGGTTCTTCATCATTTTCAAGAAGAAGATTTATAGACATAACGCTTATGCCTGTTTTGGTTTTGACAGGAAAGATGCCTTCATCACAGCCGTCAGCCTTTTCCTTTATTCCAAATGCTTTGGGAATTGACGGGCCTGTGATATCAGCGTCAAGAATCGCTGTTTTGTACCCTTCTCTCTGTGAATAAACTGCCAGTAACGATGTGACAAGCGACTTTCCTACGCCGCCTTTTCCGCTTACTATGCCAATTACATTTTTGATGTGGCTAAGCTCGTGTGGCTTTTCAATCAAACTTTCGGGTTTCCTTGACGCGCAGCTTTCGCCGCAGGTAGAGCAATCATGAGTACATTCGCTCATTTTAAACACTTCCTTTATGCATTAAATTATTATTTTTATTTTCACGGAAAAAAATAATATTCATTAAAAAACAGACAGTATAGACCGTCTGCTTTAATTTGCTGTTATTCGTCTACTTCGCCTGCTGAAATGTCAACTGTTACAATATAACCGTCGCAGTTGTTTCCTGAAATTGAACATCTGTAAGGCTTGTCATTATCGTGAAGTGGAATATCAACATTTGTTGAATCGTCATTGCTTGCGGCAACATAGTATACGGCGTATCTTGTGCCTGCATAATCGTTTATGTACAGAGGGTTTTCCCTTGAATACTGTTTAAGGGAAGTAATATATTCCTCAAGACAGATATTATTCTGATAAATAATCTGAGCATGTGGGATACCTACATATCTGTAATGCCATGATTCACCTGAAATATATGTGATCTCAGACTTTTCATCCTGATACCTCTGTATAAAACCGTATTTATAACAGTTTTCATTTATCCAATTGTAATCTCCCTCGCCTGTAAACCAAGGATAACCTTCCTGGTCAAGCTGAAAGTCCAGAGCATATCCACTGTGGTGTTCACTGTGACCTGGTATTTCGACCTTAGTAGAATAATCAAGACCGGTAGATTCGAGATCTGCGTCGTAAAGCTCCTTCTGATATTCTTCGGTGCGATATCCGCTTACAAGCATTATATCTGTTATTTTTGTATCCTTATAGAAATCAGAAAGCATACTGTTAAGTCTTTCAAGAACAGTTTTCTTTGCTTCAACTGTGTTGTCCTTTATTGACATAATTTTAACATCTTCGGAGTTTGTCATATAATCAAAAGAGCTTGCAAGATCTGACGGCTTTCCTCCTGTATAAGCGTAATCATTATTAATAAGTATGAGGTTTCCAAGGTGCAGGTTTTCTTCGTTGGAAATTGAAACATACTTGTAATTCTTACTTAAAGTTTCAGATGAGCCTCCTGTGTTTTCGCTGTTGTTGTCATCGTCTGAGGAATTATCGCTTTTGCTGCTGTCCTTGTCAGAATCATTTGTTGAAAGAATAGAATTCTTATCGTTATTTTTATCAGACTTATCATCAGATTTATCCGAGCAAGCAGCGGATATTGCAAGAATAAACACAAGAATAACAGCAAGAGTCGCTGCGATATTTTTATATTTAAGACGTTTCAAAATAGGTCTGGAAGCCATTTTAATCACATTCCTTTCTTATAATAACCTTAAATACCTTTAAATCAGCATTATCTGCGAAAATCTACAAAACATTATATCATATTTATTTAAAAATTAAAAGAGGAATTTATAACTTAATATATAATTTACAAAACGGGCTGCATAAAAACAAATTCATTTAATAACAATCTTAAAACTATCTGTTAAATTAAATATTTCTATTGCAATTTAAAACGAAATATGATATAATATTCAACGTTGTAGATTTTACAAAATTAAAACTAAACTGTGGAGAAGTCGCCTAGCCCGGTTTATGGCGCACGACTGGAACTCGTGTATGGGTTAATAGCTCATCGAGGGTTCGAATCCCTCCTTCTCCGCCA
>CALWNN010000038.1 GCA_944382845.1 uncultured Clostridia bacterium
GATTTTTCATATCCGTCTCCTGAATACCAGATTTACTTTATACTATCAGATTATTCTGAAAAGAGCAAGAAAAAGCACCGCAACCCTGATACACATTGTATCAAAATCGCAGTGCTTCTTTGGTGGAGTATAGGGGACTTGAACCCCTGACCCCCACACTGCCAGTGTGGTGCGCTCCCAACTGCGCTAATACCCCAAAATACTTACTTAGTATATCACATTTACAGTATTATGTCAATATAAACTTATGAAACCATGCAAGCCAAGCAAAACAAGCCTTAATATCTCATCTTAAAACTACTGCTCAATCTTTCATTGTGAATAGCAGACCAACAAGTTCCTTTTTCCATGGGATAAATATTTCCTCATCAATCATTGAGAAAATCATTTCTTTTGAAGCCCATTTTACATCCTTTACTTTCTCATACTGCAATGTCAGTTCGCTAAGCTCAACATCTTTTGTAACAACATAAATATCATCAAAACCAGCATCAAAGTTCACAGTAATAACCGGTCTTGAGTTCTCAATATCAAGGTCAAGTCCAAGTTCTTCACTCACCTCGCGCTTTGCGGCAATGCTGCTTTTCGTCGCAACGTGATTAAGCACAGCTCAGAAAGAGATGTTCAGCTCTGAAAGAGATGTAATTATCAATGCTTTGCTACGATTTAAAAATCAAGTATCAGATGAAAAAGCTTCAATGATTTTTATTGCCGTTTTAAGTCCGTCAACTGCAGAGGAGGTTATTCCTCCTGCGTAACCTGCACCCTCACCGCAGGGATAAAGGTTATCTAAAGAGAGTGATGTTCCCTTTTCATTTCTTGTAATTCTCACCGGCGATGATGTTCTTGTTTCAGGAGCGGTCAGTACAGCGTCGGGATATTTAAAGCACTTCATTTTTCTCCCGAAATCGTATAGCCCTGCCTGCATTGTGCTTATAACAAATTCAGGAAGAACGTCTTCAAAACCGCAGTACGATACTCCTAATGAATAGGTTGGACAAACAGAAATTTTACTTGAAGAAGCTGTTGAAATAAAATCGCCGCTTTTAATTGCAGGAGCAGCATAAGAGCCGGTTTTCTTAAATGCGTTCCGTTCTATACGCCTTGCAAAATACATTCCGTCAAGTGGATTTTTCCCAAAATCGTCGGGTGTAACCGAAACCACAACAGCGGCGTTTGCATTTTCCTTATCTCTTGCAAATTCACTCATACCATTTGTGACGATACCGCCCTTTTCACTTGACGACGGAACAACTACTCCTCCCGGACACATACAGAACGTATAGCATCCACGACCGGACTTATCACGAAATGAAAGCTGATATTCTCCTTTCGGAAGCAACGGATTTCCTGCATTTTTCCCGTAAAGGCTTTCATCAACATCTGTCTGCCTATGTTCAATTCTTGCACCAACCGCAAATGGTTTTGGTTCAAGAAAAACTCCTTTCTCAAAAAGAAGTTCAAAAGTATCTCTTGCGGAGTGTCCTACTGCAAGAACAACTGCGGAAACTTCTATTTCCTCTCCCCCTGCAATAATAGATTTTATATTAGAATTTTCAATCTTGAAGTCCTCAAGCTTGGTTAAAAATCTGATTTCGCCTCCGAGAGAAATTATCCGTTCTCTTATATTTTTAACAATAGTCCTAAGCTTATCGGTACCCACATGGGGTTTTGCTTTAAATAGAATCTCTTCAGGTGCGCCAAATTCACAAAACCTTTCAAGAACATATCTGCAAAGGGGATCTTTAATTCTTGTTGTCAGCTTTCCGTCAGAGAAAGTACCTGCACCTCCCTCTCCGAATTGAACGTTTGAATTATCGTCAAGGTTTCCCCCGTTCCAAAAGGAGTTTACAATTCTTTCTCTATTTTCGATTTTATCTCCCCGTTCAAGTATAACAGGCTTGTATCCGTACTCAGCAAGAAGAAGTCCGCAGAACATACCCGCAGGTCCAAAACCCGTGACTACCACTCTTCCTCTTTTTTTAACTTTTGAGATTTCCGGGGCAGGTTTTGAGTTATCTATATATTTCACAAATGAAAGCTTTTTTGAAATTTCCTTTTCATGCTCGATATTATCAAGTTCAGCATAAACCGTATGTACAAAATGGATATCATTTTGTTTTCTTGCATCGAGAGATGTTTTATAAATCTCGTTTTTTACAATGCCGAATCTAAGCTTTCCAAGTTTTTTCAAAGCTTTTTCTACAGCTTCATCCGGCTTAGAGTTTATATCTGTTTTAACATCAGAAATAAGTATAGGCATAAGCTTACTCCATTAAGAAACCGTTCCACTGCATAACAATGTCGCAAATATGCCCTGCCGAATAAGTGGCAGATTCCATTCACAATTTCAGCGTTGAATTAACCTACACTGAAATTCTGAAGAGCAACGCTCTAAACAAAGTCTTGTCATTATCAGTGACGAATTGCAATCGTCTAAGCTGATTTTAAGCAAGCTTAATAATCGGCTTTTCTCCGATTAAAAATTCAGGAGCGGTTGATTTTATTATTTTATTATTCTGAATCTTCGTCTGAAATTGAAACTATTATCTCATAGCTTCCGTAGCACCATACTGTATCAACATTAGGAGCATAGATACGAACATTCGCCTCATATGAGCCGTTATCGAGCTGGCTTCCTTCCATGTCGTATTCTGCCACGAGGTCGTCTGCGGTAAGTTTCTGGATAACGTCTGTAGGTCCATAAATTACAACATTGGATATCCTTTCGGTTTTAACCTCAACAGACTTTCCTGCAATTTTATTTATAACCTGAATATGCGAACTGTTAAGGTTGAACACTTTTGAGCTAAAGCCTGTGTCGTCAAACTTGACAGTAACCGTATCGATACCACTGTCGTTTATCTGACCGTTGTCCAGCTCGATATTAAATGTATATTCAGTTTCGAGATCTATCTGGTTTAGATATAGATATCCTGCATTTTTAGAGCTTATATTCGCAATATTTCCGCTTGAAAGTATTGTTATTGTTTCAGGGTCAAAGGAATATTTGAGAATACTCTGATCGAAATTTGAAGGGCACTGCTGAATGGTCAGAGTAAATGGAACGGTTACTGACATATAAACCGGGAATGTTACGCTGAATGTTTCCTTTGAGAAGGAAAGGTTAGTCTGGTCTATAACAGCCGCATCCTTTGTATACAGAACAAGCTCGGTATCGGAAGTCGTATAGGATTCCGTGAGTCTGTTTCCATCGCCGGTTACACTTACAACAGCACGGTCGATTTTTTCAATATCCTCCTCCGGTCCGCTGATTCTTACCGTTTCGGGATCTACTACAGGAGTCTTAAGGGTATATCCGTCTTCTGCACTTATTCCTGTGTATTCAACCTCAATGGGAAGCTCTACCGACTGGATTGTATCAAAGGAAACCCTTACCTTTGACGGTGAAACATTGAGGATTTCGCAGTTGTCGTCGTTAGCTGATCTGACATTAACCGACAGATCATAAACTCCGGCCTTGGTCACATCATCAATATTAAGTGTAGCGATAAGATCAGAGGAGCTATAGTTACCTATTTCATAACGCATACCGCTCAACCTTACATCTACAGTCGTATCCTCATCAAAATTAAGAGCGGAAAGTCCGTTTGATTCAACTTCTGTACCCTCAATCTCAAGTTTTACCGGAACATCATATACTGTTATATAGATTGTTGGGAACAAGGTAATTGAAAGAATGATCCAAATCACAACAGCAAGAACAATTGAAAAAACACGAAGTACAAGATCATTGCGAAAGGAATCAAAAAGCTTTAATTTCTTTTTCCGTTTTTCCATTTTGTTCTCACCCTTTCGGTAAATTTCTTTTTGGTTGAAGCACTTGTTGTATCATTAGGCATAAGTCTTTGTCTTAAAAGCTTTCTTAAGCTGTCCTTGTTGAAGCCTCTGGTAAGCTCACCGTCCTCGGCAACAGAAATAGTTCCTGTTTCCTCCGAAACAACTACAACTATTGCGTCGGAGTTTTCACTCATTCCGATGGCAGCACGGTGTCTTGACCCAAGCTGTTTATTAATTAGTTCTTCTTTCTGGGGCTTAGGAAGAAAGCAACCTGCAGCAAGAATACTTCCGTCACGGATTATTACAGCTCCGTCATGAAGCGGAGTGTTGGGAAAGAAAATATTCCCGAATATAGCGGCGCTTGGAGTACAGTTAAGTATTGTTCCCGTGTCGATCTGCTCACCAAGTTTAGTTTGTCTTTCACAGACGATAAGCGCCCCTGTTGCTGTTGCGGAAAGGTCCCCCGCAGCGTCAACTATAGCTTCGATGGCCTTGCTCCACTTACTTTCAAGATTTCCAGGATCACTGCTTGAAAAGACAGAGAGGTCAACCATCTTAGTTCTTCCCATTTTGTCAAGTACTCTTCTGAGTTCAGGCTGAAACAGTATTATGATAGCAAGAATTCCCCACTGAAAAACAGTCCTCAAAAGAAATGTCATTGTCTTTAGTTCGAGAAAATTAGAAATCATATATCCGACGCATATAATAACGATACCTTTTATAAGCTGCTGTGCCCTTGTTTCTCTTACAAGTCGTATACCATGGTAAATAAGGTATGAAAGAAGTGCCATATCGATAATATCAGGAATAGAGATAGATTTGAAAACGCTGACAAGAGCGCTGAGCACTTCATGTATATAATTTAAGATCAAATTAATTCACCCCATAAACTGCAATATTAATTACCGCATTTAAACCTAAATTAATTTTATCATAATACAAGTTTTTTGACAAGTATATTTTTGATAATTTTTATTAAACAATACGGTTTTTACACCTTTTTTTCAACAAAACATTAAAATATCAAAAGCAAGTTTAAATAGTTTCGCATAAAATATATAAGCAATAAAACAATCTGATTATGAAAGGCTGAGTATTTATGGCAAAAGCAATTATTGCTCTTACTTCTATAACTTACGCTATGAAAGCAAAAAATATTTTATCTTCTATGAATATCAGAAGCGAGATAATAAGGACTCCAAAAAATTTAGGAAGCGGCTGCGGATATTCAATAAAAGCTGACGGAGAGCCGGAAAAAATCATTGAAATACTTGAAGGATACGGAATTAAGTGCAAGGCATACAATGCATTGTGACTATGAATTTAATGATATTATCATCACGGGCGCAAAATAAAAAGTCCCTCGCAATAAGGGACGAAACGGCTGCAGGAACTTTCCTGCTGACAGATAGCGAAAGGAATGATCCAAATTGATAAATTTTGACAACGCCGCAACCACCTATCCAAAGCCTGCTTCGGTAGCTTTTGCGGTTTCTGAGGCTGTGAAAAAATATGGAGGAAATCCTGGAAGAAGCGGGCACAGAATATCTCTTGACGCGGCAAGGATAGTTTATAATGCAAGAACAAAAGCCGGGAAATTTTTTTCCTCCCTTACTGAAAACACAGTTTTTACTTCAAATGCAACAACGGCTATAAACATGGCGATCAAAGGCATATTGAAAAAAGGAGATCATATTATAATCTCCTCTCTTGAACACAATTCAGTTTCAAGACCTGTTCATGCTCTTTACGAAAAAGGAATAATAAAATATTCTGTTTTTAAAGTTTCTGATAAGGCTGATGAAACACTTGAAAATATAAATTCACTTATAAAGCCCAACACAAAATGCATATGCTGCACTGCTGCGTCAAACGTCACGGGACAGATACTTCCGGTCAGGGAAATAGGAACGCTTTGCACAGAAAGAGGCATATGTTTTATATGCGACTGCGCACAGGCTTCCGGGGTGATTCCGGTTTCTCTCAGCGACGGAATAAACATTCTTTGCACATCCGGGCACAAGGGATTATACGGTCCTGCCGGAACGGGACTTCTTGTTACCGACGGGAAATTTTCTCTGGATACAATAATTGAAGGCGGCACAGGCGCTTCATCATGGGAACTCGAACAGACCGCATTGCTTCCCGAAAGGCTTGAAAGCGGAACTGTAAATGTTCCGGGAATTTACGGACTTTCAAAGGGAATTGATTTTGTAAACAGTACAGGCTCCGACAAAATTAAAGCAAAAGAGGACAGACTATGCGATCTGTTTTTGGAATGCTGCAAAGGAGTAAAGAATATAAAATTCTACAGCAGCAGAAAAAATTCAGTTCCTATAGTTTCCTTCAATATCGGGGACATATCCTCGGAAATAGTTGCTTCTTATCTAAACGAAAAAGGATTTGCCCTGAGAGGCGGACTTCAATGCGCAGCCCTTGCACATGGAACTTTGGGAACGCTTTCTCAAGGAACAGTGCGTTTTTCGCCATCGTATTTCAACAGCGAAAGCCAGGTATATTCACTTTGCAGGGCAATAAGGAATTATTCGGGATAAAAGTAAAAGGCGAACCGAAGTTCGCCTTACATAGCATGAACAATATTATCTGCGTGACTTTCTTTTCTTTTTATTTTTCATGGATTTATTTACGATCACAAAGAAAATTATAAAATAAATTATTACGACTGCTGCAACTACTGCAATAACTATTTTAAACTGAACGGAGCTTGTAAAGCTTTTTGCCACCTCAGTTTTTTCCTTTACTGTCGAACGCTCGACAGAAGATGTTGCAACAAGATCGATAACGGCAAGAGTCTGACCTTCATATGTAAGCTCCACCTGGCCAAGAACATCTCCCTCTTTAACAGGGGCAACTACATTTTCATTAAGACTTATTTTCTTTCTGATATCAGTGATTTTTTCAATACTTTCCTTATAAGCCGCAATTTCTTCAGAATCGCTTTCACTTACCGTCTGGGCTTTGGGCCAAAGACATTCGTATGTTTTTGCAGGTCTTAAATTAACGGTTGTCCTTCCGTCTCCAAGTCCAACGTCAATATCGGTTATTTCTGATTCAGAGGAAAGCACCTCTGTAAATTCAAGCTGAGAAAAAGCCCATTTATAAAGTGCGGCATGGTCTATGCAGTTATACATAACACTGTTGCCCTCGCTATCCTCGGAAGGAGCGCCCATTGTAACTATAAGGTAAGTCATTCCGTCCATTTCAGCATAAGAAGCAAGGCATCTTCCGGCTTCGTCAAGAAAGCCGGTTTTAATTCCCTTAGCATAACTATAATAGTATTCTGAACCAACCTGAAGCATTTTATTTGTATTTACAATAGTCGTTCCATCAGGATGATCGGATGTGGCAGCCATCTGGTAATTCGGCTTTGAAACAATTTCGCAGAAAAGAGGATAAGTTTCAATTGCATATTCGCAAAGTTTGGCAATATCCTCGCATGAGGTATAGTTATCTTCAGGGAACAGTCCGTGAGTGTTTGAAAAGTGAGTGTTAGTCATTCCAAGCTCAACAGCCTTTGCATTCATAAGCTTTACAAAGGCAGAAATGCTGCCTGCGGAATTTATTGCAAGAATATTTGCAGCCTCGCAGGCAGACGGTATCATGAGGGCATGAAGAAGATCTATATATGTTACTTCTTCATTCATCTGTATATCGGCAGTAGAGCAATTTGTTCCCCAAAGCTCTTCAAAAGCGTCGATCCCTCCCGATGCCTTAGTAGTTTCAAGAGCGTCAAGGTCGTCCTTGAACATATCAAGAATAACAACGCAGGTCATTATTTTTGTAAGCGACGCCGGCACTCTCTCTTCGGAAGCATTTATTGAAACCACTACTTCTCCCGTGTCAAGGTTTACCATATATGCAGCCTCTGAATAAAGATCAACGTTTGTATTGAAATTCATAGCCGATGCAAAGCCTGCAAAGGTAGTAAAAACAATTGTCATGGTAACAAGCAGAGCTGTAAAAGACATGATTTTCTTCTTCATTTGAGATTGTTCCTTTCTTTTATATATATAGATATTAATATTATATCACAGAAAATGATTTTTGAAAAGCAATTTTACAGTATTTTTACACTCGACTGACAACTGAAAACAAAATATTATTTCCTGTTTTCCCTGTTCTCTTTACAAGACCAGTGCTTTCCAGAACGCCCAGAACGCTTCTTGCGATACTTCTCGAAATATTAAATTCTTTTGCATATTCAAGAGATGTAAAATCTTCAGTTTTTAATTTGGGAAGATATTTTTTATAGTCCTCAACAGAAAAAAGTGAAATTTCCTCTAAAATCGAAATCGGAATCCTGTCATAGCGGGAAGATCCTCTTTTTTTATTTTCAGACCAGCCGTTAAGACTTCTTATATCTTCAATTTCAAGCAAGCAGATAATAAGATGAAAATTCGGGTCAGTAATAAAATTTCTCAATGGGTAAATATCATAAAACACAGAAAATTGATCATATGAGGCAGGTGATTTTCTCCGATTTGATATTTCGCCCGTTTCCTCGTCAAGCCATCGCACATATTTTACCTTGGCAACAGGATATACCACAGTCGTATGGCAGACTTCAAGAAAGCATTTCAGCTTTGGTACAAGCTTAGAAAGCTGTCTTGTCTGAATTTCTATTATACCGTTTTCTCCCACAATATCTGCAAAATATCTTCCTATCTTTATTTCATGAGAGCTGTTATCCGGCTCGTAATATTCTTTTAAAACTGCGTGAAGAGTTCTCTCGCCTAAGGTTCCGATACCTTTTCTTTCACGCTCTTTTCCCATTATTTTATTGCAGGCTTCGTTAAATCTTAAAATATCCACTCGCCTCACCCCGTTCCCTTTAAAATGATATCATTCTTTATTTTACTTGTCAATAAAAAAGGAGCGGAAATTTACCGCTCCGAATTATTTAACAGTCCATGGCGTCCCTTAGAGTTTTTACAAATTTTCCTGCCTTTAGCGGAGAATCTGCTCCATACTCCTCAACAATACTTACAATTGCACTTCCTACTATTACTCCGCTGCAATAAGCTGACATTTTCTTAGCCTGCTCAGGACCGGATATTCCAAAACCAACACAATAAGGGCATACAGCATACTTTTTAATTGTTCCGAAAAATTCATCAAAATCAGTTTTGAATTCTTTTCTTGTTCCTGTAACTCCCGTTGAGGAAACGCAGTAGAGAAATCCTTTGCTTTCCCTTGCAATCATTTTAATCCTGTCATGAGATGTAGGCGCAACAAGATTTATATTGAATATTCCGTTATTTTCAGCATATTCAAGTATCTCGTCACGTTCCTCAAAAGGCATATCCGGGACAATAACTCCATCAATTCCCTTTTGTTTGCAAAGAGCAAAGAATTTTTCCGTACCGTATCTGAAAATTGTATTTAAGTACATCATAAGCACAAGAGGTTTGTCCGTTTTCATACGTATCTTTTCAACGCACTCAAAGATTTTATCGAGAGTAGTTCCGTTTTTAAGGGAGCGAAGCGAAGCTTTCTGAATTGTAGGTCCTTCAGCGATAGGATCTGAAAATGGCACTCCGATTTCAACGATATCTGCTCCGTTTTCAAGCATTTCAATAACTACTTTTTCAGTTGTATCAAGGTCGGGATCGCCTGCCGTTACGAAGGTGATAAGCGCCTTTTTCCCTTGTTTTTCAAGATTTTCAAAGCAAAGTTCAATCCTATTCTTCATTTATATCAACTCCTCTGTATTTTGCTATAGAATAAACGTCCTTATCTCCTCTGCCGGAAAGATTTATTACAACAATCTTGTCCTTATCCATTTCAGGAATAATTTTCATTGCCGCAGCAACAGCATGAGATGATTCAATAGCCGGGATAATCCCCTCGGTCTTTGAAAGATATTCAAAAGCGCAGACAGCTTCTTCGTCGGTGATGCTTACATATTCAGCCCTGCCTATAGAACGAAGATATGCGTGTTCAGGGCCCACTCCCGGATAGTCAAGCCCTGCGGAAATTGAAAATACCTCGTCGATCTGACCGTAGTCGTTCTGCAAAAACAACGATTTCATTCCATGAAAAATACCGAGAGAACCTTTTGCCATAGTTGCCGCATGAAGAGTTGTATCTATTCCCTTTCCTGCGGCTTCCGCACCGATTAGTCTTACGTCTTTATCCTCAATGAAATTATAGAATGCCCCTATTGCGTTTGACCCTCCTCCGACGCAGGCTACAACCGCATCGGGGAGTCTGCCCTCCGTCTCAAGAATCTGTTTCTTTATTTCTTCACTTATGACCTTCTGAAAGTCTCTTACCATTTCTGGATACGGATGTGGTCCCATTACCGAACCTATGCAGTAATAAGTCGTTTCGATATTTGAACACCAGTCTCTCATAGCCTCATTTATAGCGTCTTTTAAGGTGCTTGTACCGGATGAAACTCCCGTCACCTTTGCGCCCAGAAGATTCATACGGTAAACGTTCAGGGATTGTCTTTTCATATCCTCTGCACCCATGTAGACCTCGCATTCAAGTCCCATAAGTGCGCACACTGTAGCAGTTGCAACGCCGTGCTGTCCCGCTCCTGTTTCTGCAATGATCCTTTTCTTGCCCATTCTCTTTGCAAGCAAGAGCTGGCCCAGTACATTATTTATTTTGTGAGAACCAGTATGATTCAGATCCTCACGCTTTATATAGACCTTTGCTCCGTCCAAGTCCTTTGTCATCTTTTCAGCATAATAAAGAAGAGATGGTCTGCCTGCGTAATTAACATAAAGATCGGCAAGCTCAGCCTTGAACTCCGGATCGTTTTTATATTTGTTATAAGCGTCTTCCACTTCATGAACAGCGTTCATTACAGTTTCGGGAACATACTGTCCTCCGTATTCTCCGTATCGTCCAATTTTACCCATTCTGATCTATCCTCCTGATAATTGTGATTATTTCCTTTATTTTTTCCCTGTCCTTAGCGCCGTTTGTTTCAACTGAGCCTGAAAGATCCACTCCGTAAGGAGAAAGCTTTGCAATAATTTCAGTTGCATTTTGTGAATTGATGCCGCCTGCCGCAAAAAAAGGTTTTGAAATTGAAGCCTGCTTTACCAAACAAGCATCAAGGACTTTTCCCGTTCCTCCGGCCATGCCTTCAGCAAAGCTGTCTACTAATACTCTGTCAACATTCAAGTTATTTGCCGATTCTACGTCAGATACAGTTTTCGCCTTTACCGCTTTCCATATCTCTCCGCCAAAATTATTTCGTAACAGATCAACATATTCACCGTTTTCATTTCCATGGAGCTGAATAACGTCAAGGTATTTTCCAAACCAAAGAATATTTTGAATTTTTTCATCTACAAAGACCCCGACTTTTTTGATTTCAGGTGAAATCCTTTTTTGCAAAGACGGAAAGTCCTGTTTTGAAACTGTTCTTTTATAACCTTCTGACAGAATAAATCCGCAGTAGTCCGGAATAAATTCGTTAATATACTCTGCGTCCTCACGACGTCTTGTTCCACAAATTTTGATTTTTACAGACATTTTCAAAACCTCCTGAGGGAATTTAACGTATCGTAGATATTTCCGCTTCGCATCATTGTTTCACCTATAAGAACAGCTCTCGCTCCGCAGTCGTATAGCTTTTTTACGTCTTCAGCTGTTTTTATTCCGCTTTCAGAAACAAGAATTTTTTCTCTCGGAACAAACTTTGCCAATCTTTCTGTCGTATCAAGTGAAACTTCAAAGGTCCTGAGATCACGGTTATTTATTCCGATGATTTCCGCATTCGTATTTAATACATTTTCAAGCTCTTCCTCGTTATGAACTTCTACAAGGCAGTCAAGTCCGACGCATTTTGCAGTTTCGATAAACTTTTCAAGTTGTTCCGCATTTAAAATTGCAGCTATCAGCAAAACTGCACCCGCTCCTCTTGCAGCAGCTTCATATATCTGATAGACGTCAAAAATAAAGTCCTTTCTGAGAACGGGGATAGAAGTATTTTGCGCTATCTTTTCAAGATATTTTATACTGCCCATGAAATAATGTTCTTCGGTAAGACAGCTTATTGCGGCAGCCCCTGCTTTTTCGTAGCTTATCGCATTTTCAAGGGGCTTAAAATTCCGTGAAATAACGCCCTTTGAAGGACTTGCCTTTTTAACTTCACAAATAAAGCTCATCTCATCTCCGGACAAAGCGTTAAAAAATCTTCCGGCTTCCCTTTTGTTATTTTCAGCAAGTTCTTTCATCTGTTCAAGGGAAATTTTCGACTTTTCTCTTTCAAGCTGCAATTTTCGTTTATAAACTATATCGTCAAGTATCATTATGTTACCTACCTGTTTGTAAATTCAATAAGTTCCAGAAGTTTTTCGTAAGCTTTTCCGTTGTCAATTGAATCCTTTGCCATTTCAATGCCCTCTTCAATTGACTTTGCTTTGCCTGTTATATAAAGAGCACACCCTGAATTTAAAAGAACAATATCCCGTTTTGCTCCTGTTATTTCCCCCTTCAAGATACCAAGAGTGGTTTTTGCGTTTTCTTCAGGAGTCCCTCCGACTACATCAGACTTGCTATACAATCTCATTCCGTAATCTCTCGGGTCAATATCGTACTTGATTATCTTTCCGCCGTTTATTTCACAAACAGCAGTTTTATCTGAAATTGAGATTTCATCAAGTCTGTCTCGTCCCATAACAAGCATTGCGGCTTTTATCCCAAGGTTCATTAAGACTCTTGCCATAAGTTCAAGAAGATTCTCATCACATACTCCGAGTATCATATATTCAGCCTTTGCAGGGTTTGCAAGAGGGCCCAAAACATTAAACACTGTTCTGATTCCAAGTTGTTTTCTTGCAGGTCCTACAAATCTCATCGCAGCATGATAATTCTGTGCGAAAAGAAAGGATATCCCAGTTTCACCTATACATTTGGCAGCCTCATCGGGAGTTGTGTTGATTTTTACTCCAAGAGATTCCAGAACGTCAGCCGCACCGCTCTTTGAAGAAACACTTCTGTTTCCGTGCTTTGCAACAAGCTGTCCTGCACCTGCAATAACAAATGAGCTTGTAGTTGAAATGTTGAATGTAAATGCAAGATCACCACCTGTTCCTACTATATCAAGAGTATGCTCGCAATTTTTGAGGTCAGCCATTTTGGCTCTCATAACCTTAGCAAACCCTGTTATTTCGTCTATAGTTTCGCCTTTCATTCTGAGAGCGGTAAGAAGTCCTGCTATCTGGGCGTTTGTGGCTCTGTCGCTCATGATTATGTCCATTGCCTTATAGGCTTCCTCTTCTGTAAGGCTGATACCATCGCAGACTTTTGCAATGAAAGGTTTGAGTTCTACCCTTTCATTTTCCGGAACCGGAGGAATTTTAACTCTTGCGGCTTCTATCCCCACAACATCGTTTATAAAGTTTGAAATAATTCTCTTTCCGGAGTCGGTCAGAATTGATTCAGGGTGGAACTGAACGCCGTAGGTTGGGTATTCTTTATGCCGTATAGCCATTATCTGACCTGTTTCATCAACGCCGATAACTCTGAGGCAAGGCGGAAGACTCACAGAGTCAACAATAAGCGAATGATATCTTGCAACGCTGATTTTTTCCGGAAGCCCGCTGAAAAGCGGATTTGTAACGGTAATTATGATCTCTGAGGCTTTTCCGTGAAGCTTATTATGCGCCGGTACAACTTTTCCGCCGAAAGCCTCTGCAATAGCCTGATGCCCAAGGCAAATACCGAGTATAGGAGTTGTAGTGCAAAAGGTCTTTATTACTTCGATTGATATTCCTGCGTCCTTAGGGTAACCCGGTCCCGGTGAAATAACTATTGCCTCCGGGTGAAGCTTTTCAATTTCCTCAATGGTAATTTCATCATTTCTTACAACTTCAATTTCCGGATAGAGAGTTCCCATGTACTGATAGAGATTATAGGTAAACGAGTCGTAGTTGTCTATTATTAAGATCATGTTAAATACCTCCTTAAACCAATCAGATATCTCTTGCTTCCTTAATTGCATTTATAACTGCAAGAGCCTTGTTGCAAGACTCCTGGTATTCGTTTTCAGGAACGCTGTCAAGAACAACGCCACCGCCTGCCTGAACATAAGCTTTATTGTTTTTAAACAACACAGTCCTTATTGCAATACATGTATCAAGATTTCCGTCAAAGCCAAGATATCCTACTGTGCCACCGTAAAGACCTCTTTTTGTAGTTTCAAGCTCGTCGATGATCTCCATTGCCCTTACCTTTGGCGCACCGGAAAGAGTTCCGGCAGGCAGAACAGACATAAGCGCTTCTATAGGCTTTTTGTCCTCTCTCAGAATACCCTTTACATTTGAAACAAGATGCATTACCTTTGAATACCTTTCAACAAACATAAAGTCTGTAACTTCAACAGAGCCAAATTCGCAAACTCTTCCGATATCATTTCGCCCCAGGTCGACAAGCATAGTATGCTCAGCCCTTTCCTTCGGATCGTTTACAAGCTTCTGCTCGTTTTGATAATCCTCGTCATCTGTAACTCCTCTTTTGATGGTTCCTGCTATAGGCTTTGTAACAATAGTTCGTCCGTTTACCGAAACAAGCATCTCCGGAGAAGCCCCTGCAACCGCATAATCCTTACCTGTAAAGTAGTAAAGATAAGGAGAAGGATTAGTTGAACGCAATGCTCTGTAAACATCAAAGCTATCGGGAGGATTTTCTATCTCAAAGCGTTGGGACGGAACAACCTGGAATATGTCGCCGTTTCTGATATATTCCTTAGCCTTTTCAACATTTTCAAGGTATTTTTCCTTAGAAATATTTGATTTGACAATAATTTCGCCGCATCTTTTTTCCGAAGTTCTGTGAGCAGGCGTATGATTCTTCAGAACTGAGATGATTTCGTCCTTTCTTTTCTCGCAGTCAGCATACTGCTTGTCGAGATCGTCTGTTCCGTGGATATTGAGGATAATTACCGCCTTATTGCTCAAATGATCATATGCAACGATCTCATCAAACAAGAAAAGGTCTGCATCCGGCATCTGAAGGTCGTCCTCAGGGGGATTTACAAGAGTTTTTTCAAAGTATCTTGCCATATCGTATGCAAAATACCCCATCAAGCCCCCTGTAAGCTTAGGCTTATCGTTGAATTTCGGTGAACGGTGGTCGTTGATGATCTTGGAAATAAGTTCGTTTGGATCCGAGGCGTCAACAGTTTTAACATTTCCGTTTTCAATTACTTCTGCAACTTTATTTCTGATTATAATTTCTGATTTGGGATTAATTCCAACAAATGAATAGCGTCCCCATTGGTTCGAGTTATCAACCGATTCAAGAATGAAGCAGTTTTTATAGGCAGAATGAAGAGCGTTAAACATTTCGACAGGAGTATAAGAGTCTATCAGTATTTCATAAAATACAGGAACGGTTTTATATTCCTTCATAAGCTCCTTAACTGTACTGATTTCAGGATAAAGCATATTTTTTCCTCCTTATAAAATTCAATAAAAAAAGCCCATTGTCAACATTGCATTAACGCAATGGGACAATAGACTATTGTGGTGCCACCCAATTTTACATCTGTATTACTACAGCTGCCTCAGCAAGATACGCAAGCACAAGCTTTTAATATCTCTGTCCACTAACGCAGGATACTCGTTCAGTAATACTCAGTTATTATTAACCTTTCCGCTGACTCCTCACAAATCCATTCACTTATCTCGCCTGTATCTGCTTCACACCACCACAGACTCTCTGAAACCCCGATTGATAAGCTACTTACTTTTGCTCAAAGGATTTAAACAATATTTAATTACTGTTTTTATTATATTCCGATTTTTTAATTTTGTCAAGAACTTTTTCTTGCGTTTTTCCAAAAACCCCTTGCGAAAAGTTATTTTTGGTGTTATAATAAATCAATAAGAACTATTGTTGAAAGTTTTTGTTTATTTTGTACAATCAATTTTGAAAGGAGTATTGCTATGGCATCTATAATTGACACTGCAAGACAATTCCACATAAAAACAATTCCCGATGAAGTCGGCAGATATGTAATTTTGCCGGGAGATCCGGGAAGAGTTCCAAAGATCGCTGCGCTTCTTGACAATTCAAAGCAAGTCGCCTGTAACCGTGAATACAATGTTTACACAGGTTATTTGCTCGGTGAGAAAGTAACGGTCTGCTCTACAGGTATCGGCGGACCTTCTGCGGCAATTGCAGTTGAGGAGCTTATAAAATGCGGAGCTGATACCTTTATCCGTGTTGGCACAAGCGGCGGAATGGATCTGTCCGTGTCCGGAGGAGATCTTGTAATTGCGTCGGGAGCAGTACGTGGCGAAGGCACATCAAGAGAATACATTCCCATTGGCTACCCTGCCGTTGCCGATCACAAAGTCGTATGTGCCCTTGAAAAAGCTGCCAAAAAGCTTTGCACAGGTGAAACAGGAAACAGCTATCACGTTGGAGTCGTTCATTCCAAGGACAGCTTTTACGGAGAGGTTGAGCCTGAAAACTCACCGGTTTATCGTGATATTAACGAAAGATGGGAAGCTTACCTGAAATGCGGCTGTCTTACATCTGAAATGGAGTGTGCGGCTATATTCTCCGTTGGAATCGCAAGAAAAGCAAGATGTTCCGGTGTTCTTACTGCTTTATGGAATGTTGAGCGATCCAAAGCCGGACTTCCGGACAAGATGACAGACGATTCCACCAAAGCCATAACCTGTGCTGTTGATGCAATAAAAATCCTCATCGATTCAGACAAAGATCAAATCAGACACAAATAAGATGTTTTGGAGCAGATGTAAGGTTTATACAGCCGTTATCTTTTACAACCACAAAATCTTCTATTCTGACTCCGAATTTATCAGGGATATAAATACCCGGTTCAACTGTAATTACCATATTGGTTTCAAGAACATTATTACACGAGGGCGAAGCAGTAGGAGCTTCGTGTATCTCCATTCCCACGCCGTGACCTAAAGCATGACCGAAGTTATCCTTAAAGCCTGCGTTATTTATGACATCTCTTGCTGCCAAATCAAGTTCTGCACCTGTTATTCCGCTTTTGACTTTTTCAAGAGCGGATTTTTGTGCCTCCAAGACCGTATCATAAACATATTTCATTTCTTTGTCAGGAGTTCCAACGCAGAAAGTTCTTGTCATGTCGCTGTGCCAGCCGTCTACAACCGCACCATAGTCAAGAAGAACAAACTCTCCATTTTCTATCTTTTTATCCGACGGAGTTCCATGAGGAAGAGAAGTGTTTTTTCCTGATATTGCGATAGTGTCAAACGACAATGCTTCAGCGCCGTTTTTCAACATGAAATAGTCAAGCTCAAGCCGGATATCACGCTCAGATATTCCCGGCCTTGCAATTTCAAGAATATGCTCAAAGCCAAGTTCAGCAATTTTCTGTGCCTGAGAGATTTTTTCGATTTCCTCGTCAGATTTTATAACCCTGATTGATTTGATAATTTCGCTAAGATTATCCGAACTGTCAATTTGTGCATTGAGTTTGGCTTTGAATTTTGAAAGTTCCGAAACGGTCATGCTTTCTGATTCAATCAAAACAGTTTTTGCACCATGCTTTGAGACAAGGTGATTTATTTGTTCAAACAATTTTTCCTGCATGATAACATTACAGTTTTTAACGGTTTTCTGAGCTTTTTCAATATATCTGAAATCAATTATCAGATATGCTTCATCAGGAAAAACCACAACAGTTCCCGCACTGGACTTCATACCGGTGAAATATCTTCTGTTAATATCGTTTGTAATTATTGCACAGTCGCTTATCTTACTCAACTTCTCTTTCAGAATCTCTAAAGGATAACGGCTCATGATTGTTCCTCCAGAATGTATTTTACTGCTTCAAGGGCAACATAATAAGAATTTTTCCCAAATCCGGCAATCTGCCCTTTACAGACAGGAGCGATTACCGAAGTATGCCTGAACTCGTCCCGTGCGTGAATATTGCTTAAATGAACTTCGATTACCGGAATTTTAATTGCGGAGATAGCATCGCGAATCGCATAGCTATAATGTGTATAAGCACCTGCGTTAAGTATAACAGCATCGGCTTCTTTTCTTGACTCATGGAGTTTATCGATAATTGCTCCCTCGTGGTTTGACTGAAATATTTCAGCTTCAAATCCCATCTGTGTTGCTTTTTCAACAAATTCTTTATTAATTGCCTCAAATGAATCATTTCCGTAAACACCTGGTTCACGCTCGCCAAGAAGGTTTAAATTAGGTCCGTGTATTACAAGGATTTTTTTCATTGTTTTGATCCTTTCTTTGCAGGTCATTGCAAGTTAAAGTTTATCGATTTCAAGAAGAGCCTGATTTCTGTACACAAGGTTGCTTCGCTTAGTAAAGCCGATACTTTCCCAGAAGTCGTTGCCTTTGTTATTTGCGTCAAACACAATAAGGGCTACCTTGGAAATACCTTCGCGTTTCAACCCGTAAAGAGCCTTTTCAACAAGATCTCTCCCGACCCCATGACCACGGTCGGCAACATCTACCGCAAGGTGATATATATAACCTCTGCGTCCGTCATGACCGCAGAGAATGGCTCCTTTTACAAGTCCGGTTTCTTCGCTTTCTGCAACATAGCAGGTCCTTGGATTTCTTTCAAGAAACCTGGCTATGCCCTCCTTTGTGTCATCGATATTGTTAAGACTCATTCCCTCGGCGGTACGCCACAGGGAATAAACACTTTCATAGTCTTCCAAAGACATTTTTCTGATAAACAAATCTGTCGCCTCCGAAAATCATCTTACAGACAAATAATATTTTTTCATTGTCAATGCGTCCTCAGCCTGAGTACCTGCACTTTCGCACACGAAAACAGGTGAAAGATCTTTTTTTGCAACAATTTCCATGAGTGGTTCATAATCGGGTCCGAAGCCCTGATTATCGTCAAATGTCAGATGCTTCTTTTCACCGCCGGGTTCTGTAAACATAATTTTTGAAAAGTGGCTGTGAAAAATTTTAAGCCTATCTGCGCCAATAGCGTTTTCTATTTCCTCAAGTATTTTTTCGTACTCTGCCTTTCCTTTTATATATCCGAATTCTCTTGCGTTCAAGTGCCCAAAGTCAATACAGGGAATAAAGGTTTCATCAAGCCGACAAAGCTCAAGAACTTCGTACAGATTTCCGAGTTGATTTACTTTTCCCATCGTTTCCGGGCAGAATATAACATTTTCAAACCCCTGTTCTACTGCGGCTTTTCTTGCTTTCATAAGAGTTTGCTTTGCAAGTTCAAGAGCGTCTGCACGAGAAATTTTCGAGCATGATCCGCTATGTATAACAATTCTGTTCCCTCCGAGGCGAGTAACTGCATCGCAACTCTGAAGAATATACTTTACGCTGTTGTCACGCTTTTCAGCTTCCAAGCTTGAAAGAGAAATAAAGTATGGGGCATGGAGAGAGATTGTGATTTCGTTTTCAATCGCCCTATCTCTTATAGCAAAGGCAGTTTTATCAGTGACCTTAACTCCTCTTCCGCACTGATACTCATAGTGATCAAGTCCCATGGTTTTAAGAAATTCCGGTGCGCTGACAGTTGATTTATACTTAACCGAAAAACTATCGGAATTACCCGCCGGACCAAATCTTGCGTTCACCATAAATCCTCCTTATCCTTTTTCTTTTTGCCGAAAAGACTTTTTTCAGGGGTCTCCTTATCCGCAGAAACAGGAGTTACCGACTCAATCTGATATACATTTAAAAGCTTTTTTTCTCCGTCCTCGTCAATTTCAAGCCAGTCTCCGTCAAGCGAGAGAATGACTCCCTCGTACCAGTTATCGGTTGTATTTATTTCACACGCCTTTCCGGCAAGCGACATTAAAGCATTATTTTCCATAAAAACTCCTTTATCTTTTTGGCAAAAAGGGTTTTTCGAGAACTCTTTTTACCTTAAACAAAAATCCGCTTTCAGGTTCAATAGGAAAGACGAAAATTGATCTTATTCCTTTAAGATTAGCACCGAGAATGTCTGTAAATATCTGATCCCCCACTGCGCAGACTTCGGATTTTTTTACTTCAAGTTTTTTAATTGCCTCTGAAAAACCTTTTGTCAAAGGCTTCATACCTCTTGAAACAAACGGAAGTCCAAGCTCCTTTGCAAAAGGCTCAACCCTCTTAGCGGAATTATTTGAAACAATCATCATTTTAATTCCTGCCGATTTCATTTTATCAAGCCATTCAAGAGTTGACTTTGGCGGCACGGGGTTATTATGAGTTGTAAGTGTATTATCAAGGTCAAGAAGAATAGCTTTGATCTTATGCTTATTTAAAAATTCTAATGAAATATCAGTTGCACAGTCAAAATAATAAGTTGGTTTTAAAAACATAAAGGATCTCCTCCCTTGAGGCTAATCAAAATAGTAGTACAAAAGGCGGACAATATGCCCGCCTTTATGGATAAATCAATATTTACGCTTACGAGCAGCTTCGGATTTTTTCTTGCGCTTTACCGAAGGCTTTTCATAGTGTTCTCTTTTACGAACCTCAGCGATAACGCCGTCCTTAGCACAGCTTCTCTTAAATCTCTTAAGAGCAGTATCGAGAGTTTCGTTTTTTCCAACACGAATTTCTGCCATAATCAAATTCCCTCCCTTTGCCACCAATGACAGAGTGATCTGATGAAGATCCAATTATTATTTATGCGAAACGGTGAATAGTGAAGGCGTCTGGTTCCAGACTTCTCAACGAGGGTCCACCCTCTCTCTGTCTTCTTCGCACGGATCTTTTACTCACCAAATAAAACCACATTCATTATTATACAGCATTTTTGCCTAATAGTCAAGACCTTTTTTCTTGATTTTTGTAAAAATCAAAAATTATTTTGCAACGATATTTACAAGTCTGCCTTTAACATATATTTCCTTGACAATATTCTTGCCTTCGCATTCCTTTTTAACGTTTTCATCCTGTTTTGCCAGCGAAAGAACGTCCGCCTGTTCCATATCGGCAGGAATATTTATTTTAGCTCTCATTTTTCCGTTTACCTGAACTGCGATCTCAATTTCCTTGTCTACGCAAAGAGCTTCATCATATTCCACCCATTTCTGTTCGTGTATATACCCGCCGTATATACGCTCATACATTTCTGATGTTATGTGCGGAGCAAACGGATTAAGGATTATAAGAAGGCTTCTGAGTTCAGCTTTATTGATTGAGCCGAGAGCATAAACCTCGTTAAGCAGTGACATCATTGAAGCAATAGCGGTATTGAATTTCATTGTTTCAATATCCTCTGAAACCTTCTTGACAGTCTTGTGCATACTGCTCATAAGTTCAGGACGGTACTCATCTCCATCAATAAGCATATCCTGAAGTCCCCATATTCTGTCAAGAAACCTGTTACAGCCTTTCATGCTGTTTTCGCTCCACGGAGCAGCCTGTTCATAGTCACCCATAAAGAGAACATAAACTCTGAGAACATCAGCGCCGTAATTATCCACAACATCGTTAGGGTCAACAACATTTCCCTTTGATTTACTCATTTTTTCTCCGTCAGGTCCGAGTATGAGTCCCTGAGCAGTACGTTTTGCATAAGGCTCACTGCATGGAACTTCGCCTATATCGTAAAGGAACTTATGCCAGAAGCGAGAGTAAATCATATGTCTTGTAACGTGTTCCATACCACCGTTATACCAGTCAACAGGCATCCAGTATTCAAGAGCTTCCTTTGAAGCAAAGTCTTCGCGGTTATCGGGGTCGCAGTAGCGGAGGAAGTACCATGAGGATCCTGCCCATTGAGGCATGGTATCGGTCTCACGCTTTGCGTCGCCACCGCATTTAGGACACTTACAGTTGACAAATGAATCAATCTTAGCAAGAGGGCTTTCTCCGTCCTTTCCCGGTTCAAAGCTTTCTACCTTTGGAAGCTTCAGCGGAAGCTCGTCATAAGGAACTGCGACCATTCCGCACTTGGGACAATGAACGATAGGAATCGGTTCGCCCCAGTATCTCTGTCTGTTGAAAGCCCAGTCTTTCATTTTGTACTGAACTCCCTTTTTTCCACAGCCTTTCTTTTCAAGGATCTCGAGCATCTTAGCGATTGCGTCTTTCTTGTTAGCAATACCGTTAAGTTCTCCGGAGTTTACCATTTCTCCGTCGCCTGTATACGCTTCTTTAGAAATATCTCCGCCCTTTATAACTTCAATTATATCTATACCGAATTTTTTTGCAAATTCATAGTCACGGGTATCATGTGCCGGAACAGCCATAATTGCCCCTGTTCCGTAGCCCATCATTACATAATCGGAAATATATATAGGTATCTCCTTTGATGTGATAGGATTGATCGCCGTAAGTCCTTCGATCTTAACGCCGGTTTTATCCTTAACAAGCTGAGTTCTTTCAAATTCGCTCTTTTTAGAACATTCAGCCTTATAAGCGTCGAGGTCATCGATATTTGAAATACTGTCCCTGTATTTTTCGATTATAGGGTGTTCAGGAGCGATTACCATAAAGGTCACACCGTAAAGAGTATCCGGACGTGTTGTATAGATTTTCAATGTTTCGTCCTTTTCTTTTATTTTAAAATCAACAAATGCTCCTGTCGATTTTCCGATCCAGTTTTCCTGCTGAAGTCTTATATTAGGAAGATAATTTACCTCATCAAGTCCCTGAAGGAGTTTATCTGCATATTCAGTTATTCTTAAGTACCATACTTCCTTTGTTTTCTGAACTATCTCACTGTGGCAAACGTCGCAGTGACCGCCCTGAGAGTCCTCGTTTGAAAGAACAACCTTACAGCTCGGGCAGTAGTTTACAAGAGTTTTATCTCTGAAAACAAGTCCGTTTTCAAACATTTTAAGGAATATCCACTGAGTCCACTTATAGTAATTTTCGTCAGTTGTGTCAATTACTCTTGACCAGTCGAAGGAAAAACCCACTCTTTTAAGCTGGTTTGTGAATTTAACTATATTCCTATCTGTAACTGTTCTCGGATGAACTCCTGTTTTGATAGCTGTATTTTCTGTAGGAAGTCCGTAAGCGTCAAATCCTATAGGAAAAAGAACGTTATACCCCTGGAGACGTCTTTTACGGCTTACAACCTCAAGTCCTGAATATGCCTTGATATGTCCTACATGCATACCCGAGCCGGAGGGGTACGGAAACTCAACGAGGGTATAGTATTTTGGCTTTTCACTTCCGGTAACAGCCTTGAAGGTTTCGTTTTTCTCCCAGAAATCCTGCCACTTCTTTTCTACTTCGGAAAAATTATACTTCATCTTTATCATTCCTTTTACAAATTTATAGAATTTCAGTCTTAATCATCTTGTTTTCCGATATATTCGGAAACATCGTGAGAAACTGCGTCCTTCCACAGCCTTTCAAGGTTATAGAAGTTTCTTGTTTCCTTATAGAAAACATGAACAACGATATCCGCGTAATCGAGGATTATCCAGTTTGCGCCCTGATACCCTTCTGTTCTTTCGGGAACAATTCCCTGTTCTTTAAGTTTATACTCAACTTCATCGGCAAGGGATTTTGTCTGGGTTGAAGAAGTACCGTTTGCAATAATAAAATAATCTGCAATAATAGTAAGGTCCTTTATTTCAAGCACCTGAATGTCCTCGGCACGCTTTGAGTCAAGGGCTCTAACGATGGCTGTTATAATTTCCTGCTGAGTCATTGTTTTATCACTCCTTCCTTAAATCTTTTTCATACGAGCAAAATTCGTTATAAGCTTCTACAGTAGATACCGGAATAGTATTGCCCTTTTTTACGCTGTCACCAACTGAAAATTTCAGCGCTTCATACATTGCTTTTTCAAGACTTTGGTATGCATATTTCCTCATTCTTTTTACGTCCTTATAGTCTCTGTCAACAGATATAAGGTCTGCAAGGTAGATTATCTGTTCTGTTTTTGACATTTGGGCTCTTGCAACTGTATGATATCTGATAGCTCTTATAATTTCATTATCTTTTATACCGAAAAGATCCTGAATCATTTCCGCTCCGGCAACAGCATGATAAAGAGGAGATGATTTTTTTTCGATCTCGCAAACATCAAGCTGAGAGTTGTTTACAAAGGAAAGCTGGCTCTGTGTATCAAGTTCTTTTGCTATATCATGAAGAAGCCCTGCAAGGTAGCATTTATCCCTGTCGGCGTCATACTTGTCTGCAAGCTTTACAGCCTCTGCCGCAACATTTATGGAATGATTATATCTTTTTTTTGATAGATTTTTTTTCAGATAATCCTTATATGAACCTACAAGTTTTTTATCAAGCAACCGATCACCCTATTTATACAATTTATTATCAATAATATATTTTACTACATTTTCATCAAGATAGCAAGAGCAATCTTCATTATTTTTTATCATCCTTCTTACAGCAGTTGACGACACCTCAAAAGGAGGTGCTGAAATAAGCTTAATCTCGCCAAAGTCCGAAAGCTCTTCCGCTTTTTTCTCAAGGTTTTCAAAGTCACCTTTTTCTCTCGAAATACAAACGAGACTGCACATTGACAGAAGTTCCCTATATTTAAACCACCGATCAAAGGTAAGGAGCATATCGCTTCCGACTGCAAACCATATTTTATATTCCGGAAATTTTTCTTTAAGATATTTCAAAGTATAGTAGGAATAGCTTTTGCCTGAATTGTTAAGTTCAAAATCGGAAAATTCAGCGTTTTCAAATTCTGAAAATGCAAGCCTGCACATATTGAGTCTGTCCTCACCGCTTGCAAGCTCCGGTGCGTTCTTATGAGGCGGTACATTTGAGGGCATGATTATTATTTTGTCAGGTCTGAGCCTTTCCGATATAGTTTTAAGAAGATTTTTGTGTCCCTTATGAACAGGGTTAAAAGTTCCGCCGAAAAGAAGTAGCGTCTTCATATTACTTGACAAGTCTTATCACCGATTCTTTGGGATTAGGCTTATAAAGTACTGCCTTTGAACCGATAACCTGTACCACTTCAGCGTTAATTGCCGAGGCGATCTCTTCGGCTGCTTCTCTTGCAGTATAAAGGGAATTGTCAAGAACCTTTATCTTGATTATTTCGTGAACTCTGAGAAAGTCGTCTATCTGAGCTATCTGAGCGTCGTTAACCCCTCCCTTTCCTACCTGAAACGAAGGCTGAAGCTTTGAACCAAGGGCTTTAAGCTGCGCTCTCTGTTTAGTTGTGATCATTTTTAAAACCTCCCTCTCCGTATGCGATCTCATTGTATTTTTTTATCTTTTCGAGAAGAATCTCCAGAGCCTTAGCCCTGTGAGAAACCTTATTTTTAAATTCGGCAGTGTGTTCAGCAAAAGTTTTGCCCTCATAAAGGAATATAGGATCATATCCGAATCCGTTTACTCCTCTGGGTTCAAATGTGATTTCTCCTCTGCATACACCTTTTGCTTCAATGTCGTCTCCAAATTCTGAAATAAAGTGGAGAACGCACACAAATTCCGCTCCGCGTTCACCCTCCGGAATATCTCTCATGTTTCTCAAAAGTATCTGATTTCTTCCGTTATCGTCAAGGAAAGGACCTCCGTATCTTGCCGAATATACTCCCGGATCTCCGTCAAGGCTGTCAACACAGATACCACTGTCGTCAGCAAGAACGCAGCAACCAAGTCTGTCAAAAATAGCCCTTGCTTTTAGTTCGGCGTTTTCTTCAAATGTAAAGGCTGTTTCATCAACAAAAAGTTCGATGCCGGCTTCACTCTGGGACATGACCTCATATCCGAGAGGAGAAAGAAGCCTTCTGAATTCTTCAATTTTTCCTTCATTATTACTTGCAATCACCAGTTCCATACTCTACTCCTTATTCAAACAATGCATTTACAAAATCCTTTGCTACAAAAGGCTGAAGATCGTCTATTTGTTCACCTACAGTAACAAGTTTAACCGGTATTTTAAGGTCGTCTGCAATTGAAATAATAATTCCTCCTTTTGCAGTACCGTCAAGCTTGGTCAGGATAATACCGGTAATATCCGCAGCGTCATTAAACTGTTTAGCCTGATTGACTGCGTTCTGACCGGTTGTTGCGTCAAGAGCAAGAAGAACTTCAATAGCACAGTTTTCAGCCTGCTGATGAACTATTCTGGATATCTTTTTAAGCTCGTCCATCAAATTTTTCTTATTATGGAGTCTGCCTGCGGTATCGCATATAACAACATCGATATTTCGTGATTTTGCAGCCTGCAAAGCGTCGAACACCACTGCCGCAGGATCTGAGCCTTCCTTGTGTTTGATAATATCGACTCCTGCTCTGTTGCACCACACTTCAAGCTGATCGATAGCTGCTGCGCGGAATGTATCTGCCGCTGCAACAAGTACTTTTTTTCCATCGTTTTTCAGTTTGTTAGAAAGCTTTCCGATGGTAGTGGTCTTTCCTACTCCGTTTACTCCGATAACAAGTATAACGGAAGGAGTTGTAGAAATATCAAGAGGAGTATCCTCGCCAAGCATTTCGGAAATTATATCCTTCAAAAGCTTTTTGATTTCAGCAGGGTCTTTTATTCCGTTTTCCTTAACCTTTTCTCTGAGCTTATCGCAGATTCTTACAGATGTATTAACTCCTATATCAGATGTTATAAGGGTATCTTCAAGCTCTTCAAAAAGCTCTTCATCAATTTTTGTAAATGAATTGAGAAGTCTTTCTATTTTTCCCATCATGGAGTCTTTGGTCTTTTTAAGACCGTTTTTTAGTTTTTCAAATAATCCCATGGCTTGCTCCTTTCAGTAAACTATGACTGTGTTTCGGGAACATCGGACGCATTCATTTTAAGAAGTCTTGAAACTCCTTTTTCCTGCATTGTAACGCCGTAAAGAACGTCTGCTTCTTCCATTGTTCCCCGTCTGTGAGTTATAAGAATAAACTGGGTAGTATCCGTAAAGTTTCTTAAATACTGAGCATATCTTGTGACATTTACGTCGTCAAGAGCTGCTTCTATCTCATCAAGAAGGCAGAATGGAGACGGACGTATTTTTAATATTGCAAAATAGATACAAATTGCCACAAACGCCTGTTCTCCTCCGGAAAGAAGAGAAAGATTTTTTATTACCTTTCCAGGTGGGGCGACATTTATGTCAATACCGCTTTCAAGTACGTTTTCGGGATCTGTAAGGACAAGCTCTCCCTTTCCTCCCCCGAAAAGCTCAGTAAATATGGATTTGAAATTTTCATTTATCTTATTGAAGTTGTCTGTGAAAATAGAACGCATATTTTCCGTAAGGTCTGCAATTATTTCTTCAAGCTCAGCCTTTGATTTCAGAACATCCCTGAGCTGACCCGACATGAATCCGTATCTTTCGGATACCTCTTCATATTCTTCAATCGCCCCAAGGTTTACGTTTCCAAGATTTCTTATTTTTGACTTAATCTCGTTTAACCGCTTATTTGCGCCGGATACGTCTTCAATATTTTCAGCCAGAGATGAAGCATCCGATCTTGTAAGCTCGTACTGCTCCCAGAGCTGAGCAATTATCTTATCATAATCATTTTTAATATTGTTTGATTTTTCAGTAGCTCTTGTAATCTCTTTTGAAACGTTTTCCTTTCCCTCGGTCTTTACCTTTTGCTCATGGCGATAAGCAGCGGCTTTCATGTCCAGATCGTTATATTTAATCTGCTGGGATTTGATTTGTTTATCGTACTCTTCAAAAACGCTGTAAGATCCTTCAAGGCGTTTTTCGATTTCCGATATTTCCTTATTTTTTAAATCAATTTCCTCTCTTAATCCGCTTATTCTGATCTCAAGTTCATTTTTGCTTTTATCGGAATTTTCTACATCCTTTTCTAGTTCATCAAGGCTTTCAGCAATCGCTTGTTTGTCTTTTAGCAGCTCTGCTTCCCTGATTTTAAGCTGAGAAAGTTTTTCCGAAAGCTGTTGTCTGTCAAGTTTGGTTGTTTCCATTTTGCTCTGAGAACTTTTAACGCTTTCTTCCTTTTCAGAAATTTCATGAGAGATTTCTGAAAGTGTGGAGTTTGAATTATCAATAATATTATTATTTTCAATTAGCTTCTGTTTAAATCCTTCAAGTCTTGCGTCAAACTCATCAAGGCTGGATTTATACTGCCCGGAAAGCTCGCAAACACGTTTATATTCAGCTTCAAAGCGTATTTTGTCACCTTTTATTAAGTTTATAAGTTCCTTTTCGCCCTCGATATCAAAGTAAAGCTTCTGGACTTCCTGACTTGCACTTTCACATTTTTGCATAAGTTCTTTATTGTCAGCCTTCAGCTTTTTGATACTTGTGTTTATGTCCTCAATCTCATTTTTTCTTGTAAGAATTCCGGTTGATCTTGAAGAGCTTCCTCCTGTAAAGGAACCGCCTGCATTTATAACCTGACCGTCAAGAGTAACTATACGGAATTTATAACCGTAGCTTTTTGCAATTATCGTTGCGAAATCAATGTCCTCTGCAATAACGATCCTGCCAAGAAGCTGCTCAACAATATTTTTATATCTTTCATCGGCTCTGACGAGTCTGCTTGCAATATCAACGAAGCCTTCCTTTTCATCAAGCCCGATTTCACGGAGGGTTGAACCTTTTATTGAAGTGAGAGGCAGGAATGTCGCACGTCCTGCATTCTGATCTTTAAGGTATCTAATACATCTTTTGGCAACATCCTCATTTTCAACGACAACATTCTGCAAAGCTCCTCCAAGGGCTGTTTCTATTGCAAGTGAATATTTCGGCTCAACTGAAATTATCTGTGCAACAGAACCGTGAACGCCATTTATCTGTCCTGTCTTAGCTCCTCTAAGGACTTGTCTTACGCTTCGTGTAAAGCCTTCCATTGAATTTTCAAGGTCGTTCAATATCTGAAGCCTTTGAGAAAGCTCATGGATCTTCATTTCACCCAGGCTTGATGATCTTTTAAGCTCATCAAGATTTGCAGAGCGTTTTTTATATAAAAGATTAAATCCGGTAAGCTTATTGTTGTGTTCAGTGATTTCCTCTTCAGCCTTATCTATTGCCGCAGACAGTTCTTTTCTTTCGTTTTCAGCAGCTTCCAGAGATTGTTCGGTTTCTGATTTAAATTCAAAAGCAGATGAAATACTTTCCTCAAGGTCGCTTATAACGTTTTTGGAGTTTTCGACCTTGTATAAAAGCTCCGACTTTTTGATGTAAAGCTCGTTAAGTTCGGAATTGATTTCAAAAACGTTTTTATCAAACTCATCTGACTTCTGGGATAGATTTTCAAGGCTTTCATGAGTCCGGATTATCTCCCGGGAAATGGCGTCTATTTCCTTCTGATTATTTTCTGAAAGCTCTGTTTTTTCCTCAATTTCTTTTCTTATTCGCTCCTTGGAATGTTCGTTCTGCGCAATTGAAAGCTCAATCGATTCAATTGAATTTTCAATATGCTTTATATCATTTTCAAGTACGGCAATCTGAGATGAAGCGGTAGTGTTGTCAAGCTCAAGCTGATGCACCTTGTCCTTTACAGCTTCAATATTCTCAGTGGTTTTCGCCCTGTCCGCATAGCACTGCTCAATAAGTTCTTCAATCTCATCAAGCTCCCTTGAAAGGTTTTCATACTCGCCGTTTAAGACCAAAAGCTTGTCATCAATTTCGGTTACCATTGATGTAAGCTCGTCCAGCTTCCTCACCCAGAGAGAAATTTCAAGACCTCGTTTTTCATTGTCAAGCTCTCTGAATTTCTTTGCCTTTTCACTTTGAATCCTTAACGGTTCAACTCTTGATTCAAGCTCTGAAATTATATCGGTAAGTCGTAAAATATTTTCTTCGGCAGCGCCAAGACGTCTTTCGGCTTCAGCTTTTTTATATTTGAATTTTGAAATTCCTGCAGCCTCTTCAAATATTTCTCTTCTGTCGGAAGATTTTCCCGAAACGATTTCAGCGATTCTTCCCTGCCCGATTATTGAATATCCGTCTTTTCCAAGACCTGTGTCCATCAATAGTTCGGAAATGTCTTTAAGTCTGACTCCCGCTCCGTTTATCATATACTCGCTGTCGCCGTTTCTGTAAAGCTTTCTCGAAACGGAAACAATATCGCTTTCAACGTCAAGAGCTCTGTCGGAGTTATCTATATTCAGTGTAACTTGTGCAAAGCCGACTGCTTTTCTTTTTTCGGTGCCTGAAAAAATAACATCCTCCATTTTTGAGCCTCTGAGATTTTTGGTAGACTGTTCCCCCATTACCCACCTCATAGCGTCGCCGATGTTACTTTTTCCGGAGCCGTTGGGACCTACGACAGCCGTAAGTCCTTTATCAAATTCAAGCTTATATTTATCGGGAAAGGATTTGAATCCTTGTAATTCAAGTGATTTTAAGTACATTTTCTACCCCTTTAGCATGATATCGTTTTTTCCGATTTCCTTATCGGGAATTATTTTCATTCTGATACCCTTTCTCAGAAGTTTATCATAATTTGACCTTTTATGTCCTATCGCAGCGCTTACGCTTGAAGGTGAAGTTACAAAAGTTACCTCTCCGCCGCGTATATCATTGTCCGAAAGTATCTGATTGATTTTTCTGAGGAATATCTCGCTCCGGCACAATTCTTTAAATGCAGGGTGATAAAAACCTCCGACGATATCCTTTTCAACAAGTTCGGAAGCATGAAGTCCGCATTTTATAACTCTTATACCTTGCTTTTCAAATTTTTCAAGAAACAATGAACACATTTCAACAACCCTATCAAAGTCGAATGTTTTATATTCACCTGACTTATAAAGCTCAGCGAGTTTTGTTCCATTTAAAATAACAGTTGGATAAATTCTCACCGTGTCCGGAGCAATTGAAATTATCCTGTCTACTGTTTCAAACTCGTCCTGCTCATCACTTTTATAAAGCCCAACCATCATTTGAAGTCCAAGTTCAAATCCGTATTCCTTAATAAGACAGGCTGCATTAACTACGTCTGAAGCTGTATGACCTCTTTCATTTGCAGCAAGCACCTTATCGGACATTGACTGTGCTCCGAGTTCGATAGCGGTAACGTTATAGCTTTTTAAAAGGTCGAGTATTTCCGGGGAAATACAGTCGGGACGTGTAGAGCATCTAATACCTTTAAATCCTGTTTCTCCCACAAACTCCCTTGCAGCTTCCAGAAGAGATATCATATAGCTTTTTTCAATTGCGGTAAAACTACCCCCAAAAAAGGCAATCTCGCAGTTTTTTTTATCACTTACCTCATCAAGGGCTTTTTTACATATCTCTCTGACATCATTGCCTGTAGGAATTTCACTTTTCCCGCTTATTGTGCGTTGATTACAGAAGGCGCACATATGAGGGCAGCCAACATGAGGAACAAAAATGGAAATATTAGAATGTTTCATAACCCATAAGCTCCAATGCCTCCTTTGCAGCCATTTGCTCAGCCTGCTTTTTGGAGTGTCCTTTTCCCTCTCCTATGACATTTGAATTAAGTTTGACCTGAATGGTAAATTCCTTATTATGATCCGGGCCTGATTCTGATTTGAGAAAATACTCTATTTTTTCCTCAGGATTTCTCTGAATGATCTCCTGCAAAACCGTTTTATAGTCGCTTCTTGCAGATTTAAAAGCAGTAATATCATCCGGAATAAATCCAAGAACGAACTTTGTTGCGGCTTCTATTCCTCCGTCAAGGTAGACTGCAGCGATCACCGCTTCAAAAGCGTCTGCGAGTATAGATGGGCGGTTTCTTCCTCCGGTATTTTCCTCACCCTTTCCAAGCATTATATAGTCGCTCAGGTTTATTTTCTTTGAAAACTCATAAAGCGAGCTTTCACAGACAAGGCTTGCTCTGACCTTTGTAAGCTGACCCTCGGGAAGATTTGTATAATTTTCAAAGAGATAGTCTGAAACAACTATAGAAAGCACAGAATCCCCTAAAAACTCAAGTCTTTCATTTGATCTTCTGTGTTTTTTATTTTCATTTGCAAATGAGGAATGAGACAAAGCCTCGTAAAGAAGCTTCTGATCCTTGAATTTATAACCAATTATCTCTTCAAAGCTGTTTAAATCTGAATTTATGCACATTTTAATTACCTTTCACAAATTACTGCTGTTTTGGTTTGACAGATGAAATTGCCTTTTCCATTTCTTCTATCGCACCTGAAGATGTAAATTTATAAGCTTGTCTGATAGCATTATAGAATGCGTTTGCGTTTGAGCTTCCGTGAGCCTTTATCACAGGCTTTGCAGTTCCAAGAAGCGGCGATCCGCCGTATTCCGAGTAGTCCATTCTCTTTCTGAACGCTTTGACTTTTTTTAGTATCAGCAAAGCTGCAAGTTTGGAAAGCGCTCCGTCAAGCAGGATTCCCTTTAGCTCTCTCGACATGAATTTTCCCATACCCTCGTAAAGCTTAAGAAGCATATTCCCCACATACCCGTCAGCTACAACAACGTCCGCTGCTCCTGTAGGAAGATCTCTTGCTTCAATATTTCCGCTAAAATTTACGGGAGTTTCTTTCAAGAGCCTATATGTTTCAAGCTCAAGCTCTCTTCCCTTTGATTCTTCAGCTCCTATATTCGCAAGTGAAACAACAGGATTTTCAACCCCCATGATCTTATTCATGTATGCGCTTCCCATAATAGCCCACTGCTGGAGCATTTCAGGGCGGCAGTCTGTGTTTGCTCCTGCGTCAAGGAGCATGAACGGAGTAGTAGATGTTGGAAGAACAGGTGCAAGAGCCGCTCTTTTTACGCCCTTGATACGCTTAACGATAAAAGTTCCGCCTACAACAAGAGCCCCTGTTGAGCCTGCCGAAAGAAAAGCGTCGCCTTCTCCGTCTGCAAGCATTTTCATACCGACTGCCATTGAGCAGTCCTTTTTTGTTTTTATAATATCTGTAGGCGCTTCGCAAACATCGATAACTGTATCAGCTTGTCTGATATTAAGAGCTGAAATAATGATATTATTGTCCTCTGCGCATTTTTTTATTTTAGTTTCATCACCTACAAGAGTTATATCTACGTCAAAATCACTCTTTGCCCTTACTGCGCCCTTAATAACTTCAAGTGGAGCGTTATCTCCTCCGAAAGCGTCAATTACTATGTTCATAAAACCGCTCCTTTCACAGTTTACGGCTTATATCAAGTCGTTTAAAGATTTTTTATAAACTCATCAAGGTCACAAAGTCCTCTCTGAGCAATTTTTTCGTAACGCAATTTCTTATCTCTTATTTTTTCCTGAAGTTCAGGAAGAATTCCCATATTACAGCCCATTGGCTGAAAATTTGTTACAGTCTCATCGCTTATGTATTTTGACAAAGCCCCAAGCATGGTTGTCCCGGGAAGCTTAACAATATCCTCTCCACGAATTTTTCTTGCAAGTGAAAGACCTGCAAAGATTCCGCTGGCAGCAGATTCAATATAGCCCTCAACCCCGGTTATCTGGCCTGCAAAATAAATGCTTTCGGACTTTTTCAGCCTGAAATTTTCATCAAGAAGCTTTGGAGAGTCAATAAAAGTATTTCTGTGCATTACGCCGTACCTTACAAACTCAGCATTCTCAAGTCCTGTAATAAGAGAAAATACACGTTTTTGTTCCCCGAATTTAAGGTTTGTCTGAAAGCCAACAAGGTTATAAAGAGTGCCCTTTGAATTTTCTGCTCTAAGCTGAACCACTGCATAAGGACGTCTGCCTGTTCTCGGATCAATAAGTCCCACAGGCTTTAATGGACCAAATCTCATAGTGTCCTCGCCTCTTTTTGCAAGAACTTCAATCGGCATACAACCCTCATAGACCTTAAAGCCGTCCTTTGAGAAATGCTCTTTATCAAAATCGTGAAGAGGGGCAGACTCTGCATTTACAAGCGCATCATAAAATCGGAGATATTCCTCCTTATTCATCGGACAGTTTATATAATCAGCCTCTCCTCTGTCGTACCTTGAAGCGAAGAAAACAAGCTCTTTATTTAAGCTTTCAAATGTAACGATAGGTGCGGCTGCATCATGAAAACTAAGGTAATCACCGCAAAGCTCTTTTATACTTTCAGCAAGCTTTCCTCTTGTGAGAGGTCCTGTTGCGACAACCACATTTTCATCTGTAGGTATGGTTGTTGCTTCCTCGGATATAAGAGTTATACGTGGATTGTTTTTGATTTCTTCCGTTACAAGGTCAGAAAAAAGCTCTCTGTCAACGGCAAGCGCACCGCCTGCGGATACCCTTGACTTTTCGGCACATTTCATTGTTAAAGAGCCAAGTCTTCTCATTTCCTCCTTTAACATTCCCGCAGCAGAGCCTATCCTTTCAGCCTTCAGGGAATTTGAACATACCAACTCAGCAAGACCTTTATATTTATGAGCAGGAGAAAATTTCAGGGGCTTCATCTCAACAAGCTCAGTATCGATCCCTGCATTGGCAAGCTGCCATGCTGCCTCACAGCCGGCAAGACCTCCGCCTATTACCTTAGCTCTCATTTTCTTTTTCCTCTGACAAATCTTTTTCATATCCGCAGTCCGGTTTATGGCAGATAAGTTTTCCGTTTTTGCCGCCCTTCTGGAATAATGTCGAGCCGCATCTTGGGCACTTTTCCTTTGTAGGAGTATCCCATGTCATAAACTGGCAGTTAGGGTTATCCTCGCAGCCAAAATATTTCTTACCCCTTTTGGACTTTTTCTGCAAAACTTTCTTGCCGCAGAACGGGCAAAATCCACCGGTTTCAACAATGATCGGCTTTGTATTCTTACACTCCGGAAAACCGGAACAGGCGAGAAATTTTCCGAATTTTCCAATTTTAATAACCATTGGCTTTCCACATACATCGCAGATTATATCTGTTTTTTCATCGGGTATTTTTACGCGTTTGCCCTCAAGCTTGGTTTCGGCATTTTTAAGGTCCTTATCAAACTCGGCATAAAATTTATCAAGAGTTTTTACCCAGTCTTTTTTTCCAAGCTCCACATTGTCAAGGTCGTTTTCCATTTTAGCTGTAAACTTAACGTCAACAATATCGGCAAAATATTCCTTCATAAGTTGTGTTGTCACTTCTCCCAATGGAGTGGGTTTTATTTGTTTTCCGTCCCGTTCAACGTAATTTCTGTTTAAAATAGTCGAAACGGTAGTGGCATAAGTAGAGGGTCTTGCTATACCGTTTTCTTCAAAAGCCTTTACAAGAGTAGCTTCGGTATATCTTGCAGGAGGCTGAGTAAAGTGCTGATTTCCGTCAAGGGATTTCACCTTTAGCATATCGTTTTTTGAAATAGGAGGAAGCTCGTTTTTCTTTTCTCCCTCTTCGTCCTTAGCTTCCTCGTACAGCACTGTAAACCCGTCAAATTTCACAGAATATCCTGACGCTTTAAAACCACAGCCGTTTGCAGTTATATCAATTGAAACAGTATTCATAAGGCAGTTTGACATCTGGCTTGCTATAAATCTTTCCCAGATAAGCTTATAAAGTCTGTACTGGTCGCTTGTAACCCCGTTTGCCTTTACTATATCCGGAGTAAGCTCAGGGTGAGTTGGTCTTATAGCTTCGTGAGCGTCCTGAGCGGAGCCTTTTGTCTTATAGATCTTAGGCGTATCGGGAATATACTCATCGCCGTACTTTTCTTTAATAAATTTATATGCGGCTTGTCTTGCCTCATCAGAAATTCTCAGACTGTCGGTTCTCATGTATGTTATAAGACCGGTAGCGCCCATATCTTTGATCTCAATTCCCTCGTAAAGCTCCTGAGCGGCTCTCATTGTTCTTACAGCCTGAAAATTAAGTCTTCTTGAAGCTTCCTGCTGTAGAGTAGAAGTCGTAAATGGCGCGGCAGGAGATCTTCTGTGAACACTTTTTTTAACATTTGCAACTATATATTCTGCATTTTCAAGTCTTTTAAGGATACCGTCAACAGTTTCCTTGTCTTTCATTTCGGCCTTTGCGCCGTCGATAGTCGCAAGCTTTGCGGCAAATGCCTTTTTGCTTGAAGGAGCAAGCAGCATAGCGTCTATGGACCAGTATTCCTGAGGAATAAATTCTCGTATTTCCTGCTCTCTGTCAACCACCATTCTTACGGCAACCGATTGTACTCTTCCTGCGGAAAGACCCCTTCTCACCTTTTTCCAAAGAAGCGGAGATAGCTCATACCCAACGATACGGTCAAGAATTCTTCTTGTCTGCTGAGCGTTTACAAGATCGATATTGATCGTTCTCGGGTGTTCAATTCCGTTTAACACAGCCGACTTTGTAATTTCATTAAAAGTCACCCTGTTATTTTCGTTAAGATCAAGATTTAAAATATGAGCCAAGTGCCATGAGATAGCCTCTCCCTCACGGTCAGGGTCGGTAGCGATAAGTACTCTGTCTGCTTCTTTAGCGTTTTTCTTTATTTCCTTGATAAGCGACTCCTTACCCTTGATATCAATATATTTTGGTTTAAAATCATTTTCTATATCAACCCCCAGCGTAGACTTAGGAAGATCCCTTAAATGTCCCATTGAGGCGATAACTTTATAATCCTTATT
The DNA here is from genome assembly GCA_944382845.1 of uncultured Clostridia bacterium. Classification (GTDB taxonomy): domain Bacteria; phylum Bacillota; class Clostridia; order Oscillospirales; family Ruminococcaceae; genus JAAZZIT01. The sequence goes on from CALWNN010000038.1 coordinate 36,127, forward strand.
CAAAAAGCTTTTAATTGTATGCACCTTTGTAGGCGACTCAACAATAATCAAGTTTTTCAATTTTCACAAGCTCCTATCTTATTTAGTTGATGGAAAAACGGTTTCCCGGAAGTGCTTTTATAATTCCCATAATTTCAAGCTCGGTAAGTTCGCTGAATAAAACGTCTACCCCTATCTGCGTCTTCCTTGAAATCTCATCTGTAAGAAGAGTGTTTTCACGAAGGAGCTTCACAATTCTCACCTGATTTTCCGAAAGTCCGCTGAGATCATGTTCAGCCGGTTTTTCCGTTATATTATTTAGATTATCATATTTATTTTTCTGTGTTTTTTTCGTTGGCTTTTTCGTTTCTTTTTGCGTTCCGGAGAACACAGACGAGTCCTCCGATCTGAGAGAAAAATCCATGAGATTTCTTGCGTAGTCAAGTCTGTGAGAATAGTTCTCGCAGTATTCAAACAAAACATCCTTTGCACTGAAAACAGCAATTGCACCGTCACGCAACAGGTCGATCACACCGCTGTATTTATCATTGAAAATATCCGCAGGCGGAACGCAGAAAATATCTCTTCCCTGAGAAACTGCGTTTGAAACGGTATTAAGAGAACCGCTTCTTGAAGAAGCCTGAGTCACCAGAACACCCATGGATATTCCTGAAAGCAGTCTGTTTCTCGCCTTGAAATCTCCCGGCTTAGGAGGCTTAAGAGGAGGATATTCCGATATAACCGCGCCATTTGCGGCTATTTCGTCTTTAAATCCCATTGTTCCTCCGGGATAATCGTAGTTTATTCCAGAACCCAGAACAGCCACTGTCTTTCCTCTTGCTGCAATCGCACCTCTGTGAGCGCAGGTATCAACTCCCACAGCAAAACCGCTTGCAACTATAACTCCGGAAGAAGCAAGTTCTTTTGAAATAACAGTTGTGACATTTGAGTAATAATCATCGATCTGTCGTGCGCCCACTATAGATACTACAACATTATCGTCAAGAAAGTCAAGGCTTTTTGAAGAATGTTTTGCAAAAATCACGGCAGGAGGGTTATATATTTCCCGAAGCCGTGAAGGAAAGCCCTCACTTTCGCAGCAATATATTTTTATGTTGTTTTTATCACAATATTCAACGAGCCTTTCGCATGACGAAAGATCGAATCTTTTTACGTTTTCGATCTCTTTTTCAACAAGTCCGTAATAATCTCCGTCCTTTAAAGTATAGTAGCATTCTTCGATAGTGTCAAATCTTGTGGTCGCATCCCATTTTCTTGGGTTAGCCTCTCCGAAAACTTTGTTCAGCCATAGCCACATAAGAAGTTTTTCATTCATCTTCATTCACCTGTTTTCTGAACATCTCCCACATAATAATCGCTCCGGCAACAGCTGCGTTAAGGGATTCTATATTGCCTTTCATTGAGATTGTGACTTTTTTATCACAAAGTTCAATATGATTTTTTTCAAGTCCGTTACCCTCGTTTCCGAGAACAACAGCGACTCCTCCCGAAAAGTCAAAGGCTCTTATTTCCTCTCCGTCACTAACAACAGCGGCAGCGGTTTTTATTCCGAGCTTTGAGAAGACGCCGCAAACCTTTTGGAAGTCATTTTCTATGAAAATATTAATTCTCGCCATACTTCCCATTGTTGCTCTGACTACCTTCGGGTTGTAGATATCGCAGCAGTTGTTTGTAAGAACGACCCCTGAGGCTCCCACAGCATCAGCAGTCCTCAGAAGTGTTCCCACATTCCCGGGATCCTGCAGATGATCGAGAACAACGTATTTACCGTCCGTTTTCAGACAAGTATCATCAAGGTTTTTATGAAGTTTTTTAGCGACAGTGAAAATGCCCTGGCTATTTTCCTCATGTGAAATTCTATTGATGATATCTCTTGTTACAATAAAAATTTCCATGTTAAGCAAAGTTTCATTTTCCTCGCCGGAAAGGGCGTTTTTCAGATTATCAAAGGCTTTTTCCTCGCAAAACAGACTTTTTACGGAAATATTTCCTCTTACATCTTCCTTAACCGCATCAGCGCAGCCTCTTAATCCTTCTATAACAAAAAGACCATGTTCGTTTCTTGCTTTTTTACTTGAAATAAGTTTAGAAAGAAGTTTTACATTTGGATTTTCACGGCTTTTTATATTAACCAACACGAAAACACGCCTCCTATTAAGGAAAATTTCCACTGCTTTTAAAACAACAAAACACGCACAACAATTTTACTGTGCGTGTTGTTATTCAATAATTAAAGAGCCGCCTTAGCCTTTTCTGCAATAGCTGTAAAGCCGGCAGGGTCGTTAATAGCGATCTCTGAGAGCATCTTTCTGTTAAGTGTGATGCCAGCCTTCTTAACGCCGTTCATAAATGTGGAATAGTTCATTCCGTTCATCTTTGCAGCAGCGGAGATTCTTGTAATCCAAAGGCTTCTGAAATCTCTCTTCTTCTGCTTTCTTCCGATATATGCATACTGTCCGGACTTCATAACAGCCTGTTTAGCCATCTTGAAGTGTTTGCTCTTTGCGCCAAAATATCCCTTAGCGAGCTTAAGAGTCTTATTTCTTCTCTTACGAGTCATCATTGCGCCCTTAACACGAGCCATAGTCAATTACCTCCTGAATTTTTCTTCGAAATTTTCTGCCGATTACTTATAAGGGATAAGCGCCTTAACATTTTTTACGTTTGTGCTGTCGGCATAAGCTGCTCCACGCAAAATTCTCTTTCTCTTATGAGCCTTTTGTGTGAGTCTATGTCTTTTGTTTGTGTGCTGGAATTTGATCTTTCCGGTGCCTGTTAATTTAAAACGCTTTTTTGCACCGGAATGTGTCTTTACCTTTGGCATATTATTTATCCTCCTTAAATAATTTACTTTGTGCTTTTTGGAGCCACGAACATAACAAGGCTTCTGCCTTCCATTTTAATTGGCTTGTCAACCGTTCCTGCATCAGAAAGTGCATCCTTGAATTTAACAAGAAGCTCTTCTCCGAGATGAGGATGTGCGCCGGCACGTTTTCTGAATCTTACAGAAACCTTTATCTTATCTCCTGAATTCAGAAACTTCACAGCCTGATTAACTTTGGTATTGAAGTCGTGAGTATCGATTGTAGACGACATTCTGATCTCTTTGACTTCCATGACTTTCTGGTTCTTTCTTGCTTCCTTTTCTCTTTTTGCCTGTTCAAAACAGTACTTTCCGTAATCCATGATCCTGCATACAGGCGGCGTAGCCTGAGGAGCGATCTTCACAAGATCCAGATCATTTTCCTCTGCGATTGCAAGAGCTTCTTTTGCAGACATGATCCCAAGCTGTGTTCCGTCAGATCCTATAACGCGAAGTTCCTTATCGCGGATCTCTTCATTGATCTGAATGTCTTTGTTGCTAATGACAAGCACCTCCAAAAATAAAATCAAATAAAATGAGCACAGAAAATCTTTCCATGCTCATACAATAACGCTTATGCGCTTTTTTCATTGTATATTGACCTTTTTGCTTTTATTGCTGAAGGTGAGAACGGAAAGTTCTGCTTTATTAATCACTTTGCCTTAATCATAAGACTTAACTATTATAACACCGAAGTTTTTATTTGTCAAGCTTTTAAATGAACTTTTTGTAAATTTTTAAATTAGTGAAAAGCTCGCTTAATCACGTTGCGACGAAAAGCAACTCGTCCTAAACAATGACAAGTCATTGTTTAGAGGAACATCGGCGACTTGGTTATATTTCAACCTTTATCGGAATCATAAGTTTAAAAGAGTAAATATAGCACTCCTTGACTTTTTTCCCGAATATCAGTTCAAAAGCAGACTTATACAAAACAAGCTGTACCCGATGACGATCAATAAGCTCCTGTGGCTGTTTAACGTTATCTGTTTTATAGTCAACGATAACAAATCCGTCATCTTCTTCAATAATCAGGTCGGCTATTCCCTGAACCATAACATCCTTATTATTATACTCTTTAAAAAGCGGATCGTCAATAGTCATATCAGATAGTCTTACCATAAATTTCTGTTCTCTCATTACTCTGACAGCATTTTTGCAGCGTTTATACAGATCGCTTTCAAAGAACTTTTCAACAGTATTTATATTTACGTTTTCGGCCTGAAATTCTGTCATTTTATTAAGACTTACGAGTCTGTCTATTTCATCAGCCGGATCATTTTCAGCCTTTTCAAAATCCGCAAGTTCCATAAACAAGTGGGTATATGTTCCCTTGTCAGCGGCGGAAACGCTTTTCGTTTCTTTTGAAAAATCCGGAACAGGCGGAAAATAGGTTATTTCCTTTTCAGTTTCCCCCTCTGAGAGTTCCCTTACAAACTCGGTTACAGAAAGTTTTGATACCGTATCCGTATCTTCGCTGCTTTCTTTTAATGTCAGATTATCAACTATTCTCCCAAAAAGTGCGATTTCCACAGGCGCTTTAGGAAGTGAAATATCGATGTTTTCGATGTTATCCTCAGGTTTGCACAGCTCATATTCTATAACCGCTTCTGTGCTGAGATTCGGGAGACCGTTTGCCTCAATATCAAGAAAATCACAAAGCTCATTTCTGTTATGGCAGCAAAGAAGAGCATATGTCAATATTTCCGAATAGCTTCGCATTGTTTCGATATCGATATATGAAGGCTTTCCCTGACCGGATAAATTCTCAGCAGCCTTTTTTATACGGTTTAAAGACCTGGATTTAAAATACAGAGGGATAATCAGTTTTTCTTTTGCTCTTGTAAGCGCAACATAAAGAATACGGAGTTCCTCGCTTAGCTGTTCGGTGATCCGTGCATTATTTATATAATTGTAGAACACTGTCCTTCTGTTATATTTAGGCGATCTGTCCCTAATAGTAACGGCAGCGCCTATCCTCTCGTTGCAAATGATCTTTTCGGGGGAATTTGATATATTATATTCTTTTGCTATATCGCCGAGGACGACAATCGGATATTCAAGTCCTTTTGATTTATGGATAGTTTTAATAATTACTGTTTTATCCGAAGCTGAAACAGTAAGGGCCTCTTCAAAATCTTTTCCCGACTGAGAAACACTGTCAAGATATCTTATAAAATCGCTCAGACCTCCTCCTGTGGAGTTTTCATAATCCGAGGCAAGCTTTATAAGAAGTCTCAGATTTGCTCTCTTTTGTTGGCTGTCCTCAAATGCGGCGGCCACGGACATAAAGTCGGTTGTATCATAAATTTTTCTTACGAGTTTTTCAAGAGGCATACCCGAAGCGAAAAATCTGAGTTTTGATATAATATTAACAGTGTCCCTGCATTTTTTTTGAAGCTTTTTATTATTGATCTCAACTGCTTCGTAGCCGTATTCCCTTGCAGAATCGTCACGGGAAACCGCAAGGAAAAGCTGAAACAGTTTTTTCTGCTTGTCAACAAGCCGTATCTCTGAGAGTTCATCGGCAGTAAATCCAAACACCTGAGAAAGGCACACTGCCGCAAATGGAATATCCTGCATCGGATTGTCGATAATTTTAAGCATACTTACAGCCAGACTTACTTCTCTTGCGCCAAGGTACCCACTTACGGAGTCGGTAACTGCACTTAATCCCACAGCTTCCATCGCTTTTATGTACTGCTGTATCTTTTTTGAAGTTCTTAAAAGTATGCAGAAATCTCCTCCTCGACAGTTTCTGAGCACTCCATTATCGGAAACCTGAAATCTGCCGTCTATCATGCTTCTGATTTTCCTGGCAACTGCCGCACTCTCAGGATCCGGTTTATCGGTATCCTCCTCGTTTTCGTCAGTCACTTCCGTATCTATAAGAAGGATATCGGTTTCGGGGTCATTTCCCGGATACACAGCGCCGCATACAAGAGCTTCGTCCTCATTATACACAACATCTCCGATCTGATCAGACATTACATTTTCAAATATAAAGTTTGTAAAGTCGATTATATTTTTTCTGCTCCTATAATTTTTCTTAAGAAGCACCGCTCTGAGCTTATCCTCATATCCGTGAGTTACCGCAAGCTTTCTTACTCTGTCAAAAATCATAGGATTTGACTGTCTGAAGCCATAAATAGACTGTTTGATATCTCCGACAATAAAAACGTTTTTCCCCATTATATTCACATCATCAGTATCGGATATACATCTGAAAATTATGTCCTGAAGGTCGTTTACGTCCTGATATTCGTCAATAAGGATTATCTTATAACGTTTTTCATCAACAATCTTCTGTGAAAGTTCCGTTCTTTCAAAGCCGTTTTCCGTAGGACGGGACAAAAGTCTTATCACCATGTCTGTAACGTCTGAAAAGTAAACCTTGTTTTTTTCGGTTTTATATCCCCAGAGTATTTCCTCAGCTTTTAAAACAAACTCCCACAACACATCAAAAACCTTTACTGTTTCTTTTTTGTCATGTTCAATTTCATCATCAGAGAGGATTACTGCATTGTCGATGGATTTAATGAAGTCTGATATTCCTTTTTTTATTTCTGCAATCTTATCATACATGATATTAATTTCAGGAGGAGTCTTTGATTTATTGGGCCTTCTCGGGAATTTAATATCGGAAAACGACTGTCTTGCATTAATGACGCTTTCATCGCACTTATTTCCCTTTACGTTTAAAATCCGGCTTACATATTCATTACAGCATGAAACATAGCTTTCATAGCCGGAGTTTCCGATCTCATCAGCTATTTTTTTAAGTCTTTCGGCAGCTCTTTTCAACGCTTTTGCCTTTACAACTATTTTACTCATGACATCTGAGTTTTGCGCTTCTCCGATTTTTTCATAAACGTCAAAGCAATTCTTTCTCCACTGTTCCGGAAAAGGAAGCGAGCCTTTGAATTTATGTAGTTCCATACCAGCTCTGATGACTTCGCTATCATTTTCTTCCGCAAAGTTATCCATAAGTATCTTCATATTTTCCGGGCGGTTTATAAAATACCATTCCGAGGCCTCGTTAAAAGCTTTTTCGGTAAGTATCTGATTTTCCACTCCGTCTATAATGGAAAAGTCTGCGGAAAGTTCAAACTCATTGATATTATTTTTAACAAGCTCCATGCAAAACGAATCTATAGTACATATGGAAGCAAGCGGGAGAAGCTCCTGCTGTTTTGCAATCCATTCGTTAGACGGGTCTTGTTCAAGTTTTTCCTTCATGGCTTTTGAAAGCTTTTCCTTCATCTGGTTTGCGGCATCGTTTGTAAAGGTAACTGCAAGTATGGAATCAGCTTCTATTCCAAGTATAGGATCAAGCAGCATTCTTATTGTTCTCTCAATAAGAACGGCGGTTTTTCCGCTTCCTGCCGCAGCCGCAACAACAGTTCCCCTGTCTATGGAATTGATAGCTTGCTGCTGACCCTCGTTCCATTTGACTTCACCCATTATTTATCACCGTCTTTCAACTCATTTTTCATAGCGTTTATTTTGGTTTCCAGAATACTGTCAAATCTTTCAGCGTCTGAGTTTAATATAAGACGCTTAGGTTTTTTGTTTTTTACTCCGCAGACAGAACTGTAATCGCAATAAGCGCAGGTTTTTTTGATAACAGTTTCGGTAGCGTCACAAAGAGGTTCGGCTGAAATTTTTCCACGAGCAAGATCTGTTGCCGTTTTAAGTATCATTCCTTTGGTATGCTCCATAATCGCTTTGAATTTTTCGTCTGAAATAACACTCGACTTTGATGACGGATAAAAGTTTTTATTTTCGTCGCTGTTCATTGCGTCTATAATTTCCTTACTGTCAACAACAAATCCAAACCTTTTAAGCTTATCGACAATATAGCTGTGGCTGATTCCGGCAGTCACCTGAATATCTCCTGTTTCCAAAGCCTTATCCGCAGTCGCAGTAGATGAAAGATACACAGCAGGAGTATATACTATTCCGCCGGTGCATACATATTTTCCGGCAATTTGGGAGTTACCCCTTAAAATTGCCATAAGATAAATTATCAGCTGTAAGTTAATGCCATGAAAAATACTTTTATAAAGATTTTTGACCTTTCCTGTTTTATAATCGACTATTTTAACATATGACTTTCCGCTATCATCCTTATAAATATCGAGCCTGTCGATAGTTCCGCGGATATCAACTGAAATTTCACCGTTTTCAAGTCTGAGCATTGATTTCCCGTCATTATTTATAACAGAATATTCAAATGCCTCCGGCTTGAACGACGAGAGAGAAAGCTCTTCTTTTATATTTTCAACAACATAGACTGCATTTTCAATAATTCTTTCATAAGAAGAGTAAAAGCGTTTTGTTTTACCAAAATCTCCTCCAAGCTCAGTTTCAAGGTAAATATCCGCAAGCTTGCGGACTTTGGCGCAGATCTCATCATGAGTTAACGATTCAAAATCCGGATCATAGATTTTTTCTCCGTCTTTTTCGGTTGAAAGAATATTTTCAAGTACAAAATGCAGGAGATTTCCTCTGTTTATTCCGTTCATTTCATTTTTAATAGGAGCTTTTAAATTAAGTCCGTAATTGCAGAAATATCCGAATGGACATTGGTTATATTTCTGGATCGAGGACGGAGAAAGCAATATTGAAAGCTTATCATCTGTTTTTCTGAAAAAGAGCTTTTCAGAGACGCTTTTTGATATTTCAAAAGGATTTTCAACAGATCTTTCAATGATATTTTTTGTTCTGTCATGTAAATCATCAACTGAAAGAAGAGCCTTCTTAAGAGTTTCCGACTGTGTCGTGTTGTCGTTGAGACATTCGGAAAGCTTTGAATACGCCGATCTTGGAGTCTGACAGAAAAAATCGTTTCCAAGTTCAGATGCATTTACAATAACTTCTTTGCCAAACATTTTTATAAGTTCAATCACAACCGAGGACGGCAAAAGGCTTTTCCCTTTTATATCGGATATCGGATATGTAACATATAGTTTGTCAGATCCCTGGGTCAAAGCAAGATATGTAACAAGTCTTTCGTTTTGAACGCTTTTCAGGGCTGTGTCTGACATAGGTATTCCGTTGCTCTGAAGCTCACGCTTTTCCTTTTCGGAAAACAATCCGTTTTTTGAAGCCGCAGCAGGCATTTTGTCTGCGTTTACCCCTATTACAAACACAGCCTTTACAGCAGAAAGCCGTGAATGTTCAGCGCTTGCAACGGTCACGGTATTTATTCTCTGAGGCGGATTTGAAACCTCCATCCCGGACATTATGAGTTCAAAAAGATCAGTGAATTCCTTTAGGGATAGGCGTTGTCCTTCAAGATTCTCTCTCATGGCTTTGAGTCCGTTAATAAACATCTGCCACACCTGTTTGAATTCCCTTACAAGTTCGATAGAAGCTGATTTTTCTGTAACATAGCTTTTTTCCTGCTCCATTGAAAGAGCCTTCTGAGCAATTGCGTTTGCACAGCTTGTTATATCAAATGAATTGAGAAGCCCAATAAAGTTGTCGATGATAACTTCAGCAGGCTGATCCTTTGACTGCTGTCGGAATCGCTTTATCGGTTCAACAATCTTTTCTCTCACACGATCAACGGTTGAAATATTAAGAAATTTTTTATCATGCGTCATAAACGGACTTTCCCACATTTCTCCCTCAACGCCCCATGTATAGCAGTATTCCTCAACAGCGGCGATTTCAAAATCCTTAAAAGGAGAAAGAGGCGATTTTATCATTCTTAATATCTTTTCAGTGTTAAATGTTCTTCCCTTTGCACAGTCGGCAACAGCCCTGATATAAATTGAAAGAACAGAACGTGAAGCAGGCTCTTTTGAATCTATAAACGTAGGTATTTCGTATCTTTCAAACGCCCCCTCTATAATCGGGATATAGTCGGAAAGCTGTCTTGAAATAACTGCGATATCACGGTATTTGTACCCCTCTTTACGAACGAGTCTCTTTATCTCGGCAGCACAATATTCTATCTCGTCATACATATCCTGAGCCTTTACCACCACAACCCCCTCAGAATTTGAAGCCGGATGATTTTCAATACAGAAAATATTTGCGTTTATATGTTCGAGGGCTTGTTTATTATAGTAATATTGTCTTGATTTTTTCCTTTCCCATTTTTTTGATAGAGTATTTGCAATATCTGTAAGTTCTGAAAAGGTTTTGACAGTTGCGTTGAACGGTGAGGAATAGGAGTGGGAATTATTTTCATCTGAAAGAGTAAGCGTTACAAACATATTGCCGCATTTCGCCATAAGAGCGGAAACAAGTTCGTACTCGTCAGCAGAGAAAGTATCGCATCTGTCAATAAAAATATCATAGTTTACAAAAACGTTATTTCCCCTGATTATTGAAGCGGCTTCCCTTGTCAGGGAAAGTCCGTCGCACAGTCCTCTCGCGGCAAGAATTCTATCAAATCTGCCATAAATCTCGCCGATATCGTGTATTTTCCCCGACAGCACCCCATCAGATTCAAAAGATATCTTTTCGAGGGACTCGGGAGAAATGCCGTTTTTTCTCAACTCAGATACAACATTTATCATTTCCTTAGAAAAATACGGCTTTTCGATATTTTTTGTAAAATAAGATATACCTCCCTCGTGTTTTGCTCTTTTAAGAGCGTTATACATAGCTATCATCTTTGTATTTTCATCTGCCGACTCGCCGTTTTTCAGACCGAAATTCTTTATGATTTCCTTACACAATCTGTTTATTCCGAAAACGGTAATCGAGTTAAAAAGTTTCGCACCGAAAATACTGTAAAGAAGTTTATCATACTCGTACGAAAACTGGTCGGGAACTATTACAAGTATCTCTTTTCCGTTGTTTTTGGATTTTATCATTTCATCTCGGAGAATCCTGTCTTTTCTTGACATTGCTCCTCCCGTTATGATTGTAAGCATTATTTCACCCTTTTCACCGTAAATTCATCAGTAAAAATATTATAGCATATTATCTTTATTTTTGCAACACACCAAATTTTTTAATTGTCCTGAAAAATGGACAGTATAAAATCAACGAACTTCAATCTGATTTTTACTTCATCCTTGTTTTCAACCACCCTTACTCTTCCCTCTTCTTCATCTTCCTCATTAAATTCAATTGCGGGAGTTGCCGTAAAGGAAGGAAAAAAAGTAAACTCCTCAAAAAGCCTGCTTTTTTCAGTCAGTGATGTGAAAATCACAAGCGTCATAAGTGCGGCCGTCAGTGAAGCGATAAGTTTTGTCATAAAAAATACCTCCGTTTTCCATTATGTATGGATTATTGGAGGTATTTTAAAATCTTATTCACTTTTTATCCCAGAACTTTTTTTGCGATGTCAACCGATTCCTTTGCGTCTTTTGCATAGAAGTCAGCGCCTATTTTCATTGCGTATTCAGGAGTAAGCACTGCTCCGCCAACCATTATCTTGCAGTCAACATTGTTTTTTCTCAGAAGCTCTATAGTCTTTTCCATGCTATCAAGGGTAGTTGTCATAAGCGCTGAAAGTCCCACAAGATGAACATCGTTTTCGATTGCAGCGTCAACGACTTTCTGGTAGTCAACGTCACGTCCCAGATCTATTACCTGATATCCGTAGTTTTCAAGAAGCACCTTGACAATATTCTTTCCTATGTCGTGAATATCTCCTTTTACAGTTGCAAGGATTATCTTTCCCTTTGAAACCCGATTATCTCCGCTTTTTGCAAGTTTCTGCTTAATTACTTCAAAACAAGCCTGAGCCGCGCCTGCAGTTTGAATAAGCTGAGGAAGAAAAATCTCTCCTTTTTCAAATCTTGTACCGGCTATATCAAGGGCAGGAATTATCTCGTTATTGACGACATCCATTGAATCCATGTTTTCAAGAAGAGCTTCAGTTATCCTTGTACATTCGGCTCTGAGACCTTTTTCTATAGCATGATCCAATGTCATATTTTCGTCTTTTACAATCTTTTTTGGCTGAGGAGCATTTGGTTCTCCGCCGTAAATTGAGATATATTCCTCTGAATTTTTATCTGCATTTGAAAGAAGTCTGAAAGCCCTTACCGCTCCTGACATAGCAGGTATATTAGGGTTTATAATAGGAAGGTCAAGTCCGTTTGCCAATGCAACAGAAAGGAAAGTACTGTTGATAAGTTCACGGTTGGGAAGTCCGAAGCTTATATTTGAAACGCCCAATACGGTTTTAAGTCCAAGCTCATGTTTAACTCTGTAAAGTGCCTTTACTGTCTCCATAACGCCTTCCTGTTCTGCTGAAGCAGTAAGCGTTAAGCAGTCGATATACACATCCTCTTTTCTTATCCCTATTTTTAAAGCTGCGTCAAGGATACGTTTTGCTATTTCAACTCTGTCCTCAGCCTTTTTAGGTATTCCATTTTCATCAAGTGTAAGTCCGACAACTGCCGCACCGTACTTTTTGACAAGGGGAAGAACAGCTTCAATTGATTTTTTCTCCCCGTTTACCGAATTTACAATAGGCTTTCCGTTATATATCCTCAGTGCGTTTTCAAGTACCTCCGGAACAGTTGAATCTATCTGCAAAGGAACATCGGTAACTCCCTGAATTGCCTTTATGGCAGTTATCATCATTTCCTTTTCATTGATATCGGGAAGTCCTACGTTTACGTCAAGAATCTCAGCCCCTGCCTCCGTCTGCTCGATAGCCTGTGACAAAATATAATCTATATCGTGATTTATAAGTGCGGCCTTGAAAACCTTTTTGCCTGTAGGATTAATTCTCTCGCCTATTATCCTCGGACTGTCGATAACTACGGTTGTGCTTGGAGTGCAGACGGCCGATGGAATCTCCGGACAGTTCTTTACATAACGTTCACTCTTGAGAATATTTACTGTTTCACGGATAAAGTCGGGAGTTGTTCCGCAGCAGCCTCCGAATATCTTAACGCCATACTTTACAAGATTTTTCATTTGTTCAGCAAACTGTACGGGAGTTACGTTATAAAGATTTGTTTCCGGGTCTGGAAGTCCTGCGTTTGGTTTAACAACTATAGGAAGGGTCGTCCACTTTGAAAGTTCCTTCACAACAGGTTCAAGTTCCGCAGGTCCCAATGAGCAGTTAATTCCGATAGCATCAGCTCCAAGTCCCTCAAGAGTAAGCGCCATTGAAGAAACCTCACAGCCAATAAATGTACGCATATTCTGTTCAAAGGTCATTGTACATATAACAGGCTTATTGGAATTTTCCTTTGCGGCAAGAAGTCCCGCTTTAAGCTCGTAAAGGTCGGTCATAGTTTCAAAAACTATGACATCAGCGTCCTTGCCTGCTTTGACAGTTCTTGAAAAAATCTCATAAGCTTCTTCAAAGGAAAGGGATCCTGTAGGCTCAAGAAGCTGTCCGATAGGACCTATATCCAGCGCCACCAGGGTATCTGTTCCCCTTGCGGCTTCCTTAGCAACCTTTATTGCTTCCGAAACTATTTCTTCAACAGAATATTTTGATTCTTCAAGCTTATAGCTGTTTGCACCAAAAGTGTTTGCGTAAATCAGATCCGAGCCCGCTTCGATATACGACCTGTGTATTTTCTTAAGAAGTTCGGGTCTTGTTATACTAAGTTCTTCGGGGATACCTCCAGCTTCAAGTCCGTTTGCCTGAAGCATTGTTCCCATTGCGCCGTCAAGTATTATAAATTCCTTATTTTCAAGCAGATTTTTAAGAACCACATCTTTCTCCCCTTTTTCTGAATTCACATTTATCTTTCATATTACAGCTTTCACAGCCGAGTCTTTTCTTTTCAATTTTTTCCTTTGACAAACCAAAAACCGCAGTTACGGATTTTGTAGGAGTAAGCAGATAAGATTCGGTAACGTTAAGACCGATTCTCTTCTGAGCGTCAAGAACAGTTACAAACAGCTTCTGGCACTCTATTGGAAGATCACCGTATCCACAGGAAAATCTCCACGTTCCATATCCTTTTGTATTTTTCATTATCTCTTCCTGAGCCATGTCGCAAACCTGTTCAATGGCGGCAGAAGCAAGGCTGTCCATAACAAAGGCCTTAGTCATATCTTTAAGCTGGGTTATTCTCAATAGCTTATCAACTCCGGCCGAGACCGTACAAGCCATAAAAACAGCTCTTTCACAGCCTTTGAGATGAGCCGTTATATCTTTTCCGGTCAATTCAAGCGCACAGTCTTTGAAGGTTACTTTTTCTTTTTCCCGGTCAATTTTTTCTATATCAAAAATTTTATAGATATATTCAGGTACTATGACCTGCAAGAGTTCCCTTTCGCAAGCGTCAAGAAGGTTCAGTATATTGTCATCAGGCTTATTTTCACCGTAGCCGAGATATCTGATTGCTTCATCTTTTCGCAAATGTTCAAGCTTCATTATATTCCCCCTGTCAGGATTTAATATTATCATATTTTTTATTATTTTGCAATAACAAAAACAACCCCGTGACATCTTTTTTCAGTTGAAACAGAAATTAAGGATTATTTCACAATTTTAAATCGTTGCAGATTTCTCTTCAGAGAGCAATAGTCGTTTTTATCAAAGAAAAAACAACTTGGGATTTCTACCTGCCTACCCTCCAACGAAAGACTGTATGAACCTGCCTCCTATAAAAGACAGTCCCGACCACAGAGGCAGTCCTTGCCGAATATTCTGCAAGGGAACATCTGCTACTTGGTTATATAGACATCTCAACCTTTAATTCTTCAATTTGTTCTCTGAGTTTTTTTATAAACAGATTCTCATGCGAGTGAAAAGTTTTTCCATGCTTATATACAACAACGTCCTTAGTGATTTCATTTGCAATCGAACAAGGTCTCACAACCAGTCCATGACGCTGTAAAAATTCCCCCGGCACGGGAGATACCCACATATATGAGTTTTCAACGTTCTGCAAAATATCAAGCTGGCTTCCTCTGTCGTAGATATAAATTGTTTTAGCAGGAGGATCTATTTCTGTATCACGCCTTATATTTGAAACAGTCACGCCGTGCATATTGTAATCGCCGTGAATAATTTCAATATGATCTCTTAAAAACGGATAAGGAACATCTTCATACCGAGCAAGAGGATTTTTCTCTGACATCATTATCAGCATTTTAAATTCAAAAATAGTGTCGTAGTCAAGCTCCTTATCATTCATAAGAGATCTGAAATAATCTTCATACATCGCCTGGTATCTTATGACCGAAAAATCAGAGTCCCCCGAAGCTGTATCCGCAATAGCGGAATGAGCGTCAGCTTCACGGAAATATACCTTTATCCTTTCGCTTTCGGAAAGCTCGTTCATGTACTCTGTAAATGCAACTGAACAATATGTTGCCCGTGGAATTGTGACTTTAAACTGAATATGCTTATTGTCCGTAGCTTTGAATATAGTTTCAAACTCATCCATCTGTGAAAGCAGCTTCCTTGCATAAGTAATAAATTCCATGCCAATCCTTGTTGCTTTAACTCCCTTTGCTGTTCGGTTGAAAATAGTTATTCCCATTTCATTTTCTATTTCTTTTATCGCCTTACTTAAGTTAGGCTGACCCATAAAGAGATTTTGTGCGGCTTTTGTTATTGAGCCGGTATTATCTACCTCAACAATATACTTCAGATGTTGAAAATTCATAAAAATCTCTCCTGTTTATAATTATTTTTGTACATATTATTTCGTATATACCTTACATATATATTATACATTACCCAAAGACAAAATTCAATGATATAATTATAACTGTGATAAAAAATTAACAATTATCAGCAAGCTTTATACTAAAATTTTGTGATAATTGTTGATTTAAGTTATAACAAACAACAAATAAATATTAAAATCATAGGAGGATGACATTATGAGATTTACATTACCAAGAGACCTTTATCATGGAAAAGGATCACTTGAGACTCTTAAAACTCTCAAGGGCAAAAAAGCTATTGTTTGCGTAGGCGGCGGCTCAATGAAGCGTTTCGGTTTTCTTGACAAAGTTGTAGAATACCTTAACGAAGCAGGAATGGAAGTCAAGATTTTTGACGGAATTGAACCGGACCCATCAGTTGAAACTGTCATGAGAGGCGCACAGGCAATGATGGAATTCGAGCCTGACTGGATTGTTGCAATGGGCGGAGGTTCTCCTATCGATGCTGCCAAGGCTATGTGGATTAAGTATGAGCATCCGGATTGCACATTTGAGGATATGTGCAAGGTATTCGGAATCCCCGAACTCAGAAAGAAGGCTCATTTCTGCGCTATTCCTTCAACATCCGGAACAGCTACCGAGGTTACAGCATTTGCGGTAATCACAGACTACGAAAAGGGAATCAAATATCCTCTTGCCGACTTTGAAATCACACCTGATATTGCTATAGTTGATCCTGATCTTGCTGAAACAATGCCTAAAAAGCTTGTTGCTCACACAGGTATGGACGCTATGACACACGCAATTGAAGCATATGTTTCAACTGCTAACTGCGATTACACTGATCCTCTTGCTATTCATGCAATTGAAATGATTCAGGCAGATTTAATTGATTCATACAACGGAGATATGGCCAAGAGAGATTCCATGCACAATGCTCAGTGCCTTGCAGGTATGGCATTTTCAAACGCTCTCCTTGGTATAGTTCACTCTATGGCTCATAAGACAGGCGCTGCATTTGCAGATTTAGGTGCTCACATTATTCATGGAGCTGCAAACGCTATGTACCTCCCAAAGGTTATCAAGTTCAACTCCAAGGATGAAACAGCCAAGAAACGTTACGGTGTAATTGCAGACTATATGCACCTTGGCGGATCAAGCGACGATGAAAAGGTAGATCTTCTTATCAAATACCTCCGCGGAATGAACGAAAAGCTTAACATTCCACAGTGCATAAAGAATTACGGTGCAGACAGCTACCCAACAGAACAGGGCTTTGTTCCTGAGAATGTATTCCTTGAAAGACTTCCTGAAATTGCAAAGAACGCAATTGCTGATGCTTGCACAGGTTCTAATCCAAGACAGCCTTCACAGGAGGAAATGGAGAAGCTTCTTAAGTGCTGCTACTACGATACTGAAGTAGATTTCTAATCAAACCTTCATATACATAAACCTTAAGCCGACTGAGTATAATCAATCAGTCGGCTTGTGGTTTTTTTATTTTTTATGTTAAAAAGCTTCCTACCTGATAAATCGGATAGGAAGCTTTTTTCATAATTTAAATCGTCATTAACAATGACAAGCATTGTTCAGCGTCTGCTCCCCATGGGTTTCAGAGGGAACATCGGCGACTTGGTATTATTCGTCCAATACGCTCATCATTTCGTCTATAAGCTCTCTGTCTATAAACTCACAGTTTGTACGATCGTAAAAAGCGCCGGTAACGTCCCAAAGAACAGGACACATATCCCTTTCATAAACCTCTCTGCATACAGTTGAGATAAAAAGCCGAACCATTTCAGGAGTTTTGTTTTTCTGCTCAACCCCATATTCACCGATAATTACAGGAATACCGTTATCAACAAACTTTTCCTTCATCATATCCATATTCTTGTCAAGCTCAGCAAGATCCTGTTCGTCACCCCATTCGGTCTTTGCCTTGCCCCATTCGGCGTCCTCTGAAAGAATACAGAATGTCGCAGGAGTATAGTAGTGTACCGAAACTGCACATCTGTTTTCCGAGTCATTTGGCATTTTAAAGGCATCATCGCAGGTAAGCTCAATATCAGTGGCATATCCTGCAATAAGAAGGTGACGCTTTGCATTGTTTCCTCCCGAATTTCTTACCGTATCAACAAATGTCTGATTTATCTCATTAAGGAGTCCGAAAGCGGCTTGCTTATCGCCGGCATTTGGGTTGTACCTGTTCCATAAAGATTCCCAGTTTCCCTCTTCATTAAGAGATTCAAACATGAGGTAATCATTATAATCCTTGAAATTCTCGCATATTTGTTCCCATATGCGAATGTACTTTTTCATGCAGTTTTCCTTGTCTGTAGGGAAATTTGTCCACCAGCCGCCGTCCCAATGAATATTGACAATTGCGTACATTCCGTTGTCAATAGTCCAGTCAACTATCTGAGTGACCCTTTCCATATAGCTCGAATCAATGGTATAATTATTTTCCACATCCATTAGATTTGACCACGCAACAGGTATTCTGAGAACTCCGAAGCCTTCATCGGCATAGCCTTTGATGATATCCTCTGTAATTTCAGGGCTTCCCCAAGCAGTTTCATAATCTGCAGCAGTTATACCGTTTATCCAGTCGCCACAAGACTCCATTGTATTTCCAAGGTTTATGCCAATGCCCATATCGTCAACAAGTTCCATTGTTGTTATGTCACGCATACCGGGATACTTATCTTCTCCGTTATCCTTGCCCTCGTTGCTTTTTTCTGTAGAAATATCAGAAGGCGAATTTACAGAGGAGGATTTATCATTGGAAGAATTTTTTTGATTCTTGTCGGCGCAACCTGCTGCTATTGAAAGAGTCATAACAAAGCAAACAACAGTGCAAAATAATTTTTTCAGCATATTATACCCTCTTACTTTATAAAAACAAAACTATTAAGCTCAAAAAGTTCCCTGTTTGAAAAATATTCTGAGAAATATCCATTGTAGCAGTGTTTTACTTTAAAGAATATACTATGTCTTCCGCAGATATTTTTAATTCTTGCTTTGTAAACTCCGTCGCTTATATCAATGTTACAACTTCCGAGGTATTCCCCGTCTTCCCCGTCTGCGAAAACCTCAATCTCAGCCTTACAGCCTCTTCCCTTTACATCAAATGCAATCTCCATGGTTTTGCTTGAATAGTCCTCGCCGAAATCAAAATATTTATAACCCATTACAGAGCCTGTAACAATATTTGTAATCACTCTTTCAAAAACTGATTTCTCAGTTATAAAACAGCCACCCTTTAAAACGCAGGCAATCTCAGCCGGCGTTATTTTAAATGGGTTAAGGGAATCCTCAAAGCCAAGGGAAGTCATTTCAACTGCGGGGATAGTTCCGTCGGGAAGTATTTCGATCTTTTCAACACAAGCACGTCTTGACATGATAGTCCCGTTTGTCATTCGGTGATAGAATACATACCATTGACCGTTTATGCAACAGACTGAGCCGTGATTGTTTCCACCGGGATAATCCACGCCGTTGTCGATTATATAATTTTTTCTTACAAAGGGTCCTGTAGGACTATCGGAAACAGCGTAAAACAAGCGGCTTCCCTTTCTCGGCGAATAAATGAGATAATACTTTCCGTTTATTTTCCTTGGAGAGCTTGCTTCAAAAAAGTCGTCGTCGCCCATTCCGCAGGGTATGACATCTTCTTTATAGCTTCCGGGAATTATTTCATACATATTTTCGCCGTTTATCATATTCATATGAGACTTTTCAAAGCCGTAATAAATATACACCTTTCCGTCATCGTCAACAAGAACTCCCGAATCGTTATATATTCCCTCGTCCCCTGCGTCCTTAGGATCGTACTTATATTTTGAAAGGAGTTTAAAAGGTCCTTCCGGTCTATCACTGACTCCAACGCAGCCCTTTGAACCGACAATATAAGCATAAAGATAAAACTTTCCGTCCTTTCCCTGTACAACGTCAGGAGCATAAAGCTCTCTGTCCGTCCAGTCGCAATCTGACTCATGGTCGAAGTCCGCTCTTGTATGAAAGCTGTCCCCATGACAGATCCAGTTATTAAGGTCATTTACAGAAGCAGACCACACCTTTAATTTAAAATCGCAAAAGTCCTCGGAAGCTACTCTGTCATGAGAGCCGTATATATAGACCCTATCATTGAAAACTCTCGGCTCACCATCCGGAATATATTCGCAAAGCGGCAAAAACGGATTTGCCATATAAATCACCTCGTATTTTTATTACCATTTTTGAGGAACATGAGGGCAGTACATATTTTTCTTCAGCGCCCTCAGTTCAACGTAGCATCCGCATTTTTCACACATTCCGTTTATGAGATATCTACAGCTTTTACAAATATCAAGCCGGTTTTTATATGTGACTTCGTCCGCACGTTTTTCCTCAGGATAGTTTTTAATATAGTCATTAAGACGGTTAAAAAACTCGTCCGTATCCATATCCTCAATAAGGCATTTTCTGCAAACCTTTTGAGAAGATATCATCTGAATTTTACCGAAACTACTGAGCAGGCAGGAATTTCAACATATGTTTTCCCGTTTTCTTCTCTGTAGCCCTTATATTCTTTGAGAGTTACCTTTTCCTCGCAGTTAAAATCGTTATAGTCATGAACATCATCGGCACTAATAATTTCTGCAGAAATTACTCCCTCTGCGTTTATTTCAAGTGTGAATCCCTCTTCAAGAGAGCAGTTTGCTATTGTTGCAAAAAGTTCTCCCGATTCATTGGTTGTTACAGAACTTGAAAGGGCTGAAACCATGCTTTCGCCGACGCCTACTTTAATATCGGAAATTTCAGATTTTACAAGCGTTGCGTCATGGTGAGGAACAAACATTTTGAAAACGTAGAAGGTTGGGGTTTTGACCATATACGCCCCGTCTGTAAGAACAACAGACTGCAAAACGTTTACCACCTGAGCGATATTCGCCATAATAACAACATCAGAATGGTTGTTGAAGATATTAAGATTAAGCGCTGCGGTTATTGCATCTCTCATGGTGTTCTGCTGATAAAGGAATGCAGGGTTTGTTCCCTCTTCAACTTCTAACCAGTTGCCCCACTCGTCAATGATAAGCTTTATTTTTTCTTCCGGATCGTATTTCTTTATAAGCTCCTTATTCTTTTCAATTATTTTCTCAATGTATACAGCATTTGATATTGTACTGTAATATTCGTCCTCTGAAAATTCAAGAGCTTTTCCCTTATAAGACCAGTCGGAAGTAGGTATAGTATAGTAGTGGAGAGAGTAAGCGCTCATCTGCCTGTTATTAACAGTCTCAAGAAGCTTTTCGCTCCAGTTATAATCATCGCCAGACGGTCCGCAGGCAATTTTGAAAAGTTCGTTCCCGCTATAGCTTTTACAAAATGTCTGATAGCGTTTATATTCGTCGGAATAGTATTCCGGTCTCATATTTCCGCCGCAGCCCCAGTTTTCGTTGCCGATACCGAAATATTTTACTTTCCACGGCTTTTCCCTGCCGTTTTTTCTTCTGAGTTCTGCCATTGGAGAAACCCCGTCAAAGGTCATATATTCTATCCATTCTGACATTTCCTGAATTGTTCCGCTTCCAAGGTTTCCTGCTATGTAAGGTTCGCAGCCAAGCATTTCGCAAAGGTCCATAAACTCATGAGTTCCGAAGCTGTTATCCTCAACAACTCCTCCCCAGCTTGTATTTACCATTTTCTTTCTTGTTGACTTTTCCCCGATGCCGTCTTTCCAATGATATTCGTCAGCAAAACATCCTCCCGGCCAGCGAAGAACCGGAATTTTTATTTCCTTCAGCGCTTCAACAACATCTTTTCTCATTCCATGTATATTAGAGATTTCAGAATTTTCGCCCACATATATCCCATCGTATATACATCTTCCAAGATGTTCTGAAAAGTGACCATAAATGTTTTTGTTCACATTACTGAGTTTTACATCTCTGTCAATATTCAAAACCGCATTTTTCATAAAAATCCCTCCGAAACAAAAGATTTAGTTAATTATAACATTGTTTTTTCAGCAAATCAAACGAATTTTATATTAACAATTGATTACTATTTGTTTATTCTTCCGTAATCTCCTGAACAGGGTTTTTTATTGAAAGTCTGCACCTTATGATCCTGTGGTTCTTCACTTCCGTAAGCTCAGCTCTTAAAATATCGGTATTAATAATAGTTATCTCATTATCCTTTGGAAATTCGTCTGCAAATGAAAGAAGATAGCCGCTCAATGTATCATATTTATCCGTGGGAAGATGAATATTCAATTCTTCTGCGGCCTCCGTAAGGGAGACCATGCCTCCTGCCGTCCACAAATTTTCGCCGGTTTTTTCAATTCTCTCTGACATATCATCGAAGCTTTCCTCTGAAAAATCTCCGACAAGCTGTTCAACAAGGTCGGTTACGGTGACTATTCCGCACACTCCTCCGTACTCGTCAATAACAACAGCAAAATGCTCTGCATTCTGCATTTTCATAGCGTCAAACAAAATATCCGCTTTCATATTCTCGTGAACAAAATAAGGCTCTCTCACAGCATATTTCATAACATTTTCTCTTGAGCGGTCTGTAAGACGGTAATATCTTCTTGCGTCAAGAATACCTGTTATCTTATCTATTCCGTCTTTGTAAATAGGAAATTTGCTGTGGAAACTGTTATGGATCGTTTCAGCCCATTTTTCATCGCTGTCCTGTTCCGACAGAAAAACAACGTCAGTCCTGTGGGTACAAAGGTGTTCAACAGAAATATCGTCAAAAGCAAAAATGTTTTTAATTATCCTGTTGTCGTCCTCATCAATAGTTCCCTTCTCAGCTCCCGCATCTGACATCATAAGAATCTCTTCTTCGGTAACGGTTTCCTCCTCGCCCTCCGGACTTATTCCCATTATCTTTAAAATGCAGTTAGTTGAAACATTGAGCAGCCATACGATCGGCGCAAAAAGCTTTGAAATAAAGGTTATCATTCCCGACATGGAAAGAGCCATTGGTTCAGCTTTTTTCATTGCAACTCTCTTGGGAACAAGTTCTCCGAAAACAAGTGTAAAGTATGAAAGAATAAGGGTAATTATAATTACCGAAACGCTTCTTAAGACGCTTGGGGAAACTGCTATACCCGCATTCCGGGCAAGTTTTACGAGTCTGTCAGCAAAGTTGTCAGCCGCAAACGCTGAGCCGATAAATCCCGAAAGTGTAATTGCTACCTGAATGGTCGCAAGAAACTTTGAAGGTTCGCTTGTAAGTCTTTTCAGACGCTTTGCCTTTTTGTTTCCGCTTGCAGCCATTTTGTCAAGCTTAGCGTCGTTTACCGAAATAACCGCAATTTCTGCACAAGCAAAAACCGCGTTGCAAAAAATAAGTAATACCTGTAATAATAATTGCCAGACCATATTGTCCTCCGTAAAAAATCAAATTAGAAACAAACGAATACACACAAAAAGGCATAGCCTAACATTTTAAATAATGCAGACCATACCTGAAAAATCTGAAGTATATAATCGAACTTATAATAGTCATAGCAGTGTTATTAGTCCCGTCACTGTCGTCCATGTAAAATTTTTCACCTCCAAAAAATGATTTTTTTTATTATAGCATTTATTTTTTTGTTTGTCAATAACAATTTGAAACGCAAAAACGTTCCGATTTTAAGCCGGAACGCTCATGCATTATACATTGAAATAATATGTATTATTTCTTTTCAGGATGACAAAACGAAGACCCGGGACATCCTGAGCACCCACAGCCACAGGATTTTTTCCCCTGCTTTTTGTCTTTTCTCATTGAATATATAACAAGTGCAACAATACATACTACTGAAATGAAAACAATAATTGTTCCAAGATTTGAAATCAAAAGTTTTAGCAATTTCCTTTACCTCCTTGTTTAAATTTGATGATATTATGCGTATCTTAGTCTGTCTTCTCTTTTTGCAGGTCTTACAAGCATATAGATCATGAACACAAGTATTGCTACAGCAACAACGACACCTACATAATTAACATTTCCTGTAAACAAGCATCCGAACTGGTAAACCATAAAAGAGATGCAGTAAGCAAACACACACTGATATGTAATAGCGAAAGCAGTCCATTTCCCGCTATTCATTTCACGCTTGATAGCTCCCATTGCTGCAAAGCAGGGTGCGCAGAGAAGATTGAAGATAAGAAATGAGTACGCAGATAGAGGTCCGATCAGTGAAGAAAGACTTGCATGAAGCGTAGGGTTGTCTTCCGCCGCTTCTTCTATTCCGCTTATAAGAACGCCGAAAGTCGCAACAACGTTTTCTTTTGCAATAAGTCCTGTGATAGTACCCACTGCAAACTTCCAGTCGCCCCAGCCAAGAGGCGAGAATATCCATGCAATGCCATGGCCGATAGAAGCAAGAATGGAATCTTCGAGGTCAACAGCCCCAAACCTTCCGTTTGTAAATCCATATCCCTGCAAGAACCAAAGAAGAATAGACGATAGAAGGATTATCGTTCCCGCCTTTTTGATAAACGACCATCCGCGCTCCCACATTGAACGAAGAACGCTTCCGAATGTGGGCAGGTGATATGCCGGAAGCTCCATAACGAATGGAGCCGGGTCTCCTGCAAATAATTTAGTTTTCTTTAAAATTACTCCCGAAACAACAATTGCTGCGATTCCAATAAAATATGCGCTGGGCGCTACCCACCATGCATCAGAGAAGAATGCTCCGGCTATCATTGCAATTATTGGCAGTTTGGCTCCACAGGGAATAAATGTTGTCGTCATAATAGTCAAACGGCGGTCTCGTTCGTTTTCAATTGTTCTTGAAGCCATTACTCCGGGTATTCCGCAACCTGTTCCTATAAGTATTGGGATGAAGGATTTTCCCGAAAGACCAAATTTCCTAAAAATTCTGTCCATAATGAAGGCAACTCTTGCCATATATCCACAGCCCTCAAGGAACGCAAGGAAAACAAACAAAACAAAAATCTGAGGAACAAATCCGAGAACAGCTCCTACTCCTCCGATAATACCGTCAACGATAAGTCCTTCAAGCCATGCTGCACAGCCTATCTTCTCAAGAAAGCTTGCCGCTCCGCCCTGAAGCCATTCAGCTGCAAATACATCATTTGTCCAATCTGTAACCCATGTTCCTACAGTTGTTACAGAAACATAGTAAACGATAAACATTACCGCCGCAAAAACGGGAAGAGCAAGAATACGGTTTGTAACGACCTTGTCTATTTTATCGGAAAGGGTAAGTCCGCCTTTATTCTTCTTTTTAAGGCATCTCTTTATTATCGAGCCTATGTAAACATATCTTTCATTTGCGATAATGCTTTCCGCGTCGTCGTCAAGCTCTTTTTCAACAGTAGTAATTTCTTTTTCGATATGCTCTCTTAAATTTTCGGCAATTTTAAGCTTTGAAAAAATTTTTTCATCACGCTCAAAAATCTTGATTGCATACCATCTTCTCTGCTCTTCCGGTATATCGAGCAGAACGGCTTCCTCGATATGAGTAATAGCTTGCTCCGCAGCATCGCTGAAAGAATGTTGAAGGATAGTAATATTCTTATCTTTGGCCACCTTGACTGCAAGGTCTGCGGCTTCTCTGACGCCTGTTCCCTTGAGAGCGGATATTTCAACAACACGACAACCAAGCTCCTTTGCAAGTTGAGAAATATCTATCTTATCGCCATTTTTCTTTACAATATCCATCATGTTTACAGCTATTATAACAGGTATTCCAAGCTCCGCAAGCTGAGTGGTGAGATATAGGTTTCTTTCGAGATTCGTTCCGTCGATGATATTGAGAATAACATCGGGTCTTTCTGAAAGAAGATAGTTTCTTGCAACGACTTCTTCAAGAGTATACGGCGAAAGCGAATAAATTCCCGGAAGGTCGGTAATTATTACGTCCTTATAGCCTTTTAGCTTTCCTTCCTTCTTTTCCACCGTAACGCCAGGCCAGTTTCCCACAAACTGATTTGAGCCGGTAAGAGCGTTAAAAAGCGTTGTCTTACCTGCATTCGGATTTCCCGCAAGGGCAATTTTTATCTCCATAATATCTAATCCTTTCTGATATTAGCCTAAGCTAACCTCGATGTATTTTAAAAGCGGAAAATTCCGCTTAAATTACACGATTTCAATTTGTTCTGCGTCCTCTTTTCTAAGTGAAAGCTCATATCCGCGAACAGTTATTTCTATGGGATCTCCAAGTGGAGCTACCTTTCTGATAAAAACATCAACGCCTTTTGTGATTCCCATGTCCATGATCCGTCTTTTTACCGCCCCCTGACCGCTGATTTTTGAAACCTTGATGGTCTGACCGATCTTAGCGTCTTTAAGTGTTGCCATATAACTACCTCCGTTGTATATTTGCGGAAAATCCGCTTCAGATCATTATTTTGCACGCCATTTCCTTTGAAACGGCTACTCTTGAATCTTTTACATTTACAATAATGTTACCACCGTTTTCACTGATAACTGTTACCATGCCTCCCGGAACAAAGCCAAGATTACTTAGAAACTTTCTTACCTCGGGATTTCCGCCGACCCTTTTTATCATATTTTCTTCGCCTATATTTGCAAAATTCAATGGCATCATTTTTACCCTTTCTTTATGAATTATCGTTAGCAATAGCTAACTATATATTATATTACCCTTTGCTAACTCATTTGTCAAGTAAATTACCGTAGTTTTTTTTGAAAGTTAAAAATTTTGTATGTTTTCACAATCAAATCAGTTACCATTGATTAATTATATGTGCAAATCAGCAAAAAAGACCCGTCACTATTGCGACGGATCTTTTGTGATTGAGAAATATATTACTTATTTGAACCGGTCTTATAAGCGTCGATCATTTTCTTAACCATCTGACCGCCTACAGAACCTGCCTCACGTGAAGTAAGGTCTCCGTTGTAGCCCTGCTTAAGGTTAACTCCTACTTCGTTTGCAGCTTCCATCTTAAATCTTTCAAGGGTCTGTCTGCCCTGTTCTGTTGTAATACCTTTCATTTTTAAAACTCCTTTTTATTTTTTTCGGGTTTGCTTTATTATTATTGCTTCGAGTTTCATTTTTTATTAGAGGAAATTCCTTGTTTTGCGTCAAAAAATTTCTTTTGAAATTTCAAAAAACAATTTCCGAAAAATAATCGAAGTTTATTTAAATCAGAACAAAGCTAAGACCATTGCAACTCGTCATTAACAATGACAAGTCATTGTTTAGAGTTTGCTTCTCAGGATTTCAGTATGGGATTCTCATCTAACCTACCACCGATAGATTGCATAGACCTTGCCTATAGAAGCATATCTGCCTGAATGGTGGGTGACATTGGCGACTTGGTTATAAGTTCACCATACTTTTCAGGGTGACGACAGACATTTCCCATAACTTCATTTTGACGATATTCACGAAGAAGATCCAAATCAAGGCTTACAATATAGATACCTTCTTCTTCAGGCGCTTCAAATATACACATATCTCTCGAACCCGGTTCATCACTAAGCCATGCAACGCCGTCAAACACGGTAGAGTGACCGTTACAGTCGGGATGACCTTTGGGATAGTTGCATGTGGCTATCGCAAGCATATTTTCATAAGCACGTGTACGCAGTGTACTCAGCCTGTTTATTTCCATAGGACAAGCATTTGGAGCAAGTATCAGTTCTGCTCCCTTACACATTAATATCCTTGCACTTTCAGGGAACTCTCTGTCAAAGCAAATCATACATCCGACAGTGACTGTTCCTTTATCGGTTTCAAGTACTGTTGTATAAAATTCATCTCCGGGAGAGAGCATTTTTTCAGCGTCAAAATCGCATATATGGACTTTTGAGTAATGAATCGCCTCATTACCGTTTTTATCAAAAACAACTATCGAATTCAACGGCTTTGGATAATGCTTTTCTAGAAAAGTTATGCCGATAGCCATTTTAAGTTTTTTTGCAAGGTCTTTAAATGCTGTCACAAAACGGTTTGTAAGACTCAGAGCCAGACTTTCTAAAAGTTCTGTATTCTGAGGGATATTATAACCGTTGCTCCACATTTCCGGAAACAGGGCGATATCCGCTCCCATTTCCTTAGCTTTTTTACAAGCATTGATTCCTTTTTCAAGCTGCTTGTTCCTGTCATTTTCTCCATAAAGCTGAAGCAAAGCGATTTTAAGTTTCATCTAAAATAAACTCTCCTTTGATTTACCAAAACAAAATCTCTTTTACGCTTTCTCATACTCCGGCTGCCATGCCGCAAATCCGGCAAGCGCCTCGTCGGTACGAATGTAATAACGGACTCCCTTATTCAGCTTTGCAATCTCCGCCATCTCGTCATCTGTCAGCTTGAAGTTGAGGATATCAAGATTATCTCTGATATGATCAAGATTTTTGCTGCCCGGAATCACAACAAAGCCCATCTGGGTGTGCCAGCGAAGGATTACCTGCGCCGGAGTCTTTCCGTACTTCTCGCCAAGCTTAACAAAGATCGCTTCCTCCATCAGAGACTTATCGCCATGTCCCAGCGGATACCATGACATCAATTTGATTCCATATTTGTCCAACGTTTTACGCAGTTCCTCCTGTGTAAAATAGGGATGCGCTTCTGCCTGCATAAACTGAGGTGCGATTTCCCACTTCCGGCTGAGTTCATCGAGATACTCGCCTTCAAAGTTGGAGATGCCGATTGCTTTTGCCTTGCCGTCACGGTACGCCTTTTCAAGCTGTCTGTAGCCTGCAAGCCAGTTTCCGGCAGGCTGATGAATAAAAAGAAGATCCACATAATCTACGCCAAGACGCTCCAGATTTTCATCCACCGCATTCTCGTTTTCAAATTCGCTTGCCCAGAGTTTTGTGGACAGGAACACTTTTTCTCTCGGAACGCCGCTTTCTTTGATTCCTCATCCAACCGCTCTCTCGTTTACGTAAGCGTTTGCAGTATCAACGCACTCATAACCCATTTTGAGCGCCTCTCTGACGCTTACCTCTGCGTCTGCCGGGGAAATCATAAAAGTTCCGAGTCCGATAACCGGGCATTTGTTTCCGTTGTTCAATGTTACATATTCCATTTGAATATCCTCCTTTATGATATTTATAGTCTGTAGGTTTCAATCGCAGCTTTGAATACTGTTTCACATAAGGCATCAGTTTTTTCAGAGCCCTTAACTTCACTGTCTGTCATACACCAGGCAATCATCAGCCCATAAAGTTGGGCATTGATGAACAGAGCAAAATCGTCAATTGGCACATTGCTTTTCAATTCTCCACGCTTTACCGCTTCTTCAAGAATGGACTGCACGGCACGGTAGTCATACCTGTACTTTGTGATCTCTTCCCAGCCAAGCAGCATATTGTTGGGGGAAAGGTTGTTCCTGACCCACTGCCTGCATATTTCGATTCCCGTTTCCTCAATGTCGCCCAGGAAATGCCCGCAATAGTACCGCAGCCTGTCCAGGATATCCTTGTCTTTCATTCCGTTCACAATCTCCGCAAGGCGGTAGAAATCTGTCTTGTTCAGTTCCTCTACCACATCTTCCTTCTTTTTAAAGTAGGTGTAAAACGATCCTATGGAAACTCCGGCCTCTTTTACGATATCGTCAATGGACGTGTTTTCAAAGCCTTTTTCCGCAATCAGAACCTTTGCCGCATTCAGGATTTTCTTTCTTGTCTCTACTGCACGGACTTGTCTGCTTGTCATTCTTTTCTCCAAATTGATGCCTCCTTTTTTCTGCTGTTTTAATAATAACGCAAAGCCGAATTAGATTCAATGAATTTTATTCAGTTTTATATAAACTTTTTGTGAACAGCAAAAAACGCTCCACCTAAGCTATCCATTGAAAGAAATCGCCTATTGAGGTTTTAAAAACTGATTCTTCCTTTAAGTTTGCGCTCAAAGCATTTAAATCGGAGCAAAGCGTTGATAAGGATGTCTGCTTTTCAGCAGACAGGCTTAATCACGTTGCGACGAAAAGCAATCTGTCGCTGACTGCAGCAAGCTGCAGATAGGAGCTTTGCTCCTCAGTTTTTCAGTGGGGGTTTTAATCCCCCACTGAAAAACTGAATGGAACCCCGCCTCCTATAGGAGGCAGATCATCCAATAGGAGGCGGACCCGCCTAATATGAGGCAGACCTGCCGAATACTCGGCAGGGGGACATCGGCGACTTAGTTATATATGTTCTATAATTACTTGAAGTATCTGTCGTAAAGTCCCTTGAATCCACAGCCGTGTCTTGCTTCGTCCTTAGCCATTTCGTGAACAGTATCATGAACAGCGTCATAGCCAAGTTCCTTAGCCTTCTTGGCAAGAACCATCTTTCCTTCACAAGCGCCGTTTTCTGCCATATATCTGAGTTCAAGATTCTTCTTTGTGGAAGGTGTAACAACTTCGCCGAGAAGCTCTGCAAATTTAGCAGCATGCTCAGCTTCCTCCCATGCAGCCTTCTCATAATAAAGACCAACTTCAGGATAACCTTCTCTGTATGCTACTCTCGCCATTGCAAGGTACATACCTACTTCTGAACATTCACCGTTGAAGTTTTCTCTGAGTCCTGCAACAACTTCTTCATCAAGACCCTGTGCAACGCCTACCTTGTGCTGGTCAGCCCAAGAAAGCTCTGTATCTTCAACCTTGTTGAACTTGTCAGCTCCTGCGCCGCAAAGAGGACACTTTTCAGGAGCAGCTTCTCCTTCGTATACATATCCGCATACTGAACATACCCATTTAATCATGATAACATACCTCCGTTTTAAATTATTTTCTTATTTCAATATCCAAGCTGTAAGCTTAAATAAAGTATACCATATCGGTATAGTTGTGTCAAGAGGAAATTATAAACATTTTATGAATTTATGAATTCAACTCTTCTTCAGACAAACAACTTTTCCCGCTATAACAACTATTGAAATTTTTCTCGGCATTAACTTTTAAGAAGTCGAAACTAAACTTTAAATCGGAGCAAAGCTCCTCAGTTTTTCAGTGGGGACTAAAACCACACTGAAAAACTGAATGCAACCCTGCCGTTTAGGCAGGGGGACATCGGCGACTTGGTTATAATCCTTTACAAACTTTCTCCTTTATTGTATTTTAACAAATAAACATTCATTTTTTATGACTATTTTATAAATTTTGATATTCCATTGCTTTTTCCTTTGACAAAAATGTCGTATGGGTTTACAATCATTATTATAGAAAAACCGCGAAGGAGAGTATTGCACTCATGAAAATACTTGTTATCCATACAGGAGGAACTATTGCTTCTTCTTATTCGCCTACTTCAGTTACTCTTAAAGACAACAAAGCCTTCTCGCTTGCAGATGATTTCACCGATATAGACTTTACTCAAAGACTTTTAATGAATGTTCTGAGCGAAAATATGGAGCTTTCAAAAATAAATGAAATTTGCAGGGCTTTATATGAGGCTGCGAGTAAAAGAGATCATGACGGCATTATCCTTACCCATGGGTCTGATACGTTGAGCTATACGGCTGCCTTCTGCGAGCAGATGCTTGGCGGAACGCCTGTTCCCATCATCCTCACTGCGGCTGATCATCCCCTTGAGGATCCGATCTCTAACGGCAGGG
Organism: uncultured Clostridia bacterium; assembly: GCA_944382845.1. Lineage (GTDB taxonomy): Bacteria > Bacillota > Clostridia > Oscillospirales > Ruminococcaceae > JAAZZIT01. Next base: position 67,086 of record CALWNN010000038.1, read on the forward strand.
ATAATTTCAAAGCTGCGGTAGAGATCATAAAGGCAGGAAAACCGGGAGTTTACGTTGCATGGAAAAATCAAAAAGAACCTACTTTTTGCTGTCACGGCGGAAACATTTGTGAAGCCGACCCCTACAGCGACAGCTTTTCATGTTTTATGCCTGAAGAAAAATATGTTCCTTGTGACAGGTTTGAATTTATACCTCTTGAAAAACAGGTTTTGCTGATAAGATGTTATCCCTCAATTGATTTCAGGTGCTATGAAATGAAAAGCTTCAGCGCAGCTGTCATTTATCTTTATCACAGCGCAACAGCGCCTACCGAGGGAGAAGGATCCATATGCGAATTTATAAAAAGGTGCAGAAAAAAGTCAAAGAATATTTATCTTGCAAGCATAAAAAAAGGTGTAAAAATTTACGAAACGGCAGAAAATTTCCTTTCTCTCGGAGGAATCTCAATTTATGATTCATCTGTTGAAACGGCTTATGCAAAGGCTGTAATAAGGGAAAACAGGTTGACAAAGCTGTAATAAAGATGTATAATTTATTAAGGTAACACAGCACAGCTACCGCCTTTATAACATTTTTGAAAGGAAATAATTATGGCTACAAATAAAAAGCGTAAAAGAAAAAACACCAACAGAAATCATGCCAATAAAAATAAGACTGTTGATGTTTCGACTCAGATAAAAGCGGCTGAAAAAGCCGGCTCATTGTCTGCATACTCATACGGTTACAGCAAGAAAGACAAAGCCAAGAAAACATTTGTCAGAGTAATCGCTCTTGCACTGGCAGCGATTCTTGTTCTCGGATTTGTGGTTTCTGCCGCATTTTCACTTTACTGATATACGACTATGGTAAATCTGCAAAACGATTGGGACGGTATCCTTTGCGATGAGTTTAAAAAGGAATACTACCTTAAACTAAGAGAATTTTTAAAGTACGAATATACTCATTATCATATCTATCCCGATATGTACGATATCTTCAACTCGCTTAAATATGCGCCCTACGGCAGGATAAAGGCTGTCATTATCGGACAGGATCCTTATCATCAGCCGGGACAGGCTCACGGGCTTTGCTTTTCCGTAAAAAAGGGAGTTAAGATTCCGCCTTCACTTGTTAATATTTACAAGGAGCTTGAAAGCGATCTGGGCATACCTCCTGCAAGCCACGGGGAGCTTACCTGTTGGGCAAAACAAGGAATACTGATGTTAAACAACGTACTTACCGTTCGTGAGGGTCTGCCAAATTCCCACAGAGGAAAAGGGTGGGAGATCTTTACGGACAAAATTATCGAGATACTTAACACACACAATGCTCCGATTGCGTTTTTGCTCTGGGGAGCAAACGCCAGAGAAAAAGCTAAAAAAATCACAAACCCGATTCATTTAAAGCTCACTGCGGCACACCCAAGCCCTCTTTCCGCTTATAATGGCTTTTTCGGATGCAGACACTTTTCAAAGACGAATGAGTTTTTAATTAACAACGGCATCGAGCCGATTGACTGGCAAGTAAAATAACAATAACATAACCCTCCGCCTTGTATAAAAGCGGAGGGCTATTTTTTTACATCATCATTTCAAGCCCGGCAATGGTTTCCGGTGAAGTCTCGGGATATATTTCAAAGGGAAATTTAATTTTCAGATTTTCATACTTTGAAGTGCATAGCTTTCTGAAAGGGAGAAATTCCACACGCTTTACATTTTCCCTGCCCCTTAAAATTTCCTTTAAGCGTAAAACGTTTTCTTTATTGTCGTTAATCCCCTCAACAATTACCTGCCTTATCCACACGGGAATATTTTCTTTTGTCAACTTGTCCAGAAAGCGAATCACCGGCGCATATTCCCAGTGAATATACTTTTTGTATTCCTCTTCGCTTGTCATTTTTATATCAAGCAGAACAAGGTCGGTAACTTCTAAAAGTTTGTCCTCAGCGTCACATTCTACCCCTCCGCTTGTGTCAAGGCAAGTATTTATCCCCTCTTTTCGGCAAAGAGAAAACACTTCCTTTACAAACTCGCCCTGCATCAGCGGTTCACCTCCGGAAATAGTTATTCCTCCCTTTTCTCCGAAATAGCTTTTGTACCTTTTCGCCTTTTTTACAATTTCCTCGGGAGTGTAGACATCACCTTTGTGAAACTCCCAAGTGTCGGGATTGTGGCAATATCCGCATCTTAAAGGACAGCCTTGCATGAAAACAAGAAATCTTACCCCCGGACCGTCAAGAGTGCCCATTGACTGAATTGAATTTACATATCCTTTTGTCATGACTTTCCCTTACATTTTGTCGTGGAAGGTTCTTGAAATAACTTCCTTTTGCTGTTCCTTTGAAAGCTTATGGAAGTTTACCGCATAGCCCGATACGCGAATGGTAAGATTGGGGTATGCCTGAGGATCCTCGTAAGCCTCAATAAGCTTTTCACGGTTAAGAACATTCACGTTTATGTGGTGTGACATCTGAGAAAAATATCCGTCAAGAATGTGTACAAGATTTTCAATTCTTTCCTCTGCTGTGTTTCCGAGAGTCTGAGGAGTAATGGAAAATGTGTTTGAAATTCCGTCACGGCAACAGCTGTATGGAAGCTTTGCAACAGAATTGAGAGAAGCAAGCGCTCCGTTTGTTTCTCGATTGTGCATGGGATTTGCTCCGGGAGCAAAAGGCTCTCCCTTCTTTCTTCCGTCCGGAGTTGAACCTGTTTTCTTTCCGTAAACAACGTTGGAGGTGATTGTAAGAGCCGAAAGAGTATGCTTTGCGCCTCTGTATGCGGGCGTCTTGCAAAGCTCGGCATAGACCTGCTCCAGAAGCTCGACTGCAATCATATCCGCTTTATCGTCGTCGTTTCCGTACTTAGGAAAATCTCCTGTTGTAACAAAGTCAGTCACATATCCCTCCTCGTCAGCAACAGGCTTTACATTTGCAAATTTTATTGCGCTGAGGGAATCGGTGATAACGGAAAGCCCTGCAACTCCAAACGCCATAAGCCTTTCAACGTCTGTATCGTGAAGCGCCATCTGAGTTTTTTCGTAAGCGTACTTGTCGTGCATATAATGTATAACGTTCATTGTGTTCACATAAAGCTTGCAAAGCCATGTAAGATAAACGTCAAGTCTTGCCTTTACCTCAAAATAATCAAGCCTGTCGCCTGCAAGAGGCTTCATCTGAGGTCCTATATGAGTCTTGAAAACATTGTCGTATCCGCCGTTTATAGCAAGAAGGAGAAGCTTTGGAAGATTGAATCTTGCACCAAAAAACTGCATCTGCTTTCCTATCTTCATTGCGGAAACACAGCAGGCAATACCATAGTCGTCCCCGTACATCGGACGCATAAGGTCATCGTTTTCGTACTGAATGGAATCTGTGTCGATTGATACCTTGGCGCAGAATTCCTTGAAAGCCGCAGGAAGCTGCTGCGACCAGAGTACAGTAAGATTAGGCTCAGGAGCGGAACCTAAATTATACAGGGTGTTTAACATTCTGTAAGAGGTCTTTGAAACAAGAGTTCTGCCGTCCTCTCCCATTCCGCCTACGCTTTCGGTTATCCACATGGGGTCGCCTCCGAAAAGTTCGTTGTATTCGGGAGTTCTCAGATGTCTTGCCATTCTCAGCTTCATTACAAAGTCGTCGATTATCTCCTGTGCGCCTGTTTCGTCAAGTATTCCCTTCTCCATATCCCTTTCAAAGTAAATATCAAAGAATGTGGAAACCCGTCCAAGACTCATTGCGGCGCCGTTCTGCTCCTTGTTTGCCGCAAGGTATGCAAAGTATGTCCACTGAACAGCTTCTTTTGCATTGGAAGCGGGAAGCGAAATGTCATAGCCGTAGCTTTGCGCCATCTGCTTTAGCTTTCCAAGAAAGTTTATCTGCTGATAAAGCTCTTCCGAAAGTCTTATATTGTCAACATCCATGAAGTTCTCGCCCTTTTTCTTCTTGTCGGCGGTTTTCATTTCAATAAGCTTGTCAATTCCGTAAAGAGCAACTCTTCTGTAGTCGCCTATTATCCTTCCCCTGCCGTAAGCGTCGGGAAGTCCCGTAATGATACCGCAGTGTCTTGCAGCTTTCATTTCATCTGTGTAAACTCTGAAAACGCCGTCGTTGTGGGTGGTTCTGTAAGTGAAGTATTCTTCGATGTCCTCTCCGAGCTTTCTTCCGTAAGCCTCGCAGGCGCTTCTTGCCATTCTGATTCCGCCAAAAGGATTTACCCCTCTTTTCAAAGGAGCGTCCGTCTGAAGTCCGACAATGATCTCCTCGTCCTTGTCAAGATAGCCGGGAGCGTAATTACAAAGGGAAGATACCGTTGTGGTGTCTATATCAAGCACTCCGCCGTTTTCCATTTCCTTTTTCAAAAGCTTGTTAAGCTTTGCCATAAGCCTTGAGGTTCTTTCGGTAGGTCCCGAGAGAAAGTCGGAGTTTCCCTCATACGGCTTGTAATTTGTTCTGATAAACTCTCTGACGTTTATTTCTTCCTGCCAGAGTCCGCCCTCAAAACCATTCCACTGATTGAAATTCATCATAAGACATCTTCCTTTCGTAAAAAGTTCAAATAAACAAAAACGGACAGCCTTTAAAAAAGACTGCCCAGACGGTCGGCTTAAATATAAGAACATACCGCACTGTGTTATTTCACATTTCCGTCAGCGGTAAGTCCTTTACTGCCTTTAGTATAAACTATTTTTTTATTTCTGTCAACTGTGATTTAGACCAATTCTATAAGCTTTCTATTAACTTTTTTGAGCAAGTTTTAAAATATTCTTGGCTGAGTTTACGAAAATTAAAAACTTGTTAATCAATCTATACTTATTTGGTACAGATTAATTGTACTGTAATTAGTTTAATATTGTTACATACAGCTGTAACAGTTTTCCTATAAAATACAAAGAAATAAAAACAATATTGTGCATAGTGCCGAAAAGGGCAATATTTCTTGATAAAAAATAATTAATGTTGTATAATTAAACTAAATTCAAGTTTATTAAGAAGAATAACAATTTTTCAATTTTGAAATAGACCTGCGATTTTATGATTAACAGAAACGAGGTGTTTTCATTTGTTGTCCATCACCAATACTTTAGCAAAGGTTCAGTACGGAAAAATAGTTCTTGACGCTGAAAATCTGCGTATAATAAATGCTTCGGAAGGCTTTTTTGCACTGTTTGGCTTTTGCTGTGATGACATTGAAAAAGGTCTTTATTATGACGATCTCTTTAGCGACTGTGGCTGTGAAAAAATCCGGTGGGAGCTTATCTCTGAAATAAAAAACAAGGGCGAAAGCTGTTTTTCAATTTATATGTATACAAAGGACAGAACAAAGCTTTATATTCTATGCCATGGCTCTCTTGAAAAGAATAAAAACGGAAAAGACGCCATTTCCCTGACGCTTTCAGACATTTCCGAGGATAAGCATCGTTATTCCGACCTTCTTGTCCAGAGCAAGTGCTACAGGATAATTGAAGAACATACCGACGAAATATACTTTGAGTACGATGTAAACAATGACATTCTTCACATTCCCAAGAAATATCAGGAGCAAATTAAGGGCAGATACGATTTCAACGACTACTGGGCAAAATGCTCACCTGAAAAATCTGTTCATCCCGAGGATTTTGAAGCCTACAAGCAGGCTTGGTCAGAATGTATTGACAATAAAGAAAACCGCACAATCGAATTCAGGACAAGGGCTTTTTCAGATGATGGAAGGTATGAATGGTACAGACTTCCTCTTATGTGCATAACAGACGATCAGGGACTTGTCGTAACAGTATTCGGCAGACTGATTTCCATCCAGCGCGAAAAAATGCTCTACCGTACCGTTGAAATGGATCAGCAGATAATTGAAAAGCTTACTTCGACCGATCATCTTACGGGACTTTACAACCGCGCCGCTTTCAAGCGCAAGGCCGCACAGTTGCTCAGCAATTATGATGAAAACAAATGCTATTCTCTTGCATATTCCGACATAAATGATTTTTCTTACATAAATGATAATTTTGGATACCAGGAAGGAAATAAAGCGCTTTGCGAATTTGCAAACCTGATTGCCGGAAAACCCGGAGAAACGGTTATTTCATGCCGTATCTACTCCGACTATTTTATAACCTTCAGTATTACAGACTCCAAAGACGATATGATTAACATATTGTCCGAAAAAAACGAAGAATTTTCAAAGAGCTTAAAGGCAAAATATCCCGCAAGCGATATTCACGTTTCCACCGGTATATACTTTTTTGACAAGGATAACCGTGATGTGACCATTGCAATTGACAACGCAAACCTTGCGAGACGTTCCGTAAAGGGAAGCAAAGATGTTCCGTGTGGAATTTACTGCGAGGAGCTTCGGAAAAGACGCCGCCACGATCAGAAGATTGCAAGCGAGCTTCCGTCTGCAATTGCAAACGGTGAAATCGAAATGTTTTTACAGCCAAAGTTTTCCCTGAGATCCCGTGAGATAATTGGAGCTGAGGCGCTTGCAAGATGGAGAAATCCTGACGGAACATACAAGCTCCCCTTTGAATTTGTAGATGTGCTTGAAAAGGTCGGTTATATAATGGAGCTTGACTTTTTCATTTATGAGAGTCTTTTAAAATGCATGAAACGCTGGAAAGAGCAGAAAAAAAAGCTTGTTCCCATATCGGTAAACTTTTCAAGACTTCACAACTCAAGAAACGATTTTGTTTCAAAGCTTATAGAACTTGCTGACAGATATGGCGTTGACAAACGGCTTATTGAAATTGAAGTTACCGAAAGCGTTTTTGCTTCCGACTATAATACAATGATAAGAAACATGACAAGGCTCCGTGAAGCCGGCTTCAGGATAGACATTGACGACTTCGGTATCGGCTACTCCTCCCTTTCAATGCTTATGAATGCGCCTATCGACACGGTTAAGGTAGACAAGGTGTTTATCGATAATCTCGACGCTTCCAAAAGCAACCGAGAGTATGTCAAGCAGATGTGCATACTTATTGCCACAACTCACAAGGAGGTCGTTTTTGAGGGAGTTGAAACCGAAGAGCAGGCAGAATTTTTAAGCCAGTGGGGCTTCAACATTGCTCAGGGCTGGCTTTTTGACAGAGCTATATCCATAAAGGATTTTGAAACAAAATATCTTGAAGATTTAAAGTAAATTTCATACAAAAAAATAACCGGCGTCTGAATTTAACAGAAGCCGGTTTTTTATGTGTGTATTTCAGCTTACCTTTCTGAGTTGCTGTACCAAAAGAGTAACAACTGTCCATACAATGTTGTAGCAAAGAACTACCGACGCCGTAAGCTGGCTGAAAGACCCTAAAAGCGCCATGATAAGAGCAATAACTCCTCCGAGAACGATTGACGCTGCCTGAATGGTAACGCCCACAAACGAGAGTATCTGAAGCTTCTTGACGCCGGTTATGAGCATGGCTAAGCTTCTGAAATGTCCTGAGCACAGCATTGAGGCGGACATTTTCGGAGTGTAGGCGGTCTCTCTTTCATAATCCTTGTAAAATCTGAACGGAAGAAGCTTGAACATATCGGGAGATACGTCAAAAAGTCTTGATAAAAGATTAAGGGAAATAAACGCGTCAACAGATTTGAGGATTACGGTAACACCGTTCTTTTCAAGCTCTCTCAAGGATTTCCCAACTCCCGCAGATGCCTTTGCTCTTATAACGAACAGGGACGATACAACTCCCGAAATCGAAAGGTAAACAACAAGATTTCCTCTTGCATATTCCCTTTCCTTTGCAATGTTCGGAAGTCCCTCAATAGAGTGATTTTCCATAAGTTCCCTTGTTCCAAGGAGTATCCTCTTGTTTTCTATCCAGCCGGAAAGACCCTGACCGTCCTCGTAAATATAGCTTTCAACCGGATAAAGCATATCCGTCTTGCCTTTAAGAATTTTATAGAATGTCGGCTTCAGAACGCTTCCAGCCTGACAGGCAAGACTTCCCGCAAGCAGAATACATTCTTCGATCATCGTGGTAGATGTCGCCTTTAAATTGACAAGTTCAACCATTCCCTCCGGGAAAAGCTGTTCCATTCCAACCAGAACGGCATTTGTATCCGCATAATCCTCAACAGCCGAATAACCCTCAATAACGGCAGAAGCCTGAAGATATTTCTTTGAAGCCCTTGCAAGAGGAACATTCACCGCAAGCATCGTTGCCACAGCGGAACACATTGCAAGCGCTCCGGACAAAACCGCAAGTCCAACGACAATATGTCCCAAAACCCCCGAAGCATTTCTGTCGATAAGACCGCCAAGGAGTGCTACAACCACACAGCCTATAACAACAAAAGGCGAAACCTTCTTAGAGAATGCGTCCGCTATATCCGAAGCATATGAATTTTTAAGAAAATCCTTTACAAATTCCGTCTTTCTCATTGCCGCAAGGCAGGGATAGTCGGTCACAGCTCCGTTTGTGAACTTATATGCCGTCTCCTCATCAGACACGATACATAATGCGTATTTATCGTATTCTCCGGAAACATATGCGAAGTTTCTTTCGGTACGGTAAACTATAAACAATTTACCAAGGGTATTTATCATAAGTCCAAGGATCGCAGAAGCTATATAAATGTGAAAATAGCCTGTACGCACAAGGTCCTCGTCCGCAAGGGTGATAATCCCCGACAAAACGGAAGCCGTCATTGCCGCCGAAACAAGACTGTCGCTGTCGGCTCTCATAGAAACAAGATTTTTAAGTCCTGCAAAAATAACGTTGTATCCGACGAAGCAGGCAACAAGTCCAAGGGCTGTAAGCGTAAATGTAAATCCTCCCGGACTTGTTGTCTTATCAAAGATCCCGAGAATAGGAAGGGAAAAATCGTTTGCAACAGAAATATATCCCGCCGCAAGAGCAGTTACCGCAAGAATGATAAATCTTACAAAAAGCTTTGACCTGAGATTCTCAATATCAGCCGCAACTTCCTCTGTCTGGTCGAAACTGTTATACTCACCCTCTTCATAATCCTCGTCGATATTGTCGCTTTCGGCGCTTTCTTTTAAAACAAACTTATTTATTTTTTCCTGACGCTTTTTCTTGAAATCCTCAGCGCTCCTGGCTTCGTTTTCAGCCTCCTCGATATCAGACTTGTCAAGCTGTTCGGTCTGAGGAATTATTTTGCCTGTCAGATCCATGTGAACGTCCTTTGGCGTAGATCTTTTTATCTGCTCGGCGTCGTTATCCTGCTTTTTGGCAACCACTCTTTTGCGCTTCATCCTGACGATTTTTTCAATAGCCGCAGTATTTTCAATTACTTTCTGATCCATAGCGGCGTCGCTCTCAGTCTCACGACCGTTCTTGTCATCATTTTTTTCCGCCGACGGTTCTTCCTCAATTTCCTCAACAGCCTTTTCAACCAATGCTGTAACGGAAATATCCTCAATAGACGACGTATCTTCCTCTGCCGCCGAAACGACAGGCTCAATACTTGACTGAGGCTTTACGCCAAGCTTTATCTGAAGTCCCACAGTCTCCTCGCTTACAACCGGACGCTTTTCGGTCAAAGACGCTTTTTCGCGAGCAGTATTCTCATTCTCAGGGCTTTCATCTTTTTCGTGAGAGACCTTTGCCGCCGCAGGAACGCTTTCAGGCTTTAATACAGGTTCTTTTTCAATCTCAGCCGGATTTTTTTGTTCTATTGGCTTATCCGCTTTGTGGCCCGGAACTCTGTCGGAATATTCCTTAAGTATGTCCTCAAGGGAAAAATCTTCTGCCATATTTATCACTCCTTTAAGGGTTATTATTTAAACTGCCTTTGCTTCTGACAACCTCATACATGAAAATACCTGCCGCAACCGAAGCGTTAAGCGAAGTTATCTTTCCTTTAAGAGGAAGCCTCAACAAAAAATCGCACTTATCCTTTACAAGCCTTCCCATTCCGAAGCCCTCGCTTCCGATGACAAGTCCTACTCCTCCGTCAAATCTGACCTTCTGATAATCCTCTCCCGAAGCGTCTGTACCGTATATCCAAACTCCGTTTTCCTTAAGGATATCGATTGTCTGAGGTATATTTGAAACTCTTGCAACAGGGACAATACTTGCCGCCCCTGCGGAAGTCTTGAATACCGTAGTATTAAGAGAGGCGCTTCTGCGTTTGGGGATTATCACTCCGTGGGCCCCCGCACATTCCGCCGTTCTTATAATCGCACCTAAATTGTGAGGGTCCTCTATTTCGTCGCAAATTATTATAAAGGGATCCTCTCCCTTTTGCTTTGCGATTCCCAAAATTTCTTCAACGCTGCTGTACTTGGCGCAAGCGCCTGCAGCAACGACTCCCTGATGCACTCCCCAATGGGACATGGCGTCAAGCTTCTGAGGAGTGACCTCCTTTACAACAATGCCTTTTTCTCTTGCAAGGCTTACTATCTGCACAACGCTTCCTTTGGCGTTGCCGTCAATAAAAATCTTATCGATGAGCCTGCCCGACTTCAAAGCCTCCAGAACAGGGTTTCTGCCAATTATAAGCTCAGAATCAAACTCACCCTCACCGTCTTTTTTGTTTTGATATCCCCTGTCGCGAACTCGTTTTTCAGAGGACTTTTTCCCCTCCCGGGAATCACGTACATTCTTTTTAAATTCAGCCATATTGCCCTCCGTAAAATTGAAATTCTATTGCTACAGTGTTTTAAAGCTTTCAAATCGCAGCGAAGCCGATTAGCTTGATTAAAATCGGCTGCGACAATTGCAGCCTGTCCAAGCTTGCTCCTCAGGAGGTTAAAGTTGGTGTTTCTCCCTGCCTGACTAACCGCCTCCGCTGAAATTCCCAATTAAACCCGTCTCCTATAGAAGACAGACCCGCCTGTATGAGTCATACCTGCTGCTTTATTCGCAGGGGGGACATCCGGGACATGGATATCAAATCAAAAATAAATACCCATAATAAAATATTATAACACAAAAAAACCCAAAAGCCAATAGCCTTTGAGAATTTTTCATCACATTACACAATTTTTTTACTATAATATCAGCGATACTGCCAATAAACCTGTAAGTCCGGCAAGAATAGTTCCGGCAATAATAAGAATTTTAAGTGCGGATAGGCTTCCTGTACGATTTTTGTTTTCAAATTCCGACTTTCCCACAAAGGAATGATAATATCCGTACACCTCTCTGCCAAGTTCATCAAGGGGCACTTCACCCCGGTCGCACTTGACAAATAACAAAATCCTATCAAAATTTTCACTTTCAGGACATTTTATTTCTATGATTTGTTTATTTATCCCCTTCAACATCTTTCATCATACCTCCGTGCAAACGAAAAGTGGCTTCGTAGGGCATTATTGTCAAAATGTATGCAAAATATTCACTTGCAGATTTTAAAAATGTTGAAAAGTGAGTTGAAAGTGTTGAAAGTGAATTTAAAAATGTTGAAAACCATGTTGAAAACGTTGAAAACTTCTTGATTTTAAAGGCTTTGCGAAAGGCTTTTTGTCAGACTTTATATTTGAAAAGTTGTTAAAACTCAAAATCCCAAGTTTTTTTGTGAATAGATTTTTAATAAAATCGTGCTCTTGCCGCAGAATTTTTTAAAGCACGGTTTTAAGGGAAAAGCACCGCCATTTATTTTGTTTCGGCTTACAGATGTTTCTGCACGGCGGACGTCAGGAAAAAAACAGCTTTTAAATTTTCACCGCCTGCCAAAGGGACAAATTATTTTATAGTACTTATTTTTGTACAGTTATACATTGTATGAGAAAAAAGTGTCTTTTGCTTTCATATCATCTCGTTGTAAGAAATTTAATTGAACGCTCGATAGAATCCTTTGAATTTTTCCAGTCAGCGTCCTTGCCGGTGTTTCTGTAATCATACATATTGCAGAAGTGAGATACGTCCTCGATAAGGGTCTCAAGATACTGCTTTGTAAGAGCGTTGCAAGCCTTTACAAATTCAGACTGATATTTCTTGTCGATATTATTTATTCCTGACACAAGCAAATCATAGTGATGAAGGCAAATGGTCTGCTGCTTTGAAAAAAGTTCACGAAACTCCTTTTCCTTGCCGTAAAGCTCGTAAAAGGTCACCATAAGCCTCGACATTCCCCACTCTATTTTAGAACACACAAAGCATTCCTCGTTTATCTGAGACACCTTTTTTTGCTTAGCCGTCTTGCTTTCAAGTACAGACCTGCGGTCAAATATATTCTTGTCAAGCTCCATAAGATGAGTCTGTATCATAAGGGCGAGCGAAAGACGGTTTTTCTGCTTCAGCATCTGGTCAAAATGGGTCTTGCAAAAGCCTAAGCGGTTTGTTTCCATGCGGACGTCAGGCTCCATCATTGCAGCGCCCATAATGTATTCTATAGTCCTTGCTTCAAGCATATCCCTCATTCGGCATATAGGACAGCCTTCCATCGGCTCGAATATTTCGCTTATGGGAATCGTAAGAATACTTTCTCTCATAATAACCTCCTCAGAAATTTAAATCATAGCAAAGCCTAATAATCGGCAGAGTGACATCTGCAACATGGTTTAAATCGGCAGAGTGACATGTGCGACTTAGTTATAGACAAAACTCTTTAAATATATTATAATATTTTGTGTGGGACATTTCAAGTAAAATTTACAGAGGGTGATTTTTTGGATTACAAAATATCAAAATACGATATAATTCTCAAGCAAGCCGATTTCGATCTTGATGAAACCCTTGACTGCGGACAGGCTTTCCGCTGGGAGAAAGTTTCTTCATCAGGGGGAGTAAAAACCTACTGCGGTCATTATCTGAACAATCCTCTTAAAATATCTCAGCAGGGGGATATCTTCATATTTCACAACACGACCGAGGATGATTTTTTAAATTTGTGGGCATCTTATTTCGATCTTTACACCGATTACGGAAAGCTCAAGGCTCGCTTTTGTGCGGATAAGACAATGAAAGAAGCAATCGGCTACGCAGGCGGAATACGTCTTTTAAGGCAAGATAAATGGGAAGCATTATGCTCGTTTATAATTTCCCAGAACAATAACATTCCAAGAATAAAGGGAATAATCTCACGGCTTTGCAAACATTACGGCGGCTTTCCCACATACGGTGACCTTGCAAAGGAAACAGAGGAAAGCCTTGGATTTCTGCGAAGCGGATTTCGGGCAAAATATCTTATTGACGCTGCGACAAAGTTTGACAGAGGCGAACTTGACCTTGAAGAAATATCCAAATCCGAAATAAACGAAGCAAGAAAAAGCCTTATGCAGATAAAGGGAGTAGGACCAAAGGTTGCGGAATGCGCCCTGCTTTACGGTATGTACCGAGTGGAAGCTTTTCCTATGGACGTATGGATAAAACGTGTTATGAAAGACTACTACCCCGAAGGCTTGCCGGACTGTGTAAAAGGCTTCGAGGGTATCGCCCAGCAGTATCTCTTCCATTACATACGCACTGCAAACGCAAATAACTCCCTTGCGGACTAAACGCAATATGAATTTAAAATCATAAGATCAGATACTATAACCAAGTCGCCGATGTCCCCCTGCCGAGTATTCGGCAGGTCTTGCCGAGTATTCGGCAGGTCTTGTCGAGTATTCGGCAGGTCTTGTCAAGTATTCGGCAGGTCTGCCTCATATTAGGCGTGTCCGCCTCCCATAGGATGATTCGCCTCCCATAGGAGTCGGGGTTCCATTCAGTTTTTTATTTGGTGGTGTAACATATGATAAAAATCAGCAGAGGGCTTCAATGGATCTTTGCAGGTATTTTTTTATTTATTATAATTTCGGCTTTAATTAAATTGTACAAACTGTATTCTCTTTTTATTATAGTCGTAGCGGCGGTTGCCGGAACAGCTTTATTTTTTGCCGCATTAATTTTTCTCTACGGATTTATAAGGAAAAAAACCGTTTCTTTGACAAGGAAACAAATAAGGAAGATATTTTTTGTTATTGCCGCAGTTGTACTGTTTGTTCAGATAATCTCGGCATTGCTTCTTAAATTTCCTCCTATAATCGACCTTGGCTATGTAGATAGTGCAGCAAGGAATTTTTCTGTAAGCTGGAACAAGGCTGACCTGTACGTTGACCCAAATCTTCCAAAAAGACATATTCATTATTTTTCAGTCTATACCAACAATCATGCTTTGCTGATAATTTTATCCCTCATTTACAGCGCAAGCAGATTCTTATTTAACGACGCACTTTCTATTGCGCCCGTAATGATAAACACAGCAGGCATTTTCATCTCTTATGTCCTTGTGTATTTTTGTTCTGAAATTATTTTCAAGGACAAATCCACTCCACTTTTCTGCGGAATTTTCGCCGCAGGTCTGTCTGTCATTTACACTTATACCCCATATTACTACACCGACTCTCTCAGTATGCCCTATGTAATGGGTTCGCTTTACCTGTTCCTTAAAGGAGTGACAAGCAAGAGTCTTAAAAAGAAAATACTCTTTCTCACAATCTCGTCCATTCTTTTGGTGATAGGAACTGCCATAAAGGGAAGTGTTATAATCCTTCTTCCTGCATACGCCGCATACCTTCTTTTTACTGTCAGCAAAAAGAATTTCAAAAAATATGCCGTGAACTTTCTGACAATCCTTTTAGCATTTGCCGTCTCCACTGCAAGCGTCAACGCTTTTATAAACAGCTTTGATATCACTTCGGATGAGGAGCTTGAAACATATAAATTTCCTCCTCATCACTGGATAATGATGGGGCTTTACGGTAAGGGAACGTATAATCTTGACGACTTCTATTATACTCAGTCAAGCGGAAATTACGAGGCAAAAAAAGAGGCTGATATAAAATTAATAAAGGAAAGACTTTCACGGTACGGCATATTGGGCACGATAAGACACATTTCAATAAAAACCGCCAATATGTGGGGCGACGGAACTTATATGATAGGTTATTACCTTAAAAATTCCGGAACCGATAACCTGCTTTGCAGATTTATATACAAAGGCTCAGTCTTTAAAGTTCTGTGTACGATTTATCAATCAGTTCTTCTTGCAGGAATACTTATCTCTTTTATTACGGGAGCTTTGAAGAAAAGACAAGGAAAAGAACTGCTTATAAAAATAATTGTATGGGGAGTTATTCTGTTCTTTATTATCTGGGAAGCAAAATCAAGATATCTCGTAAACTTTACTCCGATTTTTGTCATAACAACTGTATATTCCATAAGAAGCTTATATTGTAAAAACTTAGGCGGACGTCATAAAAAAAGACATCTTGCGCTAAGCTTAAAAAAGGAGAAGTAATACATGGTTGAACACACTCTTCAAAGAAGGTTGAAACGTGCAGCTACGCTTGTCCTTGGCGTGTGCGTTCTGCTTACGATCTGCGGAGGCTTTTTGTACGCTTATCTTCAAAGCTCAAGAAATGAAATGCTCAGAAGTCAGGTCGCTGCTGAAACAGATGAATACAAGACAAGAATACTCAAACAGCTTAAAGGCAACTTTCAGATGCTTTCATCTTTATCCGAATTAATGAAAGACGGTGATACATTTTCGGATGCTGAAATTGCAAAACGGCTGAGCGCAATTCAAAGTCACACAAATTATGTAAATCTCGTCTATTACAGACAAGACTTTTCTGGAGTCATTTCATCACTTGACGGAAATACCGTTACAGACGCCCACATTTCGGAACTTTCTTATGATGGTCAGCAAAGCGTCAAAGAGGCTCTTTCGGGCAAGCCTCATATTTCCAGACTTTTTGACAGCGTCGTTTCAAACAGTCGTGTGTTTGTGCTAAGCGTTCCTGTTTATAACGGCAACAGGGTAATAGGCGCTTTGTCTGCAAGCTCCCACATCGACGTGTTTTCGGATATTATTTCTGGAGATACAGTTCTTGGGGGAGGCGGATACCTTCACATGATAGATTCTGATGGGAATTTTCTTATCCGTTCAACAAAAAAGGTTGTCAAGGAGGACTATCCTAACATTTGGAAAGGACATTACCTTTCAGACGACGAAACGGAAAAAATCAGAACGGCTCTTAAAAACGAGAAACAAGTTTACTCGGTTCTTTCATATGAAGGTAAAAACTACACCTTTATGATTGAACCTGTAGGAATAAACGGCTGGTATCTTTTCTGCGTCAACGCAGACGAAGGTATAAGCGAAGGTTACAGCAGTACCTTGCTGACGACGCAGATAATTTTCGCAGTGATAATTTTCTCAGTGGTGGCGCTTATGATTTACGGCTATCGTCTTTTGAGAAACTATAACAAAGAGCTTGTTGTTATCGCTTATCGCGACCCTCTTACAGGTGGAGAAAACCTTGTTCGTTTCAGACAAAGACTCAGACAGGCTCTTGAAGATTCACAAGGAAGCGTTACAGCTCTGACAATAAGACAATTCCCGTTTCTTACCGAGATATTCGGCAAAGAAACCTCCGACGAGCTTCTCTGCATTATAAAAGCAATAATTGAAAAGCATATGAAAAATAATGAATTTTTCTGTCACGACACTGACGACAAGTTCTATCTTTTTTTCCTTGAAACCGATAAGGACACTGTAAGAAGCAGACTTGAAGAGATAATAAAAGAGATTGAGAACAACCCAATCGAGCGTCTCAAGGATTATCAGCTTGCTGTATACTGCGGAGTCATTTTCTCAGACAGTTCTGAAAGCCCTGTAAAATCAGCGGAAAATATGCTTTCAAAGGTTCAGTTTGCACTTGATACATCAAAAGGCTCACACAGCAGTAAGATATGGTTCTTTGACGTGGAGCTTCACAAGCGTGAGGAGCTTGAAAACTATATAGAAAGCCATATGTCAAACGCTTTGCAGACGGGAGAATTTGCCTTGTTTCTACAGCCCAAGACTGATCTTCAGAGCGGAAAGCTTTCAGGCGCAGAAGCTCTTGTGAGATGGAAAACCTCCACAGGACGAATGATATTCCCGGATCAGTTCATACCTCTTTTTGAGAAAAACGGCTTTTGTGCAAGACTTGACCTTTATATGGTTGAAATCGCATGCAAGACCATACGGAGTTGGATTGACAGCGGAAAAACTCCGGTACCCATTTCCGTAAACCAGACAAAGCTTTTGTTCTTTGACGGGGAATATGTAACTAAGCTTACAAGTATTCTGGAGAAATACGGCGTTTCGCCAAAGCTTATTACTCTTGAGATCCTTGAAGGTCTCGCCCTTGAAGATGTCGGCAGACTTAACGACATAATTTCTTCCCTTCAGGCAGAGGGCTTTAAAATTTCCCTTGACGATTTCGGAAGCGGATATTCCTCTCTCAACACCTTGGGAAAGCTGAAAATCGACGAGTTAAAGCTTGACCGTGGATTCTTGTTAAGCGCCGCTGAGGAAAAAGAAGGACGTGTGCGGCTGATTATGGAAGAAATAGTACGCATGGCAAACCGCCTTGGAATCAAAACCGTTTCTGAAGGAGTAGAAACTGCCGAGGACGTAACGTTTGTCAAAACTATCGGCTGCACCACAGGTCAGGGATATTATTACAGCAAGCCAATAAGCGTAGATGAATTCACCCAAAAATATATACAGTAAACAAAAACCTGAGATCATCGGTCTCAGGTTTTGTTTTGCCCTTATTTAATTCCTGCAATAATCTGTAACGGACTTTATAAACCATCTGCCCTCAGGAGTACCTGAAAGCTTTTCAAAGTCAACATTTGCTTTGACTACCTTTCCTCCGCTAAAATCATATTCATAAAGGAGTCCCAAAGAGTGGCAGCGTTCAAAGTTATCTATGGTGCGGACAATAAACGTCTTGTCGCTGTCATTGCCGTCAAGAATTTCAGATTTTGAGTTTTCTGCGATCTCCCACCACTGATGAGTGGAGTAAAACTCACTCGGAAACTGAGAAAGCACCGGGTGAGTGTTATCGATAAGAAGTCCCATTGTGCCTATGGGAAGAGGTTTGTTCATCATTTTTGAAATGCTTGAAAACATGGGATAACACCAGAAATCCGTGCAGTAAAATCCCGCAATGGCGTTTTCAAGCTTTGAAATGTCGGGAACGATAAGAACAGTTTTTCCCTCGCTCAAAAGCTTCTCAGCCTCTGCATTTATGCTCTCAAACATGAAAACCCCCTCAAAATCAACGCTTTCAAGCTTTGGATAAAGCCACAACGTGTAATGATTGTGAAGATCTCTGTCGGCAGTTTCAACAGTAAGCTCAGCTTTGCATGGAGCGGAAATTTCAGGAACGTCAAACTCTAAATCGGCAATATTAAGAAAATTCTCTCCATTGTCCTTTATGACGGTTTCATATTCCTGAACCTTATCGTCAACGGTCAGTTTAACTCTTGCCTTTACGTTGTCAAGGGAACTTTCGCTGAAATTAGCAGCTCTCAGCTTTACCGAAATCTTATCCTTGCTCTCATAGGTATAGGATGGAAATTCGCAAAGAACGACCCTGCTGTTGCAGAATTCCCGCCATTCTTCAGGAGTAATGTTGCCCTTGTTTTCCATAAATGCGTTTAATATTCCTACAAGAGCCGTTCCCTGTCCGCTGAAATCCTGAATGTCAAGAAGCTGGAAGCCTGCAATAAGACTGCTTCTGAAAATTGCTTCAAGTTCTTCCTTGTAGCAGGACGCCGCAAGCTTTCCCGAAGCCTTAAAGAATCTCTCCCAAAGAGGATATAACCCCTTTTCCTTCATCTTTTCGGCAAAAACCTCAAAGTTGCGGGCCTTTAACGGACCTGTGTATTTTGGGATTTCGCTGAAATCGGGAGTTGTTTCATACTGACCTATTTCATGAGTGACTATTGGAACATCAGGAATAAAATCAGCGTCGGCGTCGCTTGCCTTGACAGTTTTCATAGTTGTGCCAAACTGTATCTGAACTGTTCCGTCAGCAGAAGCCTCTGTCTTATGCGCCGCAGCAGCGGGCATTATTGCCCGGTCGTAGTTGTGCATGGTAGACGGTCTGTCTGTCTGGACATGGCCCAATGGGGCGTCGCACATAGCGTATGAGCCGCGGATAAGCCTGTCTTTTGCAAGCCTTACCCCAACGAAAAAATCGTCGTTCTCAACAACATTCGGGTACCACTGAAAGTTATTTGAGCCCTGAGTGTAAAGGTGTCGGCCGTCTGCTTTCTTGTAGCCTCCCATAATGGAATTTATGCGCTCCTTGCTGCCCCAAAGCTCGTTTCCCATGGACATCATGCAGAATGAAGGGTGGTTTCCGAAAGCCTTTATCATTTCAAAGCCCTCGTTTATAAGAAATTCCTGCTCTATTGCATTGTGGTTCTCGTCCTCCTCAGTAGTCACCGTTCCCCAGAAAGGAAGCTGAGGCTCCATATAAATTCCAAGTATATCCGCAGCAATAAAAGCCGCCTCGGGAGGACAGCAGGTATGAAAACGATAGTGGTTTATCCCATAGGACATTGAAGTTTTAAAAACCTTTATCCAGCTTTCAACATCAGTAGGCGCATAGCCTGTTTTCGGAAAAATAAGTCCGTCGTGCTTTCCTCTTAAAAAAGTGCGCCTGCCGTTTAGTGTGAAAAATCTTCCGTCTGTCTTGAATTCTCTGAGCCCTGCCACCTCGGTGTGAACATCATTGCCAACAGAAATTTCAATTTTATATAACGATGGAGAAAATTCGCTCCAGAGCTTAGCGCCGGGCATTTCAAATGTTATATCCAGCTTATTATCTTCATAATTAAATTGCTTTGCAGAATAAATTTCCTTATTGGATTTTAAATCAAGTCCCCTTACAATAACAGTTCCGTACCTTTCTCCCGGAATATCGGCTTTTATATAAATACAGCTGTTATGTATATCACTTTGGATATATACATTTTCAAGGTGAGTTTTATTGTAGTATCTTATTGATATTTCTCCGGTGATACCGTTCCAGTTGCTCTGGGTATCCTGAGAGGTCATATGTCCGCCGCCTGTTTTATAGCCTTTATTTGTAACTCTTATTTCAAGGGTATTTTCCCCGTTTTTAATCATATCCGTTACGTCGTAGCAATGAGGGGCGCAAAAGCTGTCTTTTACTCCTGCGGAGATACCGTTTATGTAAACCTCAGAAATTCTTGTCCTTTCAAGAAAAATATATGCTCTTTCATTTTCGTCCTTCACAGCTTCAAATTTTCTTTTAAACCATGCGCTTCCTTCAAATTTGTATGCGTCTGTCAGAAATCCGGTCTCCCGTTTTTCGTTAGGCGCTCCTTTTTGAGCAAATGAAGTCGTTCCCGGAAGAGTTATCTCGTCGTTATATGGTATCTTTCCCGCCTGTCCGGTCATTTCACCGTCAAGAAAAAGCTTATATAAACCGCTTAAATCAGTTTTCCTTATCATTAAAACCACTTCCTGCATTTATTCGTTGTTTTATAAAAACATTATTGCTTAAAACAAGGATAACACATTATAAAAACGATTACAAGGAAATTTGGAATTGTTAAGAAAAATTTAACCTTGCTTATTTTCAGCTGAGAAAAAGTGTTTCCCCATAGGGGCTGTTTATGAAATTGTAACAAAAAATAAACTCAAATGTGTAATCAATCTTAACTTTTGATTTTACCGAAATTTTTTTAGTTACCCCCCTTGACAAATTCGAATAAAGGTTTATTATATCTATAGCTTTGAATTTTACGAAATTTTCGTAAGCCGAAAACACATTTTTTTCAAGTGGATATAACTTTATGAAAGGGGGAAAGCCTTCATTTTATGGGGATAATGTGAAGGTGAAAAAATGTTTCAGATCAAATGGATTTGGGAAAACCTGAAGGGTTACCGAGGGCTATACATAACGGCTCTTTGTATGTCTGTTGTTATTCAGGCTTTTTATCTCACAACGCCGATAATCTCTCAGCAGATTGTTGACAACTTCATATCTTCTGATAATGCAGTTAAAAATTTAAACACAAGACCGGACTTTCTTATCATGCTTCTTATCTTAATGGTGGGAACAACCTTTTTGCGTACAGTTATTCAGTACAGCGCAAACATGATTTACGAAGTGACATCTCAGGGAATGATATACAAGATAAGGAATCACCTGTTCAGGTCCATACAAAATCAGGATATGAGCTATTATGACAAAAACCGCACGGGAGACCTTATGACAAGACTTACAGGCGACCTTGATATGGTCCGTCACTTTATGTCATGGATACTTAAAACCGTTGTTGAAAGCCTTTTCCTATTTACATCAACGGCAGTTTATTTTCTTATTATAAACTGGAAAATGGCTCTTTGCCTGTTGGTGCTTACCCCTTTGATTTTTCTTATAACGATACTTTTCAAGAAAAAGGCAGGACCTGTATATGTTGACCTTCGTGAAAGGCTTTCTCAGATGAACACTGCCGCACAGGAAAACATCTCAGGAAACAGAGTTGTAAAAGCCTTTGCAAGAGAGGACTACGAAATTGAAAAGTTCCAGCAGAAAAACACCGACTACTCAAAGGCAAACAAAAAAGCCGCTCTTATGTGGCTGAAGTTTTCGCCGTATATAGACGCCGTTGCGGAAGCCTTGCAGATAACAATGCTTCTTGCGGGAGGAATTTTCCTTATAAACGACATGATGACAATGGGCGAATACATTGCGTTTTCCGGACTTATCTGGACCCTTTCAAACCCGATGAGACAGTTTGGAATGGTAATAAACGACTTCCAGCGTTTTTCAGCTTCCGCACAGAAGATAATCGAAATTTTCTACGCAAAGCCGATTATTGTGGATCGTCAGGACGCGATCGAACAAACCGAAAGACTCAAAGGCGACATTGAATTTAAAAATGTAAGCTTTTGTTACGGCGACAAAGAAGTACTCCACGACATAAGCTTTAAAATAAACTCCGGTGAAACTGTTGCCATAATGGGTGAAACGGGAAGCGGAAAGACCTCTCTTATTAACCTCATTCCAAGATTTTATGACGTATCAAAGGGCAGTGTGCTTGTTGACGGAGTTGACGTAAGAAACAGAAAGCTTCGTGAGCTGAGAGGCGACATAGGTATGGCTACTCAGGACGTGCTTTTATATTCGGATACGATTGACGGAAATATTGCTTACGGCGATTCGGATATGCCGGAGGAAGAAGTCAGAAAGTGCGCGAGACTTGCCGCCGCAGACGATTTTATCGAAAAACTTCCGGAGGGCTACAATACCATTATCGGAGAACGTGGAGTGGGTCTTTCCGGCGGACAGAAGCAGAGGATATCTCTTGCACGAGCCCTTGCGGTAAAGCCGTCCATACTTATTCTTGACGACACCACTTCGGCAGTTGACATGGAAACGGAAAAGCACATTCAACAAAGTCTTGAAAATCTTGATTTTGACTGCACAAAAATAATTATTGCCCAGCGTATTTCATCAACTAAGGACGCTGACAAAATACTTATTCTCCGAGACGGAAGAATAACTGAAATGGGTACTCATGAACAACTGATCAAAAATAAGGGTTACTATTACGAAGTGTTCATGCTCCAGAATGAGGGCTTTGAGGAAGGAGGAGATGAAAATGGCAAGGAATAAGTACGACATTGACGAAGTTTTAGAAACCCCTTTTGACTTTACTCACTTAAAAAGGGCAATGGTGTACATTAAAAAGTACAAAAACAAAATGATACTTTCACTTGTTTTGTCAGTAATATGTACTGTCTCAGGACTTTTCGGACCTCTTATAACCCAGTACGCACTTGACTATTCTATCCCTGAGAAAAACATTCCTCAGCTTTTGATGCTTTGTGGACTTTTCGCAGTTTCAATTATAATTTCTATCGTATTTTCAAATATCCGTTCAAGGATAATGACTGTTGTTGGTCAGAATATAATTTTCGACATAAGAACAGACCTTTTCAAGCATCTTCAGAAACTCCCTTTCCAGTATTACGACGACAGACCCCACGGAAAGATCCTTATACGAGTTGTAAACTATGTAAACTCTGTTTCGGATATGCTTTCAAACGGTATTATAAACGTTATACTTGAATTTCTGAACATGATCTTCATAACAATCTTTATGTTTACGGTAAACGTAACTCTGTCATTTATCGTTCTTGCAGGCGTGCCTGTGTTCATGCTTATAATGTGGGCAATAAAGAAACAGACAAGGCGTTCGTGGCAGATGGTGTCAAACAAGAATTCAAATCTTAACGGATACCTTCAGGAAAGCATTTCCGGAGCAAGAGTTACCCAGATATTTACTCGTGAAGAAGAAAACCAGAAAATTTTCGAGCGGCTTTCACAGGCCTGCAGAAAAACATGGATGAGAGCGGTCAAGTTCTCAAACCTTGTATGGCCCTGCACCGATAACATTTCCACCATCGTAAGAGCCGCCATCTTTGCAGTAGGACTCCTTGTTATGGGTCCTGCACAGATAACTCTCGGAACCATTTCCGCAATGACCTCTTACGCCTCACGTTTCTGGCAGCCTATAATGAATCTTTCAAATCTTTTCAATAACTTTATAAACAACATCGCCTATCTTGAAAGAATATTTGAAACCCTTGACGAGCCTGTAACTGTTGCAGACAAACCGGGCGCAAAGGAACTTCCCGAGATAGTCGGAAATGTAAGCTTTGAAAACGTGACCTTTGCATACGAAGAAGGAAAGAACGTTCTTGAAAATCTTTCCTTTGACGTGAAGGCAGGAGAAAGCATCGCTCTTGTAGGTCCTACAGGAGCAGGAAAATCAACAATAGTAAACCTTATTTCAAGGTTTTACAATGTCACAAACGGCAAGGTAAAAATCGACGGACAAGATATTTCGGAAGTAACTCTCCACTCACTGCGTTCACAGATGGGAATAATGCTTCAGGACAGCTTTATTTTCAGCGGTACTATCCTTGACAACATCCGCTACGGAAAGCTTGACGCTACAGACGAGGAAATAATAAAGGCTGCGAAAACTGTCTGCGCCCACGATTTTATCACCCACATGGAAAAAGGCTACCAAACAGAAGTAAACGAGAGAGGAACCGCTCTTTCTCAAGGTCAGCGTCAGCTTATTTCCTTTGCAAGAACTCTCCTTTCAGATCCAAAGATACTTATACTTGACGAAGCCACATCTTCTATAGACGCAAAAACGGAAAGACTTCTGCAAAAAGGACTGCTTGAGCTTTTAAAAGGAAGAACTTCGTTTATTATCGCTCACCGTCTTTCAACAATAAAAAACTGCGACAGGATAATGTACATTGACAACAAGGGCATCGTTGAATGTGGAAATCACGAACAGCTCCTTGCCAAGAAGGGCGCATACTACAACCTTTATATGTCACAGCACATTTCCGAGCAGACAGCATAGCGCTAATAATCTGACAGATGATAATTTACGCTTTCGGCGCACTTGTGTCCCCATGACACGAGTGCGCCGAAAAATGTTTAAACAGCCGAAGCCTGCCAATAATAACTGCATAAATGTTTATTGGGAGGGCTCTTATGAAAAGTAACAAGGATAAATTGGTTGAAAGACTGATAATCGCTTTGATAGCACTGTCAGTACTGTCACTTGTAATGCTGATGATAAGCTAACTGTCAACTATTGTAAAGGGAATTGAAAATTCAGACGGATACGAACTGTAAGAGCGCAAACAAAGCTTTTGAAATGCGGAAGATATCACATCAAGCTCTGAAAGTCGCCTTCCGTCAACCCCTGACGACCGAAGCTTAGAAAGAGAATGGGAAATCGGTATGACGCTTTTGCTTTTTGCGGCTGCCAGAATTTCCATTCCCTTTTTGTTTGCAGCCAAAATCCTCGCATATGGCTCAAGCAAAAAGTCCGAAGGTTTTATCCCCAAAACTCCATACAAAACAACTCTCCTTATCCGTGCATGAGTTATGTTTTTTGTTTTTAATCCCATGTAAAATTCCTCAAGGCTTTTCGGCAAACCTTTTTCGAGAAGAGTTTTTATCTTCGCCGCCAACTCCTGATTGCTGTCCGGAAGATCGGCAATTTCTTCTTTAGACATGGAAATAAATCTCATAAATGCGAGAGACGAAAATTTTTCACTGTCCGAAATCCCGTCATAATTGTAATTGTACGGAATAAATTTTGAGACATCCTCCCCTTTTCTTATCATATCCCTTAGCTTTGATGCACTTGCGTAACCTTCCGAACAAATATTGCTGTCGTGTGCCGCCCCAACTCTCTTTACAGGAATAATTTCAGGCTCAAACCCAATCCTTTCTGCGGCTCTTAAATATTCAATTGCAAGGGTGTTGTTGGGTGAGGAAATAACTCTTGCCTGGTCCTGTCCGTAAATCTCCTTGCAGGCTTCATGTACAGCTGACGGATAGCTTCTCCCTTGCCTTATAAGTTCCCTTACAAGAGCAGAATTCTTAAGCCCTCCGGTTGCTTTGGCGGCCTTTTCAAGAAGTTCTTTGTCGTCCGTCTCACAGCCAAACGAAAGATGTGTGACAACTCCCGTACCTTTCATTATTTTCATTGCTCCAAGAGCAAAAATTTCAGCGTTTGCACAAGAAAAAGGACATGGAAGTTCAATCACAAGGTCTGCTCCGTTTTTGCAGGCGGTATACGCTCTTTTATGCTTGTCAATAATTGCAGCCTCACCACGTTGGACCACGTTTCCGCTCATAACAGACACAATATGAGTCGCTCCCAACTCTTTCGCCTTGTCTATCTGATAAAGATGTCCGCGGTGAAACGGGTTGTACTCACAGACAATACCGCACACTTTCATAGCCTTTCCCCCCGAAAATGTTGTAGAAAATTAAAAATTTGCTGAAAACCACTTGAAATTTGCTTCATAATGTTATAATATATAATAATGTGATAAAAGTCAAGTCATACATACTTAAAGGAGAAATGTAATATGAAAATCTTAGTTGTCAACGCAGGAAGCTCTTCACTTAAATATCAGCTTCTTGACATGAATGACGAATCGGTCATTGCTAAAGGAAACTGCGACAGAATAGGCATCGACGGTCACATAAATCACAAGACCTTTGATGGCAGGACTATCGATGAGGATTGCAGCTTTCCGACTCATACAGAGGCTTTTGAAAAGCTTGTTGAAGTTCTTACCACAGGCGAAGCTTCCGTTATCAAATCCATGGATGAAATTTCTGCTGTGGGCCACAGAATAGTTCAGGGCGCTGAAGTTTTTAACAAGACCTGTTTTGCAACAGATGAAGTTATCAATCAGATCGACGCACTTTCCGAGCTTGCGCCTGTTCACAACCATCCACACGCCCTTGCTCTGAGAGCCTGCAAGAAAGTTGTTCCCGAATCAACTCCTCAGGTTGTTGTATTCGACACAGCTTTCCATCAGACAATGCCAAGAAAAGCATATATGTACGGACTTCCTTACGAATGCTACAAGGATCTTCACGTAAGAAAATACGGCTTCCACGGAACATCTCACAGATTTGTTACAATGGAACTTGCCAAGACCCTGGGAAGAAATCTTAAGGACATGAAGATCGTTTCATGCCACCTTGGAAACGGCTCATCAATTACAGCTGTCGAGGGTGGAAAATCCATTGACACTTCAATGGGATTCACTCCTCTGGACGGTATTATTATGGGAACGCGTTCAGGTGCGGTTGACCCGTCTGCTGTTGAATTTGTACAGAAAAAGCTTGGTTTTTCACCTGCCGAAATGAGCGATTACCTCAATAAGAAATCAGGTTTCCTTGGACTTTCCGGAATTTCCAGCGACAACAGAGATATTGAAAAGGCAGCTGCCGATGGCAACGAAAGGGCTGTGCTTGTAACTGAGCTTTTAGCTTACGACATCAAGAAGTACATTGGTTCTTACGCTGCTGCAATGAACGGACTGGACGCTGTTATTTTCACGGGAGGAATCGGAGAAAACGCTTCCGAAGTCAGAGAAAACGTATGCGACAATATGGAGTTTTTAGGCATCAAAATCGACAAGGAAGTAAATGCCGGCACAAGAGGAAAGCTCAAGAGAATTTCCACACTCGATTCAAAGGTTGAGGTATGGGTAGTTCCCACAAACGAAGAGCTTCTCATTGCAAGAGATACCCTTGCTCTTATCAACCAGTCCAAATAATATATCATCAAACCATCAATAAAAAAAGCAAGTCTTATCTATCGTTAAATAGGACTTGCTTTTTTATTTTAAATTCACATCGGAGTAAAACATAATAAGCCTGCGCTGTCAATCGCATCCAAAGGCGGGTAGATGGTTCACAACATAAATATCAGTCCAAAAAAGCTCTCCTCTTTTGGCAAAAGGAGAGCAGATGTGAATATTCAGCTTCAATCTCTCGGACTTACAAGCTTCTTTATCTGAGGAAGTTTTAAAAATATAATTGCTGCGACAGTAGTGAAAATTATTTCGGGAAGCATATATGAACCGTTGTAAAGAATACTGTAAAGCCAGCTTTTGGTGATATTCAATCCGAAGATTTCTCCTACTGATTTCCAGATAACAACTCCACTCGCAAAATGGCACAAAAGTCTAAGAAGCATTGCTATAACCGTTCCTGCTACCCAGCCTCTTACTCCAAGCCTTCTGAACATTCCTGCAAAACCAAGAACCGAAAAAGCCAAAACATAGTCGAGCAAAATACAGGCTATAAGCATAGGAGCGCTGAGTCCCCATCCGAACAGTCCGTCTGTTATACCCTGAAACAACTGAACAAGACTGTATACAAACGCAACTCCAAGTCCGTATTTGATTCCGTATTTTATGCTGAAAAGCACAATAGGTAGCATTGAAAGAAGAGTTATTGAACCTCCCGTCGGAAGTTTATATACCCTTATGTAACTTAGTACTGTTGCAAGGGCGACCATTACCGCCCCTTCAACAATCACAAATATTTTTTTATTTCTTACCTGTGACTTACTCATAATGTCCTCACCCATATCAACCGTTAAGCTTTGCTCTTTCCTTTGCTCTCTGAGTGTTGCTCAGAGTACGCTTTCTTATTCTTATGGATTTTGGAGTAACCTCCAGAAGCTCGTCGTCGGCCAAAAATTCAAGGCTGTCCTCAAGACTTAAAATTCTCGGCGGAATAAGTCTTAAAGCGTCGTCGCTTCCGCTTGCACGGGTATTTGTAAGGTGTTTTTTCTTGCACACGTTTACAACAAGATCCTCTGCCTTTGGAGATGCCCCGACTACCATTCCCTCGTAAACGGGAGTACCTGCGGTGATGAAAAGCTCTCCTCTTTCCTGCGCATTGTAAAGCCCATAGGTAATGGCTGTCCCTGTTTCAAATGCAATAAGCGAGCCTGAATTTCTTCTGGGAATATCACCCTTGTACGGCTGATAACCGTAAAATACCGAACTCATGATTCCCTCGCCCTTGGTATCGGTGAGAAATTCGCTCTTGTATCCGAATAGTCCTCTTGCAGGAATCAAAAATTCAAGTCTCATTCTGCTTCCTACAGGGGTCATCTGCTGAAGTTCTCCTTTTCTCACTCCAAGTTTCTCCATAATCGAGCCAACGCAGTTTTCAGGAACATCGATAACAAGTCTTTCAACAGGTTCATTAAGCTTGCCGTCAATTTCCTTGTAAAGAACTCTCGGAGTTGATACTCCAAGCTCGTATCCCTCTCTTCTCATGTTTTCAATTAAGATAGAAAGGTGCATTTCACCTCTTCCGGCAACCTTAAAGCTGTCGGTGGAATCAGTTTCGGAAACACGCAGGGAAACATCCTTTAAAAGCTCCCTGAAAAGCCTGTCCCTTAAATGTCTTGAAGTAACGAATTTGCCCTCTCTTCCTGCAAAAGGAGAATCATTTACAGAAAAAGTCATTTCAACGGTAGGCTCTGAAATTTTGACAAAGGGCACTGCCTCGAACTTTCCGAAATCGCAGATAGTATCCCCGATAGTTATATTTTCGAGTCCGCTTATACAAACGATATCTCCTGCCTTTGCGCAGTCGCATGGAACACGGTTAAGCCCCTCAATCTGGTACATTGTAACAATCTTGCCTCTGTACTCCTTCTTTGTCTGGTGGTAGTCGCCTACAGTTACCTCCTGATTAACCTTCATAACGCCACGCTCAATTCGTCCGATAGCAATTCTTCCTACATACTCGTTGTAGTCTATAGAAGAAACAAGGTACTGCATATCACCTTCTGTATCAACATCCGGTGCTGGGATATAATTTAAAATTTCATCAAACAGCGGAACAAGGTCCTTTCCAAGGTCAGAAGGAGTGTATGAAGCGGTTCCGTCACGTCCCGAACAGTAAAGAATAGGACTGTCAAGCTGTTCATCGGAAGCGTCAAGGTCCATAAGAAGCTCTAAAACCTCATCTCCCACCTCGTTAAGTCTTGCATCCGGTCTGTCTATCTTGTTTACAACAATAATTATCTTGTGTCCAAGCTCCAAAGCCTTCTGAAGAACAAATCTTGTCTGTGGCATAGGTCCCTCAGCAGCGTCAACAAGAAGTATTACGCCGTTTACCATTTTAAGCACGCGCTCTACCTCTCCTCCGAAATCAGCATGACCCGGCGTATCGATAATATTGATCTTAACCCCGTCATAAACTATCGAAGTGTTTTTTGCAAGAATAGTTATTCCTCTTTCGCGCTCAATGTCGTTTGAGTCCATGACTCTTTCGTTTACCACCTGATTTTCTCTGAAAGTTCCCGACTGCTTTAACATCTGGTCGACAAGAGTTGTTTTTCCATGGTCAACGTGGGCAATGATTGCAATGTTTCTCAAATCATTTCTTAGCATTTTAGTTCCTCCGTTTGGTATAAAAGGTTTATTCACATTAAAAAAGTCCTGCATACCCAAATGCAGGACTTGCGCATATCTGACGCCGGACTTTCATCTGCGTTTTCACTGCAAGAAAGATGAAAGATTTACAATTAAGCTGAGCCGACCGAAATCCGGCAGGTTGGCACATATTCCAATAAAAACGGGGTAGGCATTCGAGTGTCTACTCCACGTTTGGAAAACAAAATAGATAACGTTATTGCTACAACCATAAAGGTAAAAGTCCCTCGCAAAGAGGGACAGTACACTCAGCGTTACGCTATTGGTGGGAGAGGGTGGATTCGAACCACCGAAGCCGAAGCAACAGATTTACAGTCTGCCCCCTTTGGCCACTCGGGAACTCTCCCATTTATCTGCTTTTCAATTTTCATCTTAAAGCAATACTGGAGCTGGTGGACGGACTCGAACCCCCGACCTGCTGATTACAAATCAGCTGCTCTACCAACTGAGCTACACCAGCGTATTTCAAACGCAAGAATTATTATATCACTTTTCTTTGCCGTTGTCAATACCCTTAACAACTTTTTTACAAAATAATTTTATCTTATCGTTATATGTTGTTTCGACGTTGATTTTGCTTTTCAAAATATATCTTTATTATTATACTATAACACCTTATTAATGTCAAGTGTTTATACGGCATTTTGTCGGATTAAACAATTAAGCCTCGTTTTATTGCGATGAATTCTAAGATTTTCACAACTCAAAATCAACCATCAATGGTTTAGAGCAAACAAAATCAGCCCTGCAAAAAGCAGAGCTGTAATAAAACTTTATAAATAAAAATTGAATTGATTATTCTTGCTCTTCCTTAAGTTTCGCAAAGCACTCGCTGCAATAAACAGGCTTGTCCTCTCTCGGCTTGAAAGGTATTCTTGCTTCGCCTCCGCACGCAGCGCAGGTAGCGGTAAAATATTCTCTTGCACCCTTTGAAGCATTCTTTCTTGCGTCTCTGCAAGCCTTGCATCTCTGGGGTTCGTTCTCAAATCCTTTTTCTGCGTAAAATTCCTGCTCACCGGCAGTAAAAACAAATTCGTTTCCACATTCCTTGCAAACTAAAGTCTTGTCTTCGTACATAGTAAAATTACCTCACTTAAAGTTATTATTTGACCGGAGCGATCCGGTGCGCCTGGGTTATTACACGCTGCCGTCTGTTTTCAAAAGCGTTTTCAGCTTGCGCCTTACTCTCTGCATCGCATTGTCAACTACTTTAAGCGAAATATCCAATTCCAACGCTATTTGACTGTAAGCCTCTCCCTGAAGATATTTCTCAAAAACCTGTCTTTCAATGTCCGAAAGGACACCACTGTAAAGCTCCCTTATCTCTCGGCTTCTCTCTTTATCTATTACCGTAGCCTCCGGGTCGGAGCACTCCCCCGTGTCCCTGATGTCATCGGTAATTTCAGCCGCTGCTTTAGGTCGCTTCCGTATGGCGGTGAGAATCTTGTTTTTGATACAAACATTCGCATATGTTGAAAAAAGTACGCCCTTGCTGCTATCGTAAGTCTTAACCGCATCGATAAGTCCCATAAGACCTTCCTGAGACAAATCGCCTACTTCATCGGTAGATTCAGCCATAGATACTACCGTCGCCTGAATAATTTTCGTATACATACAGATAAGCTCCGAATAGGCTTCCTTATCTTTTAGAGCCTTTAACGCAAGTCCCTGAACAGTATTTGAAAAATTCTTTGCCATAACTCTTCCTTCAGCAATGCTTCTTTAATCCTACTTATAGTAGCATAAAATTTCTAATTTGTCAAGTATTTTTTATAAGAAATATTTATTTTATGCCAAGCGCCACACAAAGCCTTTAAATCGGAGCAAAGCGTGATAATTACATCTCTTTCAGAGCTAAATATCTCTTTCAGAGCTATACATCTCTTTCAGAGCTATACATCTCTTACAGAGCTGTGCTTAATCTCGTTGCGACGAAAAGCAACCCGCCTTCTTATAAGAGGCAGACCTGCCGTTTAGGCAGGGGGGACATCGGCGACTTGGTTATATGACGTTTGATTATTGTTTTTTATACTGATTTCTTCCCATCTCGAATATATCTCCGCCGTTGCAGTCATCAGCGACGATAAGCGGGAATTTATTAAAGTACAATTTTTTTACGGACTCACAGCCCAGATCCTCAAAAGCAATGACCTCGCATGATGTTATACAGTTACACGCAAGAGCGCCCGCTCCGCCTACAGCGCAAAGATATACTGCCTTGTTTCTTACAACAGCCTCTCTTACCTCTTTGCTTCTTTCTCCTTTTCCTATCATTGCCGCAAGTCCCATATCAAGAAGTCTGGGAGCAAATCTGTCCATTCTGCCGGAAGTCGTAGGTCCGCAGCTTCCTATAGGTCTGCCTTCAGGAGCAGGGGTAGGTCCTGCATAATAAATAACTGCATTTTCAATATCAAAGGGAAGCTTTTCACCCTTGTCAATAAGCTGCATAAATCTTTTATGAGCAGCGTCCCTTGCGGTATACACCGTTCCTGTAAGAAGTATCTTGTCTCCGATTTTTAATGTCGGAGCTGTTTTTTTCAACTCCTCCGCTTTTACTTCAATTATTTCAGACATTTTTTATCCTTTCAAAACTGATAAAACAGTGCTTTCTGAGAAACTCTACAGAAAGCACTTTGTAACAATTGCAATTTGGTTTTATTTTTTTTCCCATTTTTCAAGGAAATCCTCATCCGAAAGAGCATCATTTTCGTCTTCCGACCTGGACTCGATCTCCTTTGTCAGAGCAGAGAGCATATCAAGATCGAAGCTTTTCGAATAACTTGATCTGATTTTTGGAGAATCATTCTGAGCAGCCTTTTCCCGAACTTTTCTCGCTTCCTCCTCGGCAGCAAGTCTTTCGGCTTCTTCCTGAGCCTGTCTTTCTTCCTCCTCAGCGGCTACCGCTTTTTCCGCTTCAGCTTGCAATTTAGCAAAGTATGCCTGCATTGCCTCTACGTCATCATTTCTATATTCTTCCACATCTGAAGAGTCCTCTTGCAAGGATTCATCATTTGTTTCATTAGGGTTATTATCTGATTCGTTATTATCTTCTCTGCTTGTGTCCTCCGACACACCACTTCCTTTCACCGAGTAATTAAAATTTGAGTTACCATTTACAAGCTCAAGGCCCTGTTCAACAAGTTCCTTAGCTGAATCAAGCTTAACCATATTGTCTCCGAAAAGTTCTCTTATAACATCGGAAAGCTTGGCAACATTTTCGTTAAGTGCTGTGTATTCGCTGAGAACAGAGGATCTCAGACCAGCCGATTTTTCTCTTATCACTTCGGCTTCGTTATTTGCTTTTTTAATAGTAGCCTCAGCCTGGGCATTTGCTTCTGCAACAGTTGCTTCAGCCTCGCTCTTTGCGGTATTTACAATGCTTTCCGCCTGAGCGTTCGCCTCGTCAAGAACCTGATTCTGGAGTTCCTTGGCATCGTTCTCCATTTTCTTGGCAGCTTTTCTTGCTTCGTTTACAACATTATTTGCAGTTTTCTGAGCTTCGATAAACACGCTTCCAAGGTCAAATTCCGAAGCTCCGCCCGAACCTGCATTTGCCTCTGCATTTTCAAGCTTCTGCTTAAGGTCTTCGATCTCGTTTTCCATTTCGGTAATCTTCTGATCCTTTTCAGTAACATCGCTTTCGTAGTTTGCCACTTGAAGCTTCAGCGTATCGTTTGACGCCTGAAGTTCAGATATCTTGCTTTTGCCTTCGTCGATCCTTGCTTCAAGATCTTCCTTGCCGGCAAAATTCTGCACTTCGCCGCTTTCAAGCGATTCTATCATTTCATTTTTTTCTTTTACTTCGGCTTGGAGCTTGTAAATATCGGAATACAGCTTATCAATGTAAGCCAGAACTTCCTTCTTATCGAAGCCGCCGAAGTTGACAGTTTTCAGATAAACATTGCCATCCATAACGTAACCTCCGTATCATAAGATGCTATATTTTATATTGTATCATATTGCAGCATAATTTGCAATAGTTTTAGCAAATGTTTTTAAAACTTTATTAAGATTATACAAATTTATTTTTTCTTTTTTAGCAAAAAGAACGCAACCACCCCTGTTGCTATCACAGAAACCAGTGTAGGAAACCATGTAAATGGGAGCGGAAGTCCCTTTGTATTCATTCCATAGAAGCTATATATCATATTTGGTATCGCCATAAGAATAGTAATTATTGTCAATCTCCACATAACCATGTTCAGGTTATTAGAAGTAACAGAAGCAAAAGCCTGAACCATACCTGACAAAATTCCGGAATAGATATTAGCCATTTCGATAGCCTGTTTAACTTCGATAAGAACGTCCTCAAGAAGGTCCTGATCCTCTTCATAGAGCTTAATAACACGACCTCTCAGTATTTTTTCAAGAGTAACGTCGTCTGCCTTTAATGAAGTTGAAAAGTAAACAAGAGATTTTTCAAGTCCAAGAAGCTGAATAAGCTCTCTGTTCTGCATTGACCCTTGGATCTGTTTTTCAATTGCATTTGAGATCTTGTCTATCTGTTTAAGGCACTGAAGAAATCTTGCGGTAATTCTCAAAAGAAGCAGTAGTACAAATCTTGTCTTGAGGTTAGTTTGTAAGTTTTTGACCATACCAGAGGACAGGTCGGCAAGCGCAGGGTTTTCCTTCAACGAAATGGTAAAAACGTAATCATCGGTAATAATTATGCCAACAGGCATTGTGTAATACAAAATTGTATTTTCGGCTTGGGTCTCAGCATACGGAGTATCCACAATTATAAGCGTCTGGTCGTCCTCGATCTCCACACGGGAGCTTTCCTCCTCGTCCAATGAGGATTTGACAAATCCGCTGTCCAATCCGAATTGTTCAATAAGAAGCTGAGTTTCTTCCGGAGTCGGTTCAACAACGGATATCCAACTTCCGGGCTGTGGGCTTTCAAGTTCAGTCAGCACAGTCCCGGAGGTTTTATAATAAGTTATCATACTTATCCGCCTTTCCAAGGGGGCGGAAAGTCGTATTCTACAGTAGATTCCGCCTCTTTGCAGTTATTATTGAATTATTACAGTTCCCAAGAGGGTCGGATTTCATACTGCACCTCCAAAATCTTTTCCTTCAAAAATTATCAGGCAATATTCGCCTACATAACAATTATAACAAATAATATTTCTTTTGACAAGACCCGAAACAAAATTTTTACTTTCAGAATCACGCACCGCCATTCATACGGCAAAATGCGTATTGAAAGAAAAATGCCTCTCAAAGCCATGACCTTCAACAAAAAAGAGCGCCTGTCAAAGACGCTCTTTCTATTTGCAGATTAACTATTATCAGCTCTTGAGGATACCGAAAATGTCCTCATAAATGTCAGTATTTCCGGGAGCCTTTACTCCTGCGTTTGCAAGAGCCTTTTCATCCTCGGCAGCGTCGTCCTTGATGCCGTCGTCAAAATCAACGAAATCAGAAGCGATAACTGTAACAAATATTTCATCGTTGCCGTCCTCGATATAGTCAACACCGGTGATGATGTTTGCATTGGGATCTGCCTCGTCAGTGAGAAGATCGGTAAGTTCAGCAAGGTCAACGGTTGTAACGTCGTCTGACATAACAACATTGAGAAGAAGTCTTCTCGCACCCTTGATAGATGTTTCAAGCAACGGACTTGTAATAACCTGCTTTGCAGCGTCCTTTGCCTTTTCCTTGCCCTGACCGTGTCCCATAGCCATATGAGCATAGCCTGCGTTCTTCATTATAGATGTAACGTCGGCAAAGTCAACGTTTATGAATCCGTCTCTCAGGATAAGATCTGCAATTGATTTTACGCCGGTCTTTAATACATCGTCAGCCATAGCGTAAGCCTGACGCATTGTGATCTTGGCGTCATTTTCCATAAGCTTCTGGTTTGGAATAACGATAAGGGAGTCAACATTGTCAAGAAGTCTTCTTATTCCTCTTTCAGCCTGCTCCATCTTTCTCTTGCCTTCAAATGCAAAAGGCTTTGTAACAACAGCAACTGTAAGCTTTCCAAGCTCCTTTGCGATCTCAGCAACCACCGGCGCCGCTCCCGTTCCGGTTCCGCCGCCCATTCCCGCTGTGATGAATACCATATTACAGTCCTTGATAGCCTCGGCAATATCGTCCTTGTTTTCCTGAGCAGACTGTTCTCCTACCTCAGGATTTCCGCCGGCGCCAAGTCCCTGAGTAAGCTTCGGACCGATCTGGATAGTCTGAGTAGCCTGGGAACGGTTAAGAGCCTGAAGGTCAGTATTTACCGCTATGTAGTCGATATTTCCCTTTACGCCTTCCGCAACGATACAATTGAGAGCGTTTCCTCCGCCTCCTCCTACACCGATTACAAGAATTTTAGCTCCGTCGTTGTTCATCTGCACATTCTGAAACATTTTTAAACAGCCTCCTATTTTTAATCCGATATAAATAAAGTTCTACAAACGCATATTTACACTACTTAAAGATATTAATATATTATCATATTTTTTTACGCATTGCAAGGGTTTTTTTGAAAATTGTCGCAACTTTTTTATACTTTCCATAATAATCGCCCTTGTTTTTCAATTTTTATTTCCTATTTTATCCAATCAACTCTTGAGCGTCAATAATCCACGCTTATTCCCTCGTCAAGAGGAAAACTCGGCGTCGAGGTATCATCACCCGATGAACTGTTATCGCCTGTTGAAGTCGTATCGTCTGATGCAGCTTCGTTGTCAGAAGCCCCCTCTTCCTCAGGCTCATCTCCCGTTGAATTGTCGCCTATATTTTCATCGTTTTGATTATTCTCTTCAGCCGTCTGCTCCTGATTCTGATTGCCGTCAGCGCCATCCGTATCGTCTCCGCTGTCGGGATTTTCTTCAGGCTGATTGACTGTTTCATCTGCAATAGCCGACATTCCGCTTGTTGCCGAATGATAAATAAGAGTTCCCTTATACGAACCGTCATAAGTATCTTCAAGAGATTGTATAACTGCTTTTGTATAATTGAGCTTGTATGAGATGTCATACGAGCTTCCAAGCCTTATTTCGATCCTGTTGTCATAATTGAGCTTTATGTCGGTTCTGTCCGTCATGTCAACCGAAAGCACATCTGAAAGACCTGCATTTTCAAGTCCCTCTGAAATGTCCTCCAGGATCTTTCCTTTAAGATTGTCTTTTGATTCAAGGGGTGAATTTGGAGTTTCGTCCTTTATCTCAAAGCCTTTCACGATAAGCAGACCGCTTCTCGGAGCAGTCATATCTCCCTCAAGTATCTTTCCGCTTTTTGATACAAGAAAATACCGTCCGTTCTGTTCAAGATTATAAAGAGGTTCAGCCTCCGTAACAGTTATGACTATAGACGAAGGAAGCTTTCTTCTCACCTTTATCTCGTCAGCGTAAACCATAAATCCCGAAAGATTTTGTTCGACCTGAGAGGTATCCGTTCTGAAAAGGTTATCTCCTTTTTTCATTCCCGAAACAGCAATCACCTGCTCCGGGTCGTAAAGGGACGTACCTTTCACGGTTATATTGTCGATTCTGAAAAATACATAAAACGTAAGAATATATACCGCAAACGCTACAATGATAAACACCATTATATAGTAAAGGGACATATTCCTTTTTCTTTTTCTTCTCCTTTTTGCAGGAGGTCTTTGTCCTGTGCCGGGGTATCGTCCGTTCTGTCCCGGCGGTCTTTTTACAACATCATTCATTTTCTCAGCCTCATCAATCTGTTATCCGCCTGTTCTATACTCTTTTTATATCAGCTCCCATAAGAGCAAGATCTCTTTCGATGCTTTCATATCCTCGGTCGATAAGCTTTATATTTGAAACCGTAGTTTTTCCTTCCGCCGCAATGCCGGCAAGAACAAGAGAAGCTCCCCCTCTGAGGTCGGTTGCAACAACATTTGCGCCGTAAAGCCTCTTCACTCCCTCAATTACGGCTACCTTTCCCTCAGTCTTTATTTTACAGCCCATTCTTTTAAGCTCGTCAACCTGCCTGTACCTGTTTTCAAAAATATTTTCAACCATAACGCTTGTTCCATGCGCCTTTGAAAGGCAGGCGAGAAACACTGACTGTGCGTCGGTAGGAAATCCCGGATACGGCATTGTCCTTATTGTCCTTACAGCCCTCAGGGGCTTTTTTGCTCCAAGATAGATTTTACCGTCATAGCAAAACACCGTGCAGCCCATTTCCTCAAACACAGGAAGAACCGATTCAAGATCCGATTTTCTGGCATTGAGAAGGGTCACTTCTCCGCCTGTAATAGCCGCTGCGCCCAGATATGTAGCGGCAACAATCCTGTCAGGCATGACAGGATATTCGCAGCCGTGAAGCCTGTTTACTCCCGTTATGCTCACAGTACTTCCTCCCGCCCCCGATATCCTTGCTCCGCACCTGTTCAGAAACGATGCAAGATCGACTATCTCAGGCTCTCTCGCTGCATTTTTTATAACAGTCTCCCCTTTTGCAAGACAGGCTGCCATAATTATATTTTCCGTAGCCCCCACAGAAGGAAACGAAAGAACGATGTCCGCTCCCCTTATCCCTTTCGGAGCATAGCAGTCGAGTATACCGTGTTCTTCGTTTATAACGGCTCCCATTTGCCTGAGAGCGGCAATATGCATATCTATAGGTCTCGGCCCAAGCTCGCACCCTCCCGGAAAGGAAAGACGGCATCTTCCCATTCTTCCGAGTATTGCTCCGAGAAAAACAATGGAAGACCGCATTTCTCTCATAAGTTCCTCAGGCACTTCCCAGTTTTTTATCCCCTCCGGATCTATCTTTACAACATTGCCTTCTCTTTTGCATTCAAGTCCAAGCCTTGTAAGTATGCGGCAGCTTGCGTAAACGTCGCTCAGCCCCGGACAGTTTTTAAAAACTACCCTTTCGCTGCAAAGGGCGGCAGCCGCAAGAAGGGGCAGAGCAGCATTTTTTGCACCATGCACACAAAGCTCTCCGCTAAGCTTTTTTTCGCCTGTAATCACCAGCTTCTGCATTCTGGATCCCCCTTTAAGATGTGATTTTTTAATCGGAGCAAAGCGTGATAAAGATGTCTGCTTAATCACGCTGTGACGATTGCAATCTGTCGCCGAGGGGCTTTGCTCCTCAGGGTTTCAGTGGGGGATTAAAACCCCCACTGAAAAACTGAATGGAACCCCGACTCCTATGGGAGGCGAATCATCCCATAGGAGGCGGACCCGCCTAATAGGAGGCTGACCTGCTGAATAATCAGCAGGGGGACATCGGCGACTTGGTTATAGTTACATCTTATGCAGAAGTGTGAAACTTGGTTAATTACTTAACATTTTCAATCAGAGGCTCAAGCACTCTGTAAACTCTTTGGGGAGTGTCCTCTATGTAAAGTCCCGCGCTGTTTTTTGAAAACTCGCAGAGCTTATCTTTGTCAGAAAGAAGCTTTGAGACTTCCTTTACAAGTCTGTCATCTGAAAGATCCTTTTCTTCAATAACGATACCTGCTCCCGCATTTTCAAGAACCATTCCGTTATAATACTGATGATTCTCAGCGACATTCGGCGATGGAATAAGTATCGCCCCCCTGCCTACAGCCTCGATTTCCGTTACAGTAGACGCTCCGCATCTTGATATAACAAGGTCGCAGGCGGACATTGCAAGGGGCATATCTATATATTCCTTTACTATCCTGTATGGATTATTCCTTATTTTAACTCCCTTTGCTTCAAGCACATCGACAAAATCTGCGTAGCCCTTGTATGTTCCGTAAGAATGTATATGGAACACCTTTATATCATTTTCCTGATACCATTCAAGAAGCCGTGATATGTTGTTGTTCAAAACCCTTGCCCCAAGACTTCCGCCCGTTGAAAGAACGACCGTCATTCCGTCGGGTATACCAAGCTTTTTTCTTGCCTCTTCCCTGGATATCTTTGAAAAAGCCTTTCTCACAGGAAGCCCCGTAACAGTGCTTTTGCTTATTGCCTCAGCCTCAAGATTCTTTGTGTCGCTGACGGTAAGCATTACCTTGTCAACGTATTTTGAAAGAAGCTTTGTTGTGACTCCGGCAAAAGCGTTCGCCTCATGAATAGCAGTTTTTATTCCCATAATTGCGGCTTTTCTTACAACAGGACCGCTTGCATATCCCCCTGTTCCGATAACAAGGTCGGGAGAAAAGTCCTTTATGATCTGTTGCGCTCTTTTCCCGGACGTGGCAAGATACCACAAAGCCTCAAAATTGCGCTTTATATTTTTAGGAGTGATCTTTCTCTGAAAACCTCTTACCTTTATGGGTTCAAACCTATATCCCGCTTCAGGGATTAGCTTTGCCTCTATGCCGAACGGAGTTCCCGCAAAACAAAATTCGGCGTCCGGACGGTTTTCCTTTATTATCTCGGCAATAGCAAGGGCAGGATTTATATGTCCCGCCGTACCTCCGCAGGCAAAAAGCACTTTAAGCATACTACACATTCCTTTCGTTCATTTCAGGACTTTATCCCCGGGTCTTTTTCGATACCGACAGAAGCAGTCCCATTTCACAAAGCTGTATCGCAAGGGCTGTTCCTCCGTAACTGAAAAACGGAAGTGAAATTCCTGTACTTGGTATGGTGTTTGTTGCAACAGCAATGTTGAGAAGCGCCTGAATACCTATCTGTGTAGTTATTCCGGCGGCCAAAAGCATTCCGAAACGGTCAGTGGCTTTTGAAGCAATATAAAAGCCTCTGTAAATAAAGAACACAAAAAGAGCTATGACAAAAAGTCCGCCGATAAATCCCATTTCCTCGCATACGATAGCAAAGACATAGTCGTTATGCGCCTCTGAAAGCCAGAGGAACTTCTGTCTTGATTCGCCTATACCGAGTCCGAAAACTCCTCCCGAGCCGATAGCGATAAGGCTGTTATATATCTGATTTGTCGAGTCCGAGATATCCGACAGAGGGTCTTTCCATGCGGCAATTCTCTTTGTAATATAGCCAAAGCCTGCGTCCTCTCCCGTAGACGTGATCATTTTGTACCCTAAAAACACGATTCCCAGAACAGCCACCGCCGAACAAAAGATAACAAAATGCTTTTTTGGTATCCCTCCGATAAAAAGCAGACATACGGTGATCACTCCCATAATGACGATGAGCGACATATGGCGCTGTAAAACCGCCGCACCGGCGCACACTCCCAGCACAAGCGTACACGGCAGGATTGAAAATCTGAAGTCATTGAATTTAGGATAATTTGCCGACAAAATGTAAGCCAACACAATTATAAGCGTTATTTTCATGATTTCAGACGGCTGAAGACGCTGTCCGAAAATCCCGATCCACCTTCTCGCTCCGGCAACCTCAAACCCGACAAACGCCGTGATAAGATTTATTATAAGTACCACTGCAAATGAAGCGTACGCAAAAACAGTGTTCTGCAAGAAGTGATAATCAAGCTTTGAAATGACTATCATAGCGATAAGTCCGATAATTCCGGCGGTGAGCTGTATTTTAAGATAATGATAGCCGTCCGAGTAGTCGTTTATCCCCCAGAAATAGCTTGCGGAAAACATCGAGGCAATACCCACCGCAAGAAGAATTATTATTATAAAGAACATCGGCATATCTACTTCGCCGTCAAGTCCCCAGATGTAGAATTTTCTTCTTGCCTGAGCGTATTTGAGTTCTTTTTTTCTCCGTGTGAATTTTATTCTGTTTTGGGAGGATGATGTTGTACTTCGCCTTTGAGCGCCCTGAGAAACCTTCCTTGGATAAGCGGGACCGTCCACATACCTTGTAGGAGTTTTTCTCACGGAGGTTCTGGGATTATTTCTGTTTACAGGCGGTCTGTTTGCCCGTGAAGCGCTTCGGTTTTGGGAATAATCTCCCGGCATGATACTTCCTCCTTTTAATAATTTCTCATTTTAAATATCACCGACGCCGTTGCAATTGCAGAAAAGAGCATTGACGCCAAAAGATAAAACAATAGTATTTTTCCTTTATTCATTCCGCAGAGCTTTAAATGCTCGTCTGCCGGAAGCTTTAAAAAAATATGTCTTGATGTAAGCTTGAAAATCAACTTGTCAACAGGATACGCCATAAGCATAAGGGTGGGAAATGCAAAAACGCAAATCAGACTTCCTTTTTCATATGAAAGCATACAGCTTGAAATTAGTATTCCGCTTATAAGGTATTTTCCCGCAGTTCCCGTTTTTAAAAGGGGAGGGTCGCTTACCCAGAAAAACATTCCCGATACCGCTCCTGCGGATACAAGAGAAAATGCAAGCCCCGTAAAATTTCCCGTCAAGGCAAACGACAAAGACAAAAGCAAAAGTCCTCCGCCGCATACGGCACAGTCTGCTCCTTCAAGTCGAGCAGACAGTCTTATCCCCTCGCAGAAAAGCACAGTAAGTATTGTCACAACGGGGCAGAAAAAAGCACCTGTTCTCACTGCGCCATATATAAACGGCATGGAAATAAGACTGTCGCCGCCAAAAACTAAATAGAGAAATGAAAATACAAGTCCGCAAAAGCTTATGTACAAAGTTCTTGCAGGAAATCTGAGTCCTGCAAAAACTCCTCTTTCGGTTTTTAAATAGTCCTCAAGAGCGCCGCAGGAAAATAACATTGTGCAAAAGATTATACACGGCACAAAAAGTGCGGGACTCTCATTTCCGATATGCAGTAACGAAGCTGAAACAAGCCCTCCGATTACAAATCCCGCAAGAGCCGATATCCCGGCTCCCGGATATCTTAAATTATTATCGAGTTTTTTCCTGTCGGGAAGAAACCTTGAACTTGCGCCGGTATAACGCTTTCTCAATAGCACAAATACAAAGTATCCGCATAAAATCGATGTAATAAGGGAAATTAAAAACCCTGCGACTGCGGCTGTCATTTGTCAAGCTCCGCAAGTATTTCAAGAGGAGTATATTCACGTCTGCACTTTAATAGTACAACGTCCTCCGGTCTTACTGTTTCTTCAAGAGCCTTTGCAAGTTCTTTACTGCTGTCAAAAAGCCGTGCTTTATTTTCGTCATGTCCTTTTTTGACAGCTCCCTGAATATACCCTTCAGCATGGCTGTCGATACAGTAAAGAATATCTATTCCCGATTTTTCAAGGGATTCTCCCACCGACCTGTGAAGCGCTGACGACTTTTTCCCAAGAGCAGGCATATCCGCAAGGACCGCTATCCTTCTTCCGCCCTCTCCCACCTCGCAGTTTTTAATAATATCGACTGCGGCTTTTACAGCTTCGGGAGAAAAGTTGCTGAGATCGGTAAGCACTCTGCACGACTTTGTTTTTACAAACTGCTGTCTGTATCCGTCGGGAACATACATTTCAATTCCCTTTACTGCGTTTTCGGAAGAAACGCCCATTGTGACGGCTGCCGCAAAAGCTCCGAGAGCGTTTGAAACATTGTGTTTGCCCATGCAGTTGAGTGTTACATGGAATTTCTCTCCGTTATAATTTATATTAAATGAGACTTTTTCGTTTTCAGTTTTTATTGAATCGGCAAAAACATCTGCTTTTCTGTCCTTTACCGAATAAAATACAACTCTTCTTTCACCTCTCGGAGTAACTCCCGAAAGAAGTTTGTCGTCAAAATTGAGAACAAGCGGAGAAGAATAATCCGCCCCGTCAAGAATCTCCATTTTAGCTTTGAGTATGTTTTCAAGAGAGCCGTAACTTTCAAAATGAGAATATCCGATATTGGTTATAACCGCAATATCCGGAGCGGCTGCCACCGAAAGAGCGGATACCCCGCTTTTGGGAGTTATCCCCATTTCCACAACAGCATTTTTAAAGCCGGCATCGAGTTTGAAAAGGGTAAGGGGCATACCCGTTTCATCATGGCGGTTTTCTTCTGTAACAAGAGTTTTTCCCTCAAGACTCAGAATGTTTCCCAGCATATTTGTAACAGTCGTCTTTCCAACGCTTCCCGTTACCGCCGCAAGCCTTACGGGAAAGCTTCTTCTGTAGCTTTCTGCAAGAAGCAGCATCGAGAGCCGTATGTCGTCAACGATTATACATTTTGCTCCCGGAATCGGTCTTTCGCATATAACCGCATACGCACCTTTTTCCATTGCTTCAAGGGCAAAGTCGTTTCCGTCGTACCTTTCCCCTTTCAGAGCAATAAATACAGATCCCGGTCTGATGGTCCTTGTGTCGGCGGAAATCTCAGTTATCTCTATATCCGCAGGATATCCGAAGCTTCCTCTGCACGCCCTTACAATTTCGTTTAATGTCATATCATACCCTTATTTCTTT
The DNA here is from genome assembly GCA_944382845.1 of uncultured Clostridia bacterium. Classification (GTDB taxonomy): domain Bacteria; phylum Bacillota; class Clostridia; order Oscillospirales; family Ruminococcaceae; genus JAAZZIT01. The sequence continues at coordinate 110,812 of CALWNN010000038.1, forward strand.
TGGATTGAGTCTGCAAGCCTGTCAAGGATCTCGCTTACGACTTCTTTTTCGTCAAAATGTATCTTTACCCCGTTTTTCAGTATCTGATAATCCTCGTGTCCTTTTCCCACAACCGCGATGATATCATCCTTCCGGGCGTTTTTTATTGCCCACTCGATAGCTTCTCTTCTGTCTGTAATTGTAACGTAAGGAGTTTTCTTTCCTTTCATCCCCACAAGTATATCTTTTATGATGTCCTCAGGCTCTTCATCTCTCGGATTATCTGAGGTGACAATACAAAAGTCTGCATTGTCCGCCGCAGCCATCGCCATAAGCGGACGTTTTTTTGCGTCACGGTTTCCGCCGCAGCCAAAAAGGCATATAACTCTTCCTCTGCACACTGCCCTTACAGCCTTGAGTATTTTTTCAACAGCGTCAGGAGTATGGGCATAGTCACGGATAACGGTAAAATCAGTACCATAGGAAATAACCTCCGCTCTTCCGCAGACTCCCTTTGAATGTGAAAGAGAATCCGTCACCTTTTCAATGTCAAAACCAAGTGAACATAACGTCGCAATAACAGCAGTCGAATTTGAAACGTTAAATTCCCCCGGCATAGGAAAATGCACCTTGTGCCTTTGCCCATGACTGTTGATATAATAGTCGCAGCCCGATTCCGAAAGAGCAATGTCGTCTGCGTAAAAGTCGGCTTTGTCCCTGTCTGAAAACGTAATTATTTTGCATTTAACCTCTCCGACAAGTCTTTTTCCGTACTCGTCGTCAATATTGATAACTCCGGTCTTGCTTATTTCAAACAGCTTTTTCTTTGCCTGATAGTAGTTTTCCATTGTTTTGTGAACGTCAAGATGATCCTGAGTAAGATTTGTGAATATTCCCACCTCGTAAACGCAGCCTGCCACACGCTTCTGATCAAGGCCCTGAGAGGACACCTCCATAACTGCGTATTCGCAGCCCTTGTCAACCATCTCTTTGAAAATTTCAAAAAGTTCAAAGGCTTCGGGAGTGGTGGAAGTTGAAATCTCACCCTTCCATTTTTCATCTGCTATCTCTATTCCGCACGTTCCGATAAGCCCTGCCTTTATTCCGTTTTCATCAAAAAATTTCTTAATGGTGGTAGCAATGGTTGTCTTGCCGTTTGTTCCTGTTACCCCAATAAGTTTCAGAGCTTTTTCGGGATTGCAAAACCAGTTCGAGCATATTTTTGCAAGAGCTTCTCTTGTGTCGTCAACAAGAATTTGTCTGTCAAGTCCCATGTCACGGCTTACAACGACCGCCCCCGCTCCCTTTTCAAGCATTTGTGCCGCAGCGGTATGTCCGTCGAAGTTTTCCCCTTTGATGCACACAAAAATTCCGTTTTTTTCAATAGCCTTTCTGCTGTCCGAGGATATTTCAGTAACTTCAAAGTCCGCAATGTCAGTTTGCGTCACGTTTTCAAGGAGAGTATGCAGTTTCATTTTCAGATCATCCCTTCCGTTTTATGGGTAATTTAGATTTGAAATTTATTGAGAAGTCGCCTCTTTCAGAACAAATCCGACTTCAATAACAGTTCCTATAGGTACCTGATTTCCCTCGGCGTAGTTCTGAGTTGAAGCAATGGCTCCGCTTTCATACATAGCGCTTCCCGATGGGCTGATATTAAGATTCAAATCTGCAAGGGCGTTTTCGGCTTCTTCCAGAGTAAGTCCCGAAAGGTTCGGAACTTCGGTAAACTGTTCTTCATAGTCGCTTTCGGTGTAAAGCACCACTGTACAGCCTCTCGGAACAGATCCGCTTTCCGGAACCTGTTTTACAACGGTTTCTCCCTCGCCTATGATATTTGCCTCAAGTCCCATTTCCTCAAGGGTTTCAACGGCAGTATCAACAACCTGCATTTCAACCGTCGGGATGCTCACCTCAATCTGTTCAAGCTGTTCCTCTGTATATTCAGGGAAATAACCCATATAAGGAAGCACTTCTTCAAGTACCTCGGTAACAACCGGAGCGGCTACCTGGCTTCCGTAGTATTTATCTCCCGTTGGGTCGTCTACCATAACAAGAATGATGATTTCCGGGTCGTCCGCAGGAGCGAATGCACAGTATGACGCAACGTAGGTATGACCTGTAGAGTCAACGTCGATCTTCTGAGACGTTCCGGATTTTCCGCCTATTCTGTAGCCTTGAATATATGAGTTTGAACCCGTTTCGGTGTTTACGACATTTTCAAGTATATCTCTCATTGCGGCAGACGTATCCTCTGAGATCACCTGTCTTTTTATCTCCGTGTCAAAATCTTTTATAAGGTTTCCCGTCTGAGAGTCAACTATCTTGTCAACCACCTGAGGAGTAACCAGATATCCTCCGTTTATGCAGGCAGCATATGCGGTTATCATCTGAATGGGAGTTACCTTGTTGGTCTGTCCGAAGGAACATGACGCAAGTTCTACAGGTCCCATATTGTCGTAGCTCATGTAAATGGAGCTTGCTTCTGAAGGAAGATCGATACCTGTCCTTTCGGTAAATCCGTAAGCCTTGAAATAATCGGTAAATCCCTTTGCGCCGAGAGCCTGACCTATCTGAACGAATGCCGGGTTGCAGGAATGTACCATAGCCTCCGCAAAGGTCTGAGCGCCGTGAGGATATGTTGCCCAACAGCTTATACGTCTGTCAGCCACCTCGATATATTGGTCACAATAAAATGTTTCCGTAAGGTTTATAGCTCCCTCTTCAAGAGCGGAAGAACCTGTTATAACCTTGAAAACAGAGCCCGGGAAGTAAAGCTCGCTTATAGCTTTGTTTTTCCACTGAACGCTCCATGCGTCAAGCTTAGCCTGGGCCTTCTCATCCTCATCGATTATGCCGGCTATTTCGGCAGCAGTTTTCTGATCGTAAATTTCCGAAGGATTATTAAGGTCATAACCGGGGGTTGTCGCCATTGCGTATACAGCTCCCGTATTGCAGTTCATGATTATTCCGCAGGCACGCTCATTGGGCATATTAAGCTCAACCGCATTCTGAAGAGCCTTTTCAAGATATCTCTGTATTGTCATATCGATATTTAATACAAGAGAGTTTCCGGCCTGAGCGTCGTAACTCTGCTTATACTTATATGGGATTTCTTTTCCGTCACGATCTCTTGCATATATGCTTCTTCCGTCAACTCCGGAAAGATATTCGTCATAGTATGCCTCAAGACCGTATATTCCCTGTCCGTCAAAATTAAGATGACCTATAACAGCCGCCGCAAGTTCATTCTGCGAATAAAATCTCTTTGACGAAGCCTGACAGTCAATGGCGTTTATATTATGCTCGTCAAGAAAAGCCCATATTTCGTCTGCAACCGTCTTTTCAACGTTTCTTTTTATTATCTCATATCTTGAGCTTTTAAGTGAAAGTTCCTTTATTGTTTCAGAATCAACGTCAAGAAGCTGAGAAAGCTCAAGGCATATTTCGTCAAGAGTAAGATATGTTCTTGTGCCGTCCTCGTTAAGCTTCCCCGCTTTATCCGGATCGTTCAGGTTTTCAAGATATTCGCTCATAGTAACCGGATCCACAAACACAGTGTAAACCGTTGCGCTTCTTGCAAGAACGTTTCCGTTTGAATCGTAAATAGTTCCTCTGGGCGCAGTTATCACCTTGCTCTGAAGCTGTTGAGCATTTGCTATTTCCTTATACTTATCCGATTCAACGATCGCATACTTTATCATAGTTATAATTATTGCCGCAACCATGAGCATCATTATTCCGAAAACAAATATCCTTAGCCTTGCAATCATTGAAAACGTAGGGATATCCCCTGCTTTTTCAGTCTTTCTCTTTTTGTCGGGTCTTTCGTTCATCGCCATAAAAAACTCACTTTCCCTGCTAAATGCATACCAATTAAAAAAATGTCCTTTGCTGATTTTTCTTTTATAAATAATTCTTTAACTTAAACTTCTTTTATCGACAAAATCCGATATCTATCAATTAGAACAAGAAAGCTAAGTCCGGCTTGTAAAAACAAAACCGATCCTTAACTTTCCTTAACATTATTATCTTATTTTATTATATTCCGATATATTCCAGTACTCCGTCAAACCATTTTTTGACCGACTCGATAAAACTTTCATCTTTTTCTTCGTCAACCTCGATCTTATTTTTATTTTCAATTTCAATATACTCGATCTGTGATTTGTCAAGCTTGATAAGTCCCAGAACATTTTCGGCGTATTCTTCAACCTTTACAATGCTTGTTTTTGATTCAAGCTCAGATTCAAGGCTGAGATTATTTTCCTGAAGCTGTGCAAGCTCGCTTTTAAGTTCACTCTGTTCGTTTGTGATCCTTGAAAGCTCAACCTTTCCGTAGATCATCCCCATTGCAAGAGCAAACGCAAGTATCGTGCCTGTAAGAGGCTTTACGACTTTAAGTATCGCAAGCTTTTTGGGTTTCGGGTTTCTTTTGTGTCTGATCTTTGGAGCCTCCGGACGTCTTGGTTCGGTCTCATAGGCTCTTCTTGCCAGATTATCATATCCGGTCATTTTATACCTCTGTTTCCAGCTGTGGTAAGCTTATTGCAAAACGTCCAAAAATCCGATGGGAAATCCCAATCGTTATCTCCTGTACTTTGCTTTTGTTCGTGCCTTTGCGCACGGTTCTTCCATAAGTTTTTTTGCGTAGATAAAAAGTAAACGCCAAGCAATCTGTTAATTTAAATTCTCTCTATTATCCTAAGCTTTGCGCTTCTGCTCCTGTTATTATTTCCGATCTCAGCTTCGCTTGGAACAATCGGCTTTCTTGTTATCAGTTTTCCCTGCGGAGTCCTTCCGCATACGCACTTAGGAAAATCCGGCGGACAGATACAGCCTTTGCAGAATGACGCAAAACGCTGTTTTACAAGTCTGTCCTCAAGTGAATGGAAAGTAATGATGCAAAGCCTTCCTCCCTTATTCAGGGAATAAAAAGCCTTGTCAAGAGCCGTTGACAGATGATCAAGCTCACTGTTTACAGCGATCCTTATAGCCTGAAAAGTTTTTTTGCAGGGATTTTTTTCTCTTCTCACCCTTGCAGGAACTGCGCTTTTAATGATTTCCGAAAGTTCGGATGTTGTATTTATAAACTTTTGTTCTCGTGTCTTTATAATTTGTGCAGCTATGTTCTTTGCAAACTTTTCCTCGCCGTATTCAAAAATAATTCTGGAGAGTTGTTCGTAAGAATATCCGTTCACAATATCCTTTGCCGATATCCCCTCTTTACTCATTCTCATATCGAGAGGAGCGTCAAGGTGATATGAAAAACCTCTCTCGGCGGTATCAAGCTGATAAGACGAAACCCCAAGATCCATGAGTATCCCGTCACATCCCTTTATGCCGAGATCATCAAGCACGGCGTCGATTTGCGAATAATTATTTCTTACTACCGTAACATTGTAGTCTTTCAATCTGTCTTTGCATACCTCTACAGCCTCAGGGTCACGATCAATCGCCACAAGCCTGCCTGTTGTAAGCCGCTTTGCTATCTCAACACTATGCCCTGCGCCTCCTGCGGTAGCGTCAACATATATCCCGTCGGGTCTGATGTTCAGTCCCTCAATGCACTCGTCAAGAAGTACAGAAACGTGTCTGAATTCAGTCACTAAATATTCAGTCCTTCCATAGAAGCCATAACGTCTTCTTCACTTATGGCGGCATTGTAATCATCCCATCGCTTCCGGTCCCAGATCTCAGCTCTGCCCGAAACACCCGCAACTACAATATCCTTTTCGAGATGCGCAAAATTTCTCAGCGACATGGGAATAAGAATTCTTCCCTGCTTGTCCGCTTCGACCACCTGTGCGCTTGCCAGAAAGAATCGCTGGATATTCCTTGCCGTTGACATAGGAAGGTTTTCCAGCTTCTCAGACAGCACCTCGAAATTTTCGAGCGAATATACAAAAAGACATTCGTCTATACCCTTGGTGACAACAAAACTTTCGCCGATAATTTCCCTGAGTTTGTTAGGAAAGCTCATTCTGCCCTTAACGTCCATTGCCTGATAGAACGTACCGTTAAGCTTATTCAGCGACATGTCAGCCACCTCCCGTAAGATTTTAGGGAATGACAACCACTTTTTTGCACTTTTCACCCCTTGTGAACATAATTATACACTACCATTTCAAAAAAATCAACACCAAATTTTTTCTTTTTTCTATTAATAATAGTCTCAAAAGGCTCTAAAGCCCTTGTAAAATCATATTTAAAAGCCTTGTCCATCTTATAAAACGCCGATTTTTAGGGATTTTAAGTTTCGGTAAAACATATATTCGTTCCAGCAATAGCACATTTGTAAATTTTTATTGAATTAATTTATCGTTTATAATTAAGTTCAAACTCCCAATAATGCGTTATATGCACAAAAGGAGTATGCTTTACAAATACAAAAGACAGAAGTTTACACAAAAAGATTTAAAAAAACGTAATAATTAATATTTCTGCAAAAACCGCATAACAACATATAGTGTAGGCAAAATTGTCGCCTACAATATTTCGTTTCAGCAAATGCAAAAACAGACTTCCGAAAACGAAAGCCTGTCTTACGAAGTGTATT
>CALWNN010000039.1 GCA_944382845.1 uncultured Clostridia bacterium
TACACAGCTATGTTGAAAACACCTGAATTGGCAATGCCGAGAACGCGAAAGGTCAATACTGTCTGCAACGGCAGGCGCAGGGTCTGGTCAGACTACGAAGAAGCAAAGGCATATTTCCTTGAACTCGTGATGTCCACCGAAGGCGAGGAGCATGAACGTGCAGAGTGCGTTTATATTCAGCTTATTCACGGGCTGGATGAGTGTAGTGATGAAGACTAATAGCAAAAGAGCGAGTTGTCAGAAATGGCAACTCGCTCTTGCTTATTCTATTGAAAAAGTAGTTTTTTAGGCTCAAATTTTGTGGATACCTACTATTAAATTTGACGGGATAGGATTACCATTATTTGAAAAACAAATATTGCTATGTAAGCCAGGTTCTTCATTGTGTATAATCCGATACAAGTAGTGTATCGCAGTAGTGATTAATAGCTTTACTGAAATCGAATCGTTGTTACTTGGTTCAAGAAACTCTACAATTATCGGAATTGATAGTCTCTTATATTCTTCTAAAATAATATCTGCTTTATTATCATATTTCACATAAGCATAATTAGCAACAATTTCAGGTTCGTCAGTATAATCATGACAGCCAAATGCTTGCGGTGTAGTGCTTGCTTCAAACATAAGCATTGCAAAAGGACCCCCATGAATTCTTGCATCACTCAGTTTCAATTCAGTAAGCCATTTATTATGTCGTTGGATATCGCTTGTGCAGTCTTTCACTTTAATGCTTAGTTTACAAGCTATGTCGTCAACCATTCGCGTGATTTTAGGATACATTTCTGATAGTGGTAGTATGCCATAGGTTAAATAGTCATCCGGATTCATAGATCTTGCTCCATGAAACCAATGTACCGTTGGGCGTTCAATCAAAAGCTCAGCATTAGGAAAAGCATTTTGCAGAATATACTTTCCAAAATCGTCTGAAATAGAATCATCAGGCAAATCACTATGAATAAATGCGTTATAATCTATTTCATACTGCTTATCCCAGTTGTATTCGAGAGTAGAAATGATTCTTTCTTCGGATATACCAATGACTTGAGAAAGAGAAGTCAACACAGTGCTAAAGTCTTTACATATAAATTCCAAGTTTACCCACCTCTATGTTTCAATTATTCAATTAAAACATAGTTAATTGTGATTCGATATTTGACTGAACCTTTCTGATATTCACTTTATCATCTTCTTCAATATTTCCGCAAATAAGTGGCGAAGTTGTAACATGAGCAGAATGATTTTTGGCTGCAATTGTCGGATTGAAGTTTGCGTAACAATAAGCACAACCATTTTCGCAAGTGTTGTACATCCCTATATCTATGCTTTCAATACAACCGCAGACACCTCTTTGATTTTTATCCTTGCCTATTTTCAGAGTATAATTACCCAACTTTTCTAATCTCTGCTTGTCAATACAGCAAGCATGGGTTATACCCAATGATGAAAGGTCGTATTCTTCAGCACAGGTATCTATATAGATACCTTCATTCTTGGCAACGGATATAAAATAACTCATAAGTTCAAGCACATCATCATTTGAAAGTGTCTGAATATTAAATCGCTTGATATTGCGAGCAGTATTTTTATATAAGTCAATAAAGCTCACCGTGCATTTTTCTGTAAACTTGCTTAGTTTTGAGCAGAGAGCCTGAAAATACTTTTTGTGATATTCAATGGTGTAATACTCATTTATAAAAATAGGATCATATCTCCATACAACTCTTTCTTTTCCGATGAGAGAAGATAATTTCTGAAAGGCTGGAATGATAAAATCATTTTTGGACGGAACATTAGGTTCAATATCTTTCCCGTATGCGTTCAAGGTAAACTGAAAATAATATACGTATTTTTCTAATTCAGATACTCGCTCTATCATAGGAATAGGATTTTTAGTCCAGAATACAATACCGTCAACTACGTCAGGTGACAAGTCTATTCTGCTGATCTGATGAATATTCATCGGATTACGAACGCAGACATAGCCTTCTTTGATTCTGTTTAAGAACCATTCTGAATAGTATGTCGGTATATCTGTCCGTCTGCTGGCACTTATAATCATCAAATCACCTCTATTCTATTTCAATAAGCATTTGAGCACTAGAACAATCTCTCCACGGTTCATATATTTCTAAATCATACTCAGATAGATCGAATAATGTATCATTACTTGGATGTTTCTCACCGTATCTTTGAAAATCATTTTTAATTCTGTAATCAAAATAATAGCATCCACATCGTCCGTGATAATTATGGCTTTTAAGAGCCTCAACCAAATCCTCAAAGAAGTTTCTGCCTCTGTTACAGCTATTCACATCATTTATTATGATGATAAATGGATCATCCTTTTTTCTTGTTTCTACAACATTCTTGATAAGATCAGAAAAAAACTGCCGTACAATACCTATTTGTCCTGTATTATAAAAGTGAGATATAACATATTGAAGGACTATAACATTTGTATCAATAAGGGATTCTCCGTTAAAATACTTTATTGCATCTTTATAATCAAACTCTACATGATTGATAAATATGCTATCATAAGCCATTATTCTATCATGTATCATTCGCCAACGAGGATTAACGTCAACACCAAAGTAACGAATATCTTTTATATCATCGGCTTCATGAGCATATTGTTCAAAAGCCATTAAGTCTGGTGCTGCGCCACAGCCAATTGAAAGAATATGGTATTCCTCTATTTCCTTTAATTTCTCACTTTTGCGGAGTAAATATAGCATTTCAGATGCATATTTGTTTATGTAATCGCAGACATAGAAATTAATCATATTTTCGCAATCATAATCCTTTTTTCCATTAGGATATTTTGAAGGATAATGAACTTGTTCAAGGCAATTTTTACAACTTCCCGAACATTCTGAAGGATGATTGCAGTCATGACATAAGTGAGTAGTATCTGCATTGCGGTATTCTGCATTACAATAATCAACAATTTCGTGTATAAGCATATTATTCTCCTTATAAAGTAAACGATAATTTACAGCACCAGCTCAAGCTGTTGTACGACTATTGGTTCACGCAGTTCGATTTTCCTGACGAGAATGGCAAGCCGTATCGGGCTTCGGGTGGTGCTATGGTGTGGTGTGATGAACTTCAAAGGGAAATCCCCAAAGGCTGGAAGGTCAGCTCACTTTCAGATATTGCGGTATTACAAGCAAAATCGGTTATGCCACAAGAAGGAACAGCTTACAATCACTACAGTATTCCTGCATTTGATGATACACATAGTCCAGCGGTAGAAGATGGTAAAGCTATTGCAAGCAATAAGTATGTCGTTCCTGATAATAGTGTTCTTGTATCTAAACTCAATCCTCAATTCAAAAGAATTTGGCTTATTATAGATTCAACCGATAACGCTATATGTTCGACTGAGTTTTTGCCTGTCAAAGCAACAGAAACAGGCGTATATGCATTATATTCACTTCTGAACAGCGATGCTTTTTCTGTTCACCTAATTCAAAATGCAAGCTCCTCAACAGGAAGTAGAAAAAGGATTGATCCAGATAATTGTATGTCTTATAAATTTCCCTACGATCAGAAGGTATTTGCGAGATTTGATAAGGCAATCCAACCGCTAATAATGAAAATAACAGGTATTCCAACTGAAACGCAAGCTCTTGTGGCTCTCCGAGACTGGCTTCTGCCGATGCTGATGAACGGTCAGGCTACCATATCTGATTGATACGATAAATTATCGTTTATAATACTAAACCTATCTTCCTCCAACGGCGGAAGCTATACAAAGGGATTGCCGTTGGGAGTCGTTCTCTTGAAATTTGATTTTAAGGAGAATTGACTTATGACACAGGAAATCAAAAGTGGAATTATGCAGAAAATGCTGTCGGTATTGGATAATGCCCAGCTTGAGCGATTATCAGAAGTATTGGATATTGCTTTCTTTGGCGTTACGGTGGTATCCTGCGATAAGACGGAAGAAGATAGCAACGATAAGCTCGTAGATTCATTCATTTCATCTAAGCGGATAGAGGGCTGTTCGGAGAAATCGCTGAAATACTATCAAAAGACCATTACAAATATGCTCGTTGCTGTCGGCAAGCAGGTTAAGCACATTGATACTGATGATTTAAGAAAATACCTGACAAGCTATCAGGAAGAAAATAATTCAAGCCGTGTGACCATAGATAACATACGTCGCATATTATCGAGCTTTTTCTCTTGGCTCGAAGAAGAAAACTATATTATGAAAAGCCCTGTACGCAGGATACATAAGATCAAGACCGCAAGCACGATCAAGGATACCTATACCGATGAAGCATTGGAGCAAATGCGTGATGATTGTACGGATTTGCGTGATTTAGCGTTGATTGATATGCTTGCTTCAACGGGTATGCGTGTCGGAGAGCTTGTTCTGCTAAACCGTTCCGATATTGACTTTGAGGAACGAGAGTGTGTGGTTCTCGGCAAGGGCAATAAAGAGCGCATCGTCTATTTTGATGCCCGTACCAAACTGCATTTGAAGCAGTATCTTGACAGCAGGACGGACGATAATGAAGCTCTTTTCGTATCGTTGAAAGCTCCGCACAAACGCCTTAATATCGGCGGTGTGGAAGTAAGAATCAGAAAAATCGGTAAACGCCTGAACATTCAGAAGGCACACCCTCACAAATTCAGGCGTACATTGGCTACTATGGCTATCGACAAGGGTATGCCTATCGAGCAGCTTCAACAGCTTCTCGGTCATAGGCGGATAGATACCACATTGCAGTATGCTATGGTGAAGCAGAGTAATGTCAAGATTGCCCATAGAAAGTATATAGGTTAGAGGATTTGTTAATATGATTTATAATGAGAGTGTTTATAACGATAAATGGGAGACAAAGAAACTATCTGATTTAGGGTTTTTTTCAAGAGGTAAATCTAAGCATCGTCCTCGTAATGATCCTCGTTTATTTGAAGGTGGCGGTTATCCCTTAGTCCAAACGGGAGAAATAAAAGAGGCAAATCTATACATAATGTCACACACGCAGGAATATGGAGAATTTGGATTAGAACAAAGTAAACTGTGGGAAAAGAATACACTGTGTATCACTATTGCCGCCAACATTGCTGAAACAGCATTACTTTCCTATCCAATGTGTTTCCCTGATAGTGTTGTAGGTTTTAGGGCTTATGAGGGAATCTCGACAGAAAGATTTATGTACTACGTTTTTTCATTTATAAGGAATTCCATACAAAATTCTGTAACCGGCAGTACACAAGACAATATTAACATTGACTATCTTACCTCTCTTGATTTCAAGATACCAACAAAAAAAGAACAGGATAAAATAGCTGATATATTGTCTGCAATAGACTTGAAAATCTTATCAAATAATCAGATAAACGATAATTTATCGTATCAATCAGATATGGTAGCCTGACCGTTCATCAGCATCGGCAGAAGCCAGTCTCGGAGAGCTGTTAGTTTTGCAGTTTCGGAAGAATTGTTATTTATTTCAGCTAATAACGGCTTTACTGCATCTGTGAAGCTCTTGCACACTTGCAATTCAGGAACTATCAACGCAGTATCAAGTAAAGTATTTATGCGAATACCTTTGAATATACTGCCCGTTGATGTGTTTGTAGCCTTTTGAATAAAGCTGTCACTCTGAAAGTATAGATACATAAATTCAGGAGTAACAGTATCAGTTTTGCTTCTAATAGAAAAGACAGATTCATTTATATCCCAATCAACAGGATCTTGCTGAATAAGGTAACACCTTCCTAATGGCGCTATGCTTGCGAAAAGAATATCGCCCGCACTTATATCTGATCTTCTATGTACTATGGCTCTTGCATCTTCATCTATCGTATCGCAACCTGAAAAGTCTAAACTTCCTGTTGCGGTAAGGTTTTTTACAGTAATGTATCTTATGTCCCCATTGCCAAGTACGAAATTATCTCTGGGATTTAAGCCCGTTGATATTTTATCTACACAGTCACTAACAGTACTTACTTTCCAATTTTGTGGTGTTTTGCACTTTAACTGCTCATTCCACACCATAGCACCGCCCGAAGCCCGATACGGCTTGCCGTTCTCATCAGGAAAATCGAATTGTGTGAACCAATAGTCGTACAACAGCTTGAGTTGGTGCTGTAAATTATCGTTTATCTTATTATTGCTTTCTATTTTTCTATCAATAGCAGAAAAAATATGCCCTATTTTTCGTTGCTCTGCAAGAGGGATAACCGGTACAGGTATACTACCAATTATATCAAGAGTCAATGTATAACGTTGTCCGCTACCACTCGCATTTAATTCGTAATAATGTCTAACAAACTCTGTCTGTAAAAAGGCATTAAGATATTTACCATCAAGGACATCTTTTTGGGGAGATATCAAAGCGCAATGATATCCTAAAACCAATCCTTGAATATCATCTGCAATAAAAGTAGACATACCAATATCATCTTTTGTCTCACTGTCTTTCGTGATACAAACATCACCTTTATGGAGGCTAAACTTCTCTATCTCATGATTGTTAGCAGTTGCTTTCATAAGTTTTGAGCTGATTCCTTCTGTAATAGCCCAATTCCGATACACATCAACATAGTTGCATAATAATACTTCACTTTCATTTGCTGATGTTTTCTTATCAACATTGCTAATAGAGACGCTCGCTACCTTACATAATGGCATGAATTTTGATTTATTCATACTTCACCTTGCCTAACTGCTTCATAATCTCAGCTTGCAGAGCATTGCCTTCATCGAAGAATGATTGCAGCTCAGACTTAAATTCAGCCATTTTCGTTTCAAATTCCTCTTGTGTAAGCTCAACATACTCTATCTTGACATCGAAATACTGTCCTGCTGCGAGAGAACACTTCTTTGCAATGATCTCATCATAGGTGACTGCCACCGAGAAATCGTCCACAGCTTCTTTGTTACGGAATGTTGTGATGATCTTCTCTATCTCCTTCGGGCGAAGCCTGCGCTTCTGGTTGTTACCGTCCTTGTATTCCTCACCGAGCTTTGAAGCATCTATCAGTACAACCTTGTCAGCCGTTCTTGAATTATCGAAGAACAGGACGGAAACGTTCGTGCCAGTGTTCGCAAAAACGTTAGAGGGCATACTTACTGCACCATAAACGATATGATCATCAACGAGCTTCTTGAGAACAGCACCCTCAACACTGCTCTTTGCGGTCAGAAATCCCGTAGGAACAACGATAGCGCCCTTACCTGTCTTTTTCAGAGAGTTTACAACGTGCTGAATGAAGCAAGTATAGATAGCCATACTCTCTTTTTTCTTTGCAGGGACTTTCGGAACGCCAGCC
>CALWNN010000040.1 GCA_944382845.1 uncultured Clostridia bacterium
ACATCCCATCAGCAGGGGCATCACCGTCCCCGCACTTGTTTTTGTTGAGTGGTAAAGCATAATTTTAATTTTATAGATTGAACTCTTTTCTCCACTGCGAGAAAAACTGTTGTTCCTGTTCTGATACGACGGAATCAGCCTTTATCACGTTTCCGATAAATTCTGAAAAAGAGTCAAGTATCGCCCGTCTTTCAACCTTATTGAATTCCTTCAGATATGTTTTCGTTTCGGAAACAATATCAGAGAAAGAATATGAAGAATCTAATGCCTTAACAGCCAATTTTCTGGTTTCACCAGAAACAGAACAGCCGTTATTGTCAAGTTCAGAAAGGAAATTTTCAATGAATTTTCTTTCTGTCTCATCATATACACCGTCACAATTGGCAAAAAACAATCCTGTTTTCACCAATAAAATCACTACTGTATCATTCATAGCTCTTGATTATTTACCTGATATTGCTTTTATCGCCAAAGCTGCAACTGCAATAGTGCCTAACGCGATTGTACCTATCAATCCTTTTTGATTGTTCTGTCCAGAAGTAATAATATCCTTTACCCCGGATGCTGCGTTTTTAGTTACATTTTCCATAATGACATAATTTTATTGTTAAACATTTGGTTTTAATACGGTACGTTCAATTTCCGCGGCCCGATCCCGTGAGATGCCGAGCGACTCCCGTTCTCTGTCAAGAAGTCGTCGCATACGGTCGGAAATCTCACCGTCTGATGTCATTTCCCGGAATGTTTCAAGATACTCCTGTTCTTCTTCAGTTAATTGAGGTTTGCACATACTCTCTATTTCTGCTGCACGCTCCGGAGATATTCCAAATTTGTTTCTTTTCCTATCGAGATATTTCCTGTCGTCATCGGATATTGAACCCCCGTCTTCAAGGCAGAACAGGACTTCTTCCTTGTATTTCTCTTCTTCCGAACTTAAACTTTCACACAGATGTTCGTTTTTGTTCTCCTGAACAGTAATTAATTCTGTTTGAGATTGCTTATCTTTCTGCAATGCTTGATGTTTCAGATAGATCTTCATCCCTTTACGGATATTTGAAGAATTGATTCCCCTGAGGAACAATCCTGCCTTGTCGTTCTTTTCACCTTCAGACAGAATACTACAGAACATCATTATGTTTTCAATAACAGACTCGTATTCAGAATCTTCATCACAAACAACCACTTGCTTTCCAGCCTTAATATCCATAGCCAATGTTCCCAAAGCGACAGTTCCACGTCTTCCAGTATAAGCGAATTTGTCTATCTCCATTACCAGATCTTGTTCTGAATAATTCATTGATTCGGAAACTGAAGGCAATTCATCAAGAGGTTTGAATTCCACGGATATTTCCCATTCTGTTTCCTGTGTAGAACTGAATGTCGTATCAGCTGATGCAGAATAATTTGTAGATACATTTCCCATAAGATTCTGAAACGCAGCCTTTACATCTGTAATCAAATTTTGCGACATATTGGAAGTTTCATATGAAGAAACTCTTTTCGTAAAATCAAGTAGCCCGCCTTCCATCCTTTGCTTTATCAAGGACAGAAGTTCCGGATCTTTTTTCGTCCATACAAGATCTTTTGGACAGTATGGCGCTTTGTATGGAGAAAATGTCTGTGTCATGAACATTTCATCTCTTGTTTCACTGTCTGCGGATGTACTTGACTGATTTTTTACTCCTCCGGACCCGGAGATGATTTTATACCCTCCTTCTGCACTGACAGCGGATGATGCCATGACATTGGAGGATATCTTGTTTCCTTTCAGACATCTTGCTGTTATCTTTGTAGCTCCCAGACACTGGAACAAGCGGCACATTTCCTGAACCTTTTCATAGAAAAGCGTTAACTGTGCATTTTCAAAGGGCAGATATACAGGTCTCAACGGATGGGCATAATAGAGTGTGTTCGCCTGCGGGTGTCCCATAGGGAATGATATGTCCTTCGGTAATTCATCCAAAGGAAAAACATACTTTATATTGTCTGTTTCGTCATAACATCCGCCGATATGGTCAAGATCCCTTACTGTAAATAGAAACTGACGCTCATGATAAGGCTGCAATGAAAATATAAACCGGTCTTTCGTCAACTGAATGTCGTTCATCAATTCGTCGGCACAAAGGTCAAGCATTTCATCATTGTCTTCCCATGAAAATTCATTGCTGTATTCCCATATGTTTAATTGGTCCAAAAATTCTATGCTTTCTTCTACCGTCTTGTCTATAATCACACCATATCCCCCTTCACGGCTTCTTATCAGATGTTCTGTATCGTAGTCCTTACCTGATATCAGTGATTTTGCACTTTCTTTCTCATTGTCATCACAAGCATAAGGCAGTCCCTGAATGGCCAGTCTTACGGCTTCCATGTGTTTATCCATCCAATGCAGTCTTTCGGCTCTTGTACAACACAACGTACAAAACCAAAAATGAACATTTTCTTCAGTCAAATTATTTTCAAGCTCCTGCAAAGCCTCAAGACATCTTTCATTTGCTTCATTAGCATCTTGTTTCGCTCTTGACCTCTCTTCGCCAGATAAAGTTCCGTCAAGAGCCGAATTCCACGCATTCTTAAACACTTTGTACCAACCTAAAGCCTTGCTGAAATATGACGAGGCATAATCATCTTCAGTAGAACAGTATTCTTGGATATATCTGTCTACCTTGCGTTGAAATCTGTCATTGTTAAATGAATCTCTTTTCAATTCTTCGGCTATTGAATTTGACAGTTCTTCTTTCCTTGCCTGTAGTTCTCGAGTCTCTGTACCATCGACTTTCTTTATCAAATTAGAGACTTTTTCTTTGGCATACTCTCCCAATTTGTCGTTTGAATCCGCCTCATACAACTCCTTGGCTGTATTGATAGCAGTATTGATAATAGTGTTAAACAACCCCATGATATGATATGATATAATGTATAACAATGATGTTTATAAATATTCATAGTCTTCCCATACACGCTGATAAATTTTCATCTGGCGATAGTGTATAGTAAAAAATATAGCTGCAATTGTTATTATTAGAGCTATGTAAATGCTGACGGTTTCATTTTCAAAATAGAGTGCGGCCATTTTAGGAGAGATCAGAAGCAACAGCACAATCGGAATTATCATGCTTTGCAGAAATGCTACCTGTGCTTCCAAAATTGGGATGTCATTGCTGTACCGTTTTTGGATTGCGTAATAGTAAGCTACATAATAGAAATTAGTAATTCTATCCTGGTTATTGTCTGATAATAACGTTATAATAAGTATTAACACAATAGTTGTTGCCGGGAAAACTATTGTCGCCCAATGAGCAGAGTCACAAAGTTTATTTATTATAAAAAAGTTGACGATCCATAAGGCGATAGTTATCGTAACATATTTGAATATAATGTAACAAAAATCAAAATTAC
>CALWNN010000041.1 GCA_944382845.1 uncultured Clostridia bacterium
TTTGAGCCTGTTTTTGCTTGAATATATGATTTACCCCTAATCCGCTTGCGGATTAGGGGTTTTTTGACAGACTGACAGTGACATCATGTCACTCTATAATTATGTTCTCCACTTTTAAAAAAGAGCATAGAAAAAGGCAGGGGAGAACATTACCTGCCTTTCGAGGAGCGACCTCGCTATGCTCTGATGGATGCCCATCAAATAAGCCGTCAAGCTTCATGCTTAACGGCTTATTTCGTGGGTTTTATCTTTTATAGTTCAAAATCTTCTTCGGAGTCTTCAAACTCCGGAATATCTTTTTCAATTTGTTTCTTTTCTCTTTCTCGCTTTTCTTGAAGTCTGAAATCAATGCCGTCAATACATTCGTCATATACAAATTGAATGGCTTTCTCAAGCGTGTCATTTGAGTAATAACTGCAAAGAATTTCATTAAATTCTTCAAGCTTATCGTTTGGCACAGAAATTATTCCGCAGCCGTTTTGAATCATAATTTTATTGGCTGCGAGCATTGACGTGCGTTTGTTTCCGTCCCAGAAAAGCTGTGCTTTCATCAGTTTTAACATTGTAACAATTGCTCTTTCGGTTGGGTTTGCTATCTTTTCTGTTTCCCGAATAATGCTATTGGCAGACTCGTATGTTGGAACCGGAGGTACGTAATCTGTTCCGGATATATAGACCGTGCCGTTTCTTAGCTTACCCCACATAAGCGCCTCGTCCCTTGCAACGTCGGCATGAATACGGCATATATACTCCACTGTCAGCGGCTCGTTTATCGTTTCAAAAACAGTCTGCCATGCGTGCTTAAGATTTGTAATTTTAAGAATGTCCTCAACGTCAACGCCTGTAACCTTTGCCTTTTCAATAATTGCATAGGTCTGCGGAAATGTCACATTGATTCCCTCAAGCCGAGCTGATTTCCATATATAATCTACAATGTTGCGCTTTGCAATGAATATATTTTCTTCAACCGTTAAATTGAATTTATTTTTCATTTTAACTGTACCCTTTCAATATTTTATATACATAATATATACTTTTTCTGTGCAGTTGTCAATAAACTTTTATCATTTGCGATTTTCGGCTTGTTATGGTATAATTTATTTATTAATCTGTTATCTGGAGTTTTACATGGAGAAAAAACATTATTTTATCGACCTTTTGAGCGATGTTCTTGACGAACGCAAGCTCACCTACAAGTCTTTGCGTACCGCCTCTTGGGAGAAAAACGTGTCAAAGCGGACTTTTTGTTACTTCAAGGGGATTTACGCAGAGGACATTGACGAAAAGCTCTTGAACCGCTTTTTTTCGCATATTCGATTTAAAGATAGCGGCGAGTTGTATTCCGACAAGTACCTGAAGGCGGTCTACAGCATTGTGAAAGCTGCTACCAAACGAGCTTTCTTAAAAGGATACATAAAGAGTAATCCTTTCGAATATGGGCTTGCTCGACCTAAAGGCAAGCCGACTATGGGAAAGTTGAGGCACGTTGAAAATCATGACCTGAAAATCATTCTCAAAGAATGCAAGAATGACAACAGATTCAGATTTGTCCTGCCAATTCTACTTTTGACAGGTCTGAGGGTGGGAGAGCTATTAGGGCTTTACTGGTCAGATATCGACTTTGACAACCACACGATAACCATCGAACGTGAAGTTTCCGACAATTACATAGAGCTGCCAAACGGCGATTTTGTAAAGCAGGGTGTTAGGATTTTACCACCAAAAACAGGCTCATCCGTCAGGACTCTACCGGTTTCCTCTCAGGTACTTGAACTTTTCAGGGAAATGCTCGCTTTTCGTGATTTGCCTGAAAATGCAGATTGGAAAAAACGGATTGTAGATAACAATAATCTTAATCTTTGCTTTCCAAACGGAGCAGGGAAGCTCACAAACTACTCCACACTCTATGATTCGTTGATGGATTTTCTAAAAAAGAAGAGGCTTGACTGCACAAATCTTTCTTTCCACAAGCTTCGTCACAATTATGCAACCGACTTGCTCGAGGCAGGAGTAGACATAGCGGTCATTTCGCAGCTCTTAGGTCATTCTTCTATCGAGACTACGGTAAACACTTATATCGCAGACGATAACCTTGAAATCAAAAAAACTGCTATTAAAAAACAAGCGAAACTCATATCCAAAAAATATCAATAAAAGTTGGTTCGAGTCCAACTTGGGGAGCCATTTAATACTCCACAAAGCTCTTAAGCCTTTATTTAAGGGCTTTGCGCAACATTAATGCTCCGGTTACACCTACGGTTAACAGCCGCATTAATAAAGTTTTCACAATTTATAATTGTATATATTATCGGCGGATTATAGATCATGATGATTAACCCGCCGAACAATATATAACTTATTTTAACAGCTTTTAGCTGAAAAAATTTATGACAATAGTTTTACCTCCACACAATATGACCTATGTCAGGGCAGCTGCACTTATTGTTAAGACAAAATTAAGATCTGTGCAAGCTTGTGTGGCAGTCTGAAGCTTTACTCTGTGTGTTGGCACATAGGCGGCTTGTCGCTGTGGCTCGGTTTGTCCTGATTACGATTTTTAAATTCACGCCGAACTGGCAAGGTTGTAATTCCTGCAAACTACGTCATCGCACACTCAACTCAAAAGCTGACTAAACAGCTTTGTTGTACGCACCTTCTGTTTTCTGAAAACTACCAATCTCATTCTGTTTAGGTAGGGTTTCGGTATTCAGTTATCAAGGTTCTGTGAAAAATAAATCCTCCGAAGATGAAATTATCTCCGAAGGACTTGACAAAATGTATTTAACCGTGATATAATAAACCACGGAAAATTAGCACTGAGCAATACCTTTGAGATGATGCATTCATCTTACTGGTAGGTCAAGAGGGTTTTTGGAAGAAACCTTCTTGACTGCGAGGTGTTTATTTTTTTATGTGTTTATTCTATCATATTTTGAAGTGTTTGTCAATATTTTTGAAAGAATTTTTTTAAATTCGTTTTATCGGCTATGTTTATTGCTTTCAAGCGACAAATTGTTGGTATCATCGTAGCCGAATTTTTTCATCAGCTGGTATTCTTCATTACTAAGCTCTGAAAAAAGTTGGGACATTTTTTCCACATCGGCGTCTGCAATATAGCTGAAATATTCTGTTCTTCTTTCCTTTGGTATAACAATTGGCGGAAAGTCGTTTCGTAACATTTCATAGTTTATCAGCAAACGTCCTGTACGTCCGTTTCCATCACTGAAAGGGTGTATTCGCTCAAACTCAATGTGTTTTTCCGCAGTTTTTTTAAAAATATCATCGTAGAATGTATGATTGTAATTATATACAAAATACATCATCATCTGATTAAGCTGCTGCGGTGCAGGCGGAATATATTCGGCTCCACGAATATACACCTGAGATGTTCGATAACCATCAATTTCATTGGTGTTCTTGTTTATTTGAATTGCAATGTCTTTTATCAGACGTTCAGATAGCTCGATGTTAAGATTATTGATAATATATGACAGTGCATATTTGTGATTAATTGCGTCATAAATTTCACGAGGTTCAGCATTTATTTTAAATGAATTGTCGTTGAAAATAATAGCATATGTGTCTGCGTAGGAGAGCGTACTTCCCTCAATAGCATTGCTGTGGTAGGTGCAGCGTGTTATAAAATTCTCGAAATATTCCGAATTGTTGCAAATAAACGCTCCGATTCTCATTATCTCACCTCTTTATCTGCTTTTACCTTGACTGTTAATGAAGATGTTATCAATTCTTTCTGATGCAGCTTCTAATCTTGGTTTAAGTAGATTTTCAATTCTGATGTTTATTGTTTTTATATAAAATTCTTTGCGTGCTTTTGAGCAAACTGTATATTCCTTGTAGCTTTCAGGAATGTTGTTAATAAAGCTTTCGATTTCACCTGATTTATCTGCTATTATGGGAACAATCCGAGTAATTGCCTCATCTAAATCCAAGCTTTCAAGGCTTAAAATGTCCTTTGCAAAAATCAGATTTCCGTTTTTTTGATAGGTTGTCTGAGATGAAAAAACGCTTTGCGTTAACCTGTCGTCATTTTGTAGCATAACCGATAGTTTATCATCAGGCAATTTGTTAGAGAATGAGCTGCCGTTGTCATAAACAGGAGCTATGGAATACTTGCCGTTTTCGTAAATAAGACCCCAGTTTCCGTTGTTTCGGTCATTGTTGTTTATTAATATATCAACCACAAACTGATTCCAAAAGTGATTTTTTATTCCGTTTATTTGATTTAATATCGGATTGTACTCTAAGTGAGTAAGCAAATCGTCAATGTCAACCAAGCGTGAGGAAGATGTTGAGGACATTGATTGCTCAAGCTTGTCTGATAGCTCCTTGTTGTACACGTTTTTAAGGGTCCTTATTTCACGAAGTGAGCCTTCGTTTTTGCAAAAATCCTTGCAGGCAACAACAAGCTTATTGTTTCTGATACCTAATATGGTTCTGTGAACGTCAAATCCGAGAATATCGTAAATATTGCTGCCTATATATTCAGACAAAGGCGATGTTGTATAGGGATTTAACATTCCTCTCATGTTTTTTGTGCTTTGAGGATATTTAACTATCCAGTACTCTTTGTTTATGGTTATGGCTTCTTTACTTCCTGCCTTGCCACCGTATGTTCCGTTACGCTCGTTAATAGGGTATTCGTCTAATTCAAATATTCTTGTGCTTCTCACGTTCCTCTTCCTCCCACCATTTGTTGACGCTGTACTTTTCGCAAATCAAATGCCACTGGTGTTCGCTTATGGCATCGGGAATATGAAGCTTTGTAACTATTTCAAGGGAATCAATGGCGTCGTAATAATCAAAAATATCACTGTCTCTGTCAGCTTGTTCAGCTTTTTTGATTAAGGCTTTTGCGTGACGGTCAAGCTTGTCATAAAAGTCAGATATATCTATCTCGTTGTCAATCCATCTGAATTCCTCTTTCACAAGCTTCACCTCTTTCTTTCAGAAAAATAACCATTTATTTAAAATTATATTCGTTTTCATTTTCTTTGTCAACCCCTATTGCTTCTAAGTAATCCATCAAATATGCCTGATATTCCATTTCGCAGTATAGCAAAAAACTGATGGATAAGCCACTAAGCTTGCTTATCACCTCAAAACATAAGTGAACACGGGTAAAACTAAAATCAAGCCTGCCTCTCTCAAAAACGTAATACCAAGTCTTAGACCTTCCGCAAATATCTGTTATGTCCTGCATTGACACACCTATGCTTTTTCTTATTACTTCAAGATAATTTCTTTTTAACCATAACTCTTTGTTCTTAACTCTTGCTTTTTTTGTTCTGTAAGCCATATATATCCACCTCAATATGTTATTTTTTGTTTTCCTATGTGTAAAAAAAAAGAGAGAGTGCTTATTTTTCTGAAAGATATGTATAAGTGGGTTAATTAACGACCGTTCATTTTTCACCCTACCCCCTTAATGCTTAAAATTCACGCAACATAATAATTTGTCTTTAATTTTTTTGAAAAACCTATTGACTTTTTTGAAAACCTGCTTTATAATCTTCTTGTAGTTGTAAGTGGCAAAGTTAATTGCTTTCTTGCGTATTTTGCCACGGACACAAGGGATTATGTAATAGGTATTATCGGTGTAATCACCGTAGGAAGTAAGACGCATATACTTTCTGATGAATTTGTTTTTTTCTAACAGGCTAATAAAGAACATGATTTCAGAACGAGAAAAGCCGATAATATCTGATAATTCCTTGTAGCTTTGAAAGAAGCTGAGAGTTTTGCCTGAAGCAAGCTTACAGAAAGTTGCATAAACAATTAAAGATTTGCCTTCAAGCTGATTGAAGGCGATTTTGCTGAGATGAAAATAATCACGATGAGTGGTTATTTTTTTTATTATGTAATCATAAGTGCCAAGCTCGCCATCAGACTTGCATGAGCGTGTTTTCGTTATAATAAATCCATGTACCTCCAGACGTTTAATGGTGCGTCTTACAGTTGATAATGATGAGCCTGTTACTTTTGCAAGAGTAGACTGCTTTACACGAATGATGTAATTGCCGTCTGAGGAGGTTTTTGTTGTAGGGTTTACAAGGCTGTAAAAAAAGCAAGCTGTCTTGAATTCTGTTGCTGTTGAGCAATAATCTGTCAGAAAAGAATTAGGTATTCTCATTTTTTCACTTCCTTTGCAAAGTAAAATCAGGGCAGGAATAATCCTGTCCTGATTAGTTGTTAAATAACTGTGTAAGCTCAGCTACTATAATGCTGTATGTATCTTCGTATTGCAAACGCTTGAGCTTAGAACACTTTTCAAGCACCTTAAATGCACCCTTGTAATCTTCTGCATTTATAAGCTTTAAGAATTCACCATGTGATGCAGTATCGCAATCAAGCCACGCACGATTGTGCTTTTCTGTTAAATCGTTGTTTGCCGTCGATTTTGGAGAAACTGGTCGAGCTGCTGCTGTTTTGTCTACTGAAGTAGGTCCCTCTAATTGAATTGACTTCCAGATCTCATCAAAGGACAGCATACTCTCCTTGAGAGAACGTTTGTCAATAGCTAAAGGTATTTCATCTATGCGTGTAACCTTTGCGTTAAGCTTGTAAAACGGCGTGAATTTAGTTCTTATGGGATAACAGCGTTGCCTCTTTATTACCGCTTCACCAAATTCAAGACGGGAAAGCTGAGTAGCTGACATCAGTGTTTTCTTGTCAATATTAAGATTCTGATGAGATTCTAATTCAGAAAGCTTACCGCTGTATGTATGATATTCTATTGTTTCATCGCCTAAAATTGCGGAAATATATTCGTTGGTATCCTTGTCTAAGGAGTTGATATACACGATATTACCCATGTTAGAGCGTATAGTTTTAGCAGTACCCTTATATTTTGATTCAAGCTGGTTGAAGTCCTGAATAGCAAGGTCAAATAATATGTTTCTTCCTGCAGATACGGTAATTTTGTTATCCATTGCGGGAATACTGGGCATATTTCCGAATTCATCAAGGATAAAATGCGTTCTTACGGGAAGCT
>CALWNN010000042.1 GCA_944382845.1 uncultured Clostridia bacterium
GCCAAGTGGTAAGGCAAGGGTCTGCAAAACCCTGATTCCCCGGTTCAAATCCGGGTGTCGCCTCCATAAATGTTGCGTTTTTTATACGCAGTAAAATCCCTATTCAGTTTTGAATAGGGATTTTTATTTTTAAATTACTGTGGCATATTTAGCCTATGTAGTTTATAATGGTTTCGAGGAGATGATATTTTATTATGAATTTTGAAACATTTCAAGGTATAATAATACCCTTTATAGGTACTGCACTGGGATCCGCTTGTGTATTCTTTATGAAGGGTGAGTTAAATAGAACTGTTCAGAGATGCCTTACTGGATTTGCGGCAGGAGTTATGGTTGCGGCATCAGTGTGGAGTCTTCTTATACCGAGTATGGATCATGCTGAAAACATGGGTAAATTTGCTTTTGTTCCAGCTGTTGTTGGATTATGGACCGGAATTTTGTTTTTATTATTTCTTGATAAATTGATACCCCATCTGCATATGAATAGCGATAAGGCAGAAGGTCCCAAATCAAAGCTTGCGAGAACAACCTTGATGCTTCTTGCCGTTACGCTACATAATATTCCGGAGGGAATGGCTGTTGGGGTCGTTTATGCGGGATTTATTTCGGGTAACGTAAATATAACCGCCGCTGGAGCTTTGGCTCTTAGTATTGGAATAGCAATTCAGAATTTCCCGGAAGGTGCTATTGTATCCATGCCATTAAGATCCCAGGGTATGAGCAAAGGAAAATCTTTTGCCTGTGGTCTTGCGTCCGGAATTGTTGAACCCTTTGGCGCCTTTTTAACAATAGTCGCGGCTGGTCTTGTTATACCGCTTTTGCCATATTTTTTAAGTTTTGCTGCCGGCGCAATGATTTATGTAGTCGTGGAGGAGCTTATTCCGGAAATGAGTGAGGGCGAACATTCAAACATTGGCACAATAATGTTTTCTGTTGGTTTTGCGTTAATGATGACTTTGGATGTGGCTCTGGGTTAAAGTTAATGGATACTGCAGTTTTTAAAGTGGATGATATCCGTCTTATGATTACCGAGAAAAATGGATTTATTACGAATGTTTCGTTTGCAAAAAAGGAAGATGTTGATTCTATTCCCAATAATGGATTAATATTAGAATGTATTCGCCAGCTCACGGAATACTTTAACGGAAGGAGACGTAAATTTGATATACCACTGGTCCTGTCGGGAACGCCTTTTCAAAAAAGTGTATGGACAGCAATTTCATTTATTCCGTGGGGTACAGTATGTACATATAAGGAGCTTGCAGACAAAATAGGTCATCCAAAGGCATACAGAGCGGTGGGTATGGCATGTAACCGCAATCCGGTGGTTATTATTATACCGTGTCACAGAGTACTAGGATCAGACGGTTCTCTTACAGGATATGCAGGAGGACTGGATATGAAGCGAAAGCTCCTTTCACTGGAAACGGCACTGAAGAAAAATTAGGCAAATTATAATTTTTAGGGCTTTATTTTACGTGATAAAATTGTTATAATTCGATTTATATGAATTACAAGATAGGGGAGGACTATATTATGGAGTACAAATCAGATATAGAGATTGCACAAAGTGCAGAGATGCTTAACATCAAAAATATAGCGGAAAGTGTGGGCATTGACGAGAAATATCTTGAGCAGTATGGTAATTATAAGGCAAAAATCAGCCTTGATTTTTTAAATAATGTTAAAGATAGGAAAGACGGCAAGCTTGTTTTGGTAACCGCTATAACCCCGACAGCTGCGGGAGAGGGCAAGACTACGACAACTGTAGGTCTTGGCGACGCCATGAGACGCCTTGGAAAGAAAAGCGTCATTGCACTCAGGGAACCTTCTCTGGGACCAGTTTTCGGCATAAAAGGCGGAGCAGCAGGTGGCGGATATGCGCAGGTAGTTCCTATGGAGGATATCAACCTTCACTTTACAGGAGATTTCCACGCCATAGGTGCGGCAAATAACCTTTTGGCTGCGATGATAGATAACCATATATACCAGGGAAATGAACTTGGAATTGACCCAAAGAGCATTACATGGCGCAGATGCGTTGACATGAATGACCGCCAGCTCAGGAATATTGTTGACGGTCTTGGCGGAAAAACCAATGGAAACCCCAGAGAGGACGGATTTGATATAACCGTTGCCAGTGAGGTTATGGCTATTTTCTGCCTTGCCACCGGGATAAGTGATCTGAAAAAGAGGCTTGCCTCAATTATTGTCGGTTATACTTATGACGGAAAGCCTGTTACAGCCGGAGATTTAAAAGCTGAGGGAGCCATGACCGCTCTTCTAAAAGACGCAATAAAGCCTAATTTGGTACAGACTCTTGAGCATACTCCTGCTTTTGTACATGGTGGACCGTTTGCTAATATTGCCCATGGCTGCAATAGCGTAATTGCCACGAAAATGGCAATGAAGCTTGGAGATTACTGCATAACAGAGGCAGGATTTGGCGCAGATCTTGGTGCGGAAAAGTTTTTGGACATTAAATGTCGTGCTGCCGGGATTAAACCCTCTGCAGTTGTTATAGTTGCCACGGTGAGGGCTTTGAAAATGCATGGAGGCGCTGATAAAAAGGAGCTTTCTGCAGAAAACCTTTCCGCTCTTGAAGCTGGGTTGCCAAATCTTTTAAGACACGTTGAAAATATTACTAAGGTGTTTAAGCTCCCAGCAGTGGTAGCAATTAACCGTTTCCCCACAGATACAGAGGCTGAGCTTGCGCTTATCGAGGATAAATGCAGAGAGCTTGGAGTAAACGTTGCTTTGTCTGAGGTGTGGGGAAAAGGTGGAGAAGGTGGAATTGAGCTTGCAAAAGAAGTTATCCGGCTTTGCGAGTCAGAGAATGAATTTACCTACTGCTATGACTTATCTACGTCAATAAGAGAAAAGCTGAATGCCATATGCAAGAAGATATATCATGCAGACGGATATACGTTTGCCGGGAGCGCAGCAAAACAGGCTAGAAAGCTTACAGAGCTCGGTTTTGGAAACCTTCCAATATGTATGGCTAAAACTCAATACAGTTTCTCTGATAATCAAAAGCTTCTTGGGGCACCTGAGAATTTTAAAATTACAGTCAGAAACCTTAAGGTGTCAGCAGGAGCAGGATTTATTGTCGCACTTACCGGAGATGTGATGACAATGCCAGGACTTCCTAAAGTTCCTTCTGCTGAGAAAATTGATATTGATGAAAACGGACAAATTTCAGGTCTTTTCTGAGCTTATTTGTGTAGGAGGAATTTTATTTGAATTGGAATTTTTCTGAAAAATCCCTCGATGAATTCTCCCAAATGCTGTTTTCCAAAACCCCTGCTCCTGGCGGGGGCGCAGCCTGCGCATATGTTGCGGCTATGGGCGCCTCGTTGGTAGGTATGATGGGTAACTTTACAGTTGGGAAGAAAAAGTATGCGGATTCCGAGGAAGAGGTATTTTACATACTTGAAAAGGTCGGAAACGCAAGAGCAAGACTTCTTCACCTTGCAAGCCTTGATTCAGCAGCCTTTGACACCGTGTCAAAGGCATACGAAATGCCAAAGGATACATTGGAACGCAGCCTTGCCATAAGTGAAGGTCTGAGAGAGACCGCTCTTGTTCCTGTGGAGGTTATGAAAATTTGCGCCGAAAACATGGAATATGCTTTAAGGCTTTTATCAATAGGAAATCTCAATCTTGCTTCCGATGCAGGCTCCGCTGCTGAATTTTTCCTGGCTGCTGCTAAAGGCTCCATGTTCAATGTTGTTGAAAACACATCCAGGATGGACGATTTGGAAATGTCAGAACGCTTTTTTGAGGAAGCAAAAGCTTTACTTGCCCAATGCCATGAGCTGGAAAGTGAAATTTACGGTTTCCTTTTGGATATGAAGAATATAAAATAGCATGCAATGAAAAGCAGCCCGGACTACAACAGTCCGGGCTGTAATAATATATAAGATTTCATTATGTATCAAAAGAATAGAACTGAAAATCGGCATCTTTTAAAATTTTTATGGCAGATTCATTATCAGCGGCTTTAAGAACCACATAAGCGTCAGAGGCTTCCTTAGGGACAAAAGCATAAATATACTGGGTAACTATCCCATGGTTAGCAAGAAGTTTTAACACGGCGTCAAGTGCGCCGGGTTCATCACTTAGCTTAATAGCAAATACTTCTGTTGCCGACACAACAAACCCTAAATTTCTTAGTGCATTGAGGGCCGTATCAGGATCATCTACAATCAGTCTAAACACGCTGTATTCTGTGCCGTCTGCCACGGACAGAGCCCTGATACTAATTTTATTCTCACTGAGTATCTCTGAAATTCCTGCCAGTCCGGTTGATACATCTGTTGCGAAAACCGAAATCTGTTTCATTGTCATAAATCTTGATTTTGCCCCCTTAAATAGAATTCTGGTTGAATCTTAACAGCGTTATAGAACTTTGTCAATAGACACGTATTAATATTAATCTGGAAATAATCCTGACTTTAGTGTAAAATTATATAGATAAAATTAGTAATGGAGGGACAGAAAGTGAGAAAACTTGTTATTTTTACTTTAGCTTTTACCGTAGCGTGCCTCCTTTACAATTACATTACTTCAGTTACAGTACTAGCTATATTATTTTCCATCGTAATCATTACATCGATATGTATAATCTCTTTTGATACTTATAACAGAAACAAGGCGATTTTACTATGTATTGGTTTTGTTTTCGGTATAATCTACTGCCAGGTTTTTTATCTTCTTAATATAAGTCCCATAATGAAATATAATGACAGTACAGTTGACTTCACGGCTGAAGTTATCAATTTTCCAACTGAACGGGATTCGGGGATTAGTTTGGACGATAAAACAAATAACGAGGCTATACTTCCTGTAAAAATGAGACTTTACATTTACGACGGAAGCGCAGATAATTTAAAACCCGGAGATAAAATTTCTTTTACTGCTCAGGTTTCCGTATCCAATCTAATCGGAGAAGATTCGTCTGATTACTTTTTCTCTCAGGGAATTTTCCTTACCGGGCGAAGAATTGCAGACTTGGAAGTTATTAGCTCCAGCGGTTTCAAGCTAAAGTATATTCACAGGTATATTTTCAGGGGCATACGAAACAAAATGTATGAAATTTTCCCTGAGGACATAAAAGGTCTGGCAATAGCTTTACTAATTGGAGATAAAGCCATTTTAAATGAAGATGTGGAAGCAACTGTTAACCTTCAGAGAAGCGGTATATATCATATAGTTACTGTTTCTGGAATGCACGTTTCAATATTTGCGTCATTTATATATGCAATATTAGGAAAACGATGGTATTCTCTTTTAGTTTTAATACCGGGTTTACTAATGTTTATGGCAGTTACCGGATTTACACCGGCAATTATAAGAGCAGTCATTTTACAGCTCTTCATAATTTTAGCGCCAATATTCAAAAGAGAGGATGACAAACTGACATCACTCTCTGCTGCGCTCATGGTTTTAATTATATGCAATCCTTATGTAATCAAAAACGTAGGTATGCAACTGTCTTTTCTGTCTACCTTGGGAATAATTCTGTTCGCTCCAAAGTTAAGTGAATTTTTTCAGCGGATAATGGGGTTTAATTCCGGTTTAAGTAAGAAACGAAAGCGTTTTATTGTGGGTATTTCAACCTCTGCCTCTGTTACTGTTGGTGCAACCTTATTTACAATACCGCTGTCCACAATCTATTTTGGGTACTTTTCTGTAATAGCGCCTTTAACGAATCTTATGATTGGATGGCTTACAACTCCCGCTTTTATCTTATGTATCATCGCTACGGCAATAGGAATGTTCTTTGTACCTGCCGGTAAATTAATTTCCGGTATAGCTTCCGTTTTTCTTCGCATAATGCTGTGGATTTCTGATAAACTTGCCGGGAGCAGCTTTTCCGCCCTATATATTACAAACATATATCTGGCTATGTGGATTGCACTTGTCTACGTTTTTATTGTGTTTTTTATATTCTTTAAGAAAAAACCATCATTTCTTATTATCCCGGGTTGTGCGGCTATATCTTCTCTCTGTATAATAATGATATGCACTGCCCTGGTCCATGATTCAAAACCTGGATATTCAATGGTTGTTCTTGATGTTGGTCAGGGACAAAGTATAGTTATTTATAATGACTCGTACACAGCCGTGATTGACTGCGGCAGTTCAAGCGGGGAGGACGCAGGTCAAATTGCTGGCTCGTATATTTACAGCCTGGGTAGAAGCAGCATTGACGCACTTATTTTGACACATTTCCACACTGACCACGCAAACGGAGTGGAGAAATTAATGTCCATGGTTAAGGTAGAAAGTTTAGTTCTTCCTAATGAAGGCGAAGAAGATTCAGATTTAGACGATAAAATAATAGAGCTTGCAGAAGAAAACAGCACTGATATAATATATGTAAACGAAGATAAAGTTATAACCATGGGAAATACAACTCTCAGCCTGTATGCGCCGCTGGGCAGTCTTTCAGAAAATGAGAGAGGAATATGTATTCTTGTCTCAGAAAATGGCTTTGATTCGCTTGTTACAGGAGACATTGACGAAGGTCAGGAACGTCTTCTTGTTTCACTAAAAAGATTGCCCGATATAGAATGTTTAATTGTTGGACACCACGGATCTAAATTTTCAACTTCAAGTGATTTACTGTCAACAGTAGCACCTGAAATAGGAATAATATCTGTTGGAGATAACAACTATGGACATCCGACTTCGGAGATTTTAGAGAGATTAGATGAAGCAGGAATAGATGTTTATAGGACTGATGAATACGGAAATATAGTTATCTCGTCCACAGGAGGATTTTATGGCTAATAACACAAAGAAAAAAACTGACGAAAATTATAATTTTGAACAGTTAAAACGAGATTTTATAGGAAGAAGACATAAAAATATTTATGTCTTTTACGGGGAAGAGAAATATATGCTTTCATACTATCTTGGAGAATTAAGAAAGCTTGTCTCTCCTGGAACCGAGGAATTTAATCTTCATAAGTTTGATGGAAAGAATCTGTCCATAAATGAGCTTAGCGAGGCAATTAACTCTCTGCCTGTTTTCAGCGAAGCAACTGTTATAGAAATACGGGATTTTGATTTTTCTAAAATAAATGAAGATGTCAGATCAGAGCTGACCAAAATTCTCTCTGATGTTCCTGACTATGCACACATTGTTTTTGTTTGTGACACTGTGGATTTTAAATTGGACGGCAGAGTCAAGGCAAATGCGGCGCTGAAAAAACTCCTAAATGCCGTTCAGTTTAATTATCAGGGTGAGGATATTCTGAGTAGATGGATACCACAGCATTTTAGAGATTACGGAAAAAGCATTAGCGCGGGAGATACAAAGTATTTGTCATATATAACAGGGGGAGACATGACTCTGCTCCTAGGTGAGATAAGTAAAATTTCCGCGTATGCAGAAAACAGGATGGTAACAAGAAAAGATATAGATGCTGTTGTTGTGCCTGTAATTGAGGCACAGGGGTACGAACTGACAGATGCAATACTCGCCGGCAAGAGAGAAACTGCAATAAAAAAATTAGGCGATCTCCTTATGATTAATGAGGCGCCCCATAAAATTTTATTTATAATTGCAACTAGAATTCGTCAGTTGCTATGTGCCAGAATATATATGGACTCAGGCAAATCAATGAAAGATTTTATGAATATGTGTGAAATTAAGTATGATTTCCAGGCAAAAGGAATTTATGCTGCTGCAAAAAAGCTTTCGGTTAAGGACTGCGCAAAACTTAATGGGTTTGTCGCAGATACTGCCTTTAAGCTTAATAGCACGCCTCAGGAAGGCGATGACCTGCTAAAGGAGCTTCTTGTAAGATTTTCGTTATATTTAAGGATGGCTTAAAAAATGGTACGTATAAAAGAAGCTATAGTTGTTGAGGGAAAATATGACAAAAATACTGTGAGTCAGATCATAGATACACTGATAATAGAAACACGAGGGTTTAACATATTTTCAAACATCGAACGACTTGATATGCTTAGGAAAATAGCAGAAAAAAGAGGCTTAATTATTCTTACAGACAGCGATTATGCGGGATTTCTAATTAGGAACCATTTAAAAGGAGCTATAAATCCAAAATATATAAAACAAGCATATATTCCGGATATATTAGGCAAAGAGCGCAGAAAGACCGCTCCGTCAAGCGAGGGTAAACTGGGAGTTGAGGGGATGAGTCCTGAAATTATAATAAAAGCTCTTGAAAAAGCAGGAGCAACCTTTGAAGGAGATTCTCGGGCGAATGGAATATCCGGGAAAATTTTAAAAGCTGATTTGTATATACTGGGATTGACTGGCTATACGGGGAGGGTAGAACAGAGAAAAAAACTCCTTAAAATTCTTTGTCTAGCTGAACATCTGTCAACAAACGCA
>CALWNN010000043.1 GCA_944382845.1 uncultured Clostridia bacterium
CACCATCCCATATCAGCGCATAAGGACTGATAACATACGGTAACCCATCGTTTTTCAGCACCCTCTCTTTTTGAGTATTGTAATCCGTATAGTAGAATGAAATCCGTTTACCTTCGTTAATCGCATCGTTGATTGCTTCAACAATGTAATAGCTCTTTTCGTTGTCCGATTTAACACGTCCAGTCACATATAGATTGCGCTTGAGTTTTGCCGCATTGGCTTCACTGGTAAGTGCCATCAGTTTAGAAATCAGCACCTGGCTTTTGCCTGCGGAGATAAACTTTGAAGACTGCACCGCATCAATCAGCAATTTCACTTCCGGCAGTTCAAACAGCCGGTCATTGAGATAATATTTCTTTTCGCGGGAACGAATCTCCATTACTTCAAGGCCACCGGCATTCAGCAGTTCTATATATTTAGGGATGGTTGTCCGGTGCAGTTTGATCTGATGATACGTTTCCATCATATCAATCAGCTCTTTGGTGGAGACGGGATGATCTACATCAGAATGACGGAGCAATATCTGGTACAGATATAAAATTCTTAGCTGGTGATCAGTTTCCATTTCTATTTTCTTCTCCGATTATATTACATTTTTGTGTTTCTTTTATGCTAATCAGTAGTAATGTGGGTGGAAATAGTGTTCCATTTCTCCGACAATTCGTGATTATATTTTATGAAAATCTTGCTGTCTAATCTTATTTTATAGTGAGCTTTTATACACTCGTACTCTGTACAAAATGAAAGCAATATTGGCATCTTCTGAGAGGAATGAACCCCAGTTGTAATAAGTGCTGTATATATACTATCGTAAAGTGCGTTTAGACGATTAACATATATAGTAAGATAAACTGTATCCTCAACTATGTAAGCAGAAAAAACCGCTTGGGCTATAATGAGGAGAATATTGCCATTGGCAATTATCCAACTTACTGAAATGAGAACGATAATTGCAAGTAGTGATTTTACAAGGCTATATATCAGCATTTTTGACGCAATAAATTTTGAAAAATAAACACTTTCAAAGGTATTGGTAGCATATTTTATCATTGAAGGAGGAACTGAATTATTGTAATATCCATCTGTTTCTAACTCAGACAACCTAATTCCAAATGCTGTTTGAATACTGTTTTTACGTCGTTCGTGTTCTGCATTGTACCAAAACAAGCCATCATCAATAACTGATGCTGAAACAAAGCCCAACGCAGATGCTATCTGTAAAATAGATACAATATCTGTAGCCATTCCAGACAGGAATATATTTACCAATGATAGCATACAATTAAGCCAAAAGACAATTTTACAAAACTTTTCAAGCTTTTGCGATGGTATATATAGTTTGTTAATATCATCCCGTCTACTCAAGGGCGTTATACCTCCGGAAATGCTTTCTTGATTTCTAAAAGGGCTGAATACGGTAATCCCTGTTTCTCATAATTTAGTGCAGCATCAATATGACCAATAGCAGTATCAACTCTTGAATAATTTGTGCTATATTTAATGGTATTCAGCGCTTTTTTCAAATAATCTGTGTATGTAGTACAGCCAAAATATGCATACATCATTTCTTCCGCAATTTTCTTTTCCAATGAAAATGATGCCATATTTCGGTAATTTTTTTGAATGTTCCAATGCTTTAAGAGACGTACAACTGGTTTGATTTTCGAAGCATTATTTACATTACATTCTGTCAAAGTGCTATAAAAGCCGTCAGGGTCTGTGTACATCCAGTCGCTGGGACCATTCGGAATGTAATACATACCGTACTCTACATAGGCAGGCGTCAGTTCAAACTTAATATGATGGAGTTCTAATACAACCGTCGGGCTAGACTGGTAAATTTCAGAACTACTGTAATATTTTTCGGCAAAGGATTTTAACTTATTGAGAAAGGTCTGAGGTTTATAACCATACGGATTGTTAAACACAATCATAATATCCACGTCAGACTTTTCATCAACTTTTCGAGGTAATATAGTTCCTCGCACATATGAACCAAAAATCTTTTTCTCCACTACTTCATTTGATAAATACCATGAAAGCCTTGTTTTGATTGTATCTACCGAAGTAGAAATATTACTTTTTTCCGTATTGCTAAGAACAAGATTGCTTGCCAAACCACTTAAATAGCTATTTACGGACATTATATTATCCTCCAATCTATTGATAATTTTTTTATTCCATGCTGTTCATGCTTCACGCAAACTTTTATAAATTTCTTCAGAAAAAATCCCAAGCACCTGCCGCTTCATTTCATCATTAGAGAGCAGCAGGGAGAAGAAATCCTGGTTTTGCGAAAGTCCCTCAATCAATGCATCATCAATATCGTCAAAATAAGTGAACTCAAAGTCTTTTTGCGTATTATTTTTAGCACTAGTCTTCAGCTTATCCGACTTCATCAAAATATCGCGGATTTGCAGCATGGCTTTGACCACCACATCGTTATCATACGATTTTCCGGTTCGGCTATTGATTTCATCAATGATTTCTGACAGCCGCTGCTCCTTATCATCTGTCAGGCCGAAGTACTCTGCCGTGGGCAGCTTCACTACCGGCTTTGCCACCAAGTTGGGGGAAACGTGTTCCTCGCCCTTTTTCTGCACAAAGTTGGATGCTTGGATTTTCCCGTCCAGGTTAAAGCCGGGACCGGGATGCTTGATATTGATGTACGCTAGCAGGTATGCGATGAAGTTGTACTTCTTGTGCAGGTCGTGATCCTCGAAACAGGATACCTGCAAGAGGAACT
>CALWNN010000044.1 GCA_944382845.1 uncultured Clostridia bacterium
AACCACCTCGACAAGGGTCTGTCCCTTTACGTTCATGTCTGCCGCCTCCTTTTGTTAGGATAAATAATAAGCCCTTTTCCAGCCTTCTCCGCTTTTTTCAATTACAATACTCAAATCCTGCCCCTCATATCCGGCAGTGATTTTTATTTTTTCTTCACTTTCTCTTATACAGTCTAAAATCACAGTTTTCTCTTCAAAGTCAATTTCAGCCTGTTTTTCGATTTCGGTATACAAAAGAGAACTATCTCCCTTTTTCTCAATGTCGCTTGCCGCAGTTTCAAGGGCAGAGCGACAGATATAAAGGCTTTTGCTTTCGTTTGAAGCAACACTGTTTTTCTTGTGAGTCCACATAGCCGCGGCAAGCGCCGCCGCAACAAGTATGGAGATAATCGACGCTATGCAAAGCGCCCATACCAGAGCGGAGCCTTGTTTGTTAAAAAATCGTATCTTCAACTTTTTCACCTTGTTATGCATTTCACGATAACTATACCGTTTATTTCACTTGGAATATTTTCATAAACCTGATTCTGACTTCCGAAGCTGCCCTTAAAATCACAGGGATAAACTCCGCTAATGTTTTTTATCTCCTCAAAAGCCTGTTCAAGGCTTTCATACTCTCCTGCGATTGAAATCTGCATCTCAGTCACAAAAAGTCCGGAGCTTTCGGCTTCCCGGAACTGCTCGGTATCAGAAGTTACAGAAGCTTCCTGTTCATCCGTGTTCGCATCAAAATCCCACTCCTCCGCAGGTATCTTCTCGCCCACAGAAGCAGAGGTTATCTCATAGCCCTTTTGTCTTAAAATCACGCTTACATCTTCTAATATCTCGTATGTTTCCTTTTCTTCGGAAACTATCCCGTCGCGGTCAATTTCCGCCTGCAAAGACCTTATTTCCTCCTCAAGCTGTGCGCCACAGGAGATTTCAAGCTGCAAGTCATCGAGAGCGATTTGTATATCCGAAATCTTTTCTCTGTTTTCTTCAGCCTTCTCAAGCTTTGGCCTTGCCATGTACATAACAACCACTACCGTCACAAGAACGCACACAAGAACATAAAGAAGCAAAAGTTGCTTTTTATTGCTCACTGTAATTCTCTCCCTTCTCCGTTTTAAGGGTAAGAACTATTTCAAAGGAAAATCCGCTGTTTTCATTTTGTATATCCTGAGAAAAACCGCTGTAATTTATTTTTTCGGCAATCTCACACCGGGAAAGGCTGTCTATCAGCGCAAATATATCTTCCTCTCTTCGGCAAAAAAGATTGAGAGTTATTTCGTCTGTCCCGTATTCGCAGGATAGAACCTCCGCCTGCCCGTTTATTATTTTGTTAAGCCTGTCTAAATTCTGACTATCCACATTGCAGGCAGCAAAGGAAGTTTTTGCCCCGTCAATTATTTCCTTTGAGTTTTCAAGGCTCACAAGAGCGTCCGCATATTCCGACGCCTTTATAATCTCCTCTGAATTACTGATTTCCTCATAGGAGCGTTCAAGCCTTTTAAGTTCGTTTTCCGAGCTTTTAAGGCTCTGAGAAGAACAGGCGACAGAAATAACGCACACCGCCGCAGCAATAGCTCCCGGCAGTAAAGCTGTCCACCATGCTTTTTTTCCTGCACGGGGCAGTTGCATATCAAGGCGCTCCAATCCGCTAAGAAGATTCATATCATTTTTTCTTATCCTTGCCAAAGTTCTTCAGCTCCTTTCATTGTCAACAGCCCCCAGAACGTTTATAAATTCCGCCGAGGAAAAATTTCCACATTCAGAAATCACTCCTTGTCCCGATGGAAATTTTTCGATGTTCATTTCAAGACTGCTTCCCATCTCCTTTATTTTGTCACATTCCTTGTCCGTAAAGCCTCCAAGGTACACGTCTGTTATATCCGAGCCGCTTTTCTGCGACTTATTGAACTGGTTTATGAGGGATATCATTCCGGCGATATCCTCCGGCATATCTTTTGAATTTCTTTCGCAGTTAAGTCTGTTTGTGCTTGAAAACCTGTATTTCCCCTTTACAAAAAGAGCAAGGTTTATCTGATTGAAATCCGCCGACGCAATAACAAACGTCTTGTTTTTAAAACTTTCAATCCTACGGGCAAGCTTTATATGACAGTTAAGAGAAGTATCTATCCTTGATAGCTTTATGCCAAGCTCGTCAAACATTTCCTTATAGCCCTTTATAAATTCAGGCTCAGCCATGCAGGCAAGAACGGTAACTCCCCCGTAAGCGTTCATATTTTCTGTTACGGAGTAATCGAATATCATATTTTCAAAGCCCTCTATATCGGAAAATTCCCCTTTGAGAAATTCAAGCATTCTGTTTTCCTTTAATCTGGGGGCAAAAATAAGCTTGTGATGTATCCCTCTTCCCTCTACCACAAGCGTTATATTTTTATCGGGAAGTTCGTTTTCTCTCCACATTTTCACAAGCGTATCCTTGACGGCGTTTTCATCGGTTATTATACCGTTTATTGCCGTCCCTTCTTTAAGGCTCTCCCAACAGCATTTTTTCACAAGAATACTTTTCTTTGTTCCTTTTCCCGTAACTGTCTGAATTTTATCATTTGCAATATAAACAGCCGTAAGCATAAAAACGTTCCTTTCAAACAGGATAAATCATCCTTTAATAATTGCCCTTACCGAATACCCTATAGCTTCTTGTCCGTCGATAGAGCTGTAAAGGTCGTATATAGGAAGCATTACCGAACATATCACAACAAGCACTACCGTCGCCATAATAATTATCATTAACGGCTCAATTAAAGTTATCATTCTTTTTGCCGTAGCTAAAGCCTCATAATCGTAATCGTCCGCAATATTTTCAAGGAGCTCGTCAAGGCTTGAGCTTTCCTCTCCTATGCCTATTGTCTGCAAAAGCTTTTGGTCAAGACCGTCAATTGCCCCAAGAGCAGAACTCAGTGAGCTTCCCGACCTGAGCATTTTAAGCGTCTTGTCAAACTGCGAGCTTATATATCGGTTTTCCACAGTTGAACCCGCAAGGCTGACTGCATTTAAAATACTTGTCCCGCTTGAATAAAGAGTGGAAAGAGTTCTTGCAAACCGTGCGGTGCATATGATTCTGTTAAGCCTTCCCACTTTGGGAAGCCTGAGTTTTGCCTTATCGGCAAAAAGCCTTACCCTTTCGCTCCTCCCCACAAGAGCGACAATACTCACAGCCGTCCCAGCCGTCAGAATAAGGGGAAGGGGATATTTTGTAAAGATATCTGAAATCTTCATCATTATTCTTGTGATAAGAGGAAGCTTCATGTCCTCAAACAAGTTCATAAAAGAAGGCAGGA
The DNA here is from genome assembly GCA_944382845.1 of uncultured Clostridia bacterium. GTDB lineage: Bacteria > Bacillota > Clostridia > Oscillospirales > Ruminococcaceae > JAAZZIT01. Next base: position 3,288 of record CALWNN010000044.1, read on the forward strand.
TAAACGCAAACACAGCGATTATCACTCCCAGAGTAAGGCAAAGGAGTATGACGGGATAAAGCATTGCAGAGCGAATCTCTGAAGAAAGTCTTTTCTCTCTTTCGTAATATTCAGCCATATTAAGACAGCTTTTGTCAAGGTCCCCCGATTCTTCCCCCGAACGTATCACGCTTACAAGAAGCCCGGGAAAGCTGTCCTCCTGCATTTTCATTGCCAGAGAAAGATCGGATCCCTTTCTCACCTCAGCTCCCACAGCGTTTAAAAGCTTTGAAAGCTTTTTGTCGGTAGTTCTTGTTGAAATTATTGAAAGAGCCTTTACTACAGGTATGCCTGCTTTTAAAAGAGAGCCAAGTTCACGGCAAAATTCGCTTAACTGCCCCCTGCCAAGTCTTATCCTTACGGCGTCCCGGTTGTATTCTTCCCATGAAACAAGGTAAAGTCCGCTATTGTTCATAAGGCTTTCTTTAAGGTGGGAGGGATCGGAAGCGTAAGCGTTTCCCTTTACGATCTTTCCTTTTACATCTGAAGCTGTATATTTATATCCCGGCATTACCTCATCTCCTTTTTACTTTTTATAAATCCACAAAAGCACCTGACGCATAATTTCACATCAGATGCTTTTTGCCGCAAAACATCATCGCTTCCAAGCCGTCAATCTTCAGCTGCCGAAAATGTTTTTCCATCGTATTTTATAACTATCCCCACAGAAGATCTGAAGGTCATATTTGTTACCTTGCTTTTTTTGAAGGTTATTGAGGTTATCTCCGCACCGCCCGAGTTATCTATCTCCGCCAGAGACATTGCCTCTACCTTAGAAAATTCAGCGGGATCTTCGCCGTTAAGCACGATTTTTTCTCCGTAAAGCTCGCTTCCTATTGTCTGAGAAGCAACAACGATGCTTCTTGCTTCGGAAACCGCAAGCTTTTCATTCGCCTTGTCTATATAACCCGTAAGTGAAGGAACAAGAATTGCCGCCAGAATCGCAAGTATTACAAGAATTACGATTACTTCTACAAGTGTAAATCCCCTATAATTTTTTACTTTTTTCATTTTCATCATCTTTCATTGGTTAAAAATTGATATGTATTCTGATATAACCGATTTAAACCGATTTAAACGCCTTTATACCAAGGCATTCCAAGGACAATTATAATTTATTTTTATAAACTTGTCAATACCGTAAAAGTCCGTGTTTATCAGTCAAGAAGCATTTTATCCGTAAAAGCGTCTCCGGCGTTATCGGAGTAAAGCTTCATAAGTCCTTCAACGGTCATATTTTTTCTCTGCTCTCCCTCAAGAGCAAAGGCAAGCCTGCCCTGACTCAGGACTATAGTCCTGTTTCCGTATGCCAGAGCGTTTGAAACGTTATGAGTTATCATAAGCGTGGTGATATTGTTTTCCTTTACGATCTTTTCGGTTATTTCCATGACCTTTGCGGCGGTTTTCGGGTCAAGAGCGGCCGTATGCTCGTCAAGCAGAAGAAGCTTGGGAGTAACTATTGTTGCCATCAGAAGGGTAAGCGCCTGACGTTGACCCCCCGAAAGAAGTCCCACCGGAGTTTTCATTCTGTCCTCAAGTCCAAGTCCGAGCTCGCTGAGCTTTTCCCTGAAAAGGTTAAGATCCTTTCTTTTTATACCTATATTAAGAGAGCGTCTTTTTCCTCTGCTGTAGGCAAGACCAAGATTTTCCTCAATAGTCATATTGGGAGCCGTTCCTCTTAATGGGTCCTGAAAAAGTCTGCCTATAAATCTTGCCCTCTGATATTCCTTGAGTCTTGTAATATTTTTATCGTCAAGAAAAATCTTTCCCTTGTCAATTTCATATGTTCCGCTGACAGCATTCATAAGAGTGGATTTTCCTGCGCCGTTGGAGCCGATGACGGTTATGAAATCCCCGTCCTCAACAGTAAGACTTACATTATCAAGAGCCTTTTTTTCATTTACCGTTCCCTTATTGAACGTAATGCTCACATTTTCAAGCTTAAGCATATTATCCCTCCCTTATCTGTTTTCCTTTGAAAATCTCTTTGCGGTCCTGCCGATCAGCTGTTTTATTGCAGGAAGAGCAATTGCCACCGCAACGATGACTGCGGAAAAAAGCTTTGTATAATTGCTGTCCATTCCGAGGTTCATTGCAAAAGCAAGAATATATCTGTACGCTATGGCTCCGGTTATTGCGGAAAGTATTCCGAAAAGGATAGTATGCTTTGTAAAGAATATCTCGCCTATTATAATTGAAGCAAGTCCCACAACAAGCATTCCCGTACCGCTGTTTGAATCCCCTGCGGAGGAGTACTGAGTGTACATAGCTCCCGAAAGGGAAACGAGAGCGTTTGCTATTGCAAAGCCTAATATCTTCATTCTGTCAGAATTTATGGAAGAAGCCCTTACCATGTACTCGTTATCTCCCGTTGCACGAAGGGACATTCCCGCCTGAGTCTTTAAAAACATGAACAAGAGCAGAGAAGCAATGAGAAGAACTATTGCCGAAACAACAAGCTTATAATAATCCTCGCCGAAAATATCCTTTGCCATTGTATAAATAGTATCCTTGCGGTAAAGAGAAATATTGGGTCTTTCCATGATAGTAAGATTTATTGAATAAAGAGCGGTCATGGTAATTATTCCTGCAAGGATAGGCTGAACGTTAAGCTTGGTGATAAGTATTCCCGTGACGCACCCTGCCACCGCTCCGGCGACAACGGCAAGGATTATTCCCTTTATGGGGCTGCCGTTAAAGGCGTTCATAACAGACACCGCAACTCCGAGGGTGAAGGTTCCGTCCACAGAAAGATCGGGGATATCGAGGATTCTGAAGGATATGAATATCCCAAGGGCTAAAAGCGAAAAAACAAGTCCTTTTTCCAACGTTCCGATAACCACCGATTCCATCATTGTAAAGTTTATCAGCAATAAAAGGGCAATAACAATTATAAGCTTAGGCGCAAGCCTGATAATTTTTTTATAAGTTGGTTTATCCGGTCCCATAACGGTCGATCCTTTCTCACTAAAAATGGCAGAGCGAAAATACCCCACTCTGCCATTATACACTATTTAATTTTTTTTTGCAACATATCAAACTGTTTTTTATTATTCAAAGTAAACTGTTTTTTCGCCGTTTGCAATGCTTTCGGGAATTTCGATTCCGATAGCCTCGGCAGTTGTCTTGTTGATATATGTGCTGAGATCCTCATTAAACACCTTTACAGGAATCTCGGAAGCCTTCTTTTTGCCGCTTAAAATATCTGCGACCATATTAGCCGTTTCCTTACCCAGGTCGGAGTATTCGATGCCGACCGTTCCAAGTCCGCCGTCCATTACCATTGAATCCGCACCAACGAACATAGGCACCTTTGCGCTGTTCATAACCTCAGCAACTGTTCCCATTGCGCCGGCAATGGTATTGTCGTTAGGTGAGAACACTGCGTCGCACTTTGAAGCAAGAGTCTGAGCGGCTTCCTGAACCTCAGAGGTATTTGTTGCAGCTCCTTCAACAACCTCAATTCCCTTATCCTCGCAATATGCCTTTACAGATTCAAGACAGGATACGGAGTTATCCTCCCCTGTATTATAAAGGAACCCAAGGGTTTTGATATCGGGCTTCATTTCAAGGGCAAAGTCAAGAATCTTATCTATTGCAAGAGCGTCTGATGTACCTGTGATATTTCCTCCTGTGCTTTCAAGTGAATCAACAAGGTTTGCAGCAACCGGGTCGGTTACGGCAGAGAACACTACAGGGATCTCTTCCGAATAAGGAGCCGCAAGCTGAGCGCAGGGAGTTGTGATGGCAACGATTATATCGCTTCCGTCGGCCTTGAACTGGTCAAGTATCTGCTGGACGGTAGTTGATTCGTTATTGGCCTGCTGAAGGTCTATCTCGCAGTTTTCGCCGTCCTTGTAGCCAAGCTCTGCAAGTCTGTCCACGACAGCGTCTCTAATAGTGTTAAGAGAGGTATGCTCCATGATCTGAACGATACCTATCTTGTATACCTTATCTCCGCCGTTTGCGCCGGATCCGCCTTCATCGTCCTTTACTCCGCAGGCGGTAAACGCACCGAGAGCAACAGCGCAGGAGCAAGCAAGAGCAAGAATCTTTCTGAGTTTCATAAAATCATTTCCTTTCTGAGATTTGCTTACCGCATATTGCAGTCCGAAATCTGCATATGCTTTACTTTATTAAAGCACCAAACTAATGATTTGTCAAGAATTTCAACACTTTTTTGTAGCACCTTATAAAAGAAAGAGAAACCGAAAGACTCAACATAGCAATTTTAACAATAAATTTTTAAATCGGAACAAAGCGTGATAAGGATGTCTGCTTTTCAGCAGACAGGCTTAATCACGTTGCGACGAAAAGCAACGGCAGACCTGCTGAATAATCATCAGACCTGCCGTTTAGGCAGACCTGCCGAATACTCGGCAGGGGGGACATCGGCGACTTGGTTATAACCATGCAGCGTATCTGTCGCTTTTATCGGCAGATACGCCGATAAGGGGGATGGTTCCATTAGGAATTTCAGCGGAGGTTGTCAGGCAGTAATCCCAACCCGAATCCCCCTGAAGAGCAAACCGCGGCAAGCTGCAACTTTGGCAGTTTTCTCCGATTTAAAGAAATAACAATTATGAAGAAGCGGCAGTCATTTCGTTTCTGAAATTAATACGTATCTTGTCTGTGATCATAGCGATAAATTCACTGTTAGTAGGTTTACCCTTTTCAACGCTTATTGTATAGCCGAAAAACTTGTTTATCACCTGAACGTTCCCTCTGTCCCATGCGATCTCGATAGCGTGTCTTATTGCTCTTTCCACTCTTGACGGAGTTGTATCGTACTTTTGCGCCACTGTGGGATAAAGAAGCTTTGTTATAGATTCAAGCATTTCCCGGTTTTCGATACAAAGAAGTATAGCGTCTCTGAGATAGTGATAACCTTTTATGTGCGCAGGAACCCCTATCTGGTGCATGATCTCGGTAACTGTTCTTTCAACGCTGAAATCATCGTTTCCTGAAGAATAATCATTGCGTGAAGAAAAGCTTACTCCCATCATGGATCTTATTCTTTCTCCCAATATTTCTATATCAAAGGGCTTTAAGATAAATAATGCCGCTCCGTTTTCAAGCACAGACCTTTCGATAAACGGGTTGTCATAAGGACTTGTAACTATTATCTTCGGCTTTTTCATATTTAAAGTACTGACCCTTTTAAGTACTTCCACTGCGTCTATCCCCGGCATAGCGGCGTCCATAAGTACAACGTCCGGCTGTTCGTTTCTGATAGCGTCAAGCACCACCTTACCGTCCTTGGGTCTTACAATTACGTAAAAATCCATATTCCTTAAAACATTTGCATAGCACACTCCGAACTGTGCCGAATCATCGCCTATTAAGATTTTGATTTTTCCTGACATACAGATCCTCCTATAAATTAATTTTTTTATAAACAAGCTTGTCAAGCAATTTATTTACCCCGAATACATTCCCGGACAATTTCATATCTCTGAATTATTTATGCCCTGAAAATATAGTTTACAAGAAACTGTAAATCTTGCTCTTGGTATAGAATAGCACATTTCAATTTAAAAATCAATAGTTTTTTTCAATTTTTTTGATATTTTTCACAGTTATTTTCGACTTTTTTATACAAGATAGCCTATAAAAATACAGCTTATCAATTATTTTTAGAAATATCGATTTTTTATATATTAATTTGCAGGCAGACAGTTTTTGTTTTAAAAATAAAAAATTCCCATGAAAAGACCGTGGGAATCAAATGTACATATTATTTTTAATGCATAAAAAAGCCTCTTGTGGTTTTAATATCCACAAGAGGCTTCTGTTTTTAAGACTTTTTTCAAAATTTAAATCGGAGCAAAGGTATGATCAGAGAGAAACAAAAGCCCTGTCACATCATAATTCCTTTTCTTAAACAGCCCCATATTAAACAGTCTCATAGGTTTTTCAGCAATTAAGCTCTGAAATAATTTTTATAAAGCTTTCAACGTCGTTGAAGTCCTTATACACGGAAGCGAATCTGACATACGCCACAAGGTCAAGCTTTTTAAGTCCGGCAAGCACCTTATCCCCGATTTCGCTTGTGGTAGTTTCCGTCTGCATAGCGTTTGCATAGGTGTTTTCGATATCGTCAACAAGAGCAAGCACACTCTCAACGCTTACAGGACGTTTTTTAATTGCCGTCTGGATACCTTTGAGTAGCTTTTCACGGTCGAACTGTTCAAAGCTTCCGTCACGTTTATAGACCATAAGCAGGGGTTTTTCAACCACCTCATATGTAGTGAACCTTTTTCCGCATTTCACACATTCACGGCGCCGGCGTTTCTTTTCGTCGCTTGGTCTTGAATCTATTACTTTTGTGTCTTCATAATTACAAAACGGACATCTCATCTTTGTTGCTCCTTCTGCATTAAAAAAGTGTTGTTGCTTCTACATATATATTTTAGCACATCTTGTATCCGATTTCAAGAGACACACAAAATAAAGTTGTTGTGCAAAAAATTGTCGGCAAATCTGCCACAGGCAGGCGAAAACCTCAGACGCAAAATTGTTTTAAGGCAATGTAAAATCTCTTGCAATAAGAAATGAAATATGATATAATAATTGAAAATAGTTAAAAATCATAAAGAAAGGAAGCCGTGTACGATGATAAAAAACGAAAACCATATCGGTGAAATAATCCTGTCAAAGGAATATCTGAAACATCTTATCGGAAAAACAGTTACTGACTGCTTTGGTGTTGTGGGAACAAACTGCTTCGGAGCGGCTCAGGGTTTAAGAGCAGTCTTTCAAAGCTCTTCTCCGGACAACGGAGTAATAATCCGTCAAAAAGACAACAAACTGTATATCGATCTTCATATCTGCGTAAGCTATGGTATAAATCTTTCGGCAATAAGCGACAGCATTGTAAGCAAAGTAAGATTTGCCCTTGAAAACGAAGCCGGCGTACAAGTCGCAAAGATAAATCTTTTTATTGACGATATGAAAAACTGACTGATCCCGCAAAAACTGATCGGGGAATTTAATTTATCCTTGCAATTATTTTGCAGGTGTTAGGAGGAAATTTTTGTGATTGAAGGAAAACAGCTTCGCGATGCCATCATAAGCGGCGCAAACGCTATCTCCAATAACAAGAAAAGTGTTGACGAACTAAACGTATTTCCTGTTCCTGACGGAGATACCGGCACAAATATGTCCATGACCATTTCAAACAGCGTTATGGAACTTTCAAGAATGAACGACAGCGTTACCGTTTCACAGGTGGCCGACGCTGCCGCTTCAGCCCTTTTAAGAGGAGCAAGAGGTAATTCGGGAGTTATACTTTCTCTATTGTTCAGAGGCTTTTCAAAAGGTCTTTCAGGAATGAAGGAAGCTGACTGCGACGGACTTGTAAGGGCTCTTGAAGCAGGAGTTGAAGGAGCCTATAAGGCTGTTATGAAGCCTACGGAGGGCACAATACTTACCGTTGCGAGAATGGCCGCTCAGAGAGCCAAGGAGATATCTCTATCTACAAATGACGAGATAATTTTATGGTCGGAAGTGTGCAATGCCGCAAAGGAAGCTCTTGAAAATACCCCGAACCAGCTTGAAGCGCTAAAAAAAGCCGGGGTAGTCGACGCAGGAGGCAAGGGACTTGTTATAATCTTTGACGCAATGCTTGAAACCTTTAAAACAGGAAATATCGTCAAGGCTGTGAATAAAGCTGATAAACCTGCCGTTACAGTTGAGACTTTCGCCTCTACCGTCGGTCAGTTCGACAGTGAAATAACATTTACCTACTGCACTGAAATGCTTATTACCAAAAAAGAGGACGCTCAGGACTCTTCAAAGCTCAGAGCTTATCTTGAAACCATCGGCGACTGCGTTGTGGTAGTTGAGGACGATGAAATAATAAAAGTTCATGTTCATACAAACAACCCCGGCAAGGCAATTGAAAAAGGACTTGAATTCGGGTATATCAATCTTCCCAAAATTGAAAATATGAAGCTTCAGCATGAGCAGAGACAAAAGCAGTCGCAGACTGAATTTACGCCTGTTCCCCCTGAGAAAAAATACGGATTTGTGGCTGTTGCCGCAGGCGCCGGGCTTGAATCTGTATTTTCCGATATAGGCGTCGACTGCATCGTCAAAGGCGGTCAGACCATGAACCCGTCAACCGAAGATATCCTTGCGGCAATAAGCGCCTGCCCGGCTGAGATTGTTTTTGTTCTTCCAAACAACAAAAATATTATCATGGCGGCTGAACAGGCGGTAAGACTTGCCGACAGAAAGGTGTGCGTTTTACAGACAAGAACAATTCCACAAGGCATGGCGGCTATGCTTGCTTTCGACCCGGACGCCGATTTCAACACAAACAGAGTTGAAATGACAAAAGCTCTTGACAACGTTTCAACAGGTCAGATAACCTTTGCCGCAAGAGACAGCGACTATGAAGGTCACGCTATCAAGGAAGGTGAGATACTCGCCCTCGACAACGGAAAATTATCTTTTGTTGACAAGGACGTTGCCAAGGCGGCATACAAGCTTACAAAGAAGCTCGTTAAAAGCGACAGCTCTTTTGTTACGGTAATCTACGGCTCGGACGTTACAGACGAGAGTGCGGAAAGCTTGGTTTCACAGCTTCAGAGCAAATTTTCAAATCTTGAAATAAATCTCATAAACGGCGGTCAGCCCGTATATTATTATATCATTTCTGTTGAATAACCGCAGGAAGGTTCCTGCACCCTATTCGCCGGACAAAGATAAAGCTTATTATCTTTGCTCCGAAAACTCGGACAGATAAGGTTTATTACTTTTAGAAACCGCCCTGACTCCGTGCTTAATTCACCCCGACTTTCAATAGTTGGGGTTTTTATTTTTGCTCACACCCATAGCATAATAAAGCAAAAGCTTTTTCCGATATTTCCAATATAACTATAACGCCTATAACGTCAAACGGCACAAAGTGAAAATTTCATGCCTTTATTCATCAGACAAAAAAACGCCCCGATACCGCTGTTAGCGGGGCGGGGCGCACCTGCTATCTTTTAAAGTGTACAGGCATACCGTTTTTCATTTTTATCTTTACTTCTCCTTGGATAAGAGGAAGAAAATATTTCTCCGCCTCAGGCAGAACATTGTTTCCGGCTTTGTTTATCCACTTGTCAGGAAAGAATTTTTCCTTGTTTGCAACTTCCCGGGCATCCACCATCTCAATGTTTATCGCATACGGAACATCGGAAACACGTTTGAAACACATCATTTTTCCCGTGTTCCCCGAAAGAGCCGCCCCAAGAGCCATCGCTCCTATTTCCTCAGCCTCGTCAATGTCCGTCTTTGAACAAATATGAGACGAACACCTTTGCATAACGTTAAGCTCTATAGAACGCACCTTGCAGTTAAGTTCTGCGGCAATTATCCGCTCAAGACATTTTCCGACTCCCGAAAGGTACTTGTGACCAAATACATCCTCAGCCCCTGAACGGAAGCTTTCAAGGGGATATTCCTCAGGGTCTATTTTGATCCCCTCCGAAACCGCAATTATTACCGCCTTGTGCTTTGCCTGTTCTTTTCTTACATCTTCAATAAAATTCTTGACCGAAAAAGATCTTTCGGGAAGATAAATAAGGTGGGGAGCTTCCTCGCCGTTTGCCTTTAACATACAGGTCGAAGCCGCAAGCCAGCCTGCGTGCCTCCCCATAATCTCAACAATAGTAACCGAATCTATGCTGTAAACAGAGCTGTCCCTGATTATTTCCTGAACGGACGCCGCCACGTACTTTGCCGCCGAACCGAATCCGGGCGTATGGTCAGTTACGGGAAGATCGTTGTCAATAGTCTTTGGAACTCCTATTACCTTTATATCAGAACCTATCCTTTCAAAGTAATCCGACAGCTTGACCACAGTGTCCATAGAGTCGTTTCCCCCGATATAAATGAAAATCTCGATCCTGTGCTTTGTAAGACAGGAAAGTATCTTTTCATAAACAACGCTGTCCTTTTCATAATCGGGAAGCTTGTACCTGCAAGAACCCAGCATGGTGGACGGAGTCTGCCTTAAAAGCTCCATATCTTCATTTGTTCTTATAACCGTTTTAAGGTCGATAAGCTCGTCGTTGATTATTCCCTCGATCCCGTTTATCGAACCGAAAACAGCATCGATCTTCTTTGTCTTGAACCCCTGCTTAAACACTCCCACAAGGCTTGCGTTTATGGCGCAGGTAGGACCGCCGGACTGTGCAACTGCAATATTCATAAGCTTTCCCCTTTTTTCTTGTAAAAAAATTAAACCTTCTTTAAAATTTTATCATATTATTTCCCTTTATTCAAGTGTTTTTTTTCAGCCAAATCATATTTTGTAGCCTTTCACAATGAAAACAATTACATTTCACCGCTGTTTTGTAGCTCTGCTCCCGGTTTCTTGCCACTGTTGACAAAAATTAAAATGTGTGCGATAATATAAAGATAACATATTTATGTTTTATGAAAGGACGGATTTTATGAACCGTGGTTTTGCTATCCTTTTCAACCCGACCGAACAGGCGGTTTACCGAGTCTGATATATTTATTTGAATTGTAAACCGAAAAATAAAACCGAAAGGAATAAAAACTATGAAAAAAGAACTGTCAAAGCTTTATGAACCTGAAAAGGTTGAAAATAAAATATACGATTTCTGGCAGGAAAACAAGTGCTTTCACGCCGAAAGAGATCCTGAAAAAACTCCGTACACCATAGTTATCCCTCCTCCGAATGTAACGGGACAGCTCCACATGGGTCACGCCCTTGACGAGACCTTGCAGGATATACTTATCCGTTGGAAGAGAATGAGCGGATATTCCGCACTCTGGCTTCCCGGAACAGACCATGCGGCAATTGCAACGGAAGCTAAGATTGTCGAAGCAATGGCTAAAGAAGGTCTTACAAAGGACGACCTTGGCCGTGAAGGCTTTATGAAACGTGCATGGGCATGGAAAGAGAAGTTTGGGGGAAGAATAGTTGAACAGCTTAAAAAGCTGGGCTCTTCCTGCGATTGGGACAGAGAAAGATTTACAATGGACGAGGGCTGTTCCGAAGCTGTTAAGGAGGTTTTCGTAAAATACTACGAAAAAGGACTTATCTACCGTGGAGAAAGAATGATAAACTGGTGCCCGCATTGCCTTACCTCTCTTTCCGACGCAGAGGTTACATTTGAAGAGCAGGCGGGTCACTTCTGGCATCTGAGATATCCTCTTAAAGACGGAAGCGGTTATGTTGAGCTTGCGACAACCCGTCCCGAAACTCTCCTCGGAGATACTGCCGTTGCTGTAAACCCCAACGACGAAAGATATAAGGACATTGTGGGAAAAACTCTTATTCTTCCTCTTGTGGGAAGGGAAATTCCTGTTGTTGCTGACGATTACGTTGAAATGGACTTCGGAACAGGAGTTGTTAAGATAACTCCCGCCCACGACCCTAACGACTTTGAGGTCGGAAAGCGCCATAACCTTGAAGTTATTAACGTTATGACCGAGGACGCCAAGATAGTTGACGACTACCCGGATTATGCAGGCCTTGACAGGTACGACGCAAGGAAGAAAATTGTCGAGGACCTGGAAAAGGGCGGATTCTTAGTAAGAGTTGAGGAACACGTTCATAATGTAGGAACTTGTTACAGATGTTCAACGACAGTTGAACCAAGAGTTTCAACACAGTGGTTCGTTAAAATGAAACCGCTTGCTCAGCCTGCCATTGACGCCGTTAAAAACGGGGAAACAAAGTTTGTTCCGGAAAGATTTGAAAAAATCTATTTCCACTGGCTTGAAAATATCCGTGACTGGTGTATTTCACGTCAGATATGGTGGGGGCATCAGATACCTGCGTTTTACTGCGACGACTGTGGCGAAATGGTTGTCACAAAGCAAAAATCTGCGGTTTGTCCCAAATGCGGAAAGCAAATGCGTCAGGACCCCGACACTCTCGACACATGGTTTTCTTCCGCTCTATGGCCTTTTTCAACTCTGGGCTGGCCTGACGAGAACGCAGAGGACTTTAAATACTTCTATCCTACAAACACTCTTGTTACAGGCTACGACATAATCCCGTTCTGGGTAATGAGAATGATGTTTTCGGGAATTGAATGTACTCGAAGAGTTCCTTTTGACACAGTGCTTATCCACGGACTTGTAAGGGATGAGCTTGGAAGAAAAATGTCAAAATCCTTAGGCAACGGAATTGACCCGCTGGAAGTAATTGAAAAGTATGGCGCAGACGCTCTCAGATTTATGCTTGCAACGGGAAATTCACCCGGAAACGATATGAGATACATTGAAAGCAAGGTAAAGGCAAGCAGAAACTTTGCAAACAAACTGTGGAATGCTTCAAGATACGTTATGATGAATCTTCCGGAGGATTTCAAAGCGGACAAGCTTCCCGACGAACCTGCTCTTGAGGACAAGTGGGTCATCTCAAAATTCAACACCCTTGCAATGGAAGTTAATGAAAACCTTGAAAAGTGCGAGCTTGGAATTGCCGCACAAAAACTATACGACTTTATATGGGACATCTACTGCGACTGGTACATCGAGTTTACAAAGCCGAGGATTCAGGCAGGAGGAGAGAATGCCGAGAAGGCTCAGTGCGTACTCGTGTGGGTAATGAAGGGAATGTTAAAGCTTCTTCACCCGTTCATGCCCTTCATCACGGAAGAGATATGGCAGGCTCTTGTAAACGACGGAAGCATTATCATGTTAGAGAAATTCCCTGTATATGACAAGGCTCTTGCTTACGACAGGGAAGAAGACGAAGTTGAAAAGATAATCGCCGTTATAAGAGGAGTAAGAAACTGCCGTGCCGAGATGAACGTTGTTCCATCGGTCAAGGCAAAGCTTTACATTGAAACTGCCGAGAGGGACGCCTTTGAAAAGGGACGGATTCTTATAGAAAGGCTTGCGTACGCTTCCGGAATTGAAATCGGAGAAAAGTGGGATATACCCGACTGCGTAACAGTTGTTACCGACAGTGCAAGAGTATTCATTCCGCTTTCGGACATTGTTGATACGGAAAAAGAGCTTGCAAGGCTTGAAAAGGAAAGAAAAGCGGTTCAAAAGGACCTTGACTTTTTAGGCGGAAAGCTTTCAAATCAGGGATTTTTAGCAAAGGCTCCGGAAAAGCTCATTGAAGCCGAAAAGGCAAAATACGCAAAGGCACAGGAAAAAATGGATAAGATACTCGTTTCCATAAACGCACTTAAAAAATAAAAAGGAAAGGGTTGTGCTATGACAGAAAAAGATTATACACAAGCGGAATTTGGCGGAGATTTTAACAAGGGTAAAAAACTTACAAAAGCGATATGCATCGCTGAGATCGCAGGAGAGATCATGATGGTTTTAAATCTTGTGATCTTTACAAAGGGCGTATCCTACCACAAGTATATCAGCTTTTCTCTTGAACTTGGGCTTCTTATTGCCGCAGCTGTCATTATTTCAATTTTAGTTCTTATAACGATAAAAGGAAACCGCATTGCAAGGGTTCTGGGAGCGGCGGTTATTGCCGCAACCTTTTTCTACAACGTTATGGAATTCTTTTTGGGACTTGCATACCTCGGAAGCGATGATCCTTTGCCTCATATCCCCGGATTCCTGTGGATAACCGCAGTATGTCTTATCAAGATCCTGTGGGTAAGGAACATTTTCCTGCAAGAGGACATACGAACTTATTTTTTTGAAATGAACAAGACATAAATTTCAACCCCGGCTTTTTAAAGAGCCGGGGTTTTGCTGTTTAAGAACACCGGCGGCACAAATAAGGGCGGGATTTCAGGGTGCGGATATTTCAAGCAAAAAATAACTCCCCTTTTAAACAAAAGGAGAGCAGACGTCAAAGTTTCTCAATGGTCAATTTATGTCTACAAGTGCGATAAACACAGAAAAGTAGTGAAGTATACTTCCGGCAACAGTGAACAAATGCCAGATAGAATGAAAATACCTGAGCTTTTTAAGGGCGTAGAATATGATCCCCACCGTGTAGAAAACACCGCCCATAAGAAGAAATACAAGGGATAATTTCGGAAGGACGTGAAGCATCGGCTTTATGGCAATAATTATTACCCAGCCCATTGCTATGTAGCAGACTACAGACGGCTTGCGGAATTTTTCAAGATCTATCGAATTTAATATTATGCCGATTATCGCAGCTCCCCACACGATCCCAAACAAAGTCCAGCCAAGTCCTCCTCGCAATGTCACAAGAGTAAAGGGGGTGTAGGTTCCCGCTATGAGAAAAAATATGGTGTTGTGGTCCATTATGCGGAAAAACCGCTTTGCACGTTCGTTGGTTATGGCGTGATATAAGGTTGACATAGTGTATAAAATAATGAGAGACGCCCCGTATATACATGACGAAACAACGCTCCATGCGTCGGCATATATGGCACAGAATACAATAAGCACCACAGTACCCGCTATGGCTAAAAGCCCTCCTGTTCCGTGAGATACGGAATTGAAAATTTCCTCACCTAAAGTGTAACGCTTTGACAAAAGCACCGGCTCGGGAATCTCTTTCCCACGCTTTGTTCTCTCGTCAAACTGCCTTAATTTGTTTTCCTTGCTTTTCATAAAACCCCTCCTTGTGCCCTTTAAGATATTGTAAACCCTTATCATTTTTTTGTCAACTGAATATTTTAGTTGAAACCTGACGGGAAATCTGATATAATAAGTACAGGTGAAATTTTCATGGCCTTTTTTCAACTGTTCACCAAAGTTTCACATTGAAAGCTTATAATAAAGGATAACATCATATCTGGAAAGGATGAAGTATATGGCAAAACTGCTTGTTGTTGACGACGAAGAAAAAATCCGTACTGTTGTAAGAGAATATGCGGAGTTTGATGGCTACGAAGTGGAAGAGGCCGCAGACGGCATTGAAGCAGTCGAAAAAGTAAGAAAAAACGACTACGATATAATCGTGATGGATATTATGATGCCAAAGCTTGACGGCTTTTCTGCCTGCAAGGAGATAAGAAAAACAAAGCAGACCCCTGTTATTATGCTTTCTGCAAGGGGAGAGGAATACGACAAGCTGTTCGGCTTTGAACTTGGAGTCGACGACTATGTTGTAAAACCCTTTTCGCCTAAAGAACTTCTTGCGAGAATAAGAGCTGTGCTTGCAAGAACCACGGGAAAGAAAACCGAGGACGTTGTGACTTATAAGGGACTTGTTATCAATATGACCGCAAGGGAAGTTACCATCGACGGAAAGAAGGTACAGATGACCCCTAAGGAATACGAGCTTCTTTTTTACCTTGTAAGAAACATGAATATTGCGCTTTCAAGAGAAAAGCTTCTTGAAGAAGTATGGGGCTTTGACTTTTACGGCGACGACAGGACTGTTGACACGCATATAAAAATGCTGAGAAACAGTCTCGGAGAATACAGAAATCTTATTGTTACCCTGAGAGGAATGGGATACAAGTTTGAAAAGATCTGAAAAAAAAGAAAATAAAAAAAGACGGTTAAAGCAACTTGCAAAAAACCGCCCCACCCTTAAAACTTATATATGGCTAAGCTTTATTGTATTTACATTTCTTATACTTGCGCTTTTGTGGGTGTTCCAGTATGTAATGCTCGAAGCTTACTATTCATCAATGAAGGCAAACGACCTTGAAACCTCGGCTCAGATCATTTCAGACGCATATGCTTCGCAAAATGATGAACAGCTTCTTGAAATCGTAAGACAGCAGGCGTTTAAAAACAACGTCTGCATAGTTATTACCGACAACTACGGAAATGACGAGCATATAGAAAATATGCTGGGAAGCTTTTCTTTTTTTGAAACGGATATTAATAATAACTACAACCGCTTTTTGTACAGTCTTATAAGCGAGCTTGACAGCGGAAACAAAAGTACTATTATGAAAAAATATCAGAGCGAAAAGTTCAAATCTCAGGAGCTTTTTTACGTTTCAAAGATAAGCGCCGATGATAAAACGGGATATCTGTTTATAGAAGCAGCTCTTGAGCCTATAGATTCCACAACCATAATCATAAAGCGCCAGCTTATTTACATTACAATAATCCTTTTTGAGCTTGCCTTTATAATAACTCTTTTCATTTCAAAGCGCCTTTCTCAGCCTATTGTAAACCTTAACAAAACCGCAAAGAAGTTTGCGCAGGGGGATTACAAAACAGAATTTCGGGAGGACGAAGGATACGAGGAAGTAAGAGAGCTTGCCGGAACGTTAAACAACGCCCGTATCGAGGTTTCAAAAGTAACCGATCTCAGACGCGACCTTATCGCAAACGTATCCCACGACTTAAGGACTCCTCTTACCCTTATCAAATCCTATGCGGAAATGATAAGAGATCTTTCGGGAGACAATCCCGAAAAGAGAAACGCTCACATTCAGGTTATAATTGACGAAAGCGACAGGCTTACTGCGCTTGTCAATTCTCTTCTTGAAATTTCAAAAATCGAAAGCGGAAATATCGAGCTTGAAATATCTGAGTTTTCAATCCACGAAAAAATGGACAATATCATGCAGCGTTACCGTGTTCTTGTTGAGCGTGACGGATACGATATAACATTTGTTCCGGACGACGACGTAATTTGCCGCGGTGACAGCGCAAAGATCGATCAGGTCATTTACAACCTTATAAACAACGCAGTAAACTACTGTGGCGAGGGAAAGAAGATAGTTATCAGGCAGATAAACAAGCCCGGAGCGGTGCGAATCGAAGTTACCGACGACGGGCAGGGTATTGCAAAGGACAAACTACCCAAGATCTTTGACAGATACTACCGTGACGAGCGCAACAAGCGTGACAAGATAGGCACGGGGCTTGGTCTTTCCATTGTTCAGGGAATACTCAAAAAGCATCAATTCCCATTTGGAGTTGTAAGCGAAGAAGGAAAAGGCTCTACATTCTGGTTTGAGTTTATAGTTGAAAATGAAAAGGACAAGCAAAAAGAAAAACCTTCCAAAAAGCAAGGCAAAAAACCGGTCTGACTTTTCAGATGTGTACTATTTGTTTTGCGTCTTGAAATAATAAACAATCCCCGACTTGTGAAAATCGGGGATTTTTTGTTTATATTTTATTTATTAAGAATCTTTTCGGCTGCGGCAATTTTTGCGCTTGTGCAGAAAAGCTCCATTGCAAGCTCAAGCTCCTCAACGGGAGGATAAGAAGGAGCAATCCTCAGATTAGAATCCTTGGGGTCCTTTCCGTACGGGAATGTTGCTCCTGCGCCTGTAAGAACAACTCCGCCCTCACGGCAAAGCTGAGCAATTCTCTTTGCACAACCCTCCGGAGCGTCAAAGCTTACAAAATAACCGCCGTTGGGCTTGTGCCAGCTTCCTATTCCATATGGCGCAAGTTCCTTTTCAAGGTAGTTTATAACCGTGTCAAACTTGGGCTTGAGAAGCACTTTTAATTTCTTCATCTGACCCATAAGCCCGTCAAGATCCTTGAAGTATCTTACGTGGCGAAGCTGGTTTACTTTGTCGTAACCTATCGTCTGAATGGTTGCAAGCTTCTTATAGTATGCAAGATTCTTCTCACTTGAAGCCATTGCCGCAACTCCTGCTCCTGCAAAGCTTACCTTTGATGTTGAGCAGAACATATATACCATATCCTCTTTTCCAAGCTTTTTAAGTTCGTCAAAAAGATTAAGAAGCACATCAGGAGTGTCTGTAAGGTGATGAATATTATATGCATTGTCCCAGAAAATCCTGAAGTCCTTCGCCTTCGGTTCAAGAGCCGCAAACCTTTTTACAACCTCGTCTGAAAAAGTTATTCCCGTAGGGTTTGAGTACATGGGAACGCACCATATTCCCTTTATGGAATCGTCCTCTGAAACAAGCTTTTCTACCATGTCCATATCAGGTCCGTCCGAAAGCATGGGAACGTTTATCATTTCAATTCCGAAGCTTTCGCATATTGCAAAATGCCTGTCGTAGCCGGGACAGGGACAAAGCCACTTGATTTTTCCCTGCTTTATCCAAGGCTCGCTTTCTTCGTCAACACCGAAAAGAAGATTTTTTGCGATAACGTCGTACATAATATTAAGGCTTGAGTTGCCTGCAACAAAAACCTCCTTTTCGCCAACCTGCAAAAGCTGGGCAAAAAGTCTTTTTGCTTCGGGAATCCCGTCAAGTGCGCCGTAGTTTCTGCAATCCGCACCCGACTCGTCTTTCATATCGCTTTTGCTGTTTACTGCGTCAAGAAGTCCCATTGCAGTGTCAAGCTGGTCCACAGAAGGCTTTCCTCTTGACATATCAAGCTTTAGTCCCTTGGATTTGAAAACCTCATAATCTTTCTTTGCATTTTCATAAAATTCCGAAAGCTGTTCGGATGACATTTCACTAAGAAGCATACATTTTCCTCCCGAAAAAATCCTGATTTTCATACGGTCACGCCCAGTACATTATCCGTATTTAAATCGGAGCAAAGCGTTGATAAGGATGTCTGCTTTTCAGCAGACAGGCTTAATCACGTTGCGACGAAAAGCAATCTGGTCGCTGACTGCAGCAAGCTGCAGATAGGAGCTTTGCTCCTCAGGGGTTTCAATAGTTGTTTTTATCAAAGAAAAAACAACCGGGGATTAAAACCCCCACTGAAAAACTGAATGGAACCCTGCCGAATACTCGGCAGGGGGACATCGGCGACTTAGTTATATTGTATACCCAAAGGAGGAATTTTGCAAGAGATTTTTTAAAATCCTGCAAATTTTCATTGTTTACAACAAAAAGCCGCCATTTTTCAATTAAAAATGGTGCTTTGTGAACAAGAGAAACTAAAATTTATTCAGAATTGATTTGTTTCTGCTATAAAATTTACAATACAGAGCTGAGTCTCGGAAGTTCATTTTCGTAAATCTGCTTTGTACTGTAAATTATCATGTCACATTCCGAAAAAAATTCTTCGCTGCCCTTCCGAAGCAGAGGAGAAAGCTTTGACACTGCAAAGGATATCTCTTCAAGCTTTGAGGTCTGAATCAGAAAAGAGGCTGTCTTGTAGTATTTTTCCCAGTATTTTTCTATCTTCCCCACCACTTCGGACGCCCGGTCATACTCTTTGTTTTCCGCAAGATATACCGCCTCGGTCACATATTCCTTTAAATTATCATTGGAGCGTTTCAAAGTAAATATAGACAACACGGACTGAAGAAGGATACCGACTAAAATTGCGACGCATATCACAAATCTTTTCATTGCTTTTTTATCTCCTTTTTTATAATAACGTTATTGCCTTTGCCGTCGGTGGTCATTAAAAACACCTGAGACGAGTCGGTATTTTCCTTTCTCAGTATTCGTTCAAGACCTTTTCTTGTAAGTCCCACAAGAGAAAGAGCGCTGTTTATTACTTCCCCGTCGTTTACAACTATCTGTGGAGGGTCGCTCTCCTTTGGCTTGATTTTCAAAATATCAGGAGTAACCGGAGCAAAGGCGTTCTTTTGATAAACGCTTATTTTTCCTGTGGTTTCAACAATCGCAAACTGAACCTGAGTCACGTCGAATATCCCCTGCCCCCTAAGAGATTCCATAAGGTCGTCAACGGTATATCTTAACTCACGCATCATTTTCTGATCGATCTTTCCCTCTCGGATAATAATTCTCGGAGTTCCCGAAATAATTTCCCGCAACCGCCTTGAATGAACGGCAAAAGTTGAAACTATGACGTCAAGGGAAACTATAGTCAGAATAGGAATAATTCCTGTAACCATAGGAAGATTTATGTCCTCTATGGGAAGGGTCGCAATATTTGAAATAAGGATTGTCACAACAAACTCAGAGGGCTGAAGCTCTCCAATCTGACGTTTTCCCATAAGACGTATTGAAAATATTACAAGAACATACAAAAGCACCGCCCTTAAAAATACAATAAGCATAAAATTCCTCCGGCCTTTAAAAATTGATTCATTGATATTATTCCCCTTTTTCCTTTAAAATACATGGTATATTATGTCCCCGCAGATAAGCATATCGGACTATTTAAATCGGAGCAAAGCGTTATGGTATAATTCCTACACTCAGAAAAATACTAATAAAGAAAAATTAAAAAAACAAAAAAGGAGCAAAAGAATTAAACATGGAAAGAGAAAATATCCCCGACTATGAAAATTATGAGCAGATAAAGATCAGTTCAAGCCTTGACGAAACTCTTACCGACATTCGTACTATTATGGGAAACACTATGGATCTGAACATTCTTGAGATAGAGATATCAGGGGTAAAATGCGCCGTTATCGCCATCGAGGGAATGATAGCCACACTTAACATTTCTCAGATAGTCTACAAGTATCTTATGGGATTTCATGCCGATAATGCGGATTGCAAAACAGTATTTGATTTTGTCACAAAGCAAAGCCTGCTTACAAACGACAGAAAAACCATCTATACTTACGGGGACGTGGTGAGGTTTGCTTTTTCGGGGTTTGGAATAATTTTCTTTGACGGACTTGCCAAAGCGGTTGCCTTAGGTATTCAAGGGTACGACAAACGCTCGGTAACAGAGCCTACAAGCGAGGTAAATATAAAAGGCTCTCACGAGGGATTTATAGAAGCTATACGAAGCAATATTTCCCTTGTGAGAAGAAGGATGAAAACTCCCGCTTTAAGGTTTGAGCTTTTACAGGTTGGAACAAGTTCAAAGACCGATGTGTGCATTGCCTACATCAAGGGAAAAGCTCCCGATAAGTATGTTGACAAGGTAAGACAGCAGTTAAAGGACATAAAGCTTGAAACAGTCCTTACAAGCGGATATATCGCTCCTTTTCTGGAATCCGGGAAAAAGCGGCTTTTTTCAGACTTTTCATCAACCGAGCGGCCTGACCTTTTTTGTGCCAAGCTTACTCAGGGCAGAGTAGGAGTCCTGATTGACGGCACACCATTCGCAATAGTTGTACCCGCCCTTTTTTCCGAGAACTTCATAAGCATTGACGACTACGCTTCAAAACCTTATTACACCGCTTATATCAAGGCTTTGAAATATTTTTGCTTTTTTATAACCATTGCCATGCCCGGAATATATGTTGCCCTTGCCACATTTCACCCCGGCACCTTCAGCCACAAGCTTCTTCTTAATCTGGCGGTTTCGGAAGAGGGAACTCCCTTTCCGCTTTATGTTGAAGTGCTTATCATGATGATTTTCTACGAAATAATGAGAGAAGCCGGAATACGGCTTCCCCGTGCGGTTGGAGGAGCTGTTTCTATTGTGGGAGGACTTATAATCGGCGACGCAGCGGTAAGCAGCGGACTTATTTCCGTTTCTATCCTGATAGTTATCGGGCTTACGGCAACGGCTTCCTTTGTTATCCCCTCCTTAAACGAACAGACCTCTGTACTGCGGCTTATATTTATTATTGCAGGGGGGCTTTGGGGACTTTTCGGCATCGGAATCGCCATTGCTCTTGTGCTTTCAAACATCTGTGCCTCAGAAAATTTAAACGTGCCGTATACTTCTCCTTTTTCTCCATTAAAAAAAGACAAGCTTGTAAACGCACTTGCAAGAAGAAGCTTTTTTACCCTTGAAAAAACAAGCTCAAAAATCTCCGACCTTTCAAGCTCAAGGGAGGAGTGACAGAAATTATGACAAGAAAAATTTCTTCTTTGCAGTTTGTCGTAACGATGTTTTTTATGATCGGCATACTGACAATCACAAGACCCTCCGCAGAAAACACAAATCTTCTTACTGATATTATATCATCTGTCGCGGCTGTTCTTATCGAATGTCTTATTGTTCTTCCTGCCGTTTTTTATTCTGAAAGATACAATACAAGCGATCCTGTCCGGGGAATATTTGAAACAAACACAGTCGTGGGAAAAATACTCTGCGTTTTTTATGCCGCCTTTTTCATATATGCCGCAATAAATTCTCTGGGCGCTTTTTCCTTCTTTTTAACGTCAAACTTTCCTGAGCTTTCAAAAAGCTGGGCCGTAATCCTTCTCATGTGTGCGGTATCTCTCTATGCGTCCTGCCTTGGAATCGAAGCTCTCACAAGATCCTCTGTTTTTGTGGGTGCGATATTCGCAGCGCTGGTTTTTATCGTCACCATAAGCGTTACCGGAGAATACGATGTTGACAATTTACAGCTTATGTTTCCTTTTTCGGAAAATCTCCCCGGGGATATTTTTAAGGAGACGCTTTTAAAGCTGGGCCGTTCTTCAGAAATATGCGCTCTGCCTTTTCTTATCTGTCATGTTGACAAAAACAAAAAGACTTCTGTTTTTTATTTTTTAGCTGTAAAGCTTGGGTTTACAATACTTGTTCTTCTTGCTGTAAAAGCAGTGCTCGGAGGCTATTCACAAAAGATATTCGACCCCTTCTACACTCTTTCCACTTACGCAAGAATATCCGTTATTGAAAGATTTGACGCAATATACGGCTTTGTGTGGACCTTGGGAGCTTTTGTCAAGATATCGGTACTTTTTTATCTGGGAGGAATGTTCATAGGATATATTTTCCCCGGAATGAAAAACTCTGCGTCTGTTTCTATTGCCACCGCAGTTTCCTTTGCCGTTGCAGTTTTCATTGTGTCAAATAATATGTGGGACAATGCTTTTCTGCGTTCTGCTCACTGGACGGCAGTGGTTTTTCTGGGAGGTATAGTTCCTTTAGTCGCCCTTCTTCTGAAATCTTTCAAAACAAGAAAAAGGAGTTTTGATAAATGAATTTTACTATTGCAAAAAACATAGGAATAATAGCCGCCGTAGGGGTCTTTCTGATAAGCTCCATATACGCTCCCAGGGTGAACATTGAGGACAGAGCAATCGTTCACGCAGTGGGAGTTGACAAAGCGGGAGAGGATTACGAGGTTTCTCTTCAGGTCTTTTCCACAACTCAGTCAGGTTCAAACACTCCCATTGACCCAAGCCAGCCAAACATGAAAGTTATAAGCGCAAAGGGGAAAACCATTTACGAGGGAGTTAAAAACTGCGAACTTATTTTAGGAAGCGACGCATTTATCGGTCACAACAAGCTTATCCTTTTCGGAAGCTCTCTTTACAGCGAAGAGCTTGACAGCCTCCTTGACTGGTTTCGCAGAGAAAACGAAAATTATCTGGGAGTAGCGGTAGCTTATGCCGAAAACACCGCAAAAGAGATACTTGAAGCTCCTTTGACAGAGGGAGCGATGGCTGCTGAAAATCTGGAGGGGGTAATAAAATACGCTGTAGACTCCGGTACAACTGTAAAAAGCGATCTTCTCACTCTTATAAACGATCTTTCTGAGGAAGGCGGGTGCGGGGCGCTTCCTGTTATTTCTGTTATTGAAGAGAAAAATTCCGAAAGCGGTTCTCAGCAACAGGAGCAGGGTGGCTCTCAGAGCGAACAGCAGTCCGGAAAATACATTGAGATCAAAAAAACCGCAATACTAAAAGACAAAAAGGCAGTGGGAGTACTTGATCCTTCTCAGACCGCAGGTATGCTCTGGATTTCGGGAAAAATGAAAAACTGCACAGTTTCCCTTAAAAGCTCCGACAGCAGTTTCAACGTCAGGCTTGAGAGCAAAAAAACATCCCGAAAAATCAACATCAAGGACGGCAGGGTTGTATTAAAGGTAAATATTAAAGCAGATCTTCGGTTGATGGAGGACGTGTCTGAAAAAACAAGGTCAGAGGCGGTGGGACTTGCAAGAGAAAGGATAATTTCCGACTGCAAAAATGCCTCGGAGGCAGTGATTGAAACTTTGAAAGCAGACGGGCTTGGTATCATGAAAGGGCTGAGAGCCTCCTGTCCGGGGTTTTACAAACAAAACGTCGGAAATTATGAAAAAATACTTGAACACATGATAATAGAAATTTCGGTACAATCCTCCCTCTCCACCTGACCGGGCAGGAATGTTCCTGCACCCTTTTCGCCGAACCTTGATAAAAATCCTGCCTTCGCACCGAAAATTCCAGACCGATAAAGTTTAAAACTTTGACAAATCGGCAGGAAAGTTCCTGCACCCTTTTCGCCCAACTTGGATAAAATCCTGCCTTTGCACCGAAAATTCCAGACCGATAAAGTTTAAAACTTTGACAAATCGGCAGGAAAGTTCCTGCACCCTTTTCGCCGAACTTTTATAAGGTTTTATTTTGTGCCAACGGGCAAAAAAGCAGGTCTTGACACAACGGACAAGACCTGCTTTTTAAAAATCGGAGCAATGCCGATTAAACTTGGTTATAAACCGCTTACGGCTTATTCATTCCAGATACGGTCGCCAAGGGAGCTTATAAACGCCGTAAGCTCCTCAGCCATTTCATACTGTTCGGGTATTCTCGGATGTCCCGGAGTAGCGCAACCGTTTCTTGTGTACATAAAGTGGTATATCATGTCAGATGGAACAAGACCGTCCGCAACAAGCTCGTTTTTTATCTCCTCAATAGCATTGTCACGGTCAGGATCGTGCATAAGCACCGTCGTCACAAGAATAAACACAGGCTTGTTTTTGTGGCGGCTTCTTATGTCGAGCAAGATCTCCTTGTAACGCTTTTTCCATCTTGCCCTGTACTCCGGATCGGATATCTCAAAATCCTCATGCCCCTCGTGATGATTGTCGTTCTGACCAAAGGCAAATATAACTACATTGGGCGTAAACCGAGAAAAATCCCACTGTGAATATGTTCCTTCGGGGAAATAACAAAGCTTGTCGTATGAGGTTTCAATTCCGATAAAGTCAGGAGCGTGATAATATCCGCTTCCGTCAAAAAGGGCAATTCCTCCCTGTGCGTTGTTGTGAAGCTCAGCCCCTAAATTTCTTGCGGTTATCGAGGCGTATGAATACCATGAGTTGTCGAAAATCCCATCGTTGTTATCAGGGTCGCACTGACCGACATGGTCTATCGCTTCAACAACAGCCCCTGCGGAAACAGAATCTCCGTAAACCTCCATTTTTCTTTCCGGATGAACAGGAGCAGGAAGAATTTCAGCCTTTCCTTCAATTTCAAAGCCTAAAAATTCATACCAGTGAGTAGCGTCCTGCCTTTTGTAAAAGGTAACGCAATGGTCTTTGTCCGGGTCAAGATTTTCACAAAGAACAAGCTCGTATTCTCCGTTTTCATTTGCCAAAGTCACCTTTGAAACAGCCCCGTCGCATACAACTCCCACTTCCATAACATTATAAAAACGGTAATTGCGTATCCTTGCCTTTACAGCCGTTCCTTTAAATTTCATGCGGACAAAGCTTGCGGCATAGTAGAATTTCGGTGCGTCGGGAGATGAAAAATCGATTCTTCCCGAATAATATAAATTTTTGTCAGACGGTTTTATAAACATAAAATAATTCCTCCGTATGTTAGGTTGTTGTATTAATTTTAACACGAAAAAGAAACTTGTCAAGAGAAAATGCCAAAAAGATAAAACTTTTTAAAAAAGCACTTGAAAAAACGACGGATTAATTATATAATATAAGTTGTAAAAATAAATTAAGCGAAACGAGGTAAAAATTATGCTGATGAAAATTTTTGCGGCGGCAGTTGCTCTCGCCATGTGCGTAACCTGCCTTACTGCCTGCGGCAACTCTGATTCTACATCTGATTCAACATCGGGAAGCTCTCCGGATTCCTCTTCATCCGCTCCTGCCGATACAAGCAGCACGGACAGCAGCGATGAAACAACTCCTCCGGTTTCTTCGGAGCCTATCGACATCAAGGAAGGAGCGACAGAAGCTATGCTTGAACGTTCTGTTTTAAGCAAGGGAGATACATCAAGACTTGCTTCAAAGATCAAATATGCTCTTGACAATCCTAAAGAGCTTACCACAATCACATTCCTTGGCGACTCTATCACTGCCGGTTCCTCCGCAAGCCAGGGACTCAACCAGTACACCCAGCAGTTCAAGACATGGTGGGAGGAAAACGTAAGCGTGTATGTAACGGTGAACAATGCGGGAATCGGCGCTACCGATTCTTATCTCGGAGTACACAGAGTGCAAAGAGATGTTCTTGATGGAAATCCGGACATTATCTTTATCGAGTTC
The DNA here is from genome assembly GCA_944382845.1 of uncultured Clostridia bacterium. GTDB lineage: Bacteria > Bacillota > Clostridia > Oscillospirales > Ruminococcaceae > JAAZZIT01. The sequence goes on from CALWNN010000044.1 coordinate 29,212, forward strand.
ATAAACGACCTTGACGACGACTTCTACAAGTCTACAATGGACAGCCTTATAAGAAAATGCCTTTCAGCGGAAAACGATCCTGCCGTAATACTTATTGAAATGACTATGGAGGACGGAACTTGTCCTCAGAACGTTCACTCTGAGATAGCTGAAGCTTATGGAGTTCCTGTTATTTCATATCATGACGCAGTTCTTCCCGAAGTTCAGGCGGGAAACATTATCTGGAGCGACATTTCTCCTGACAACATCCATCCAAACGACGACGGTCATGTTCTTCTCGGACAGCTTGTTTCCCACTTTGTTGGACTTGTAAAGGACAATCTTGAAAACGAAAGCACAGAGATTGAGGAATTTACCGCTGAATCTCCCACAGGCGACAGATATGCAAACGCAACTCTTGCAAACCGTGACAGCGAGGAAATAAATGTCACTGACGAAGGAAACTTTACAGAAGCTGTAAACTTCCAGACATATTTCACAAACGGTTGGGGAACAGCTACAGGCGGTTCGATGACCTTTGAAGTTGAAGCCAAGAACATAGGACTTGTTTACAACAAGGCAGTTAGCAAGAAGTATGGAATTGCCAAGATCACTGTTGACGGTGAAGAAGTGGCACAGATCGACGCAGACTTTACAGGCGGTTGGGGCTCATATGCCTGCTCGCAGGAGGTTTACAGATCCGAAGAGACAGCTAAGCACACTGTTACCATTGAGATAGTAAACGGTGATGAAAAGCCCTACTTCCAGATCTACAGCCTTCTCATTTCTTGATCTTAATATTATTTAAAGTAAAAATCCTCCCTTGGGACAATCCCATGGGAGGATTTTTTAATTCGTCATTAACAATTACAATTCATTGTTCAGCGTTTGGTACTCAAAGGTTATAACCCCTACTGAAAGACTGAACGGAACCTGCCTTACAGGAGGAAGACCCGCCGAATACGCAGGGGGACATCGGCGACTTGGTTATCACACCCTTGCGTTTGCAAGCATAAGCTTTATGCGGTTTTCCTGATTTACCTTTGTCGCTCCCGGGTCGTAGTCAATGGCGACAATGTTCGCTTCAGGATAAGCCTGCTTTATAACTCTTGACATTCCCTTTGCAACAATATGATTCGGCAGACAGCCAAAGGGCTGAGTGCAGATGATGTTTTCCGTTCCCGTTTCTGCAAGAGCCGCCATTTCAGCGGTTATAAGCCAGCCCTCGCCCATTTTCACGCCCTGATTGATGTACTTGTCCGCACATTTCCTTAAATGTTCAAAGTCATGAGGAGGCGTAAAAACTCCGTGTTCCTTTATAATTTTTATCTGCTTTTTCTGAAACTTGTAAAGCACGTCGTATCCGATGGAATAACCTAAAGTCAGCTTTGTTTTCTTGTCGTAAAGAGAAGCGTCGTTTACAACGTTAATTGCACAGTACAGCACAAAATCCATAAGCCCCGGAACATTAGGCTCGCACCCCTCTGAAATGAGAAACTCGTTCAGGTCGTTGTTTGCAAGAGGGGAGTATTTAACGTAGATTTCTCCCACTATGCCTACCTTGGGCTTTTTCACGTCCGAACGCTCAATAGAAGCAAAATCGTCAAGTATTGCCCTGTAATGAGCAGTGGTGTTTGTAAACTTGTTTTTCTCAAAAAGCTTTGCAAGCCTGTTCTGCCACTTGTCTAACATCTTGTCAGTATCGCCCTTGTTTATCTCGTAGGGTCTGCACTGATTGTAAAGAAGCATTAACAGGTCGCCGTACATTACAGCATATACAAGCTTTATCATCATGGGAACAGTAAGCCTGAATGCGGGATTTTTCTCAAGCCCGCTGAAATTAAGGGAAATTACAGGCACCTGAGGAAACTGTGAGGATATGGCTTTTCTTATAAGGTGAATGTAATTTGACGCTCTGCATCCGCCCCCTGTCTGGGACATAAGAAGCGCAGTTTTGTTTACGTCGTACTTTCCGCTTTTAAGAGCGTCCATAAACTGCCCGATAACCAGAAGAGCAGGATAACAGGTATCGTTGTGGGTGTTTTTAAGCCCCTCGTCAACTACCCTCTGACCTCTGTTCTGCAAAAGCTCCATTTTATAGCCATAGGTCCTTAAAATGTTGATTATAAGCTTGAAATGAATAGGAAGCATATCCGGCACAAGTATGGTGTAGTCCTTTTTCATTTCTTCGGTAAAAATCGTCTTTTTAACTCTCTCAGACATTTATCTTCCTCTTTTCCCTTTCTTTTTTCTCTTCGATCGCCGCAATAAGACTTCTGATTCTTATTTTTGCCGCGCCTAAATTGTTGATCTCGTCAATTTTAAGCTGAGTGTATAATTTTCCTTTTTCCTCAAGTATTGCTCTGACCTCGTCGGTTGTGATAGCGTCAATTCCGCAGCCGAAAGACACAAGCTGAACAAGCTGCATATCAGGCTGGGTTGTAACATACTGCGCCGCTCTGAAAAGCCTCGAATGATAAGTCCACTGGTTTAAAATATCAAGGTCGGGAGTGCTGCACAGCGAGGATACGCTGTCCTCGGTAATTACCGCAAGACCCAAAGACGCAATAAGCTTGTGTATGCCGTGATTTATTTCAGGGTCAATGTGATAAGGACGTCCTGCAAGAACGATGATTTCCTTTCCCTCGCTTCTTGCCATTTCAATTATTTCCTTTGCCTTTGACTCAACGCCCCGTCTGTATCTTACCATGTCGGAATAAGCCCTGTCAAGAATCGGAAGAAGCTCCTTTTCCGTTACGCCATATGCCGATAACGCCCTTGAAAGAGCCTTTGCGGTATGCCGTTTCTGGTTTATGTCGATATATGGAGCAACAAAGTTTTTGTCGTTAAGCTCCGGCACGTTTGCCCTTAAAAGCTCCGGATAATAAGCAACCACAGGGCAGTTATAATGATTGTCGCTTCCGCCCTCGTCAATATTATAGCTCATGCAGGGATAGAAAATAAAGTCTACTCCCTTTTCAAAAAGACTTTCAATATGTCCGTGGCATAACTTTGCAGGATAGCATACCGTATCCGAAGGTATAGTCTGCTGACCCTTGTAATATGTATCTCTTGTTGAACGCTCGGAGAACACCACTTCAAAGCCCAGATCGGTAAATATTCTGTGAAAAAATGGCATAAGCTCATAAAAACTCAGCGCAAGAGGCATACCAACCTTTGCCTTCACTTTGGTTACAGGCTTTTCATTTTCAATTTCAAGTATCTTTTCGTACTTGTATTCAAACAGATTTTCCTGTGTTGTATCAATTTTTATTCCCGCACCCTTTTCGCATCTGTTTCCGGAAACAAATCTTCTTCCGTCGTTAAAGCGAATAACCGTAAGATTACAATGAGCCGTACAGCCGCCGCAGGAAAGATTTTTTGATGTATAGGAAAAGTCCTCAAGCTCTTTTTCGGAAATGATATCCGACTGCTCCTTAGCTTTTTCCTTTGCAAAAAGCGCACAGCCGAATGCCCCCATAAGCCCCGAAATCGCAGGTCTTATAACGTTTCGGCCAAGCTCCTGCTCAAAGCTTCTCAGAACTGCGTCGTTTAAGAATGTTCCGCCCTGAACGACAATGTTCTTTCCAAGTTCGCTTACGGATTTTGCTCTGATTACTTTATAAATTGCATTCTTGATAATTGAAGAGGAAAGTCCTGCTGAAATATCCTCTACCGACGCGCCGTCCTTCTGTGCCTGCTTTACCGAGCTGTTCATAAACACGGTGCATCTTGAACCCAGGTCAACGGGAGCCTTTGCAAAAAGGCCAAGCTTTGCAAAATCGGAAATATCATACCCCATAGCCTGAGCAAAAGTCTGGATAAACGAGCCGCAGCCCGAAGAACAGGCTTCGTTGAGCATAATAGAGTCAATAGCGTTGTTTTTTATTTTAAAGCACTTTATATCCTGTCCGCCGATATCTATAATAAAATCAACATCAGGGCAGAAATACGCCGCCGCCTTATAGTGTGCGACAGTTTCAACAAGTCCGTAATCTACTCCCAGACCTGCTTTTATAAGGTCCTCGCCGTAGCCTGTAACGCATGAACCTTTTATAATTATGTTTTTATTTTTTATGGAATATATTTCTCTCAGCTTGTCCGCAATAACGTCAAGGGGTTGACCCTTGTTTGAACCGTAATATTGATACAAAAGCCTACCCTCGTCTGTAATAAGCACAAGCTTTGTGGTAGTCGAGCCTGCGTCGATTCCAAGATAAGCGTCGCCTTCATATTCCTTTATGTCTGCGTATTTAAGGTCGGAACGGCTGTGGCGTTTGATAAATTCATGGTATTCCTCTTCCGTTTCAAAAAGGGGTTTTCCAACGGCTATACTGTCGTGGGTTTTTGCGTTCTTTATCTTTTCGAGAGCCTCATCGATTGTCATTTCCTCCGAAAGGTCTCTCGCCTGCAAAGCCGAGCCGTAAGCCATAAAGCAAGGAGCAAGCTCAGGAAAAACAGCGTGTTCATCATCAAGTTTAAGAGTTGTTGTAAACGCTTTCCTCAGTCCTTTGAGGAATGAAAGAGGACCGCCCAGAAAAAGCACCTTTCCCGCAATTTTTCTTCCCTGTGCAAGACCGGAAACAGTCTGGTCCACAACCGCCTGAAAGATTGAAGCCGAAATATCCTCTTTTCTTGCACCCTGATTAAGAAGAGGCTGGATGTCGGATTTTGCAAAAACTCCGCATCTTGACGCAATGGGATATATTTTTTCAGCCCTCAGGGACATCTCGTCAAGCTCGGTGGGAGTAACCCCGAGAAGCGTCGCCATCTGGTCGATAAAAGCGCCTGTTCCCCCTGCGCAGGAACCGTTCATTCGCTGTTCCACTCCGCCGGTAAGGAAGATTATCTTTGCGTCCTCTCCTCCAAGCTCAACGACAACGTCAGCGTCAGGGTATGATTTATTTACCGCAACAAAAGCAGAATAAACCTCCTGAACAAAGGGTATCCCGCTTGCATTTGCGATTCCCAGTCCCGCCGAGCCTGTTATCGCCATTCTGAATCTCTGACCCTTGTACAGATTCCCGATTATTTCAAGCTGTTGTGCAACAGTTTCCCTCACCTTTGAATAATGTCTTTCATACTTGTTGTAGATAATATTTCCATCGTCAAGAATAACCGTCTTGACAGTAGTCGAACCAACATCTATTCCAAGTTCGTACACCTTTTCCATTATATACTCTCTGCCCTTTCCGATCTCTGGAGATCTCTCCTTATTTGCCCATTTCAAAAAACTGCCAAGTTTAGATCGTCGCAGATGAGCTTTGCTCCTATATCTTTCGGCGGGGAATTATATCCTCGACTGAAAGACTGAATAAACCCTGCCGAAGTCTGGGGACATCTGCGACATAGTTATATACTCTATTAGTATACAACATTTTAAAATTTTTTTCAAGTGTTTTATATTACCGGAGGCTTTTTGTTCCGACTGCGGGAAATTTGTTCAATATGCCACTTGCGGTTAAGCTTTACGAGGGTTATAATATGTATAACCATGTTGCAGACGCGGAATTTCAGCAAAGAGCAATAGGAATCCTATACTGCCCTCCGCCCTGAGGAGCAAAGCTCCCTGCAACGTAAGCAAGCTTATCACGCTTTGCTCCGATTTAAAAACCACAGAAAGGCAACTTTGAAATGACAAACACAAAAAAGCACTTAGGAATAATTTACATAACTCTTTCGGCATTCTGCTTTACATTAATGAACATATTCGTACGGCTTTCGGGGGATCTTCCATCTATCCAGAAAAGCTTTTTCAGAAACTTTGTAGCGTTGTTTTTTGCGCTTATCATACTTGTCAAAAATCATACTCCCATAAAACCTGTTGACAACAGGAATCTGAAATTTTTCTTAATCAGAGCGGCGGCAGGTACTGTCGGAATATTAGGAAACTTTTACGCAGTTGACCACCTTGTTTTATCGGACGCGTCGATGCTCAACAAGCTGTCGCCGTTTTTTGCAGTGATTTTTTCCGCTTTGTTCTTAAAGGAAAACGTAAAGCCATTTCACATTATCACCCTTCTTACCGCTTTTGCAGGAGCGATATTTATAATAAAGCCCTCCTTTTCAAACGTGGATCTTTTTCCTGCTGTTATGGGCTTCATAGGGGGCATGGGCGCAGGAGCGGCATACACGGCGGTAAGGCATTTGGGTCAGAAGGGCGAGCATGGTCCGTTCATTGTATTTTTCTTTTCGGTATTTTCCTGCCTTGTGACGCTTCCGTACCTTTTTTTCGATTATCATCCTATGAGCCTTTATCAGGTGCTTTGCCTGCTTTTTGCAGGTCTTGCGGCTTCGGGAGGTCAGTTTGCCATTACTGCGGCGTACTGCTATGCGCCTGCAAAGGAAATTTCCGTTTACGATTATTCACAAGTGATATTTTCCGCAATTCTTGGATTTTTCATTTTTCAGCAAATCCCGGACGGCATGAGTTTTATGGGATATTTTCTCATTATTGCAGCGGCTGTTGCAATGTTTATTTACAACAACAGAAAGTCTGAGGGCTGACGATTATTAAAATGCCAGTTGACATATTCCGAGAGCAAGGATAAATCCTCCTCCCAAAACCGAAAGGTCAAGGCGTGTGTTTATTTTAAGGGAGAGCATCCGCCCGGCTTTTTCTCCGGCGCATATAAAGCTCAGTCCCGTAATAAACGCAGCTGCGGCGGCAATGCCTTTTTGTGACGGCGAAAATCCCACTCCCGCAGAAAATCCCGTTACAAAAGAATCGGGAGAAAGAGCAAGCCCTAACACAAATGCTTCTTTCAGGGAAAGCTCCTTTGAGTTATCGCTGTCGGCTTTTTTTTCGTCAAGAATTACCGACATCATAAGGCTTTCTTTTTTTCCCTTGGATATGAACCTCTTGTAAAGCCCGGCAATGGGCTTTTGAAAAATCATAAATATCCCGAAGGCAATAAGTACCCAGCCTCCCACGGCTTTCGCAACGTCTGTATTTATCAATATCAGCGGACTTTCAGAAAGACATAACGCGGCCCACAAGGCGGCTGTTCCCACAAGGGAAACTAAAAAGGCGCTTTGAAAGCTGATTTTTATTTTGCCTGCGCCGTAAGCTATGGAGGAAGCCAGAAGGTCGGAGCAGACTCCCAAAGTAAGCAAAATTATTTTAGCCAGAATATTATCTCCCTTCTCTTTCATTGCAAATTTCTTTTACAAGTTATGCAAAAGGAAGAGAAGTTGTGATGACTGTACGAAATTGACGGGATAATTGTCACGAACAGAAAAACAGAAAGGAAAAATCATGGAGCTTAAGGAAAAAATTCTTGAAATACTTGAAAAAAACCGTGGAATTGCCGTTTCGGGAGGCGGACTTGCAAAAGAGCTTGGCGTCTCAAGAAGCGCGGTATGGAAGTGTATTGAAAATCTAAGGGAAGAAGGCTATGAAATCTCTGCGGTAACAAACAGGGGATATGTTCTCTCAGAAAACTCCGACAGCTTGTCCGCCCAGGGAATAACCGCTGTTTTAGGACAAAGCAGATATATTATCTCAACCTCTCCTTCGGTCACTTCCACAAACGACCTGTTAAAGGAACAGGCCCACAAAGGCGCGGCGGAATACACAGTTTTAGCGGCGGAGGAGCAGACCGCAGGAAAGGGCAGGCTTGGACGGAGATTTGAATCCCCCGCAAGATCGGGACTTTATATATCAATAATTTTAAGACCGGATATGAAAGCCGAGGATTCCCTTTATATCACCACCTCTGCGGCGGTGGCTGTTGCAAGGGCAATTGACGAAATAAAGGGCGAGCCGGGTAAATCACGGATAAAATGGGTAAATGATATTTACATCGGCGACAAAAAGGTGTGCGGAATACTCACCGAAGCCGCCATCGACTTTGAAACAGGTCAGCTTGAATATGCCGTTTTAGGAATAGGAGTAAACCTTTTTCCATCTGAGGAGTTAGAAAAAAATGTAGGCTCAAAGGCAGGAAGCGTTTTTGATTCTCCCGGACCTGATGTTTTTAACGCAAGAAATATCCTTGCCGCCAAAATTCTGAAAGAGCTTGACAGGAGTCTTGCTCCCGAAAACTTTTCTTCTAATATCGAGGAATACAAAAAGCGTTCATATCTTGACGGCAAGCGAGTCGTTATTTCAAGAGGAAACGAGGAGTTTGAGGGGTTGGTTTTAGGAATCGACCATAAGGCAAGACTTGTTGTAAAGGACAACAACGGACAGGAGCAGGTTATTTCCTCAGGAGAAGTAAGCCGTGTCATACTGCCTCAGCTCAAAGGAGAAGATACCCCAGACCGATAAGCAGTTTTACGTCTGCTCCGTTTTTTGCAAGTATGTAAATAATCATTGCAATAAGGGCTTTTTCCTCGTCGATCTTGAATTGCGAAAGCAACTCCTCAAGCCTGAAAGGACTGCTTTTTTGGTTGTTTGACTGCGGACGCCTTTCAGTCGTCCCTTCTGCGGAATCATTCTTTTCATGCTGTGGGTATGGGGGAGTATGCTTTTCTCCTCCCGAAATAAGCTCTCTTGAACGTCTGCGCATTTCTCTGACGCGCTCGGCTGCGTCCTGTTGCATGGACTTAAATTCCTTATCAGATAATGCCAAGAAGATCGCCTCCCACAAGTCCGCTTTCTTTCAGAACAGGATAAAGGGACATAAGTCTGAAGATTTTTATGAGTCTGTCGACTTTATTACGGTTTTCCTCATTCAGATGAGGCTTCAGCGCAAGAAGCAGGTCAATATTCTTGTCCTTTGTATTTGCCTTTTCCATAACAGACTGCAATACAAGAAGCTTGTTCATGTCAAAACACCCGGCCTGATCATTTGAGGGGGGCTTGTTTTGTGAAGAAAAAGCTTTGATAAGTCCCGAAAGGTCAAGGCTACGACTGCTGTCAGGCGGGTCTTGCTTTACAGGCGGGTTAGCTTCGGTGGCGCTGTTACTATCAGAAAACATTTTTGCAAGCTCGTTTAACTGCTTCATGCTTTCCGGGTCGTTGAGAACTTTGTTTATGCTGTCCATGATATTCATGTCGTCCAAGTTCAATTCCCCCTTTCAGCGGTATGAGATCAGAGATCAGCTTTTACAGGTCAATGGCGAAAGATCAGGAATCTGTCAGATCCAAGACCTTTCGCTTATGTTGATTGTCGTTGAATATTGTGTTACTTTCCTGTCAGTTTCTTATATATTGCCTGCGCCTGAGGCGTGGAAAGAAGCTTTTCAGCCTGTTTCGGATCCGAAAGAGCCTTCTTGAGCATTTCACCCTGAGAATCGGAGACCTTGGTCAGAGCCTTGTCAAAGGTTCCGTTCTGAAGCTGATTTTTCAAAGCTTCAGGTGTTGTTCCAAGCTTTGCGCTTGCGGTTTTAAGAAGCATTTCAAGCTGTTTTTCGTTCAGGTTCAAGTTCATAATAATCATTTCCTTTCGCCGTTTGATAAATTTGATAAAACTGTTAAGTTATTTTAAAGCCTATTGCAATTGAAAAAAAGTTATGCTATACTTTTTCAATGGTTGTAACTATAACCACGTCGCAACGTGATTAAGCCTGTCTGCTGAAAAGCAGACATACTTATCAACGCTTTGCTCCGATTTAAATTTGTAAGGAGAATTTCAATTGAGAGTTGTTGTGTTTTCCGACATTCACGGAAACGGCCGTGCTGTTGAAAAGATAATTTTAAAAAACCCCGAGGTTCGCCACTTTATTTTTTTGGGAGACGGCGACAGCATAGTTGACCGCGTCGCCCAGCGCCGTAAGGACCTTACCTTTCACATTGTTGCAGGAAACTGCGACTACGGTTCGTTTTTTCCCAACACTGACATCTTCACTGCCGAGGGACACAAGATAATTTTCTGTCACGGTCACACAATGGGGGTAAAATACGGGCTTTCTCAGCTTTCCGACTTTGCTCGTTCACAAGGAGCGGACATTGCTCTTTTCGGGCATACTCATTGCCGGTATTACGAATACGACGACGGATTGCACATTATAAACCCCGGAAGCGCCTCCTGCCCCCGTGACGGGAAAGCGCCATGTTATCTTTTCATAGATATGACAAAGGGAGGCATTGCCTTTAATCACGTTGAAATCTGACCTTACATTTAATTGTATGCACGAACTTTTAAAAATGTACCTGAGGCATGACGCCGGGCATATCAGTCCCTTATTTGAGGGGGATTTTTCACTTCACGTCCACAATTCAGCAAGATAAGGCTTAAACGCCCCGGCTTTTTAAAATCATCTTTTGCATAAATCAAAAAAAACTGAGCATTATAAAAAAGAAAGAAGAGGATGATTTTATGGCTGTAACAAAAAAAGAATACGCTCAATTAGTAAAAGATGTGTCGCCGCCCACAAAAAGCATAAAAACCATACCCTGTGCGTTTTTGGTGGGGGGAAGTATATGCCTGCTCGGTCAGATCCTCGGCGACCTTTATAAGCTTGGTGGAATGTCCCAGAAAAATTCCTCAACCCTTGTTTCAATAACACTTGTTTTTATCTCCGCCCTTCTGACCGGTCTCGGATTATATCACAAACTTGCAAAGATCGCCGGGGCAGGAACTCTTGTTCCCATAACCGGCTTTGCAAATTCGGTTGTCTCTCCGGCAATCGAATTTCACTCGGAAGGACTTGTTCTGGGACTTGGAGCAAAAATTTTCATTATCTGCGGTCCTGTGATTCTTTACGGAGTTTCCGCGTCCGTGATCTACGGATTTGTTTACTGGCTTATAAAAGTTTTGTAAAAACTTCGCCGACTTTGCCGTTTTATCTGTTTAAACTCGGATAAATGGGTATCCCCCTCGCGGAAGGATAACTTCCGGGAGGGGGATTATTCGGCGTTTTAACAAATATACGTAAAAGCTGATTATGCCGCAAGTTCTTCTTCAGCTTGTGAACCGACTTCCTTGAGCGCTTCATTTCTTATTTCGTCAAAGGACTCTGAATAGCTCTGCTTTTCGTCCTTGTACTTTTCGGCAAACCTTATTACATCATCTAAAAATTCATCGGGAACAGGAATGTTAACATTTCCGTAAATGATAACCGACGCTTTATTGTAATCGGCCGATATACCGCTTTGCTCATAGTAGGCTTCTATTTTTCCTGCAAGGTCTACAAGGTCGCTGACTGCTTTGTTGTTGTTTTCGACAAAGTAATATTCGGCGAAATAATACGGTTCATCCGAGTCGTAATCAGGCGCCAGAGTAACCGATATCATGGAAGAATCATAAAGATTTGCATTGTCGATATCTCCGTTTAAAACCGCCTTTGCGCCCTCTGAAAAATTCATTGTGTAGAAGGGATTTCCGGTAATATTCTCGTTTATAAATTTTATCGTGTTTTCGTATGAAGAATATATGGTATATGAGTTCCAGCCTAACGCCACGCTTCCTACCATTACGGAACCGGAATTATCTTCCTCTGAGTCAAGCTTGTTTCTTATGTCCTTTTCATAGCTTTCAAAAAATCCGTCTGATAAAGAATCTGTAAGTTCAACGCTGAAACAGTTACCCGAAAGGTCTTTTGAATAGTAGTAAATTTCAGGGTAAAACTCAATTGAGCTGAAACCGTACTGTGCTTTATCCTGTTTAAAGTTTTCCTTTATCTGCTCAAAGCAGCTTTCCGTGTATACATCGCTTGTGAGGAAATCCCCCACTATGTCAAGGAAGTTGTGGGAAATGAAATAGGTTCTGGTCATGGTAAGGTCGGAATCAAGCTTGTATGTGATATTTACCGTTCCGTATGAATTTTCTCCATCAACAGATTCTATTATAATATCGTTCATGTCGTCGTAAAAATCCTTGTTGTTCTTGTAATTATTAATAATGTCACGGTGCATGGAAATTACCATTTCTTTTCCTTGTCTGTCGTCAAAAGTAACCATAGATATATTTGTCAAATCCGTAATCAGACTTTCCTCCTCATAGGACAAACTTGAACCATAAAGTTCAAACTCAACAGTTACATTCTTTACGTTGTCCGCCTCAGGGATATTGTATACAACGCCAAATCCATCGGAGTGGTTGCAGATAACTACAAATACAATGGAAACACCCGTCATTACAATGCCTGTTACAAAGGCTCTTGCAAAGGTCTTTATCTTGAAGGAACCTCTCTTTGTGATAGCGTCAACTATCATAAAGAATACTATCGAGGCAAACGCTGAACCAATATAAGCCGCCATTTCATTTATAACTCCGATGGAACATACGCACAATACCATGCAGAAGGTTATTACATAGTAGAAAAAGCTGAATACAAAGGGCTTTCCTACGTCCTCAGACCTTCTTTTCCTGTAAAGAAGATAGGTTACGGCAAAGTAAACGGCTGTAAATATCAGAATGTAAGCGATCTGCAAAAGAATTGCGTCCCACCGGACAACACCCTCGATTCCGCCGTTTGTATAATACAGCTGAGTTGAGCTGTTGAGTGAGCAGAGATAGTATATCAGAACTCCGGCAGGGCTTGTCATTCTTACAATGTTCATTGCGTAAGAACTGAAATCAACTCCGTATGCGTTTGAAAAAAGTACAAGAAATACAATTGCGATAATTCCGGGAATAAGTCCGTTTATAACAATCGTATATGTGATGGTCTCAAAGAATTGTCCGCAAAGGGTGCAAACAAGACAGGAAAGAACGTAAAACATCAGCATTACGGCAAAAGCCAGCAGAAATGCCTTTATCACCAGCGTCTGGAGAGTTCCCACTCCGTAAGCGGTTAACATCTCATTTATTTCCGCAACTGCTCCCGTGCAGGCAAGGGCCGTTATGAGAGTTGCCGCAAAACCTATTATCATAGGAACAAAATACGCTATGATTCCCGATGAAAAATCAGCAAAGAAACGCTGGTTTGTTGAAACAGGAAGAGCATAGTACATATCGGTAATGGATTTCTTGTGAAGATAGCCAAAGCTTTGTATTGCAAAAAACATTCCCGCAAGAAGAGCGCACACAAGGAAAATTACCGAAAGAACCGCAGAAAACACAGTGAGAGTAGCGAAAATTTCCGAAGTGTCGTATTTTTCGGCCAGATCGGCTTTTAAAGTTACCGTCATGAGAATTTCCGTCAGAGGAATACCGATTATCTGCAAAACCGAAAGAATTATCATCGCCTTTCTTGTGCGGCGGAATCCCATAAGAAAATAATGCCTGAAAAAGCTTTCTTTCCGGGTTTTAGCGGTCGATACCGTCGAAGTCATAACCCAGCACCTCCATTTCGTAAATAAATATTTCTTCAAGCGTAAGCGGAATAACGTCAAGCACAACAGGTTGTTTCCTGTTTATAACCTCTGTTACTTCTTCGCTCGGTCCTTTGGCAATAATGTTATAAATACTGTGATTTTTCTCAAAGTGAAGTATCTCGATTCCCGCAAGGTCGTCCTTTGTAATTTCCGACTTGAACACGCACTGATACTTGTGGATATTTCCCTTAACGGAATCGACTTCTCTGTTAAAGAGAATTTTTCCTTTGTGAAGAAGCGCAACCGTGTCGCAAACCTCGTTTATCTCGTTTAAATTGTGAGAAGAAATAATTGCCGTCATTTTCCTGTCAAGCATAGCGTCAACAAGCATTCTTTTTACGATTATCCTCATAGTAGGGTCAAGTCCGTCAAACGCCTCGTCAAGCATAAGGTAATCGGGACGGCAGGCAAGACCTATCAGAACTATCGCCTGACGCTTCATGCCTTTTGAGAATGTTGAAAGCTTTTTGTCCACAGGAAGTTTAATGACTCCGTTAAGCCTTTCAAACGCTTCTTCGGAAAATTCCGGATAAAATCCCTTGTAAAACGACTTTATCTCGTTTAATGTGCTTGATGTAAACTGAATTGTTTCATCGTTTACAAAAAATATCTTTCTCTTGACGGACGGCGAGTTAAAAACTTTCCCTCCATCAACAAGCACCTCTCCGCTGTCCTGAGAATATATTCCCGCAAGCAGTCTTAATATAGTTGATTTTCCCGCGCCGTTTGAACCTAAAAGTCCGAAAGCGCTTCCCTCCGGGATAACAAGGTCTATATTGTCAAGAGCCTTGAACCCGTTGTCAAAGGTTTTGGTTACCCCTTTCAGTTCTATCATTGCGTTTCCTCCTTCTTTTCTTTCTTGTTAAGTATAAAGTCTATTCTGTCTTTTAATTCCTCAGCGGTGACCCCTGAATCAAGAGCGGAGCTTACTATCCTGTCAAAATCAGTAAAGGCGTAATTTTTTACGTTGTCGTGATTAAGCTTGGCAATAAAGCTTCCTCTGCCGGGAATTGAATAGATAATCCCTTCACGCTCAAGCTGTTGATAGGCTTTTGAAACAGTGTTGGGATTGATTCCGATATCCTTGGCAAGACCTCTTACGCTTGGTATCTGAGAATTTTCTTCAAGTATGCCGTTCATGATAAGCTCAAGTATCTTTTTATAAAGCTGTTCATAAATAGGCACTCTGCTTTTAAGGTCGATGTCAAACATATGATTCTCTCCTTTCTTTTATTCTCCATTTCCACCTTTCTGTCTTTTTCCTTCTTTTGTTTCTCTGTTCATTTTATCTTCGTACTATGTGTAGTAAGTGTACTAATTGTCTTAGTACAGTTAGAGTATACACCTTTTCTTTCCTGTTGTCAAGAGGGTTTTTAATTTTTTTCATTAATCAAATAGTAACATAATATTCATATAAATCTGTATAACTGATGTAGCGCCGGTGTTATAATCAACAAAAACCCATAAGGAGCAAAAAGCTATGAACCCTGCAATGTTACTTACTCCAAAAACCGAAGTAGTATATTTAAGCGAAGAAAACACCGTAAGACAGGGCGTTGAAAAATTCAAAAAGCATAGTTTTACGGCTGTACCTCTTATAAGCAAGGAGGGAAAATACATAGGCACAATAAGCGACAAGGATTTTCTTTCCTACATCTTAAAGTCCGGCAAACTCGACCTCAAGGAAATGGAGGACATATCTATAGTGGAGCTTGTGCGGCGAGGATTTAATCCGGCTGTATCTATTGACGCGGATATGAATATTCTGTTTCACGAAGTAATGGACAGGAATTTCATACCTGTGGTTGACAGCAGAGGACATTTTGTAGGCATTATTACAAGACGCGCTGTTCTGAGCTATGTGTACAAACTGTTAGACGAAAAGGACCGTAAATAAAACACAACCCCAGTAAGCCATTGGGCATACAGGGGTTTTTGTCTTATGTTACGTCGCATATTTAAATCGGCAGAGGGGAGATTTTAACCTTAAAAAAGCAAAAAAAATAGCAGAGCCAAATGCCCTGCGAAGATAAAATGAAATAAACTATGTGTAGAACAAAAGAAAGGAGACAACAAAACGGATGTAAGAAATTAAATCATTTCTTAACACCAGTTATATTATAATACATCTTCCTGTTCAAGTCAAGAAAATGTTTTGATTTTCCACGGTTTTTGCATAATTTTCGTTAATTTACACAAAAGCTTGCCTTGATTTTTGTCACAAACCTATCACATTATGTTACATAATTTGTATTCAAGCTATAAAAAAGGAAAGGAAGCTTTTTAAAAAAGTTTCTTTTTCAAGAATGAAAGCGCAAACCCTGTTTACCAGCTTTCCTTTTTTAATGTAAAGCTCCCTTTCCTTTTCAAGCAGAAATGTTAATTCTGCTCTACCATGCTGTTGTTTTTGAAAAACAACGATACGCACCAGATGGCTGAAAGAGCCACAAGAACGTAAACGATTCGGCTTATGATACCGGCTGTTCCGCCAAAAGCCCATGCAACAAGGTCAAATTGGAAAATCCCCACAAGACCCCAGTTAATGCCACCGATAATAAGAAGGATCAAAGCTATTCTGTCGAGCATTTTTATCATTCCTTTCTGTATTTTTGTCAGGCAACCAAGACTTTCGTCCTGTCTATATTATTACCGTGTACAATCGGATTATTCTTTTGCGTAAAATTAAATTCTGTCTGATTTTTCAACGCATTTGTACATTTCGTCCTGTTTTTGACATAAAATTTAATCAAAGATTACAAATATGATTTTTAATGGACTTTTTGTGTTAAAAATCAGCAGTAAGCTATAGACAAAACTTTTTATTTGTGATATAATATTTCTTAATTAAACGTTTACGTATTTGTGAAAGGGGCTTTGAAAATGGCAGGCTATGCTGACAGTTCATATCAGTTCAAGGGTCTTTGCTGCACACGGCTTGAAACCGAAAAATATTCTGCGATAATATCACCGCTTACCGGTTGCTCTGTTATTCGTCTTTTTGACAAGATAAATAACATTGAGGTTTTCAGATATAAAGATGACGTTACCTTTGATACCATAAATCAGGCAAGAGAGATATGGGGACTTCCTACCCTCTACCTCCCCAACAGATTTGATAAGGGTATTATAAAGACCTCGGACGGGATTTATAACCTGCCAATAAACGAAACCCTTTTTGACAACTATATCCACGGCTGGGTGCATAAAAGAGAACATACTGTTGAAAAAGCTTTCAGCGACGGAGTCAGGGCAGTGCTTGAAACATCCTACACCTTTGATGAAACTGATGAAATGTATGAGTATTTCCCTGTAGACTTCAGGATTGAATATACCTTTGAGCTTTCGGACGAAGGCGGACTTGAACAGAGAATAAAGCTCACTGACCTTTCACCGAAGACTCTTCCTGTTTCCATTTGCACTCACACCTGCCTGAACGCTCCTATGACGGCAGGCGGAAAAGAAGACACCATGACTCTGAGCGTTCCTGTGGAAAAAAAGTGCGAGCTTAATGAGAGATGCCTGCCCACCGAAAAGCTTCTTGACCTTGACGACTGGGATTGGGAATATAAAAACGGAACTAAAATCCCTACCGGTCAGGTGATATCAAACGATATGTACACAGCCTGTATGAACAGCTTTGACGGAAAGGACTTCTACGGGGTTGTGGTCACCGACCATGCAACAGGACACAGCATTTTAAACGAAGTTTCACCGGAATTTAAATTCTGGAATATGTGGAACGATAACGGGGATAAGGGCTATTTTTGCCCCGAACCCATGACGGCTATGATAAATGCGGTAAATCTGAGCCTTCCCGACAGCGTAAGCGGAAATGCCGAGCTTTTCGAAGGTCAGTCCTTTACCTGCTCACAAAGGTTTTTCACTGTTTAATCTTGAAATTCAATTTGAATTTAATTCATTAATATATTTTTGAAAGGTGGATAATAGCAAATGAAATTCGGCTACTTTGATGACGTAAACAAGGAATATGTCATCACAAACCCAAAAACTCCATATCCTTGGATAAACTACCTTGGAACTCAGGAGTTTTTCTCCCTTATCTCCAACACAGCAGGCGGATACAGCTTCTACAAGGACGCCCGTCTAAGAAGAATAACACGTTACCGCTACAACAATGTTCCCGTTGACGCAGGTGGAAGATATTTCTACATAAACGACAACGGCGATTACTGGACTCCGGGATGGGCTCCCGTAAAGAAGGACCTTGATAATTATTCCTGTCGCCACGGTATGGGTTATACTGTAATCAAGGGAGAACGAAACGGAATAGAGGCCGAGATCACCTTCTTTGTTCCTCAGAACTTTAACGGCGAGGTTCAGAAGGTCGTTTTGAAAAATACTTCCGGCAAGAAAAAGGAATTCAAGCTTTTCTCGTTTATCGAATGGTGCCTGTGGAACGCACAGGACGACTCCACAAACTTCCAGAGAAACTTCAACACCGGCGAAGTTGAGATTGAAGGCTCAACCCTTTACCATAAGACCGAGTACAAGGAAAGAAGAAATCATTTTGCATTTTATACCGTAAACTCCGAAATCAGCGGATTTGACACCGACAGAGAAAGCTTTATCGGACTTTACAACGGCTTTGACGCACCTGATGTTGTTGTTGAAGGAAAGAGCAAGAATTCAGTTGCCGACGGCTGGTCGCCTATCGCTTCGCACTGCGTTGACATTGCTCTTGAAGCCGGCGAAGAAAAGACCCTTGTATTCATGCTTGGCTATGTTGAAAATCCTTACGAAGAAAAATTCAACGCCGACGGCTCGATGAACAAATCAAGAGCCCATGCTATGATAGAATCCATGAACACTGCCGAAAAGGCTGACAAGGCTCTTGCTGAGCTTAAAGAAACATGGAACGAACTTCTTTCAAAATACACTGTAAACACCGCTGACGACAAGCTCAACAGAATGGTAAACATATGGAATCAGTACCAGTGCATGGTTACATTCAATATGTCACGTTCGGCTTCATATTTTGAAAGCGGAATCGGAAGAGGAATGGGCTTCAGAGATTCAAACCAGGACCTTCTCGGATTTGTTCACCAGATACCCGAAAGAGCAAGAGAAAGGCTTCTCGACCTTGCCGCAACTCAGCTTGAGGACGGCGGATGCTACCACCAGTATCAGCCTCTTACCAAGAAGGGAAATGACGAAATAGGCGGCGACTTCTCAGACGATCCGCTGTGGATGATACTTTCAACCGCTCAGTACATAAAGGAAACAGGGGACTACTCCATACTTGATGAAATGGTTCCTTACGACAACGACCAGACCAAGGCTCAGACAATGATGCACCATCTTACGCAGAGCTTCTGGCACGTTGCGGCAAATGTGGGTCCTCACGGACTTCCACTTGCAATGAGAGCTGACTGGAACGACTGTCTTAACCTTTCATGTTTCTCAATGACTCCGGGCGAATCCTTCCAGACTTCAACTTCACCGAAATACGGCGAGGACAAATACAGCAAGGTTGCGGAATCTGTTATGGTTGCCGGAATGTTCACATTCATAGGTCCTGAGTACGAGGCTCTCTGCAAGTACAAGGGAATGGACGATGAAGCTTCAAAG
Source organism: uncultured Clostridia bacterium (assembly GCA_944382845.1). Classification (GTDB taxonomy): domain Bacteria; phylum Bacillota; class Clostridia; order Oscillospirales; family Ruminococcaceae; genus JAAZZIT01. Next base: position 47,987 of record CALWNN010000044.1, read on the forward strand.
GCAAGAGAAGAAATTGACAAGATGGCTGACAACATTATGAAGTACGGCTGGGACGGACAGTGGTTCTTGAGAGCTTATGACGACTTCGGCAAGAAGGTAGGTTCACACGAATGCGAGGAAGGAAAGATATTCATCGAACCTCAGGGCTTCTGCGTAATGAGCGGACTTGGCAAGGACAGCGGCAAGGACATTCTCACCATGAACAGCGTAAAGAAATATCTTGACTCAAAATACGGACTTGTTCTCAACAATCCCGCATTTACAAGATACTATGTTGAATACGGTGAAATTTCCACATATCCTGCAGGATACAAGGAAAACGCAGGCATTTTCTGTCACAACAACGCATGGATAATCTGTGCTGAAGCCGCTATCGGAAGAGGAGATCAAGCATTTGAATACTATTCAAAGATAGCTCCCGCTTATCTTGAGGACATTTCAGATCTTCACAGAACAGAGCCTTACGTTTACGCTCAGATGATTGCAGGAAAGGACGCTTCACGTCACGGCGAAGCAAAGAACTCATGGCTTACAGGTACTGCCGCATGGAATTTCGTTGCCGTATCCCAGTACATTTTAGGCGTAATCCCGGACTATAACGGACTTAAAATAGATCCTTCAATTCCTGAAAGCTGGGACGGATTTAACGTAACAAGAAAGTTCAGGGGCAACACCTACAATATTAAGGTTACAAACCCTGATCACATTTCCAAGGGAATCAAGTCGGTTATCTGCGACGGCGTCAAAGTAAACGGCAATGTTATTCCTGTATTTGAGGAAGGTTCCGTTCACGAAGTAGAAGTAGTAATGGGCTAACCGGCCCAACGGCAGGAAAGTTCCTACACCCTTTTCGCCCAACTTGGATAAAATCCTACCTTCGCACCGAAAATTTCAGACGGATAGGGTTTATAACTTTGAAAAATCGGCAGGAAAGTTCCTGCACCCTTTTCGCCGGGCAGAGATAAAAATCCTATCTTTGCACCGAAAACTCAGCGAAATAAGGTTTGTGATTTTGAAGAATCAGCAGGAAAGTTCCTGCACCCTTTTCGCCGGGCAGACCGGACAGAGATAAAGCCTACTGTCTTTGCGGTGAAAGCAAAGTAAAAAGTAAGATGTTAACCGAACAAGCGAAAAAGCAAAAAAATAATCCCCGATTTTTCACAGTCGGGGATTTGTTTTTTCTGTTTTCAGCGTAAAGCGCTAAAAGACAAAACTTCTCACGCACTAAAAAATGTAACAGAGTATAGAGGCGGAAACGGGAATAACACCCATGTCATTCCATGTCTTTTACTTCCGATAAAAATTCCTCTTTACTTACAAGTCCTTTTTCAAGAGCATAAGTTTTCATTATCGCTATCTGCGTCTTTGAATCGGGAAGCTTGTTCATTACCGCCAGACGGTAGGCTTCTTCAAGAGGTACCTTCTTAAGCTCCAAAAATTCGCCCTCGTCAAGCTTCTGATCTCCAAAAGATAAACCTTTTGCAAGGTACATATAAATTATTTCCGTGTCGTAGGCTACCGTTGGGTAAAGCCTGCCCAGATAGATAAATTCCGCCGCCTGAGCGCCCACTTCCTCTTTAAGCTCTCTTATTCCGCACACCCGCGGATCTTCCCCCTTTTCAAGCTTTCCTGCCGGGATCTCCGTAAGGACTTCCTTAAAAGGATAACGAAACTGCTCTACCATAATAACCTCTCCGTTGTCGGTAAGAGGCACAACGCAAACTCCCCCGTTATGGTGGACAAGCTCACGATATGAAGTCGAGCCGTTTTCAAGCTCCACCTTTTCATGTGTCACATCAAGGATCTTTCCCTTAAATATCTCCTTGACCTCAAGAGTTTTTTCCCAAAGATGCATAATCATTACTCCTCTTCTTCATTGTTTTCACTTTCGGATTTAACATTAACAGCCGTCTTTTTTCTCTTAAGACAAGCGTTTATTCCAAGATAAACAGCAAGAATAATTCCGCCGCAAACCGAGATAATAACACCCTGTCTGAAGCCGTATGTCTCAAAATCAAAACGAATCACATTATTTTCTCCGGCAGGAACTCTTACCGCCATCATGCCGTTTGAAACCTTTTCAATTTCTGTTTCAACTCCGTTTACCGTTGCGGTAAAACCTTTGTCGTAAGGAACAGAGAAGAACACAAGCTTGTCGCTGTCAAGGTCTATCTCAGCCGTAAAGCCGTCCTTATCAGCATAAAAGCTTTTGCAGGACTGCTCTCTTCTTTCCTCACAGAGATTTTTATAAAACGGGGTTGACGTGTTTACTTTTCCGTCTCCCTTTTCAATAATGTCACTGTATTTAAGGTACTGCTCAGGAGTAAGGACAAGACTGTCAAGAAGAACAACCGCCTTGTTCGCCGTGGATAATTCCTTGAATTGCTCCTCGGTAATATAAGTGTCGTAAGCAAATCCCATAGGAATATAGTTTTCATTTTCGTAAACTATGAAATCCTTGGTTTCCTTAAGCTTTGTAAATCCGAATACAGGACTGCCTTTTTTCTCCTCATTCTCGTCGCCGTGCTTTTGGTAAACATAATATTTGACCGATAAAAGTCCGCGGAGAGAGGTGTATTTTGTGTCGATGCGTGAAGCTACGTCCCTTGAAAGACCCATATCAATATAAAATTCCATAATTGAAGTAGTTACCACGCTTTGGAAAGCTCTCATTGAAGAATAACCCCAGAACATACAGTAGTTATCTATGTTCGGACTTGTGTCTATGCGGTAAAATTCGCCATCTGTCTGTTCAAGCTGAAGCTGGTCGGCGCCGTTTATTGCCTGATCGATGTACTTCTGAGGCTCAGGCCCCTGAAGCGCCCCGTACCATATATTCGACGCAGAATAAACCGTAATTGAAATAACGGTAAAAACAGTTATTATCCTATAGTAATTCTTTTTATTCTTTGAAAGCTTGTAAACAAACAATATAAGAAGCAGCAGCGTAAGGACAGTTACCGCCATCTGCAAAGAGAACAGTCCGGGATACTGAGCTACCTGTGCAAACTTAATTTTTTCCGCAACTTCTCCCGTAGTGGTCTCATCAGTGACCTTTGAAGGAAGAAGGCTTATTACAATGAATATTCCAAGGACGACGCACACCGCAGGTATCCCCTTTTTAAAGGAAAGTCCCTCCTCATTTTCTTTCGCACTTTCAAGCACAAGTGAAGTCATAAGCGCCATAATAAGCACAGGCATATAGAACCACCTGTAATAAGCGCTTGTAAATAAATAAAATGCAGTGTTAAGGAAGGGAACAAATGCAAAAACTATGCAGACGGCAATAACTCTCTTTGCCCAGTGCTTTTTTACTCCCCTCATAAAGGCGATGACTCCCGCCATGGAAAACATAGGAAGATATCCTGCGATAGACGACCATCTTCCGTACTCAGACGCAAAAAGGTTGCTTCTTGCAGGCGGATCTGACATCATGAAGAAAGACTGGATTATCCTTAATATTCTTACGCTTTCATTGTAAACCACCATATTTATTCCGTTGATAGAAGATTCCATTCTTGGGTTTCCCGTTATAGCAAGAACCGCAGGAACAAGCATAAAAGCAGAAAGCATTACGCCCACAACAGATTCAAGGGCAAGAATCCCGAACTTTTTTATGTTTATTGTAAAATCCTTTGAAAGACATCTGCATATAAAGTATATTACAAGGAATACCACATGACCCACAAAAAAGAAATAGTTCACCACAGCCGACAATGCAACTGTAAGAGCGAATACTCCCTTTTTATTATCAACAACAGCCATTTCAAGCGCAAGAAGAAGAAGCGGAAAAAAGGCGGTGACATCGTGGAAATGGTTAAAGAAAAGGTCGTAAAGCTGAAAACCTGAAAAAGCATACAAAAATGCGCCTATTGCCGCAGAGTCGGGAGTTTTCACAAAACGCCTTATATAAGCATAGGAGGTAACAGCCGCAACCGAGGTTTTAAGACCAAGAAGCCACGGAATAAGATACGGAGCCGCCCCTTCGGGGAAAAGAACGGTTATCCAGAAAAAAGGGCTTCCAAGAAGATAAAATGCATATGAACCAATAAAGCTTGAACCCAGGTCTGTTCCCCAGTCCCAGTTAAGACTGCCGCTTTTCACAGCCCTCTGAACATGGTCGTAGAACATATTCTGCTGGGCGTTGAAATCCCCGTAATAAAACATATAGCCTTTGCTTACTATTAAAATGGGTACAAGCACTACCATAAACACCACAAAGGAAACAACAAAAACAAATAGGTACTTTTCCTTTTGCCTGTTTCCCGAAAGTGCATTTTGGGGTTTTATATCCATTGTTTCAGGCATAATTTTATCCTCCGTTAATTAAATAAATGTAAATACATTATAGCATAAAAGACAAATTTTTTCAACCCGGATTTGACAACTTTTAAATCGGAGATGTAATGTTACAATAGATGTGAGACTACAGGGTATAGAAAAAATGATTGAGATCTGTTAAAATAGAGTTCGCCACAAACAAAATCAACAGAAAGGTCTCAATCATTTATGGAAAGTATAGCACAAA